>CAYYJS010000117.1:0-1651 GCA_964472315.1 uncultured Victivallales bacterium | reverse complement strand
GATAGTCTGCCCCCCCCCCGCGAAACGCAACCGAAAAAAGAGTTCTCTTTTTGGCAGGCATGCGTATGTCTGCATGGACACGCACTGGCGCCTGGTTGTGGAGACGCCCGACGCGAACCTGAGCCGGGCGATTCAATGGCTGAATGTGAGCTACAGCACGTGGTTCAACGCCCGGCATGGGCGGGTGGGGCCGCTGTTTCAGGGGCGGTTCAAGAGCGTGTTGGTGGAAGGCGCGGGTTGGGTGTACGAACTGAGCGTGTATGTGCACCTGAACCCGCTGCGGATTGCGGCCTTCGGGCTGAGTAAGCGTGTGCGTGGCGGTGCGGCAGTGGGGCAAGGGGGTGACGCCAGCGACGCGACGCTGAAGGCGCGTCTCGCGCAGTTGCGGGGTTATCGGTGGAGTTCGTACCGTGCCTACGCGGGGTACGGTTCCGCTCCGGACTGGCTGACCACGAAGACGATTCTGGAGCGGGCCTCGACAACGCCGGAGAAGCGACAGCGTGCATACCGGCAGTATGTGCGGCAGCGGTTCGTGGAGGGGGCGGATCCCGACGCGTTGGATCGGCTGCGGGACGGTCTGGCGATCGGAACGGCGGCCTTCGTTGACCGCGTCAAACGTGGCCTCCCTGAAATCGGTCGTGAGACGGATGCCAAAAAGGGGTTGCGGCGTCGGTTCGCGTTCGGCGATGTTGCGCAGGTGGTTGAGCAGTTCCGGGGCGAGTCCTGGGATGTGTTCATGCAGCGCCATGGGGATGTCGGCCTCTGGCAGGTGCTGACGCTGGCACGAGAGTGTACGGGAATGACGCTGGCTGAGATGGGAGAAGCCGCCGGCGGGATGGACTACGCGGCCGTCGGGATGGGCATCCGCCGTTTCGCCCGCCGCCTCGAACACGACCGTCGGCAGCGCCAGGCGATGACCACCATTCGGGAAATGTTAGATGTTAAGACGTGACCCCTATGGCCCACGTTTCTCGAGAGCACGCGCCGTGAGTCGGAGGTCATGCCGGTAATCGTGCGCTCATTGGACGACATGAATCCAGAGGTCAGGAACGTGGCGGCAGATTCGTGCGCTCTTGCTTGCGAGCGGCTGGCAAAGAGAAAGGAGTTTGATGCCTCGTCTGTGTACTTTGGCCATCTTGTGAGAGCACTTCACGACACGGACAACTCCGTGCGCCTGAGAGTAGCCGAATGGCTTTACGATTTCGGGCGGCCGGAGCTCGTGCCCAAGGCGATTCGTGCCAGGTTCAATGCCGTCGGATTTGTGTCGGTTCGTCCACGCCCGCTGCCAGAGTCTGTGACGTTGCCTGCCGATCAAGGGCGTCAACGCGTCGGGAGAGACGTCGGGAAAGGAGCGGGACAATAGGGCCATGAACGCCGCGAAAGACCAGGCCTTCATTACCGGTGGCACAGGCGAGAAAAGGGCCATCTGCGCGCGAAGACTGCGGCGGGTGACGCATGGGGCGGGGAACGACTCGGCGCTTGAAAAAAGAGAGTGCCTGGAACTGGCTGAACTCCTTCGATTTCGGCCGGCACTGGCCGTTGGTGTGGTATCGATAGCCGGGACATACCCGTGAAGTGGCGAGGGGGTGGAATTTCCGGTTGGGCGTCCTTCATGTGGAATTCCGCCCTGGTGGCCCGGTCCTTGACGCCC
>CAYYJS010000116.1:0-1657 GCA_964472315.1 uncultured Victivallales bacterium | reverse complement strand
AAACACCTTGGAGAGGGAAGTCCCGCCCTTGAACAGAATCTTTCGAGCCATGCCGGGCGAGCGAAATAGACGGTTCAGGACCCAACACACCCAGAAGTCCTTCTCGATCACCTCCACCGGCATGGCCTTCAAGGCGCCCGCTGAGCATGTTTGAAGATCAGGTCCTGCCCGCCAATTCCGTACGTCCGGTTCGGACCGTCAGACAGGTACGCATACTGCCCTTGGATCTGAGTGGACAGCCCCAGAATGTTCAAGGCCGCCATCCCGGTTGGCTGGATGCTCCAGCCGAACTTGCGGGCGAATGCCCGCGCCACCTGATCCACGTCGGCACTTAGTGTCCGCTTCAGTCGCTCGCTGAACCGTGGATAGTCGTAGATGCCCCGGATAACCCGCCGGATCGTTTCCTTGGCGAGCAACCGATGCAGGGCCACATCGATACTCGAACGGGTCCCGAGGTCGCTGAAGTCTTTCGGAGAAAATGCCCAACCCCTTCCGTTGCCGTATATCCTGCTAATGACCTTGTTTTCAATGGATTGCGTCATGCCATCTCGCCTCTGTCTGTAAGAAACCGTAGCCATGTTTTCTTACAGAAGCAAGTGGTATCTTGGCGGGCGAGACAACAACTCGCCCTGGTGGCCTGGCACTTTAACCGCGCCGCGCGAACGGGGTCACGCGCGCGGGGTGGATCGTCCGGCGCGGAAGGCGCCGGGGGTGCCTCCGAGGTGGCGGCGGAAGACGTGCCCGAGGTGGTATTCGTCGCCCAACCCCACGCGCGGCGCGATCTCCTTGAGCGGCAGCGTGGTGGTGATCAGCAGATGCTGCGCCTGTCGCAGCCGCTCCATGCGCACATCGGCCATCGGCGTGCGCCCGGTCAGCCGGCGGTAGGTCCGGATAAAGTGGTACTTGCTCATTCCGGCGACGCCCGCCAGTTCGTCCAGCGTGATCCGCCGCGGCGCATGCTGCTGCACGTACCCGCGCACCCTGACCACAACATCGGTATCGCGGTGCAACAGCAGGTGACGCCATTCCTCCAGCAGCCCGAGGAAAAACGCCCGGCACATGGCGTTGCGGTCGGGGTCATGCCGCATCCACTCGTCGCACAGCCAGTCGGCCAGCAGACGCAACCGCCCCCGCGCATCGCGGATGCTGGCAGGGACGTCGGCGGGCAGCGCCGGCCACTGGAAGGCGACGAAGCACGATTCGAGCGGATCCTCGGGCACCGATTGTTCGGCATGCGCCGCGCCGGCCGGGTACAACAGCACGTCGCCACGCCGCCCTTCGATCGTCTGATCCCGCAGGGTCACGCGAATCCGCCCCCGCATGACGAAGATCAGTTCGTGAAAGCCGTGCGCCCCCCGCTCGGTTTGCCACCGGGGGTCCGGCAGCACACGCCCGGCACCCAGCAGGCGCGCGCTGATCGTTTCGCGTTGGTCGATGACGGGCATGGCAATTTCCGACAAAACAAAGCAATCCGGCACATTGGCAATGCCGTTTCTACAGCGTACTGTCACGTCTCCAGAGTTATTGTTCCTGTTGCAATGACAAGCAATTGTCAACACTCGAAAGGAGAATAGCAATGCCGAAAATCGCGACGATCGGTGCGGGGGCGCATTTGCGATTCGGTGCATCCCTGATCGGGTCGCCTTGACGGGCTTGC
>CAYYJS010000115.1:0-1797 GCA_964472315.1 uncultured Victivallales bacterium | reverse complement strand
CACGGCGAATCTGAGATCAGTATCCAATGTTGTCGTGCTCGCTTCGCCGGGCGTGTCTGCTAAGCTGCCGCCACACAAGCAGTGGAAGCTGGTCTTTAGTGACGAATTCGAAGGTGACAAGCTCGACGAATCCAAATGGAACCGGCGCTCGCATAGCTCGGCCGCCTTCACTTGGAACGGCGCGAAAGGGCGGCTTTGCGATGATCACGCCGATGTGGACGGCAAGGGTCACTTCGTTGTGAAGGTGACGCGCGACGCGGACGGCACCTACCGCTACCATAACGGCGTCCAAACCATGGGCAAGTTCCAGCAGACCTACGGCTATTTCGAGACACGCGCGCGGTTCACCCGCCAGCCTGGCTGGTGGGGTGCCGTTTGGCTCTACGGCGTCGAGGTCGGACCGAATCCGTTCCTGATGGGTCAGGAGATCGACATCTTCGAGGACTTCTACAAACCGAAGAAGAAAAACGACTTCGCACACAATGTGCACTTCGACGCGCAACTGGAGTCGGCCATGGAGAACAACAGACGCGTCGGCAAGCTCGATGGTGACACGCTTTATCGCGTCTCGCGAGGCACGAATGTCCTGGTGGATTCTTGGGACGACTTCCATGTTATTGGAGTGGAATGGACGCCGCTCGAATACATCTTCTACTGCGACGGCAAGGAGACGTGGCGGGTTGGCTACCGCGAGGTTCCGGTGACCACGCAACCGATGCACGTGCTCATCTCCGGGTGCTTCCGCGATCCAGCGCGGGCCAAAGCCTATCAGGGCGATTACGCCGACGGCCACTGGCCCGACCAGCTCACCGTGGACTACGTGCGCGTGTATCAGGAAGATCACGGCACGAAACAGAAGCCGAAGGTCGCGCTGCGGCTGGCCCGGCCCGCGCGCACCGTTAAACAAGACGAGGTTGTCACCTTTCACATCGACGCCAACGATGCCGATGGAAACGTGGCGAGCGTGCTCCTGTTTTCCAACGGCCGCATCCGGGCCGAGCAGTCTGCGGCCTCGGCAACATTCACGCTCCCCGCAAAACAACTCTACCGGGGCGACAACATTCTCATCGCCATGGCGCGCGACAACGACGGCCTCACCGGCCTGTCCGAACCGCTGCGTCTGGAAGTGCTCATGCCCGGTGTGGCCCCATCGACGCCCTACCTCGGCAAGGCGCAGAGCATTCCGGGCAAGATCACGGCCGGCTACTACGACGAAGGCGGCCCAGGCGCGGCGTATTTCAGTTATTACACGGAAAACTCCTTCGGAAAGCCGCCCTGGAACAAGAGTTTTCGCACGACAGAACATATCAATACACCCGATCCATCCGGCATTGCCGCCGGACATCGCGGACTTTGGGTCAACTACACGGTGGACATCCGCGAGGGCGGCGACTATCGGGTCAACCCCACGCTGGCCCGCCCGGACGCGATGGCCGGCTATTCCGACCGGGACGACCGCATTCTCTTGGAACTCGACGGCCAGCCGCTGAGCGAATTCATCTTCAGCCCGACCCTGACCACTGGCAAGGCCTACTGGAGCAACTACCACCCGCTGCCGGCCCAAACCGTCCACCTCCCCGCCGGCCGGCACGTGTTGCGCGTGCGATTTGAGGCCACCCCCTTTAACTTTGGCGGCCTGCAGTTTGACAAGCTGACCGGCAGGCAACCTGAAACGCTGAAATGAAAGACTAATAGATCAGGACCAAACCATGACGACGACAGGAACGAACATGAAACACACACTCACACTCCCCATTGTCCTGCTGACGCTCTTCTCCCTTTGTACAGGTGGAGCAG
>CAYYJS010000114.1:0-1874 GCA_964472315.1 uncultured Victivallales bacterium | reverse complement strand
GGATGCTCCAGCGGCTGGGTGTAGCGGAGCGTGTGCGGTGTTTCTTCGATGACCACGTTGCCGCCGGAGCGGGCCGTGATGAAACTGAGCTTCTCCTTCTGCAACTGGGCGCGCTTGGCGGCGTCACCTGCGTTCCAGATGTCCTGCAAGGCCCAGCGCGGCGCGAAGGCGTTGACCTTGACAGAGATCAAATCACCAAGCCCCTCGCCAAAAAGGGACTTGCCCATCCCTGGCCAGGTAGCGGCCGTGGGCCAGCCGTCGGCGTCGGTTTTGACTTCAGGCGGCACGGTGTCCGACGGCGGCGCCTTTTCCTCGACCGTTTCCTTGCTGAGTTGAAACCGCCGCACGCTGGCGGGGTCGAGGTTCTCCACCCAGAAGCGGGCGAAACGGTTCGGCACTTGGTCGGGGAAGGTGGCGGAGACATCCTCCCGGCTGAAGTCAGCAGGCTTCTGCGGACGGCCCCAGAGCGGCCCGGGCTCAAAATAGAGCTTCGCCTTGGCGCCCGTGGCGGGATCGACCATCGAGCGGTAGTCGTCGCGCAGGCCCGAGGCAACCAGCGTGGCCCAACCGCTGAAGGCGGCGGGCGCGGCGTTCGCCAGCCACAGCCCCTCGCCCTCGCGCGTCAGCCGGGTGCGGGCGCGCTGGCCGAGCAACCACTCCGCCAGCGCCATCGGGCGCCAGGCCAGCCGGGCCTTCTCGTTCCACTGGCCCTGGGCATCGAGGCTGTAAGGCTGGCCCACGCTCATGCCCGAGCCCCAGGTGTGCTCGTCGAACAAACAAAGGTCCCTGGTCAGGTTGTCCAGGCGCGCGCGGGCCGAGGCATCGAGAGGCCCCCAGACCGGCGATTGCGCGGCGGCGAGATAGCGCTTGGCGAAGCGGCTGGCGGCGACCTCGCGCGGCGCGCAGGCGGTGCCGTTCGCCCACCAATCGGTCCACTCGCCCTCGTATTCGGGAGCCGTGGGCCCGGCCGCCTTTTCCAGGTCCCGCAGCGCTTCCGTCACTGTGGTGAGACGGAGTTTCGGCTGGAGGCCGAGCTGGTTCCAAGCGGCCACGAAATCCGAGAGCGGCGGAAACGGCGGGTCGTTGTCGTAACGCCACATGCTGGTCATGGACACCGCGAGCACGGGATACCGGTAGCCTCCCTGCTCGACCTCCCGCAGACGCGCGAGGCACTGCTGGTGGGCCTGGCGCAGCGAGGCGGCGTCCGTCCGCAGAATGTCTCCGGCGCGCGGCGGACGAAAAGTGCCCTCGGCCCCGCGCGGCAACGGCCCGCGCCGCCATTCGTCCTTCTCGAAGAAGTAGAAGCCGTCGCCGTAGGTCAGGCTCAGCCAAACGAAGAGCCGCCGCCCGTCGGGCTGCTTCCACCAGAACGCCGTCAGGCGCGGCAGAGGGGGGCCGCCGCTGTCGCTGTTGATGCCGGCGAACAAATACCGCACCCCGCGATCCAACAGCGCCGCGGCCCCGGCGCGCGGAAAGCCGTTCACGTCGTTCTGGACCGCGGTTTGCGGCTTGACCTGCTTCCACAAATCCCCCGGCAGCCAGTGCGTCATGGCTTGCCACTGGTCCCGGCTGAGGAAGGGCGTGTTGTTGAACGGCAGCGCGGCGACTTCGATCTGCCCGTCGCGCACCGCCTGGAGAAACGCCTTCCGCCGCGCGGGCGTGGCGGCCTGCCACCAGTCGTTCACGGCGACGGTGGTTTCCGCCGTCCAGCGGAAGCGCGCGTCATCCGGCAGCTTGCGCGTGGCCTGCGCGAGGTCCAGGGCGAGGTCGAGATACCGCTCCTGCATGTCGCGGCAGACGGCGGGATGATCGGTGAAGCCGTAATCGGTGTGGGAGAAATGGATCAGGTCGAGCTGGCGCACATGCTGGGGGGC
>CAYYJS010000113.1:0-1927 GCA_964472315.1 uncultured Victivallales bacterium | reverse complement strand
CACCCTCGCCATTCCCGCCGGCGGTCCCGTTGTCCGCTTCGCCGCGTGCCCCCCCCCCCCCGCCACGACCTGGGCCATCCGCCACCTGCCCCCCCCACCCGCCATCCCCCGCGCACGGCGCGCGGAACGGGCCGTTCGGCATGCGCCGGAACTTACCCCCCTCCCCATCGTCCTGCCCCTGGCCGCGCGCGGCTCGGACCGCTCGTTCACGCGGCTCGCCGCCGGTGGCACGTCGGCCATTCTCATCGCGTACGGCCGGGCGCGGCGCGAGAACCGCCGCCATGTGCATCACACCGGCGTCCTCCAACGCCACGGCATCCCCGTGCCCGCCGTCCTCGCCGACAACCCCGGACTCCGGTGCACGCTGGTTCAGGACCTGGGCACGGTCTCGCTCGAGGATCGGGTCGCCGCGGTCGGCATCGCCGCCTGCATGCCGCTGTACGAACGGCTCGCCACGGTCGTCGCACGCCTGCACGAGATCCCCCTCGACGCGTTGACCCGCCGCACCGAACCGCCGTTCTCGCCTCGCCTTTATCGCTGGGAGCACGACCTGTTCGACGCGCATTTCCTCAAGGGGCGGCTCCATCTGAGCGACGCGCGACGCGCGACGATCCGGCACGAACTGAGCGGCATGGCGCGGCGCCTCGCGCGCCACGCCCGCGTACTCGTGCACCGCGACCTTCAATCGAGCAATGTGCTGATCCGCGACGGACAGCCCCATCTGATCGACTTTCAGGGCATGCGCCCCGGCGCCGCCGCCTACGATCTCGCGTCGCTGCTCTGCGATCCCTACGTCATGCTGCCGGCCGACCGGCAGGATGCCCTCCGGTCCCGGTACCATGCCGCCCGCCCCCACGACACACGGTGCCGCGACGAGTTCTGGATCGCGGCCGTGCAGCGCCTCGTACAGGCCCTTGGCGCCTTCGGACGGCTTTCGGCGCTGCCGGGCACGACCCGCTTTTCCGTTCACATCCCGCCTGCGCTGGCCATGCTCGACCGCGCGCTGACCCGTCTGCCCGAGACCGCCGCCACGTTCGGCCTGCCGCCGGCCTGCCCCGCGCTGCACGCGCTGGTACGCCACCTCCTCGCCGAGGCTCGCGATGTCTGAACCGCCGGTCATGCTCCGATGTTTCATCTTCACACTGCACGGCGGTCATGTCAGGTCGCCGGACACGGGAGGTGGCCGGCACCGACGGAATCGGGCGCCCGCGCAGAGCGACGTTCGAAAAGCCGCACCCTCCGGGGCCGGACGGTCCCCATCCCACCCGCCTCGCGATGCGTCTGAGGGGTTTCGAAAGCCACATTCGGGCCGCGCCTGATGGGACGCGCGGGACAACGCGCTTATGTTGCCGGTCGAGGACAAGACCTGACACCGGATCGACGCAACACCAATAGGGAGGAAGCACCATGACCTTCAGCTACGCATCACGAGACCCCGGACAGTACGCCGTAGACCATGGCCATGAGATTGCGGCGATCGGTTGCGACGATGAAACGGATAACGTCATGGTCGAATGCCTCGACGGCGTCCGCCAGGCGGAGCATGACCTGTGGCGGGCGTCCGGCGGCAACAAAAGGAACGACGGCGACGAAGACGAAGACGACGAGCGAGCGATTGTCGATACGTATTTGGCCCAGAAAGCGTCAAGGGGCAGGGCATCAAGGAGAACACGGTGAACGAGAACGGCGACGAGAGCGGACCACGATTGGGAATCCCTACTCGTCCACGTACCGAGATGGGCTTCCCTTGGCTATTGGACATTCCGTGTTGGCTGTTGGGTGTTGATCCGCCTCCGAGCCCAGCGCGCCATCACTCCGCCATTGCCACCGAACGACTCCGCGCACCCTTGCCGCATAACGGTCTTAAACCCCTCGCCGGACTCATCCACCGGGGCACGTTTCGGAGAAACGTGCCTACTCCCAGTAC
>CAYYJS010000112.1:0-1981 GCA_964472315.1 uncultured Victivallales bacterium | reverse complement strand
GGGCGCATGGCAGTTCTGTTGGTGCCTTCTCTCGCTTTCAAATGAAAGTGCAAGATGGCATGCGGACAAAATGATCGCCGGGGGATGGCGATCACCTGTCGGCACGGGTGGCGTTGTAGGGCGGGTCAATCCTTGTCGTGAGGGAAGAGGAGGTGCCACCTGTCGTTGCGGTGCAGGGTTTCCAGGGCGAGGAAGGACTCGTCGCCCGCCAGGCTCCAGAACTGGCCGGTGAGTTTGAAGCGCCGCTGGTACTGCGAGCAGGTCGATTCGATGGCGCCGGAGCCTGCTGGCTGGCCGAGCGCCTTTGCGTTCTTGTAGTCCATGCGGTTCTTGTGCGTGTCGAAGTATCCGATCTCGCGTTCGAGCGCTTCGCGCTGTTGCGTGGTGAGGGCCTGCGCCGCGTCGCGGAGGCCCTCCAACCCGCGTAGGACGTCGAGCGCGCCGTCCTTGCGGCCCGTCAGCCAGTCGACGTAGGGCCGCGCCCATTCCCGGGCGGCCTGCGTGCCCTTTCCGTGAAGGTCCGCCGCGAGCGACCAGAGGTGTTCCTCGACGTGGTAGAGGTCGACGCGCTGTGTGGCGCCCTTGAACCGGTCGTCGGCGATATTCCAGATCCAGATGGCGCCGTCGGCAAGGATAAGCACGTGCGCTGCCTGGAACAGGCCGCGCCGGATGGTTTCGGCGTAGAGTTGCTGCCTGAAGGCGTCCAGCCCCATGCGCGTCGCGACGTACCCGCGCTCGGAGATGACGGGCCGTCCCGAGGCGGTGGTCCCCCGCTGGTCGAGCCGGAAGACGGTGCCCGTGTAGACCCAGTGCCAGCGTTCGGACTTCTGCCCCTTCGCAGCCAGCTCCCCCGTGAGACCCCATGCGTCCCGCTCCCGGATGTTCCATGCGTCGATCTCGATCACCAGCGTGAACGGCGCGTCCGGAAGGCCCGGTAGGGCGGACGCCGCGAGCGCGGCGATCCCTTCCGGCGTCTGCGCCAGCGCGGTGTCGTGGTCGCGCAGCGCGCGGGCGGTCTCCCCCTGCCTGCGGGCCTCGCGGTGCATGACCGACGGGTCGATGTCCAACCCGGTCAGGCGCCGGACGTCCCGCGCCTTGCGGCCGGCGGGCGCGGACAGCGCCTCCAGCGCGCAGAGTTCCTGCACCAGCGGCGAGGCCGGCGCCTTGGCGTGCAGCCCCAGCGCCGCGTCGGCGGGGTATGTGTAACGCCCGCAGGCCGAGCAATAGCCGTAGCGGCGCCGGAATAGGATCTGTCCGCAGCGCGCCAGCACGTGCCGCGGCCGCCGGCCCGCGTGCGCCTTCAGCCGCCCCCCGCAGTCCGGGCACTTCGGCGCGCTGGCGTCCGCGGCGCGCTGGACCAGCCGTTGCGCCGCCACCCTGCGGGACTCCAGGCTCGCGGCCTCGACCGCCTTCTCGATCCGCCCCATGTCCGCGTCCGTCGGCAGTTCCGCCGCCACCCGCTCGTAAAGCCACTCCGCCACTTCGGCATCGGTCACAACAACCCTCATTTTGCGTGTTGACGAAATCGGATATGCTATATATCATATCCGCCATGACGACGACAAATGCAAAACGACAAGCGGACGCGGCGGAACGCGAAATCGCGCGGATCAAGGGGGACCTCCAAGCGCTGGGCCCCATGCATCCGGGCAGCGTCTCGCGCCAGTACCAGGTCTGCGGCAAACCCGGCTGCAAGTGCATGGACGCCGACAAACCGGCAAAACACGGCCCCTACCACAAACTGGCCTATGTCCACCGGGGTCGGCCAGTGTGTCGCTTCGTGCGGGCGGAATGCGTCGAGGACCTAGGCGCCCGCCTCGCCGCCTATAAGAAGTTCCGCTCGCTCATCGACCGGTGGGTCGAACTCTCCATCACACTGGGCACGAGCGATTTCTTCCCCGCACCCAAGTCAACCGCGCAGGCGGCAGGGACCCGTTCGCCCAGAACCAAGAAGGCCGTCAGACGGCAGCGGTAAACGTCC
>CAYYJS010000111.1:0-2032 GCA_964472315.1 uncultured Victivallales bacterium | reverse complement strand
ATCCCGCCATTCCCGTCAAACTGCTGGTAGAACAGGTGCGAGTCGAGACGGTAGAGCGTTCCATCCCCCAGCCGCCGCCACGGCATCCTGACGGAGCCCTTGGTGCGGAGCCATTCAAGGTGTAGGGTGTAGGTCTCGGGATTCTCCAGCATCGAGTGACTCCAGCCGAAGCGCGTGTTCCAGCGCAACGGCTCGAAGCGTTCAAACACATCCTGCTCCGGCGTCGCACCCGGACGGATGACCAGCGCCGTCGGCGCGTATTTCACGCCGTAGAAATCCAGCCGCTTTCGGTGCTCGGGTTTGTCGGCGTCGAGGCGGATTTCGACGAACCGTTTGGCCAGGAACGCCTCGACCTCCGCGTTTTTCAACGTCTGCTGAAGCGTCCAGCTCGACAGCGACTTGGCCGAAAGGATGTTGCACACCAGAAGCTTGCCCTCGGCTTTGGCCTGCGCACGGGCCTTGTCGAAATCCGGATCCTTCTCTGCGATGGCCGGTGCCGGCACCGGCTTGAAGCCTTTCTCCAGCACCAGCACCAGGCGCGGCCGCCGATCCGGGTAGCACGGGTTTTCCGAGGAGACCATGCTGACATCAATCGCGGGATTCGGCTTCTGCGGGTTGGCCAGTTCCATCACGACGCCGTGGTTGGGCAGGTCGCCGCCCACCCACTTCTGCAAGGCGGAGGTCACGTCCAGCCCGTCCCATCCGACATCGGCAAAGGCGATTGTGCCGAGCGGCTCCTGCACCCGGTCGCTGTCTCCCATCGCCATCGGCTTCTCCCACCTCACGTCCTCGCCCACAGGGAAGGGCATCCGTAAATACCACGCGCCGAAGAATTCCGAGTTGCCCTGTCCGCCGAACGCAACCCGCCCATGGCCAAGGTCCTCGTGCCATTTCTTTTTCAGCACGCACACGCGCGTGGTGCGGTCAACCCCGGGCTTCACACCCGCGGCGTAAAGCTGCACCACGCCCTTCTTCACCCGGGCGTCTCGCGGAATCACGGACAAATCGAACCGGAGGAGCGTGCGGTAGGCACGTCCCGAGCCAACCCGCAAGTCGTTGCGGCAGTCGTAGGAGTAACTGATAAGGCTTCCTACGGACTGTGCGCCTGGCGTCACCTCCCCGTCGGTGATGTACAGGTCGCGCCCCCCGTCGTACTGGCCCAGGTCCCAGGCGGAAAGGTCGGCACCCTGGAAAAGCTCGATCACCGTGTCCTCCGGAAACTCCTTGCGGAGCGCGGCCGTCACGTCGAGTTCCTTGATCGGCTTGCCATAACTGGGATTCTCGATCGTCACCGGGATGCGCTGGACCACGCGGCCCAGATAGGAATCCGGCGTGTCCATGCTGAGCACCACCTCCGCGCGGCCCGGCGGAAAGTCCGCCGGAATCAGGATGCGATCGATATGCGAGCCGCCGCAGCAGGTATTGCCGGCCAGGAAGATACGGTTCGCCTCGGACGGGCGTTCGAGCGACTCCAGCGACCAGCGGGCATGCGTATAGCCGCCATACACCCAGCAACTGCCCTTCGTGAAGACAACCGCGGGCGAGGAACCCGCGAAAAACGGACTCACGGCCTCCACCGCCAGCGATTCGCCGGGCTTGAACGTTTGCCCCCGCAGGGCTTCATGGTTGAACGTCCACTCCGTGCCGCCGAAACGGTAGACCGGGGCCGCGGCCTTGTCCTGCGACCAGACATTTCCGCCACCATACAGGCTCAGGCGCGCATGCCAGTCGCCACTCTTGAGCACGCTATCCATACGCAAATTGCCGCCCGTGTGGGTGTCAAGGTCGTAGTCAAACGCCGGGTCGGCGATGTTGAGCCTCCGTTTCAGCGGCGTCGGATCCGCGGGAGCCGGATTGATGATCCAGAGGGTCGCTGGAACCGGAGCCGATGCGGCATCCGGCAGCGGACAGCTCTCGCCGCCGGCCGGCACGGCGCATTCCAGCCGTTCGGGAACCACCGCTTTGGTCGGCGCCGCCGCGCTCTTGCAGGCGAACTTCTCATCCGCCGCGGTGATGTCCCGGTCCAGGTTCA
>CAYYJS010000110.1:0-2173 GCA_964472315.1 uncultured Victivallales bacterium | reverse complement strand
TCGGCCGAACGCGAGCCCAAGGTCGTATCCAAGCCCTATTCGGAGCCCAACTTGTCGAACCCGTGCTTCGATGGGACGCGCATGTTCGTACGCACGGACACTCATATCTGCGCCGTGGGCGATCCGGCCGCGCCCTACGACCCTTCGTTTCTGGAGCGAACCGTCACGGCAGGAAACGGGTTCCCTGGGGCACAGCCTCCGTTGCACTGGGCCGACGGCAACTTCCTGTGGCGCACCAACGCTCCCCCGGCGGATGCGACACTGCGCTCCGGCCCGCCGGTCTGGACAGCCGGCCGTCTGGTCGGGCTTGCCGCCGCGCACAGACTGGCGGCGTGGGACGCGGACAGCGGGGCGTTGCTCTGGGAGCACGATGCCGGCACTGGATCGGGGGCAGGCGCCGGCGATTCCGTTTCCGCGCGGGTACGCCCCGGCGTGGCGGTTCGAGACCGGTCGGTCTTCGTGACGTTCGGCGACGGCCGCGTGGCGTGTTTCGGGATCGAGGGAGACCGGCGGTGGATCTGCCGCCCATCCGCACCCAAGATACCCGGGATTAACGACGCGACGCCCGTTCCGGGAGAAGAGACGGTGGCCGTGCAACTCGCCGATCTAGTTGGCCTCGATGCTGCGTCCGGCGCCGAACGGTGGCGCGCGCCGAGCGCCGGCAACGGCCCGCTGGCGGCGCCCGTTCTCTGCCGGCTGCGCAACGGCGCGCGGGTCCTGCTTACGGCCGACGGCCGTCTCCTGCGCGAGCGCGACGGCGCGCCCGTTGCCGCCAAGCTGCCCGTGACCGGACGCATTGCGCCCCTCGTGGGCGAAGGAGTGGCCTATCTGTGCGTGGCCGGAACCGGCGCTCCGCCCGCGGTCGTGGCGCTGCGCCTGCCGGGCACGGATGCGCCGGGCCAATCCGGCGATATCCTATGGACCGCCGCGGTGGGCAACGCGCGTGGATTCGCGGCATCGCCGCTGCTTCACGAAGGAATCCTCTACGCGCTGCCCGAAGCCGGCGGACTGCTGGCGATCGAGGCGGCGACAGGAACTCGCCTTGCCGGGTGCGACCTGGCAAGACCGCCGGCCGGCCGCGCCGGGGATATCCCGTGCGACTTCCCGGCATTGAGCGAGGCGGGCGGACGGCTCTATGTGCCACTTGGCGGCGAGCCGGCGGTCACCGCCGTCATCACCCCCGGCCGGGAGAGCCGCGAGATCTGGCGCTATGCCGTGTCGCAGGCAAACGGCGGCGCCGTGTTCCGAGGCGACCGCCAGTATGTCCAGACCGGCGGACATCTGGTGTGCATCGGCGGTCCGACGCCGTCGGAGCCCGTCGCTCCGCGCGCTGTCGGGATCGCGCCGAACCAGGGGCTCCAATCGGCGGCGGGCGTGCCCGTGACGCCGTTCGCCGACAACGAAATGCCCTCCGCATGGTTGATGTGCGGACCGTTCCCGCGGAAGACGCCGGACGCAGCGCTTCTGAGCGACCTGCCCGTGCCGTCCGACACCCGTCCCCTCCCCGGCCTGGCCGTGTCGCACGCGGGCACGACAAGCGTCTTTCGCGCCGTCGGCGCCAAGCATTTCTATAGCGACCCGCGCTTCACCGCCAACCTGAAGGCGTTGGATTTCAAGAGCGCGGTCAGCAATGCGTTCGATACCACGGCCGCCTACTATGCGGTGGTCACGAACGACCGGCCGCGGTTCGTGCGTTTCCGGATGCTGACGCCAAAGGGCGAGGACTGGAACCCCAAGTCCATGCTGGAGTGGGCGGCCTGGGTCGGCGGCGTGGTTGTCAATGAGCAGGACGCCTACCGCCTGCCCGCCGGAACCTTCCCGGTGCTGCTGCAGGTGGCCATCGGCCGCACGAAGAAGGGGGACGGGAAGATCTGGGCGGCCCCGCGTCTGGCGGATGTCACCGCCGACCATGAGGCGCTTGAACGGAACCATGAGGCGGAAAGGCGGAAATGGGAACAGTACCAAACCGTCCGGCACAAGGCGCCCGTGCTTTCGGCGGGCGGAATCGGACGGTTGGACCAGTGAAGAAAAGGAGATAGTGATGGCCTGCGAAACGCGTATTCATGAGTTATCGGTTTCCGTGCGCCCTGTGTCCGCGCACTATCTGGCGCTTCTGTTTTCGGGGTTGGCTCTCGCCTCCCTCCCAAGGACGGCTTGGTCCGCCGAGCCGCCA
>CAYYJS010000109.1:0-2264 GCA_964472315.1 uncultured Victivallales bacterium | reverse complement strand
AGAAGGGCTGGCCTCGATCCGGGTGAAAGGCGTCTGGCGGCAGGGGCGTGTCGGACGGGAGCGTCCCGACCGTGGTTCCGGGCGGGAAGTCCAGGACCACGGCCGCGTGCGTGTGCCAGTGGCGGAGCTGAATGTGCAGCCGGCCATCCTTCAGGCTGGTGTCGGCGCGGACGCCCGTCGGGACCGCCGTGGTCTTCAGCGGCAGAGCGTTTGCAGCCAACACCACCGTCGCGTTGCGCACCGGGTTCCAGTCCGTCAGGCCTTCATATCCGAAGTCTCGCGGACGCCCGTCCCGGCGGGTGCTGAGGTCGGCGACATGCAGGATGGTCTGCTCGCCGCGTTGGCGCAGCGTGCAGAGCAACGCCGCGTCCGCCGGGGCGTCGAGCACCTGGAAGGACGGCCCCTGCCCGAGCCGGCGCAGGAGACCGGCGAAGAGCCCGTCGTCAGGGTAGGGCAACTGGTTGCTGGCCAAGAACCCGACACTGCCCGTCCCGGCCTGCCGCATCGTCAGGGCGGGTGTGCCGTCGGCAAACCGCTCCAGTACGGCCGCTCCGGTAGGCTCTACCTGCCACAGGCCACTCATGTCCGACGGACGCCTGCCGATGGCCAGCGCGCTGCGTTGCTCGCCACGGAGGCTCCGCGCCAGTCCCAGCAGCTCCCTGACGCGCGCGTCGTCCGCTTCGCCGTCGCCGCGCAAGGCGGAGCCGAGCGCCAGCACCATCCCGCCATTCTCCGCAAAGGCCTTGAGCCATCCCAGCGTCTCGGCCTCGACGAACGCGCAGCCCGGGAGCACTACCGCGCGATAGGGCGTGAGGTTCTGGCGCAGCGTCTTCTCGTTGACCAGATCGGTGCAATACCCGGCCTCGCCAAGGGCCTTGGCCACTCGGGTCGCGGGGGTAACGGCAGGGCGCCCCGTACGCGCCCAAGTCGTCTCGCTGTCCAACACCGCAATGTGGGCCAGTGAAACACTGGGGCCGAGTGCGGCCTCCCGACACGCGTGGAACTGGCTGGCCATCTGGGTGAACTCGAACTGCACAGCGGAGGAGCCGCCGAAGCCCCAGAGGTTCCATCTGCCGCCGAAGGCCATGGTCAGAGCCCCCTCCTGCATCGTCCTCTGATGCGAGTATTTCTCGCAAGCACGCGTTTCGGGGACAAAGAAGCTCACCAACTCCCAGGGCTTGTCCTGTTGCGCGCCGAGACGCTGCCCTACGCTGAGGAAGGTATCCACGCCGCCCACGTTGTCTCCCGTGATGGCATCGACGAAAGCCGGCGCCGGCTCGGGCGACTGCGCCCACAGCCAGTTGAACATCGCCACCGTGCGGGGATTCGCTTTGCGAATCGCTTCCGCGACGACTTTGACTCCGGCACGGTGCCTCTGGAAATTCCATTCCACCCAGCGCTGCCAATGCGGCGAGTCGGACGAACGGGGTGCCTCCAACCCGGTGTCGGCCTTCCACTCTCCTAAGCAGTTGGGACACCAGCACTGCAACTTCTCGATACCAATATCGCCGTCAAACCAGAAACCGTCGGGGTCGTACTTGGCGATGATCTCCTCGAGCTGGGGCAGGTGCTGCTCGTACAGGTAGCCCTTGTGCTCGCGGTTCGGGCGCATGCAGATCATTCTGTTATTTGCATGATGGGGCCACTCCTTGATCTTGCCGTCCGCGTCGAGCCACGCCCACTCTGGGTATTTCTGAATCACTTCAGTTTTGCAGCAATCGACAGGGAGGTAGGCAAACCACTTGGAGCCCAGGCGGCGTGCCACTTCCCGTGCTCTGGCAAGATCGTCGTTGCTCCCCCCAGGCGTAACGCCCCTCTTGCATGCCGTCGGGTAGCAGGCTCCGTGGACCAACTGTGCGTACATGACAAACATCTCCGGCCGGATCCCGCGCAGCGACGCCACCAACTCGTCGGCAGTCCAGCCGGGCAGTGTGGTGTCGAAGAATAAGGAGACCCCGCGGTTGTCGCGCAACCAGACGGTCCTGTCGGCGGGCGTCTTCAGTTCCGCCGCCGTCGCCGCCACGGCAGCGATGCAGAGTGTCACCAGAGTCAAAGTCAGGAATTGAACGTCAGTCTTTTTCATTCGTGTCACTTTTGTTCTTTTGTTGTTTCTTGATCTCATGGATCCTGATCGGTCGCTGCTGTCTCCATACCATACTCATCGCACCCTCTTCACTTCATCAAACCGTGCCGCGACCTCCTCGGGCGCGAGGAAGCGCTGCAGCACACGGAAAGCCTTGACGTCGCCACGGAAGTGACCCGTG
>CAYYJS010000108.1:0-2269 GCA_964472315.1 uncultured Victivallales bacterium | reverse complement strand
TCAAAGAGGCGGCGGCCTTCTACCTCGGCTCACAAGTGCGACAGTCACCCAACGTACGGGCGAAGTCCGATCCGGCCAGGCGTTATTGCATTGAACATCCGGAGTCGCGCTTTTATGGCGTCGGGCACATCCCGACACACCAATCCAGATACGACATGCAGTCGCAGTTCTTCGACCAGTTGGTCAACGAGTGGCGCTGGACGGGCGACCCGGAGCTGGAGCGGCTGCTCCGTCCCGCCCTCGAGCTGCACTTGCAGTGGGCGAAGGAGTGCTTCGATCCGGATGGCGACGGGCTCTACGAGAGCTATATCAACACGATGCCCACCGACTCGGTCTGGTACAACGGCGGGGCGTCGGCGGAAGAAACCGCTTTTATGTACCGCGCACACAAGGCCGCGCTCGACATGGCCCGGCGCGCCAACGATGCCAAGGCCGTCGAGGCGCATCACGCGACACTCGAGAAGATCAAAGCGGCGTTTTTTGCGCGTTTGTGGATTCCAGGCAAGGGACATCCCGGGAAGTATCGCGAGCAAGGCGGCCTTCAGCGGCTGCACGAGGATCCGTGGCTCTACAGCATTTGCCTGCCGATCGAAGCCGGGTTGTTGACGCCCGAGCAGGCCGCCGAGGCGCTCGATTACACCGAAAAGGTACTGGAGAACGTGCGCACACCCTTCGGCGGGCGCCACGTGTGGGCGTCGAACTGGGTGCCGGCGGTCCGCTCGGTCCGGTGGCGGGACAGCGATTTTCTTCCCCTGAGCTACTTCCGGTGCGGCCTGGCCGAGGGCGGCTGGGACAGCCTGAAGGGACAACTGCTCGACTGCTTCGCGGGCCGGCCTGCCGAACTCGGCCAACAGGCCAATATCTTTTACCGGCAAGTGGTCGAAGGACTGTTCGGGTGTGCGCCCGACTACCCCAATGGCGTGGTCCGCATCGCGCCCCAGTTCCCCGCGGATTGGGACCATGCCTCGCTCCGCACGCCCGATCTGGCCGTGCGGTTCACGCGGCAGGGCGATGACGAAACCCTCGCCGTCGAACTTGGCCGCCCGGCGGCGCTCGAGCTGTGCGTGCCGGTGCGGGCGAGGCGCGTCGCCGCCGTCACCGCGGACGGCAAACCGGTTACCTGGGAGGTCTTGCCGGCCTTCGGGAAGAGCGTGGTCCGTATCCGGCTCCCGGAATGCAAGTCGGCTGCCGTCACCGTCACCGTGCGTGACCGGCTGCCGCAGTTCGCGCCGGTGGCGGTGAAAGGCGAGGCCGGGCAAGAGATGAGGCTGGCGGTCGAGGGGGACGGTGTCCGTCTTCAGGAGTACGCCGATCCCCAAGGCGTCTTGGAGCAGGCGGCGCTGCAAGGGAACGCCGTCGTCGGACGGCTGGGGACCCATGCCGGACACCATACGGTCCACGCGCTCGTCCAGGCCGGCGAGCTGCCGCAGCGGCGGCTCTTCCGCTTGACGGTCGCCGACCCCGCCGCGCAGGCGGCCCGCGACGCCACGTGCGTTCGCCAGATTCCGCCGGGTGTGACATGGGAAACCATCGATTTACGGAAGGTCCTGAATGCTGACATTCGCACTATCTACCAGCAGCAGTATCTCTCGCCGCGTCCCGAAACCTGCTCGGCCCGCATCGGTTCCGACGGCTATTCGCCGTGGACTTTTTCGTTCTGGGGCATCAACGCGCCGGACATCCGGCTGAACGGCGTCCCGAAGTTGTTGGACGCTTCGAACCAGCTTCAGACGCCCCAAGGCGTTCCCTTCAGTTGGCCGGGTGAGACACGGAACGTCGCGTTCACGTCGCTTTGGGACAATTGGCCCCGCCGGGTGACAGTGCCCGTCGGCAAGAGGGCTGCGGCGCTGTGGCTGCTCCTCTGCGGTTCCACCAACCCCATGCAGTGCCAGATCGCCAACGCCGTCATCCGTCTGCGGTATGCCGATGGCCAGGAAGACACGCTGGAGCTGGTTCCGCCGCTGAACTACTGGAACCTGTGCCCCATCGGCGCGGGGCGTTCCAAAGAGAGTTTAATGGAGCGGACGGATTACGATTACCGAACGGACGCCTTTTGCCTGCCCAAGACGCCGCCGCCCCTGGTGCAGCTTGGGGAGAATTGCCGGGCGATGGTCCTCAACCGTCGCCTGCGGCCGGACGCGCTGTTAGACACCGTCACGTTGGAGACGCTCTCACAAGAGGTCGTCGTCGGGCTGATGGGACTCACGTTAATGAGAGAAAAACCATGAAAGGACCCTGCATAATGAAAACCACCCGTACCATTATCCTC
>CAYYJS010000107.1:0-2341 GCA_964472315.1 uncultured Victivallales bacterium | reverse complement strand
CCACGTCAGCCTCGGCTAGCACAGGCACTTTGCGTTCGGGGATGACGATGACTCCAGCCTGCTTGCCGGACGGCTTCGCGGCCTGAGCCGTCGACGCGAGCGCGCCGAGACTGCCGCTTGCTGTTGTCAGGATGAAATCTCTTCGGGTGGTTATCATATTTGCACCAAGTACAGTTTCGTTTCACCGGGTTTATAGGGCAAACGGCAGATGCCGCTTTCGACGCGCACGTCCCCGCCATCGAACAGTTCTTCCAGACGAGCCGCTTTGCTCAGCGGGAAGGTAATCGTCGGCACGGTGTCGGTCTGCATGTGGATGCCGAGCAGGCGGCTGTTGATGTACACGGGATCGCGGCCTTCGTAGTAGATGTGGACACCGGCGGCGCGGGCGATCTCGCGATAAACAGCGGCGGGCAGATTGCCGACGGCGCTATAAACGGCGTTGTGGCGCGCCAACTTCTTGACGGCGAGAGCGGGCGCGCCGTTGGAGACGTAGGCGCCGAGAACTTGCGCATCGTTGTCACGGATCTCAAACAGCGGCGACAGTCTCTTGGTAAAGCCGAATCGCGCCTCGCCGACCTGCACCGCGCTGTCGTCACCTTCACGCTTGCCTACGGTGATGCCGGTGATCTCGGAGATGCCGTCGGTGGAAAAACCGCGGGATTGGATGTAGTTCGGCGCATAGATCCAGAGTAGCGTCCGCCCGCCGGTCTGGAGTTTGGCGCGGATGACCGCGCGTTTGTCGGGCGGGATGAGGAAGGCATTCAGGAAGATGACCAGCTTGTATTGGTCGAGCGGCAGTTGTGGGTGGTCGAGGTCGGAGAACGTATAGATGTCGTACGGGGCGCCGAGGCGCGCCAACTCGTCGGGCGGTCGCACGAGCAGGTCGTCGCTCAACGGCACCAGCGCCGAGGCGTGATACATCGAAGCAACGTCACCGAAGACCGCAATCTCGGCGACCGAGCGCATCGGCACATCGTTCAACCGTTGCTGCACGCGCACCATGTTGGCCACTTCTTTCATCAGCGCCGGGTCGTAGTAATAGCCGCCGAAGAAATCGAACCACCACAGCGCCGTGCGCTTCACGCGCGTGAGCGCAAACTCGCGCCGCAACACCATGCGCGTCTGGAACTCGTCCTTGAGCTTCGTGCCGGAGCCGGGAATCGCGCGGCCATTCTCCACTTTCGATGGCGCAATGTACGTGGTGTGGTCAATCTCTTGGAACGTGAGCTTGCCGTGCAAGCCGAGCGAATCAACCGTGTGCAGGTAACCACTTGCTCCCTCGAAGCTCCGAGCTTGGCCATATTTCGCCGGGGCGAAGATCATGTCGAGATCCGGACAGCGCCAGACCCGCTCGTAGCCCAGGTGCCCCTCCTCCAACAGCCGACGTCCGGCAAGGGTGTTCAGGTAGCCGTAAAACAGCCCGAGCAGTTTCCGATGATGCAAGACTTCCTGCGCCTTCCGGCAGAAATAGAGAATGGTGTCGCCGATGATCTCGTGATGAAACCGCCAGTAGCGCAACGCGGCCGCATCGGCCACTGGATCGCGGAATACGCCGTGGGAGGTGCGGTGCAGTTCCTCTAGCGACGGCATTGTCGCCGACGGATCGCCGGTGAACGTTCGAAAGCACGCCGTCTTGATGGGATGCTCGCGGATCTCCGCCTCCGGCCGGCCGCGCCCCTGCGAGTTCGTGTACCACTCCGTCGAGGAACCGCAGAACAAGCTGTAGGCGAAGACGCGGTCGCCGTACTTGCCCTCGATGTAGCGGAGCGTGTCTTGAAGAAACCGCGCTGTCTCCTCGCGCCAGGGCTCATACCCGGCCATCTCGACGAGATTCCAGTAACAGTTCGCCCAGTCTGGATGCAATTTCAGCGCCCACGCGGGCGAATCCAACTGCAACATGATGTTGAAGTACGCCTCTGGCGCGTGTTTCAGGAACAGTTCCATCTGCCGGTCGATCGCCTCGAAGTCATACTGGCCCGGCCCGCTCCATATCTCGCCGAACGTCGAGTACGGCACGTCCAGCGTGCAGTTCAGTCCGGTGTGCAGGGGGCTCATCAGCCGCACGCCCGCATCGTAAAACTCGCGGATGTTGCGATCCTCCGGCCTGAACGACCGGAACGCGAGCGGCTCAAAAACCTTCCCATTAATTTCAATCTTCAGCAGGCCGCCGACACGCACCAGCTTTGCGGTCGCGCCTGTCTTCGCGGCATCGCGATGCGATCCTGGTGTCGAACATCCTGCAACCGCTGCGAGTGCGCCACCTGCGGCAGTTAAAATGAATTCACGTCGAGTGGTGTTCACTGGATGAACCCTTTCATTTTGCCGATGATGAGCGCCAGCG
>CAYYJS010000106.1:0-2365 GCA_964472315.1 uncultured Victivallales bacterium | reverse complement strand
CAGCCTGTTGCCGGCCCGGCAGGTGACGGTCGAGGGCGGCCATGTGGCGGCCGACCTTTCGCACGCGGGGCGGGTCCGCCTCGAGCGGGCGCAGGTTGCGCGGTTGCGCCGGTATGACGGACAACACACGGAACTGGTCACGCTCGCCGACGCGCCGGCGTACGCGCCGGAGAAGACGCCGGCGACGAGGGGGACCGAACGGGTACGATATCGGGAGACGAAGTTGCCGGACCCGGTGCTGCTGGAGTTCCCGTGGTCGGCCGATCGGAGTTCGTCGGGCGGGTTTCAGGCATTCGCCGGCAAACTCGAAGACGTCAGTCCGTTCCGAACGTCGGACACCCTGCGTTTTTCGCGTTTCGGTTTTTGCATGGCGGGTGCCGCGCTGACCGGGGAACTGACGAACGCGGCCGGGCGGACTGCGACCTGGGTCGGCCTGGCGGTCAACCGCCAGAACGGCGTCGCGGTCCTTTATCTCAACGGCCGGCGCCAGAATGTGCTGCCGCTCGGCAGGATGGACTGGTCGGATGTCGGCCTGCGAGTCGTCGAGGACAACGTTGGACGAGTGGTGCCGGGAATGGTTCTGGTCTCGCGCATCAACAACGATCTCAATCTGCCGGAACCGTCCGCGGACCAGGACACGGTGCGACTGGCCAACGACGATCAACTGACTGGCCGGATCGAGTCGCTCAGCACCAACGAACTCGTCTTCCACGCTCCACTGGGCCGGTTCGCGCTGCCGTTGGAGCGGGTGGCGCAACTCTCATTCGCGTCGGGCGCGCCCGCGGCGTCGAGCGCGCCGGAGTTCGCGTTGCGTGACGGTTCGCGCCTGCGCGGCGCATGGCAGCGGATTGACGGGCAGTCGGTCACGATCCGACACGCCGTTCTCGGCGCGGTGACGTTCCCGCGGGCGGCCCTGGTCGGGGTGGACTACCCGGTGGAGGACGCCGGGCCGTACGGGAGGAACGCGGAAGTCAACCGCGCAAGGACGTTCGGCCCGGCCTCGTCGGCGGGAATTCCCGGTCTGATTCATCTCACGGACCGAACCCTGTGGCAAGGCGACCTCGCCGGGATCTCCAACGGCGTGGTGCGATGGCGGCATCCCGCCGCGCTCGATCCGCTGGAGTGGCCGGCGGAGGAAGTCCGGCGGGTCTCCCCGCAGGTGCGCGATCTGCCGGCCGGGCCGACGGCCGGGCGCGCCACGGTCCGACTCGCCAACGGCGACGTTATCAGCGGTTTGCTCGACGGCGGCGACGGCGAGACCGTGCGGCTGACGCCGTGGTATGCCGGCCCGCTGGCGATCTCGCGCGGGCAGGTCGTGCACCTGACGCCGCACGCGCCCGCGGAGGGCGCGTTGCCCCTGGCGCCGTCCGCCGCGGAGACCCTGACCGACGGAGCGGTCTGGCTGTCGAGTGCCCGGAACACTCCCTTGCGGAGCGCCGGCCCGTTGCCGGACCGCGTGCGGCTGGACATGGAACTGGTATGGAGCGGCTGGCCGGCGAGCATGCAGGCCAGGTTCTTCGCGTCGCCTGGCAAGCAGGGCGGGCTTGCTCCCGAATATCTCAACGCGACGTTTGCCGTGTACGGACCGGCCGGCAAGACGATCCATATGTCACTGGGCGGCAGCGACGGCAAGAACAGCGCTGGCACCGACCCTTTCGCGCCTCCGGTCCTTGCGAACATGGTCGCGGGCGGCTCCGTGACGTTGACGGTGCTGGCCGACCGGTCGAAGCGGCACCTGCGGTTGCTGGCGGACGGCCAGTCCACCGGCGAATGGCGCGGGGCGGGCATCGCCCCGCCGACAGGCAACGACGTGACAGTGTTCGTCAACTTCGGTGCGGACACGGCGGTACGGCATGCGGTATTGCGCGAATGGCGCGAGGATCCCGCGCCGGTCCCGGCGCCGCGCCCGGCGGTGCTTGCGCGGCGGTCTCCTGGCGACGTACGGGTGATCCTGCGCTGCGGCGATTTCCTGACGTTGACCGACATCGCCGCGGACGAGCGCAGCGTGACGGGCAGGCACGCGTTGCTGGGGCGGATCGCTCTGAATGCGGCCGCCGTGCGGGCGGTGGATTGGAGTCTGGATTGGACGCGTTGAATTCCGTGAGACCAGAAGGAATCCAGGGACATCCGATCGTGAATCGCAGATTGTTCATCCTCAGTCTGGGCGCGATGCTGACGGCGGCGCGGGCGGAGATCCCCATTGACGCGCCGATTGTCGAGACGGCGACTAACCGGCTGGTCCCCGGCATCAACGTGCCGGCCCCGCGGCGGGCGGCCGAGGAGACCAACGCCGTCGTTGCCGCCGCTCCGGCCGCGAAACCCGCCGCGCCCCGCGCGGCCGCGGCGCAACCCTGGCAGCGCCTCG
>CAYYJS010000105.1:0-2760 GCA_964472315.1 uncultured Victivallales bacterium | reverse complement strand
GCCGCGAAACCCGCCGCGCCCCGCGCGGCCGCGGCGCAACCCTGGCAGCGCCTCGATGCGCCCGCGGCGGGGAACGACAGCCTCACGTTCACCAACGGCGACCAATTCGTCGGCGCCTTCCTGGGCATCGAGGAGGGCGTGATCCGCTGGCAGCCCACGCTGCTGAAGGCGCCGGTCCGACTGCGCGCGGCCGGACTGGACGAAGTGACGCTGGGTGTCGGTCTGCAGACCATCCTCCCACCGCCGGTCCGCTGGCTCGTGGTCCTGACCGACGGCAGTCTTCTGCCCGCGCGGCACTTGACCTTCGAGGACGGCACGGTGGTCGCCGACTTCGCATACGCCGGTGCGGTGCGCCTGGATCGGGGCCACGTCGCCGCGTTGCGACGGTGCGATGAAACGGCCGGCGGGCTCGTCACGCTCGGCGACGCGCCGCTCTACGCGCCGCCCGCGAAACCGAAGGACGCGAACGCCGACAGGCTGCGTATGCGCTACCGCGAGGCGAAGTTGCCCGACCCGTTCCTCCTGGAGTTTCCGTGGGACGGCCGTTCGGCGCAGTCGGTCAGCCTCCGCCTGTTCGCCGGCAAGGGCGAGGACCTCGGGCGAGCGGCGCCGGCGTTCTATTTCGACTGGGGTTTCGACTCCGGCCAGGTGCGATGGACGGCCGACGCGTCGGGCCGGTGGGAAACCCAACCGCTGTCCGGGCGCTTGACCAACCTCGCCGGCCGCGTGGTATGGGTCGGCTTCGCCCTCAACCGCAGGAGCGGCGACGCGGCGCTGTATCTCGACGGCCAACTTCACAGCCGCGCCGTGCTGACCGGACTGATCGCCCTCCCGGACTTCGGCGTGGCCGTCGCCGAGACGCCGTCTTGGCGGCTGGTTCCACGGAGTGTGCTCGTCTCGCGCCTCAACGACGACCTTGCCTTGCCCGCTCCCCCCGCGGACCGGGATGCCGTGCGGCTGATCAACGGCGACCAGATCGTGGGCCGACTCGATACGGTCGGCACCAACGACCTGACGTTCCAGGCGACGGTGGGCCGCATCGTCCTGCCGCTGGACCTGGTGGCGGCGGTGACGTTCCCGCGCGGGACCACCGCGCCGGGACAGGCCGGCGAGGTGCGGGTCGGGTTGTGCGACGGATCGAACGTGCGCGGCGTCTGGCAACGGGCGGACGCGGAAACGGCGGTCGTCCGGCACGCCGTCCTCGGGCCGATCGCCTTCCCGCGAAACGCACTCGCGGGAGTGGATGGCGAGGCCGGGTCCGCCACGGACCGAGAGTTCTCGCCGCGGGTCCTCGCCGACGCCCTGCTGACCGGCGCGCAAGTGATCGTGCGTCCGGGAATGGCGGGCGCTCCCCACTGGACGGTGCTGGTCGGAGGGCGCTTCGTCTTACCCACTCTCGGGTATCAACCCGGCCTGATCGAGTTTCACGACGGTACCTCGTGGCAAGGCGACCTGGTCGGAATCACCAACGGCGTTGTCCAATGGCGGCACCCCGCCGCGCTCGACCCGTTGGCCATACCCCGCGGCGCGGCGCGGCGTGTCCTCCTGCTCCCGCGGCCACTGCCGGCCCTGCCCGCCACGGAACTCGCCACGCTCCGGCTTGGCAACGGCGACATCCTCAGCGGCACGCTCGGCGCGGGCGGCGGCGAGACGGTCGCCGTCACGCCGCGGTATGCCGGTCCGCTGGCCGTCCCGCGCAGGCACGTTGCGCTGGTCACGCCGTACCCGGCCGCCGCCGACGCCCTGGAGATGCCCCTGGTGGCCGCCGCGCCGGGGCAACCGGCGCCTTCACCCGCCGACGGCGCGGTGTGGTTGGGCGCCGTGCGCCGGCCGGGGCCCCTGCCGGACCGCGTGAGACTGGACTTCGAGGCCGTGTGGCCCGACCGGGCGGGGATGATGCGGGTGAGTCTGTTCCAGCGGGATGATCCGCCCGACCCGACACGCGAACCGGAACGTCTGTCGGCGGTGTTCCAGCCCAATGGCACAACGCTCGGAGTGAGGACGCCGGAAAAGGTCGTCTCCACCAACTTCCCACCCATTGCCGTCATGACCAACCTCCTGGCCGGCGGTTGCGTTCACGTCACCGTGTTCGCCGACCGCACGAACCGGTACCTGCGGTTGTTGCTGGACGGTCAGACCGCCGGCGAGTGGCGCGGCAGGGACGTGCCGGCGCCGGCCGGCGATGCGCTGGTCCTGACGGCCGGCGGCCGGCTGGGCGCGGCGGTGCGGCACATCGTGCTGCGCGAATGGCGCGGGGATTCGCCCGCGCCGCCGGCGGTGCGATCGAACCCGATGCCGCCGCGCGCGCCGGGGGATGCGCGCGTGATCCTGCAAAACGGCGATTTGCTGATGTTGACCGACATTGCTTCCGACGAACGGACCGTGACCGGCAAGCACGCCCTTCTGGGACCTCTCACTCTGGACCGTGCCAGCGTGCGGGCGTTGGATTGGAACCGGCCGGTCCCGTCGGCCCCCGCTCCGGGCGCGAAACGATAACCAGCGGCGCGTGTCGCGTTGACTTTGGCGGGGAGAAACAGCGTCAGGAAATCGTGGGCATTTGAACCTAAGAGGAGTAGTTGATAAGCGAGAAAGTTGGCAACGTTCTGGCGTCCAGCGTGTTGGAGAACAACGCCTCTCCTCTCACCCGCCAACTGCTCCGTTCAGGTTAACAGAAATCCCCACAGAACCGGAATGCGCCAGTGCCCCGGGGGCGCATTTGCGATTGGGTGCAGTCATGGACATTCGCCGTTGTTCCCCTGG
>CAYYJS010000104.1:0-2761 GCA_964472315.1 uncultured Victivallales bacterium | reverse complement strand
CGCGACTTTGGGGTGGCGGCAGTCGGGTCTGTAGTGGGCGCGAGCTAAGTCCGACCGGCTGCCAGGCGACGGGCGCCATCCCGGTCACGCCCCCCATCCCCGTTCCCGCCAGCGCCGCCGGCTCCATGACAGAATGTGCCGCAGCAACCGCGACGCGTCGTCGGTCGCCAGGCCCCGCGCGGCCGTATAGGCCTTCCAGAAACGCATCCGGTCGGTCCGCGACAACGCCCGCGGATGGAGCATGTTGAGCTGCACCAGATTGCGCGCCTGCTCATGTCGGCGCGCACACCGCCGTGTGCGTTCGTTGTCCAACCAGTAGAAGCGCGCCTGACTCGGTTCGCCGACACACAACACATTGCCGTGCCGCATGTCGCCGTGCACGAGTCCCGCCGCATGCCAGCGTGCCACATCCCGCCCCAACGCCGCGATCAACGCGCGCCTCGCCGACGTGGATACCGGCGCACCGATCGCCAGCAGCGTGTCCAGCCCCACGGCGTCGGCCACCGCCTCCGTCACCAGTCCGCTTCCCCGCACCATGCCGTGAACCCGTTCCTCGACCACGCACACGGCGCGCGGCACATGCAGCCCGTGCCGTGCGGCCAAGTCGCCGCCGCGCCACGCGCGCATGCCGCGCGACCCGCGTACAAGGTGCTTCCAACGATCGGCCGATGACCGCATCAGGAAACGCTTGAAGAAGTAGCCTTGCCCCGCGTCGTCCACGACGCCCCTGTGAACTTCCGCCTCGGGCGAACTGCGCACCGCCGTCAGCGCGCTCAGCCGCCCTTGCCAGAAACAATGCCCCCACCGCCGCCAGGCCTCCTGCCCCATCGGCGTGTGGATCGCGATCTCGCGTGCCCCCATTCCCGTGAGGCGTACGAGCCGCCGCCGACAGGACCAACCGGGCATGCCGGCATCCACCGTATCCCGCGGACACGGCAGGGCGTCCTCGCCAAACGCCATCCCGGACGCCTCATTGTACGCCGCCAGCAGACAACGCAGCAGCGCCGGCGTATCCCACGCGAACAGCGCCAGCGAGTTGATCAGCGGCAGCACGTCGCGCTGGAATTGTCGGGTGCCAATCCGCACGGTCGGACGGACCCCATCCATGTCGATCGCATGCACAACAACGGCGCCCCCCGACCGCGAAACCAGGATGTTGCCGTCCTTGAAATCGCGGTTCGTGAAGCCGGCCCTGTGGAACCCGCCCAGGAGCGACCCGAGCCGGCCGACGATCGCCTCGCGCAGGACCGGCTCGGTCCCGGTCCCGGCAAGCCAGTGCATCAACAGGCGCGCATCCACCGCCTCGCGTGTCACGAGGTATTCGCAACGCACGGACCCCCACCGACGCCTCGCCGCCCACGCCACGGGTTGAGGCACCTGCAGTCCGGCCGCGAACAAACGCTGTCCGGTACGAAACGCCCGGCATGCCCTCGACCGGAAATACCCCGCAAGCCACCCCGCCAACCCGGCTCGCCGCCGGTAGACTTTCAAGACCAAACCGTCGACGATGGCCACATGCCCCGCCGCATCGGCCTTGACCACATGTTCGCGCCCCCGTGACGCATCCGTCCAGTGCCGCGCGAACCAGGCGCCCAGCGCACCCGCTTCCTCCGCCGGCACATGCCAACACACACCGTCATGCTCAAGTCGACATCGGTTGGCGTCGTACATTCCTGCTCGTTCCTGCCTGTTCCGTCAAACCACGCACCCGCACGCTTCGCTTTGCGACGCCGGCCGGATCACTCGCCGCGCGTCTCGCCGGCATCGCCATCACCACGCGGCAGCACATCGCGGAACAACGCCTCAAGCCGGCTCACCGTTTCGGCGTCACCGGCCCGACCCTTGTCGCTGAGACGGGCACGCTCGGCCCGGAAGAGGCGCTCGACATCGCCGCGCACACGGGCACAGGTCTCCGGACCGCCCTCACGCACCCGCTCCATGGCCGTCTTCAGCGCCTCCTGCAACCGGTCCGCCACGGCGCCACCCTCGGGCGTTCCGCGCAGTTGCTCGATCAGTCGATCCACCTCGACGGCTTGCCCCCCTCCTCCATCGGTACCCGCCATCTGCTGACGCACCCACACCGCCCCCGCGAAGATCACAGCGCCCATGCAGACGACAAACAAGAGCTTCTTGATGCCCTTCAGGATCAACAGCACCAGAAGCACGGCAACGAAGCCGCCGCCCGCCACGAGAAGCTGCTGCTTCGTCACCGCCTCGTACCAGGCCGCCGCCGGAATTTCGTCCCCCCTGGCCGGCGCATCCGCCCCCTCCAGGGCGCCCCCGACCAGCCGCAATGTCGTTTCCCGCGTCAATACGTTCAGACTCGGCCAAGCCTTGATCCCGCCCGGCAGCTCCTTCCGATAGTCGCGCTTCAGGTCCACGCCCACGCGTATCCGCCCGTCTTCGGCGCGCACCGTGGTGACCATGCCCACATCGATGCCCCGCCAGACCACGGCCGCGCCGGGCTTAAGGCCGCGCGCATCGTCCAGATACGCGTGCAGGTCACTGCCCAACCCCAGCATGTCCCACCAACCCGGCGATCCACATGCGTTGGCCGCCGCCATCGACAGGCCCGCCACCACAACCATACCGAGACGCAGCATCCGTTTCATACCAACCTCCACTCGCGGGAGCATAGTCACACCGCAAAACCACTGTCGACCCATTTCCCGACACCCCCTTCCCGACACGCCTTTCCCGACACCCCTTTCCCGACACGCCTTTCCCGACACCCCCTTTCCCGACACGCCTTTCCCGACAC
>CAYYJS010000103.1:0-2871 GCA_964472315.1 uncultured Victivallales bacterium | reverse complement strand
GGGTTTGTCGCGGCGTCATTTTCTCGGAACGGGCTGCATCGGGGCGGCGGCGCTGCTGGCCACGGGGTCTCGGGCCCGGCTCTTGGCGGCCGAGTCGCCGTCGGCGGAGGGCGGTGCCGCCGATGCCTTGTGGAACGGGTTTCACGAGCCGCCGTCAGCCGTGCGGCCGTTCGTGCGGTGGTGGTGGAACGGGAACAAGGTCACGAAGCCGGAGCTGGTGCGCGAGCTCGACGTGCTGAAAGCCGCCGGCATCGGCGGCGTGGAAATCAACCCGATCAAGTTCCCGGACGAGGACGACCCGCTCGGCATCCCCTCGCTCAAATGGCTGAGCCGGGAGTGGTGCGAAATGGTCCGCGTGGCCGTCGACGCCGCCCGGGAGCGCGGCATGACGGCGGACATGATCGTCGGCTCCGGCTGGCCGTTCGGCGGCCGCTTCCTCCCGCGCGAACACCAGACCAAGATCCTCACCGTCGGCCGCCGCCCCGCGACCGGGCCGGCGACGGTGACGCTGACCGAGGCGGAGCTGTTCAAGGGCGTCGAGCTGCCGATCCATTGGAAGAACGACGCGATCCACAAGACCTTCATGTTCGCCCGCCTGACGCCCGCCGCCGCGGAGCGCTTTGAGCCGGGCGAAGACATCACCGGCCGGTTCCGGGACGGCGTGCTGACAGTCGACGTCCCCGCGGGCAACCACATCATTCACTACTTCGTCGTCCAGGAGGGCTTCCAGGCGGTCATCCAAGGCGCGCCGGGTTCCGACGGCCCCGTGATGAATCACTTCAGCCGCGCGTCGACCGAGTTCTTGCTCAACCACATGGCGGACGGCATGGCCCCGCATTTCGGACGGCTCGGTGACGGGCTGCGCGCGCTGTTCTGCGACAGCCTCGAACTCGACGGCGCGAACTGGAACCCCGACATGCTCGACGAGTTCCGCCGCCGCCGGGGCTACGATCTCCTGCCGTGGCTGCCGTACATGTTCGTGAAAACCGGCGATATGGGCGAGGCCTTGGACTCCGCTGACACCGTGAAGCTGGGGCCCGAGCTGGAGGACCAGGTCCAACGCGTCCGCTTCGACTACTGGAGCACGCTCATCGAGCTGTTTCGCGAGCGCTTTATCGAACCCTTCGTGGCCTGGTGCCGCGCGCACGGGGTCCAGTCGCGCGCGCAGGCCTACGGGCATTGCTATGACCCGCTGGAAAGCAGCATGCTCGTCGATATCCCCGAGTGCGAGACATGGCTTGAAAGAAACGCGGGGACGATCCATTCTCGCGGGATTCACTTCCCCTCGCAAAAGTTCTTCACGCATGCGACGTACACGGCGAACAACAAGTTTACGGCCTCGGGCGCCCGGCTCGCCGGCAAGCGACTGATCTCCTGCGAGGAGATCACGAACACCATGAATGTGTTCTTCACCCCGCTGTCGATGATCAAGATCGCGGGCGACGAGAGCAACCTCTCCGGCGTCACGCACTCGATCCTCCACGGCTTCAACTATTCCCCGCCCGAGGCGGCGTTTCCGGGGTGGGTCCGCTACGGAACCTACTTCAGCGAGCGGAACCCGTGGTGGCCGTTCATGCGCCGGTGGACGGACTACAAGGCCCGGCTCTCATGGCTGCTGCAGAACTCGGAGCCGACCGCCTCCATCGCGATCCTCCACCCGCTGTCCGATCTTTGGAAGCGCTGGGGCATGCAGCGCGACCCGATTCCCACCGTCTGGCATCCGCGTTATTCGCACCTGCTCTGGGGCGCGTTCAGCCGGAACGGCTACAACGTCGACACCATCACCGAGGGCATTCTCCGGAAAGCGGAGATGCGCGACGGCGGCGCGCGGTTCGGCTCGCGTCAATACGACACGCTCGTGCTGATGGAGGTCGACACGATCGAGCCGGCCGTCGCCGAGGCGCTGGAACGCTTCGCGGCCGGCGGCGGGAAGATCATCTTCATCGGGCGAACGCCGTCCGTGGCGACCGGGCTGGTCGACGCCGCCGCGCGCGATGCGGCGGTGAAGGCGTCGATGGGCCGGATTCTGGAGCGTCACGCGGCGTCCTGCCGCGTTGTTCGCGCGCCCGAAGACGACGCGCTCCCGGAGCTGACCAAGTGGGTGGGGGCTGTCTGCCGGACGATGAACCTGACGCCTGACGTCGAGCTCGACCCGGTCCCGCTTCTGTTCGGCCAGCTCCGCCAGCGCGCCGGCAACCGCGAGATCTTCTTCCTCATCAACCCGGACCGGGACAACCCGGTGCGGTTCAACGCCCGCTTCCGCGTGGACGGCGGGACGCCTTGGGTCTGGGATCCCGAGACCGGCGAGCGGCGGCTGCATCCGTGGACCGCCTCGCGGCGGGAGCTGGCGATCGAGCTGGACCCGGGGGAATCCCGGCTGATCGTTTTCGAGCCTGGCGAGGCGGTCGCCGCGCCGCCCCCCGAGGCGCAGCCGTCGGAAGCTTCGCCTTGGGCTCCCGCAGGAACGTGGCAGGTCACGCTGTCGCCTATCAACGGCGAGACCTCGTCCCTGGAACTGTCCGCCCTCGGCGATCTTCAAACCATGAAGGGGCTGGCGAATTTCGGCGGCGTGGCGACGTACCGCCTGACCTTCGACGCCCCCGCCGCCGACGGCTTGAAATACCTCGATCTCGGAACCGTCTTCGACACGTCCGAGGTGACCCTCAACGGCTGTCCGCTGGGCAGCCGCTGGTACGGCCGCCATCGCTACGCCCTGCCGGCCGCGCTGAAGCCCGTCGGGAATGAAGTGACGATTCGCGTGACCACCGTTGCCGGAAACTACTGCAACAGCCTGACGGGATGGAATCCCGGAATACGCAGGCACAACGCCAGCTTGCCGCCCCGTTCCATGGGGCTGATCGGCCCCGTGCG
>CAYYJS010000102.1:0-2984 GCA_964472315.1 uncultured Victivallales bacterium | reverse complement strand
GATGCCAATGCCGCGTCGATCCGGTCGCAGAGGTCGCTCCCGCCGCGGAGGCGACCTTCGGGCGCGCCTTCCCCGGCATCGAACGCGTCCAGTTCCGATATCAGGGCGGTGGCGGCCGGGGGTATCGAATCGTTGGCGGTGCGGTCGCCTTCCGCTCCGGTGTACAGCACCGTGACGGCGTCGCGCCCCGCGCGCAGAACGGCGGCGAGATGCGGGAGCGCCTGTGTCGAAAGGCCGATGCCGTCGAGCGCGGCGGCCGCCTTACGTTCCGCATCCGCGGCGGCCCAGCGTTTCCGCGCGGCGGCGGTGTGCAATGTCGGGCGCGGTGGTCGCGGGGACGGCAGCGGCGCGTAGCCCGCGGCGGCATGCACCGTGTCGAGATCGGGGGACAGCGTCAGGATGCCCATCTTCTGCAACCGCAACAGGAGGTCGCGAATCTCCGGGGTGATCACTTCCGTCTGGACGCCGGTCGCGGCGGCTGTCCGGCGCAGCGCCGCGATGTCCGTGCCGGGACGCGATACGACAACGGCGGCGCCGCTCTTCGCGTTCTGCTCGATGCCGAGGATGCTGTCGGCATGGCGGGCCGTAAGTTCCTCCTTCAGCGCGCGGGGACGGCGCTCCGCGGGTGTCGTCGCCGGTGCGACCGGCGCGCCGCCGAGCAGTTCGCCGATACGCGCGGCGAAGGCGTGGCGGCCCGTTTCCGTTCGCGGTTGTTCCTCGAAGGCCGCGCCGTCGAGCACGGAGTCGGCAAGCGCGCTCTTGTAGGCCAGCTTGGGCAGCATGGCGCTCTCGATCGAGTTGTCGGCGACGATGTTGATGACCAGCACGCTCCGCTTCTGGTGCTTGCGCCAGGCACGGGCGATGCGCTGCTCGAGTTTGGCCGGGTTCCAGGGGAGATCCAGGTTGATCACGATATTGGCGGCCTGGAGGTTGAGTCCGGTTCCACCCGATTCCGACGATACGAAGAGGCGGCACGCGGGGTCGGTCTTGAACCGGCGGATGGCTTCCCGGCGCTGCTGTTGCGGAATCCTGCCGGTATGCTCGACGTAGCCGATCGCCTTCGCGTCGAGGCGTTCCTTGACCAGATCGAGCATGCGCACCCATTCCGAGAAAACGATGGCCTTGGCGTCGGGGTCGTCGAGAATGTCGTCGAGGATGTTTTGCAGTTCCTCAAGCTTCGGACAGTCGCGGCATTCCCGGTCGAGGATGTAGGGCGTGTCGCAGGTCATCCGCATGCACGCGAGCAGCAGTTGCAGCCGATCCTGCTCCGGTTTCGTGAGCGGGCGTCGCTTCATGACGGCCACCAGAATGCCGACTTCCTGTTCGAGTTCGCCATAGCGCGCGCGCTGTTCCGGAGTCATCTCCACGAAGAACGTCTTCTCCGCGCGCTCCGGCAGCGCATCCTCCACGTCGCGCTTGCGGCGGCGGAGCATGACGGCGGAGACCTCGCGGTGGAGCTGGTCGAGATTCCGGGGGCGGACCTCGTGTTCGGCGGTGACTTCCATGAAGGATCGCTGAAACCGGAAGAGGGAGCCGAAGAGGTGCGGATCGACGAATTCGACGAGGGAGTAAAGCTCCTCGATGCGGTTCTCCAAGGGTGTGCCGGTCAAGACGAACGCGTATGGGCTCAGCACCCGTTTGATCGTCTTGGCGGTCTTCGTCGGCCAGTTCTTGATGCGCTGGGCCTCGTCGAGAATGACGAGGTCGGGGACGAGCAGGCGGTTGATATCGTCCACGTCGCCGCGCACCTGCTCGTAGTTGCAGATGCTGAAAGGATGCTCCTGCGCGTACTGCATGAGGCGGGCCGGTCGTGGCCCGAAGACCGAATGTGCGCGGAGCCCGGTGAACTGCAGGATCTGGTCTTCCCATTCGGCCTTGAGGGATGCCGGACAAACGATCAGGGCGCGGCGCAACCGGCCCAACTGCCGCAGAAGCTCCGCGGCGGCGATGGCCTGCACGGTTTTGCCGAGGCCCATCTCGTCCGCCAGCATGGCGCGTCCGGTGAAGGCCAGGTGCAGCATGCCGGTCTTCTGGTATGGGTAGAGGGGAAGGTTGACGGGGTTGTCGGTACGCTTGCCCGCCGCCACATCGCGCTCGAAGTGTTGCCGGAGCGTGTCGAGTTCCGCGCGGAACCGATCGCGATCGAGCCAGTAGGGCGCGTGTTCGGATAGACGCAGGAACGGGCGCGCCGATGCCGGCAAACGCGCCGCGACACGCTCCAGCGCACCCCATGTGCTCAGGCTGTCGCCCAGCGCGCGCCCGTCGTCCGCGAACAGCGGGGCGACGGCGGCTTCGATGGCCGCATGAGCGTCCGCGGGCCGCCGCAGGCGAAGCCGCGGCGTCGGTTCGCGCACGTCCATGAAAACCTCGTAGGCCGGCGATCGCCGCGTCGCGGCGCGCGCGAAGGCGCGAGGCTTGCGGTCCCGCAATACCTGCAGTGCGCGCTCGATGTGCTTGCAGCATCCGAGGCGGTTCATGCGATAGTCCTGGCAGGAGCAACTGTTGAAGGGCTCGGAGAGATCGCGGATTTCAACGCGATACGGTTGCCGCCATTGCGTGGAGGCGATTTCGTAAAGGCCATGGAAATCGTCGAGACGGGTGACGGCCTTTGCCTGGGCGCGTTCGCGCTCGGCGTTGTCGCGCCGGAGCAGGATGCTCTCTTCATCGGTCGGAAACCCCTGCCACTTGGGTTTGCGTTTCGAAGCGCTCTTCGTGGCGCCCGCGCCGTCGTCACCCGTTGAATTCATCGGTGCCTTGCCTCCAGATATGAGATGTCGCAAACCCTAATCGGGCGCGCCACGGGCGTCAATGACACAACACGCTCCAGGCACGTACGACCATGGGGTTCGGGCGCGGGAGGCGGGAAACGGCGACGGAGCGCCGTCGCCCGGGGCTACAGGCCGAACTTCTTGAGATCGCCGAGCATCATCATCTACTGGTCGTCAAGGGACAGGCCGTCAGGGCGGAATTCTGCATGAAGGGCG
>CAYYJS010000101.1:0-3088 GCA_964472315.1 uncultured Victivallales bacterium | reverse complement strand
CCACGTGTTGAGCACCTGCGGCGCGGCCGCGCGCGGGATCGCAGCGTCTACGACGGTCCAGTCCCCGAGCGCTAGGTTGGAGGCCCGCTCCATGACGTAGGGGGTGTCTGCTCCGGAGTCGTTGCCGGTGAACCGGACGTACACGTAGCCGTCATGCACCCATATCGCGACGACACGGAAGACGCTCTCAGGGTCGGTCGGGTCCGTTCCCGCAGTGTGCTCCTGGGCGTCTGGGAAACCGTCCGTGTCCGAGTCGCGGGCCGGGTTGCGGGCGATCCCCCAGAAGTCGAACCAGGCGAAGGGCACGCCGTTGGTGGCCGTGGCCCCCGTATGCGCGAACAGTTCGGTCGTGACCACGACATCGTCCAACAGTCCGCTTTCGAAGGCCATGCTGGAAAGCTTCCTGGCTCCGCCCCCGCCCCGTCCCGGGCTGTCGGCGCAGAGGTACCAGGGCCCCGGAGACCGCAGGTCGTTCGGCCCCTTGCAGCCGTACGCCGTCGGGCAGAGCGAGCCGTTCAGGCGCGGGCAGAAGAAGGTGTCGCCTGAGGCGCTGCTGGCATAGTCCATACTGATGCTGACGCGCACCCATTGCGCCGTTCCAATCGCGGTGTCGCTCAGCGCGGTCCAGCGGCGGATATCCCCAGAGCCGTTGTGATAAAGGTGCCAGGCGCATAACAGGCCGTTGGAATCGACGAGGAACGCCGTTTGTACGGAGTTACTCAAATCGGCTACGGGCTCTTGCATGCGGACGGCCTGAACCATGAAGTCCACGTTGACGTTCTGTTGCTCTTGGCCGTTGATGGCACGGGCCGTCTCGGCGTCGCACTGCAGCACTTTCGTGTGCGTGCAGGCGGGAAGAGGGAAGCCGGGCGGGGTCGGCGCAACGTAGGCCACTTCGGAGACCCTCCCGTCGCCGGACCAGCCGAACACGCCATCCATGTACTGGCCCGCCAAATAGGTCTCGAACGGCTCGCGGATCGGCAGGTCGCCCGCGTACTCGGTCGTCCACTGCCACGTGAGTTGCGCGTCGTTGGTCACCGAGAAGATGCAGGTGGTGCCGGCGCCGGCGCCGGGCGTGTGGCCGGAGAGCGTCCAGCCCGTGCACCGCCGTCGCTGGTCAGGTCCCGGTGCCGGTTCGGTGACCGTGTTGGTGACGGTCTGTCCGTGGACATAGCGGTAGGGCCCGCCGACGGGCGTGGCGACCCCGTAAGCCGACGCGACGGACAGGGAACGCGTCGTCAGCCCCGTCAGCTTCAGGGCATAGAGTTTCTCCCCCGCCTCGCCATCGCCATCCGAGATCAGCAGCAGGCTCAGTGCCTCGTTATTCAGGCGCGGCCCCAGGCACAGGCCCTCGTAGTTGTCCGTGGCGAAATCCGCCTCCCAACGCTTCGTCTTGCCGACCGGTGTGTACGTCGCGCCATTCAGCGCCGTGATGGCGGAGACATCCGTGGCCCCGCTGGTGTTCACCTCGTAGATGCGGTTCCGGAAGTCCGGAACGAACGAGCCACCCAGCTCACGCTCCAGGACGAGCAGCTTGCCATCCGGCAGCACGCACAGGTCCGCCACGCCGCTGCGCTCGCTGCCGCTGCCGAAGAGCGGAATGCCGGAGATCGGGTCGCTCACATAGGCCCACTGCCCCGACGCCGTCCAGGCCGCCTGCACCGACGTCCGTCTGAAGCGCTGCAACCGGACGACGCTGCCCGCCGAGGGGGTCGAGAGCGGGCCGTCGTTCACGCCCGTGCCCGCGTTGTACAGGGCCTCCTCGTTGGCCGTCCACAGCTCCAGGCCGTCGCTGCGGACGCTCAGCGCTTCCAGGCTGAAGTTGCTGCGGTAGCTGGCATACACGGCGGGGACACTGACTGACGCCACGAAGGCGCCGCTGGGGGTGAACTCCTTGATCGTCGCGCCGGTTTCGTCGCTCACCCACACCGAGCCGTTGGCCGCGTTCCACGCCACGCCCTCGAGATCCGCCGCGCCGGACAGCGCGACGGCCGTCCCGAAGGCATGCGAAGTGATTGCTCCCGTGTCGGGGTTCAGCGTGATCGTCATCGGCTGCAGCAGCCCGCCGCTGTCGTTGACGGCGTAGTATTGCGTGCCGCCGGCATACGCCAGCCCGCTCAGCCCCATTTCGGTGGGATCCGACCGCGTCACTGCACCGACGCCGGTGATCGAGATCGCCGCGCCCGCCGCGCCTGCGGCGAACGCCAGCAGGAAGAGCATGAATAAATGCGGCCCATAGTTGCGTGACTGTAGGTTCTTAATCATTTGCTGATCTCCGTATCTGTCTCCGTCTTCACGTTCTCGCGTGGCGCCGGGGCCATGCCGCCGTCCTTGTCGTCAAAAAGGGGACGCCCGGAAGCCTGCGTCCGGCGCAGCAGCCGGAAGCCGTCCGCCGCTCGCCGGGAGGCTCCCAGGACGTCCGCATCCAGGGCCGCGGCGGGGTCGCTCAGGATCGCGCGCGCCCGGTCCGCCTCTTCGGCGGGAAACGCCGCCAGAGCCGCCTGCGCCAAGGCCTTCGAGCCTGCCTCGGAAGCCAGCGCGCCGAGTGCCGCCGCCAGGATCGCGGGCCGGTGCGGCGCGCTGGCCGCAGCCACAAGCGAGGTCGCGACCGACACCTCGGCCTCGCCGGCGGCCCCGACCAAGCCGCCGGCCAGCACGGCCAGCGTCGCCACGGCCTGGTCGTCCGTCGCGGACGGCAGCTTCTGTTCAGCCGCCCGGTAGGCCTGCACCGCTGCGGCCGCGGCGCCGTCGGGCGAGTCGCTCCGAAGCACGTCCTCGATGCGTGCCTTCAGGACGGGCGCGAGCTCCGCCGGCAGAGCCGTCGGGGCAGCGGACTTCATGCCGGCACTGGAGGCAGCGGGGGAAGGCTGGGATTCAGCCGGCCGCCGACAGGCCGATGCAATCGTCAGCAGCAGCAGGACCCCGCAAAGCCCGGCCACCTTGCGGCCGGAACGCGGACGGGGAAGAAGGAGGTGCTTGGTCGTTGGCTCACTCATAACAGATCTTCTCCGTCGTCATTTGGCGCGCAAGAAGCGCACGGGGCCGATCAGCCCCATGGAACGGGGCGGCAAGCTGGCGTTGTGCCTGC
>CAYYJS010000100.1:0-3162 GCA_964472315.1 uncultured Victivallales bacterium | reverse complement strand
TGGTGCGTGTTTGTCTGTACTATTCTGTGTCGCCACCAGCCTGGCGGCGGCTGAATCCAAGGAGGCGCCCATGCCCGACATCCTCAAAGACGTGCACCGGATTCTCTTCTATGGCGACAGCCTGACCGACGGCAGCAGCTATCCGGACTACGTGGTCAACACGCTCGACCGGCTCTATCCGGACGCCCGTTTCGAACTGGTCAACGCCGCCGGGTGCGGCGATAACGCCGCCAACCTGCGCAAGCGGCTGGCCGCCGACGTGCTCGTCCACCAGCCGGGCCTGGTGATCATCTGCATTGGCACCAATGACAACAGTCAGAACCGCAAGAAGGAAGACTATCAGGCGGACATGGAGGCGCTGGTGACCGCGCTCAAGGAGGCCGGCAGCCGGGTGATGCTCGTGCGCCCGTCCCCGTTCGGCGACGCCGCCAAGGAGGCGCAGTTTCAGGACTTCCTGGCGGTCATCGACGCGGTGGGCAAAGCCCATGGCCTGCCGGTGGCCGACGCGCACGGCCTGTTCCTGGCCTGGATGAAAGAAGGCAAGGAGCCGCTCGGCGGCGACGGCATCCACCACGGCAAGGACGGGTTCGAGTGCATGGCGCGGGCGGTGCTGACCGCGCTGGGCCTTAAGGATGCGCCGCTGGACATGACGATCAAGCCTTACCCCGGAGCGCTGCTCGCGTGGGAAACCTCCGATCCCGTGCCCGCCGGCACCCCGTTGGACCCGGCGGCGGCGAAAGGGTGGAAGCCGTACGACGCCGCGGCGCTAGCGGCGCGGCAGCCGTGGTGGAACGCGCCCTTTCCGCAACGCGGCGCCTGGATGCCTTTCGACGAAAACAACCCGAAGGAATACGCCTACGGGCGGACCGCGTTTGATGCGCCTGCCGCCGGCGACTACGAACTGCAACTCGGCGGTTCGCGGAATCCCCAGACCATCTGGGTCAATGGCGTCAAGGTCTGGGAGGGCCGCCGCCACAACGGGTTCCATCCCAACGCCGACCGGTTGGTGGTGAAGATGAACAAGGGTCGGAACGAGATCGTCGGGACGAGCAACTGCATGCTCTTCGTGGGCGTGAAGGCGAAGTGAAACGGCATCAAGGAAACCCTCAATGACTGCGAATACCCTGACCCTCAACGACCACACCCGCATCGAGCTGTTGTTGTCCGCCGACGGCCTGTTCCGCGGCCTGGGCGATATCACGGTGCGCGGCGTGCCGCTGCGCAACGGCGCCGTGCCGCTGCGCTTCCAGCTCGACACCCACGACGGCATCCTCTACGCGCAGCTGCGGCTGCGCGAGGTTGCGCCGCTCGCCGGCGGCGGGCACGAGCTGCGGCTCGACGCCATCGGGTTGCCCTGGGGCCGCGGCGAGATCCACGACGACTTCGCCCAGGCGGTGCTGCGCCTGGAGGCGGACGATTCGCCGGTGGTGGACGACCTGCGCCTCGAACTGCGCCCGGTCACGCAGCAGCTCGGCGGCCGCGCCTGGAGCGGATTTGCCTACCGGCTGCGCTTTCAGAGCGCTACGCGGCAGGTCCACCGCGCGCTGGTGCGCGCCACCTGGGAACTGGGCGGTCGGATCACCGGCAACACCGTCCTCATGCCCGGCCAGTGCAACCAGCCGGTCTGGCGCGGCGCCAAGGAGGCGATGTTCACCTCCGCTTGCCTGCGCGCCCTGCACCTCTACGGCCAGATGCACGCCAATTCATTCCAGCTCGGCCCGCGCGCCGGCATGTGCCAGGCCTTCGATTTCCAGCACGGCCCGGACGGCGCGCTGCTCGGCTACTGGCCGGAGTTCGACGGGCTGTCGAGCCTGATCGAGTCGCGGCCCGGCGAGGACCTGCTGCACGTCGTGGACGAGTATCGTTTGCCGCTGGCCAACGAACTGGTCACGCCGAGCAAGTGGATCCTCTTCACCCCGGGCAACTTCCCCGAGCACGAGGCGCGGGATCTCTGGTGGGACGTGCAGCAGGCCGTGCACGGCGGCATCTGCGAACGGTTTGGCGTGAGACCCTCGCGGATGCTGCCGGAAGGCGCCTACCACCACAACTTCATGATGGCGATGACCCGCCGCATCCACAAGGGGCGCCTCCAGCTCTCGCCGTGCGGGGATACGTGGGTCGAACATTATGAGGCGATTGACGCGTTTGCCGACCTGGTCCTGCCGCGCCTGGCGGACCTCGGGTTCAAACGCTTCAAGCCGGACCCGGTGCATGAGACGGACATGACGACCCTGACCATGACGCGCGGCATCGACTCGTGCTACGGCGATCTGCACGTCGGCGGAGCGTGCGTCAGTCAGCGCTATCTCCCGAGCAACTTCTGGGGCGGCCTGCGCGCCTGGCGCCGTTTGTCCGAGCGCGGGCACGCTCTCGGCATGGAGATCGGGCATTGGATTGCGCCGCACCTCTCGCCGCGCGCGCCGGTCTTCGACGAGCATCCCGACTGGCGGATGATCGACGCCCTCGGCGTCCCCGCCGGCGGAGGCTACGGCTTCCAGACCCTGGTTGTCGGCGACTGGAACAGCGGCCTGGCCGACTGGGTCCTCGCGGACCTTCGCCGCTGGCACGACGAGGCCGGGCTGGATTACCTGTGGGTGGATTCGTACTCGAACATGGGCATGGTGCAGATGAACTACGCCGAGCGCATGCGCATCAACTACGCGGCGTTCGCCCGCTTCCTCGCCCGCGCGCAGCAGGCCGGCATCCCTCAGCTGACCTTCGAGAGCGTCTCGGCCTTCGGCTGCCCGTGCTTCGGGATCGCGGACCTGCGGGGCTCGCAGGCCGGGCAGCGCCATGACGTGGCCGGGCAGAACGACTTCGGCTGGTGGGCCGACGAGCCGGACATGATGTGCGAGATGGGGCTGAATGTCGACGGCGCGCTCCGCACGCCCGAGGAGTCCGCCCGCATCCAGTTCCAGGGCATGGCCAGCCGCGGCATCGTCTTCTACGCCCAGGGAGGGGGGCACGGCGGGTTCATCAGCCGCGACCCGGGCATCCCCGACTGGTGGAAACAGAATATCGCCCTCTTCAACCGCGCCGAGCCGTTCATGCGCGGCACGCGGCGCCTGCTGCCCAACCGCGCCGGCGTGGTCTGGCACTCGGAGACTGGCCGCTGCGTCTGGACGTTCAAGGCGGCGGAGGTGCCAGTCAAGCCGGGCGAGA
>CAYYJS010000099.1:0-3371 GCA_964472315.1 uncultured Victivallales bacterium | reverse complement strand
TGTTGGCCGAATACGGAATGGCCTCGGCCGCGCTCTTCTATCGCTATCCGTTGGAGCCGCTGATGCGGCGCGCCGGTCGCGTGGCGCGGGCGACCTTCGAACATACCGCCTTGCCGCCGGTGAACGGCGGGTTGCTATACCCCTGGGGCAGGTGGACGGCCGAATGGCCCGGCGACGACCCGCACGGTTACGGGCTGCGCGTGAACGCCGATGGCTATTATGGTTACGATGAGGCGGCTTTTGGCGCCTTCACGGAAGGTCTTTCCGACCCGTTCGCCAGGGAACTGATGCGTCGCGTGGCCCGTGATGCGCGGACAAGCACGCAGCGGCACGGGCCGGCCCGGCATCTGCATGCGCACCGGCCCGGCGAGGGCGATCACTACGTCCCGCATTTCCAGCGGATTCTGCGCGAGGGGTTCGCCGGCTACCGCGCGCGGATCGTCTCCCGCCTGGAAGGTTCGCTGAGACCCGAAGCGTCGTCGTTTCAGGCGGGTTTGCTGGACGCGCTGGACGGGCTGGCCGTTCTGTTCGGCCGTTTCGCCGCGCACATCCGCGCGAACACAGCCGACGCGCGGCTTCGCGCCGTTGCCGAGGCGCTGGCGGCCGCGCCCCATCGGCCGCCGGAGACGTTCCTGGAGGCATTGGCGGTCATCCACGCCCTGACCTATTTCACCAGCCACGAGCCGGGCCGGCTTGACCAGACCCTCGAGCCTTTCTACCGCGCGGACCTGGCCGCCGGCCGCATCACGCGCCCCGCGGCCCTGGCGCTGGTGCAGGCGTTCTTCGCCAACATAGACGGGTCCTTCGAGGCGCTTGGCATTTCCGCTCACCTGACCTTGGGCGGCTCCCATGCCGACGGCTCCGCGGCGTACGGCGACATGACCCGGCTGTGTCTGGAGGCGTCCGCGGGTTACCGAAAACCCGATATCAGTCTGCTGGTCCGCGACGACATGCCGCCGGACATCTGGGAGATGGCCTTGCGATCCCTCGGCGCCGGATCGGGCAACCCGGCGTTGAAGAACGACGCGCTTTACCTTTCCGCGCTGGCCGCCTCGCTGGATGCGCCGCCGGCGGAGATCGCCGGATATGCGTTCTGCGGCTGCACGGAGACGACGATCCCCGGCGTCTCGGCAGTGGATTCGACCTATGCCGTGTTCAATCCGCTGCTGGTTTTGGAGCATAGTCTCAATGCCCGGTTGCCCGGCGCGCGCGATTTCGCGGACCTTCTGGATGGGTACAAGGCGGACCTCCTGGCGGCGATTCGCGAAACGGTCGCGCACGTCAATTTCTGGCAGGAATACCGCGCCCTGTTTTCCGCCAATCCCGTACGATCGGTCTTCACGGACGACTGCATCGAACGCGGTCTCGGGTACTATGCCGGCGGCGCGCGGTACAACATCAGCAACTTCAACGTCATGGGCCTGCCCAACGTCGCCAATTCCCTGGCGGTTGTGCGCCAAGTCATGGAAGGCAAGTTCGGTCTGTCGCGGGCTGAACTGCTCGAAGCCCTGCGTAACAGCGACGCGGCCGATCCGGCCGTGCGGGCAAAAATGCGCGTCGCCGAGAAGTTCGGAAATGGTCATGCCGAACCCGACGGCGTGGCGGCCATGCTGAGCCGGCACATCTTCGCGGAGATCGCGCGCCACCGATGCCGGCGCGGGAACGGCGTGTTCCAGCCCGCGATCATCGGTTTCGTGGTCTTCGCGGAAGCCGGCCAGTACGTCGGGGCCACGCCCGACGGCCGTCCGCGCGGCGCGCCCGTGGCCGACTCGGCCGGGCCCAGCGCCGGCACGGACCGGCAGGGGCCCACGGCGGCGTTGCTTGCCGCCGCGGGTTTGGCGCAGGCGCAGGCGCCCGGCACCTGCGTGATGAATGTCATGCTGGCGCCCGGCGTGTTCCGCAACGACGGCACGCGCAACGTAGAGGCCATGGCGCAGTCCTACTTTGCCGTGGGCGGGATGCAAATCCAGTTCTCCGTTGTGTCCCGCGAGACGCTTCAGGCGGCCATGCGCGAGCCGGAGCGATACCGGTCTTTGATCGTACGGGTGGGCGGTTTCAACGGCCGTTTCGTCGAAATGAGCCGGCCGATCCAGGAGCAGATTCTCGAAAGGACCGTGCATGATAGGGGCTGGACGACGGGCGGCGACGGCGTATGTGAGTGTTCAGCACGGGGGTAAGGCGTTGTTTTCCCTGACGGATGAGGTCGTGGACCTGAATGGCTCGCAGGGCGACATCGGACTGTTCGTGTCCGATGCGAGCTATCCATTCGGCGTGATTCCGTGCCCACGGTGGGCGGCGGGGATCTTCAGTTGAGGCTCTTGCAGAACCCCTTTCTTCGGTTGCGTTTTGGGGAGGGTAGATTATGCTTTGTGTCGATCGGATTGGCTGGGGCCCATTCTCCCAGGTGCCCGCCCGTTGCGGGTGGGCACCTAAGTAGTTACGACTTAGTGAGCGTCAGCGACAGTGTCGCGTCACTGGAATCGCCTGAAAGGAGGAGATCGGGATGAGACGGATACAGATGAAGACGGGTGTTCTTCTGGCGGTGGTATGGATGGTCGGATGTGTGACAGGCGAACGGACGGTAGTGCCGGAGGTGGGCAGGTCGCGGGACACGATTCAAAAGGGCGTGCCGACGGATGACCCGGTGGCGACTCACTACGCGGGAAAGAAGGGGGCAGAACCCGACTGGGTGAAGGGTCTGCCGTGGGGGACTGTGGTCAATATCGCCGATTTTGAGGGATCGGACGACGAGCGGGTCGCGGCGGCGCAAAAGGCGGTAAAGCAGAAGGGCGGCGGTGTGGTCTACTTCCCAGTCGGGGTCTATCGTTTCAAGAACCACGTGGATCTCGAGGATGGTGTGATCTTGAGGGGGGAACTGTTGCAGGGCGTTGGGTCGGCAAAAGACGAGACGTACGCACCCGGAACGCGTTTCGAGTTTCCGCTTTACCAACCCTCGATGGAAGGGTCCGGCACACCGATTGACACGGCGTTCAAGAGTATCCGTACGCGGGAGGCGACTGCCGCGAACTGCGGTGTGGTCAACATTGCGATCAACCTTGCGCACCTCTTTTTCCAGGAAGCCGAAAATCATGGAACCGGTCGCAACCGTCTTGTCTTCGGGTGTTTGTTGCGGAACACGGCGGCGGCCGACGAGAGTGTTCCGAACGTGCAATACGGACACCGGCCGCATCAGCGGTTCACGGCGCGACACAGGGCGGCGATCCACGTGTTCGCGGGCGAAAATTTGTTCGTGGCGAACAACCGGGTGGCGAAGAGTGCGGACCACAACTTCATGGTCAAACCGTACACGTTGATCCAGGTGCTGGACGGCAAGAGCCAGAACTTCACTCTGGGTTGCTCGCAGCCGCACA
>CAYYJS010000098.1:0-3514 GCA_964472315.1 uncultured Victivallales bacterium | reverse complement strand
CAGCCGCACAGCCGGCGCAGGGCCGGACGATGGCGGATGGCGTCGATCAGGTCGCGCGTGGTGACAAAGTCCCACACGGCTTTGGCGATGTAAGCCTTGCACAGCGCCAGCCGGTCGTGGGGCGGGCAACCGTTGCCGCACCAGCGGTACGCGGCCATGTGATCTTGCGGGGCGCACAGTTCGCACACCGCGACGAACTGGCGATGTTTCTCGTCGAGCGCTCCGATTTCGTCCTCCAGCGCCGGAAACAACCACGACTGAATGCTGCTCCACAACTGGCCCATCGGGGTCTTGGGTCGCGTGTTCTGCATGCTCTATCGTCTCCTTTCCTCGTGTCCACACCCGTTCTTGCGGGCGATAAAGCATTTATAACACATTGCGCCGCAACAATCTACAACTCTTTTCAAGAAAATCTGGTGGGGGTAGACAAACGCGTCGAAATGTGCAACTTTTGTCTTGTTCGTTTTGGGCGCGGTATGGCGCCGCGCAGAAGACGGTGGGGCGTAGACTGCGGAGTCAGGCGAACCCACGGTGGGCGACGGGACTCTTCAACTTACGAAACGCCCCGCGACGCAAGCCGTTAGGCGCAGCGTCGCGGGGGGGGGTGCAAGAGGCTCAGAAGGAAACCATCATCCTGAAGGGCCTGACCGGCAACGTGGCCGTGACGGCTCAGTACTGACGAGGCAAGAACATGCAGATCGACATTGCCGTCCACGAAACGGACAATTACGGCGGCGGCCGCAGACAGAAACAGATGAACGCCATCACCAAGGTCTACGAGGAGATGAGCCAGTTATGAACTTTCGAGTCGAACCGTTCGGGCCCGGTGTTGTTCGGGTGAAGCGTTGGCCGGGGGCGAAGGAGCCGCGCGATGCGGGTTTCACGGTGGTGGCCAAGGCCGATGCGACCGGCTGGACCACCGCGCAGGAAGGGAACCGGCTTTGGCTGCGGAGCGCGACGCTGCAGGTCAGCGTCACACGGGGCGGACAGGTCTCCTTCCATGATGTGGCCGGTAAGTTGTTGTTCAGCGAGCAGCCGAGCCGGCAACGGTTGACGCAAGCCTTCACGCTCGACCCGGCAACCGCGTTGTACGGGCTTGGGCAGTACCGGGGCGGAGCGATGAATTGGCGCGGCCGTTCGGTGCGGATGATCCAGAGCAACACGGAAGTGGTCGTGCCGTTTCTGTTGTCGAATCGCGGTTGGGGCTTGCTTTGGGACAACGCCAGCGCCAGCACGTTTCGGGATGACGATACCGGCATGCGCTTCGTCTCCGAGGCGGGGGATGCGACCGACTACTATGTCTGCGCGGGTGCCGATGCCGACGCCGTGATCCGCCGGTACCGGCATCTGACGGGTCCGGCGCCGTTAATGCCGTTGTGGGCGTTCGGCTACTGGCAGAGCAAGGAACGCTATCAGTCGGCGAAGGAGTTGGAGTCGGTCGTCGCCGAGTACCGGCGCCGCCGTGTGCCGCTCGACGTGATCGTGCAGGACTGGTGTTACTGGGGCGACTGGGACAGGAAGCAGTACTGGTCCGGCATGTTCGTGGACGAAGCGTATTTCGGCGATCTGCGCGGCGCGATCCGGCGGATTCACCGGCAGGGCGCGAAAGTGATGATCTCGGTCTGGCCGTTGCTGGGACCGGCGACGAAGATCTATCGGGAACTCAAGCGGCGCGGACACATGTTCGACTTCGCGTCGTGGTGCGGGGCGTACTTGTACGACGCGTTTGCGCCCGCTGCGCGCGCGATCTACTGGAAACACGTTCGCGACGGTTTGCTCAAACCGCTCGACGTGGATGCGTGGTGGATGGACGCGACCGAGCCGGAATTTGCCGCCGAGGGCAGCCTCGACCCGGTCACCAATCACAAAGCCGCGCTTCTACAGCGCGACACGGCCGCCGGGTCATGGCGACGGGTTCTCAACGCGTATGGTCTGGTCCATACCGGCGGCGTCTATCGCGGCCAGCGCGCCGCCACCGACCGCAAGCGCGTGCTGATCCTGACGCGCAGCGCGTTTGCCGGCCAGCAGCGTAACGGCGCGGCAACGTGGTCCGGCGACATCGGCGCGAGTTGGCACATCTTTGCCGAGCAGATTCCCGCGGGCCTGAACTTCTGCGCCGCCGGCATTCCGTATTGGACCACCGATTGCGGCGGATTTTTTGTGGCGAATCGCGGCGGCCGGTTCCCCGGCGGGGTGAAGGATCCCGCGTACCGCGAACTGTATTTGCGCTGGTTCCAGTACTCCGCCTTCTGTCCGATCATGCGCTCGCACGGGACGCAGACGCCGCGTGAGATCTGGCAGTTCGGGCAACCGGGCGAGCCGATTCACGATGCGTTGGTGGAGTTCATCCGTCTGCGCAGCCGGCTGGTGCCGTATCTGTATTCGTCCGCCGCGATGTTCACCACGCCGATGCATGCGCTGGCGATGGACTGGCCCGCGGACCCGCGCGCAGCAAACGTGCCCGACCAGTTCATGTGCGGGCCGGCGTTGATGGTGGCGCCCATGACCCAGCCGGTGGCGCACGTTACCGCGTTGCCGGAATGCCTGCTCTACAGCGACCTGGCGGACGAGAACGGCGAGTCGATGGGCATCACGGCGCGTCGGCGCCAAGACCGCAAGCTGGTGACCGGCCGCGAAGACACGCTCGATGTGAAATGGGGCGAAGGTCGTCCGCATCTGGTGGAGTTGACCGGCGCCATCAGCCCACCGGCACGCGCCACCGGACTGCACGTCCAGACGACGCGGGCCGTCAAGGTATGGCTGGACGGCAAACTCGTGCTGAATGCCCAACCGGGCGCCCACAGGGTCAAACACACGTTTGCCGCGCGCGTGCCGGTCCGCTTCCGTCTGACTTGCGCCGAACAGCCCGGGGCCGGCAAGGTATACGTCGGTTGGCGCGGCCTCGGCGATCACGTCGTGCCCGCCCAACGCAAGGTCTATCTCCCGCGCGGCGACTGGTTCGATTTCTGGACCAACGAACGCCTTCGCGGCGGCCGCACGATCACCCGTCCCGCGCCGCTCGCCAGCCTGCCGGTATTGGTGCGGGCTGGTTCGATCTTGCCGCTCGGACCGGTTCGGCAGTTCGTCGGCGAGAAACCGGCCGACCCGCTGGAATTGCGCATTTACCCCGGTGCGGATGGTTCGTTCACGTTGTACGAGGACGCCGGCGACGGCTACGGCTATGAGCGCGGCGAGTCCGCCACGATTCGATTCGAGTGGCGCGACGCACAACGCGAGTTAGTGATCAGCGCCCGGCAAGGCCACTTCCCGGGCATGCTGCTCAAGCGCACATTCCGCTGCTTGCTGATCGGCAACAAACCGCGAACCGTTCGATATCGCGGCGAATGTCAGCGAGTGCAACTATGACTTCACGAGAGCGTTTGCAGAGGGTTCTGGCGAAGGGTTGGGCACATCATGAACTTCCAACCGGTCAGCAAGACGATCCAGGAAACCAAACAGACGAACGCACGAACACGAAATCAATGGATTCCATCAACACCAACCGCGGCGACAG
>CAYYJS010000097.1:0-3999 GCA_964472315.1 uncultured Victivallales bacterium | reverse complement strand
GCCATTGCCGAGGGCGGCCCGCCGCCGCGAATCCCTCAACCTTCAACACCGTTCTGAGGGTAGAGAAGGGACAGGCCATCTGCGCGCGAGGATCGCGGCGGTTGACACGTGTGAGAAAGATGAGAGTTCCGGCAGCCTGAAGGGTTGCTATTCGACAGCCCAGGGCGCAGCCCTGGGGAAACGGGAGAAAGAAAAGGAGCTGCATGGCAAAGCGCGGCGTTCGCCTTGGAGGGCGCTGTCAGACTGAATGAACACCCAACAGCCAACAAGGAATGTCCAATGACACTGTCCCGGTGAACGAGAGCGGCGACGAGAACGGTGCATGTAGTTCCTTGTTGGCTGTTGGGTGTTGCGTCTTGCTGTGCGGAGCCGGTTGGATATTGGACATTCATGTCGACACGCCGCTTCGGTGTTCTATCATGGCTCGATTCCTGAACCCGGAACCGTGGAGCATGTGAGAGATGACCGACACACAAGCACGTCCGAACATCTTTCTGATTGCTTCGCCCACGCCGTGTCCCTTCCGTATGCCGACATGAATACGCGTACCGCCATCGCCGCCGCGCTGGAAGCCGCCGACGGGTGGGTCTCCGGCCAGGGCCTGGCGCGCCTGCTCGGCATCTCGCGCGCGGCGGTCGGCAAGCAGGTCAAGGCGCTGCTGGCGGCGGGCTATGCGATCGAGGCCGTGCCGCACCGGGGCTACCGATGGGTGTCCGCCCCCGATACGCTGTTGCCGGAGCGGCTCGTGCCGCTGCTGCACACGGCGACCCTGGGCCGGGACCGGATCGTCCACGCGGCGTCGATGCCCTCGACGAACCTTGAAGCATCCCGCCTCGCCGCCGAAGGGTGCGCGGAAGGCGTCCTGGCGATCGCGGAAACCCAGACCGCCGGCAAGGGGCGGCGCGGACGTCACTGGGAGTCGCCGCCCGGCCAAGGCATCTATGTCTCGCTCGTGCTGCGCCCCCGTCTGCCGCTGGACCGCGTGCCGCTGTTGACGTTGATGACCGCCGTGGCCGTGGCGGAAGCCATTCACGCGGTCACCGGCGCGGCGCCGCGGATCAAATGGCCGAACGACATCCTGCTCAACGGCCGCAAGATCGCCGGCGTGCTCAGCGAGGTGGCGTCGGAGATCGATGCCGTCGGCTATGCGATCGTCGGCCTGGGGATCAACGTCAACACCCCGCTCGACGCGCTGCCGGACCGCCCCCTGTACCCGGCATCGTCGCTGGCCGTCGAGCTCGGCGCGCCCGTCGACCGCGCCCGGTTGCTGGCCGCCTGGCTGGATCGGATGGAGGTCTGGCGCGACCGCCTGGCGGCGGAAGGCGGCATTCCCCGGGTGCTCGCCCGCTGGCGCGCGCTCGCCGGAACGCTGGGACAGACCTTCGTCGTGCGGACCGGGCACGGCAACGGAGAGTTCCGGGCGCGCGCAGTGGATGTCGACGACGATGGCGCGCTGATCGTCGAAACGTCGGACGGCGCGCGTCACCGCATCCTGTCCGGCGACCTCGCGCCGGCTTGAACATGCCGCCGCCATACGCTATGGTGTCCGGACACTGAACGCAGACACCGGGGCGTACGCGCGCCCAAGAAGGACAACGATGGCGGATATAGAGGCATACCTGGAGGTCTTCGCGGACGAGGAATCCATGCGGCTCGGCAAACGCTGGGAGGGGTTCCAGGCCGGCGGCGGCGGTGTCGTCGTCAAGCGGGAGGTCAGCCTGAACAACGCGTCGGCGTCCTGCAGCGGACACGGCCTCGTCATCGCGTTCAGCCATGACGGCGGCAGCATCGAGGCCACGGTGGGCGCCCTCCGGCTGCCCGCCACGTGGCACGGCTGGGGTCGTCTCGCATGCGAGGTCGTCAACGGCGGAACGCCGGTCACGTTGCAGGCCATCGTCCTTGGCGCCCGCGGCCGGTTGATCGAGCCGCGCACCCTCGCGCCGGGCGCATCGGCGACACTCGAGATCGACCTGCGGGATCTTCCGTTGGCGCAGGGCGTACGGCCGCCGTACGAGCCGACGGGAATCCGCATCCAGTGTCAGTGGGGCGATACCTGGCCTTCGGAGGGCGCCTGGCTGTGCAACGGTCATAAATGGGAGCGGACCGCCGGCAATGCGCCGGCCACCGTCACGGTGACGCGGTTGGCGCTGACCGGAGCGGACGCCTGGGCCCCCGCGGCGGTCATGGACCGATACGGCCAGCGGATTCGCGCGTCGTGGCCGACGAAAGTGCGTGGCGACGACCATATGCGGGAGAGCCTGGCCGAGGAAACCGCCTGGCTCGAACGGCACCCGCCGCACGCCGACCGCGATCCATACGGCGGCTGGACCGGCGGGCCGGTCTTCGCGGCCTCGGGGTTCTTCCGCGTCGAACAGGACGGCGGCGGACGCTGGTGGTATGTCTCGCCGGACGGGCATCCGTTCTGGTCGATCGGCACCACCGGCATCCGCACGTTCGACTGCACCGTGGTCACCGACCGCGAATTCCTCTTCGAAGAACTGCCCGACCGCGATGGACCGCTGGGCGCGGCCTACAACCCGCCGGGGAACAGCCCCGTGAACCGCGCCCCCGGACGCGATGTCGTCGCGTTCTACCGCGCCAATGTCCTGCGCAAGTACGGTTCGCTCGAAGCGTGGCGCGACCACGTTTGCCGCCGTTTTCCGAGCTGGGGTTTCAACACCGTCGGCAACTGGTCCGAGGAGATTATGCTGGATCAATGCCGTGTGCCGCATACACGCCCGATCGACAGCCGTGTCGGCGCGGCGCCGTTCGTATGCAAACGCATGCCCGATGTCTGGGATCCGGCCTGGGAGGCCGCGCTGGATGGCGAGGTCGCCGCGGCCGCCGCGCGGGAACGCGGCAACCCATGGCTGCTCGGCTATTTCTGCGATAACGAGATGCCGTGGGGCAGTCTGGAACGGAACATCCTGGAGGCGCCGCCCCACTCCGCGGGCCGCGTGGCGTTCATCGCCTTCGTGCGCGAACGCTATGCCTCGCTGGCGACGTTCAACGACGATTTCGAAACCAGACTCGGGCATTGGGACGAATTGCGCGATCTGAAGACGGACGACCTTCCGGCCGAGGGACCGGCGGTCGACGCGATGCGCGACTTCGCCGCGCGGTATGCCGAACGGTACTTCGAAACCGTCAGCCGTGTCATCCGGCGGCACGATCCCGATCACCTTTACCTCGGCTGCCGCTTCGTGCGCCGCAAACCGGACGACCTCATCGTGCGCGCGGCGGGGCGCCATTGCGACGTCGTCACCGTAAACATGTACGACCGCTGGCCGCGCGCGGCGGAGTTCGCGCCCTGGTATGAGGCGGTCGGCCGGCCGATCCTGATCGGCGAACACCATTTGCCGCTGATCGGACCGCGCCAGGCGCCGCCGCTTTACCAGGCCTTCACCGACGACGAACGGGAGCGGTTGTACGGCGAACTGGTCCTCAAGTGGGCCGCCCAGCCCTATTCGCTCGGGTGCCACTGGTATCAACACGCCGACCAGCACATCACCGGACGTCCGAACGATGGCGAGAACCAACCGGTCGGTTTCGTCGACATCGCCGACCAACCCTACCCGTCGCTCGTCGCCGCCGCGCGGCGCGCCACGGAGCACATGTACCGCTGGCATCTGCAAGGACTGTCCACGCCGGACCTTGGCAGGATGCCGGTGTAGCTGTCGCCGCCGTCACTGGAAACTGGTAACTGGTAACTCGGCCCGACAGGGAACCGGCCGACGAGATCGGACCACGATTCGGAATCCCTCATTCCTTGTTGGGTGTTGATCCGGAAGGCTTGTCGGCGGCAGATCCCGGAAGCCCCACGCGACGGCGATTCGAGAAATCGTGCGCCGCGTGAAAAAAGGCGCTTGCGCCCGTTGCAAGCATTATGCAATGTGTCGCTCGTCTCAATGTGGACGATGGCGCGACGGCGGGGACGATGACGGGAACAACGGCGGGGAGGCGGAGAGCATGGTGCGGGAATCGGGAATGACATTCATC
>CAYYJS010000096.1:0-4422 GCA_964472315.1 uncultured Victivallales bacterium | reverse complement strand
GCGGCGAAGATGGCGGCGGTCGCGGGTGACGCGGCGGCGGCAACGGAGTACCGCGCCCTGGCCGACAAGACCCGCGCGGCGGTCTTCCGCGAGCTGTGGCGCGAGGAGGAGGGGCGGCTGGGGAGCATCGGCGCCGACGGCCTCTGGCGCGGCCACCCGCAGACGTGGGAGGAGTATTTGGCGGCCAACGCGGACCTGTTGAGCCCGGAGCAGAGCCGGAGCGCGCTGCGCTGGCTGGCGGCGCACTACGGCTTCCAGCCGCGTCCAGGCGTGCAGTTGCTCTCGTGCAGCGACTGGTGGCCGGTCACCTGGAGCGTCCAGTGGGTGCCGACCGGCGACACGCTGCTGGCGGCGCTGGCCGGGCTGCGGGCGGGCGACGCGGACCTCTGGTGGCCCTATCTCCGCACGGCCGTGACCTCGGCGTTCCGCAGCGAAACGCCCGGCATCCGGATGGGGATTTCCAACCACGCCGCCGGCGGCGGCGACATCGAGGACATCGACTCGGTTGACCCGTATATCCACGCTGCGGCGCGCGGCCTGTTCGGGATCGAGCCGGCTTTACACGAGGGACGGATTGATATCTGCCCGGCATTTCCGTCCGACTGGACAGAAGCCAGTATCCGGACACCGGACGTGAGTTATGAATACCGCCGCACGGGAAATCAGGCGACATTTCGCATCAAGACGCCCAAGCCCACGGTGAAGCGCGTGAAAGCGAACCTGGCGGGCCAAGCCGTGGTCACTCCGGCCGAGGCGGAGTCGGTGGTGACGGTCGTCATGGGGCCGCCGCCTCCGGCCGTTCAGCCCGCCGCCAAGCCCACGATCCTGCTCCAGCCCGCGGCCAGGGAGGGCGGGCCGCAGCCGCCCGGAACAGTGGCTGCGCCGACACCGCCGCCCGCGGCCGCCGTGCCGGCAGGCAGGCAGGTGCTCTTCGACCTGTCCGCAGCGTTCAACACGACCCAGGAGGGCATGGTATCGACGGGGTTCGTGAGCGATTGCGGCGGCAAGACCACCGTGGGCAAGTGGTGGCACAACCGCACGCTGGAACTGCCGCCGATGCCGCGGGTCGTCGAGGAGACCAAGGGCGGCCTGCGCTTCCTCACCGCCGGCCGCCCGTTGTCCGGCGCGGGCGCGCCGCCGAAGAGCCTGCTGGCGCTTTCGAGCTGGCCGCCGTATCCGTTGCCGGCGGCGGCGATGATTCCGGTCGGTCGACGCTGCGAGAAAGTCTGCCTACTGCTGCAGAGCTACGTGCATTCGCTCAAGAACTACATCCCCAACGGCGAGGTGGTCCTGCACTACGCCGGCGGCGAACGGAAGATCGAAGCGCTCATCCCTCCCTACAACCTCGACTGCTACTACCAGCACTTCAGTCTGCAGGGCCGCCGTCTGCCGCTGGGCAAGCTGGGCCGGCCGCCGAGCCCTTGGAGCCAGAGCCCGCCCGGTCTCGAGGGCGCCCACGCCGACGTGCTGGAAATCATCTGCGACCCCGGCAGAACACTGGAAGCGGTCGAGCTCCGTGCAACGTGCAGCGAAGGCATCATCGGCTTAGCCGGACTGACGGTCATCACAACCCGAAACTGAAATCACGCACCTGAAAGGTAATCAGAATGAATTCACGAGTCATCACTATTCCAGTGCTTGGGATGCTCTTGACGATGCTCTTGGCTCAAGCGGCAGCTGCCGCGGAGCTTTCAAAGACGGCCTCTGTCAAGCCCTTGGATTTGCGCTGCGAGTATCTGGCGGATCCGGCGGGAATCGACGAGAAAGAGCCCCGGCTGAGTTGGCGTCTGCTGCCGACGGATGGCGATGCCTACGACCAGCGGCAGACCGCGTACCAGGTGTTGGTAAGCGGCGACCCGGAGACGTTGGGCAAAGACCAGGGCGGCCTTTGGGACTCGGGGCAGGTGGCGTCCGGGCAGACCACGCAGGTGGAGTACCGGGGGCAGCCGCTGACGTCACGGCTGGCGTGTTTCTGGAAAGTGCGGGTGAAGGACGAGCAGGGCGTCTGGTCGGGCTGGAGCGCGCCGGCGCGCTGGACAATGGGGCTGCTGGAGCCGTCGGACTGGACCGGCCAGTGGATCGGCGGCGACCAGTTCGCCGAGCGCCTCCCGCACCAGATTTGGAAACGCAACCAGACGACGAAAAACCCCATCGTTGACCCGTGGCTGCGCCGGTCCTTTGTCTTGGACGAGCAGCCGCGGCGCGCGGTGATCTACGTCGCTTCGGTCGGTTATCACGAGCTTTACGTGAACGGCAAGCGGATCGGCGACGACGTGCTGTCGCCGCCGGTGACCGACTTGCGCAAGCGGGTCGGCTACGTGGTTTACGACATTTCCGGCGAACTGCGCCAGGGCAAGAATGTCATCGGGCTGTGGCTGGGCCCCGGCTGGTGCCTCTTTCCCTACAACAAGACCGCCGACAAGCCGCAGACGCCCATGGTCCTCGCGCAAGCCGAGATCGCGTTGCCGGGCGGGAAGCAGGTGCGCGTGGTGACGGATGGCTCCTGGAAGATGCATCCGAGCCCCAACATGTTGCTGGGCTGGTGGGAAAACAGACGGTTTGGCGGCGAAAAATACGATGCGCGACAGGAAATCCCTGACTGGAACCGGCCGGCCTGCGATGACGGGTCGTGGAAGGCGGCAACCGTTTACACGCCGAAACTGACGCTTTCGGCTGCGATGGTGGAGCCCAACCGCTGCGTGGAAGTCATGACTCCGGTGAGTGTCCGGGAGAAGGAGCCCGGCGTCTGGGTGGCCGACTTCGGCAAGGTATTCACCGGCATGCTGGTGTGCGAGGTGAGCGGCGAGCCCGGCGCTTCCGTTGACTTCCTGATGTCGGAAATCGAGGGGCGCGAGCACACCTTCTCTTATTGGAGCCAGTATATCATCGGACCGGGCGGCAAAGGCACCTTCCAGAACCGCTTCAACTTCTTCGTCGGCCGCTGGGTGACCGTCAAGGGGCTGAAGGCGGCGCCGAAGCCCGGCGACCTGCGCGCCTGGCGGGTCCGGCCGGCCTACGAGACGGCGGCGCAGTTCGAGTGTTCGAGCCCGTTGCTGAACGACATCTGGCGCACCTCGCTCTGGACGTTCGAGAACCTGACCGTCGGCGGCTATATCGGCGGCGACATGTCGCGCGAACGCGTGGGCGCCACCTTCGGCATGGGGGACTTCCGGTCCGGTCTCTGGTCCTATCGCCTGGGCGCGTTCTTCACCAAGTGGCTCACCGACTTTCGCGACGCCCAGTACCCCAACGGTTTGCTTCCGTCTGGTGCGCCGTTCAACAGCGACACCGGCGGCGAGCCCACCGCGCCGTTCTCGGCGGCCAATATGCCGTGGGGCGTGTACGGCCACTGTGCCGACCTGCGCCTGCTGGAACGGAACCATGTGATCCTGACAAGTTGGCTGGACTACATCGGGAAGCAAGCCAAGGACAACGTGATTGCCCGATACCATACGAACCCCTGGAAGTTCCTGGGAGATTGGGTCGCGCCGGGCATGCCGATGGACTTCAAGGACAGCAAGGGCGTCGCGTATGCGGACATGCCCGAGACGCAGTTCTTCGTCAACTGCTTCCACGTCTATACGCTGCGCACGGCCGCCCGGCAGGCGGCGGCCCTGGGACGCGCGGAGGAGGCCGCCCGCTACGGGCGCCAGGCCGAGGAAGTGGCGGCGGCGGTGCACAAGCATTTCTTCAAGCCGGACGAGAACAGTTACGTCAACGGCGGGCAAGCCTATTTGGCCATCGCCTTGGCGGCCGGTGTTCCGCCCAAGGAGCTGGACGCAGCCGTGATGAAGCGGCTGGAGGATCAGATCGTGATAAACGACAAGGGACGCCTCAACGCGGGCCAGTTGGGGCTGACGTTCCTGTTCGAGGTGCTCCACCAGCGCGGGCGCGATGACCTGGTGCTGCGCATGATGAACACCCGCGAGTACCCCGGCTGGGGCCACATGCTGTCGAAGGGCGCGACAACCTGGTGGGAGGACTTCGAAGGTCACACCGGCCAACTTTGTTTCTCCTACCTCCATCCTCCCTTCTGGCTGATGCAGGCGGTGGCCGGGCTGAACCCGGACCCGGAAGCGCCCGGCTTCAAGCGCTTCGTGGTGAAACCGGGGATCACCGGCGACCCGGCGCTGACGTGGGCGAAATGCTCCTACGAGTCGGAGTGGGGGACGATCCATACCGGCTGGCGCAGGGAAAGCGGACGCTTCCAGCTCGACGTGACCGTGCCGCCGAACACGACCGCTACGGTTTATGTCCCGGCCGGCGGCAAGGCGTCGGTGAACGAAACCCGGCATGCCATCGGGCCATCGGGCGCCGCCCGCTGGCTGCGCGACGAAGCGGGTTTCGTCGTCTTCGACGTCCAGCCGGGCCGGTACCGCTTTGTCGGCGACGGCGCGACCAAGTGAAACGAGTGCAATGAGC
>CAYYJS010000095.1:0-4961 GCA_964472315.1 uncultured Victivallales bacterium | reverse complement strand
TGCTATGGTCGCCCGCATTTCCGCCGAATTCGCCATCCCCCGGTGGTCGAAGCCCAAAGCCAAAGCCGGAGACCCGAAGCCGAAGCCCGAAGCCGAAAGCCAAAGCCCGAAGCCAGAAGGTTGGATGTCCGGACTCAGAACTCAGAACTCCGGACTCAGAACTCAGAGCTCCGAACTCGGAACTCCCCCCTGCATCAAGCGGCCATACAGCGTCTCGTACCGGTCCAGCGTGCGGTCGAGCGAATAGTTCGCTGCCACGCGCAGACCGGCACGCTCGGCCACTGGGCGAAGCGCCCCGCGCCGCTGCTCATCCAGCACGCGCACAATGGTCTCGGGCCACCGACTCTCCGCATCCGGCAGCAGACGGCCACAGGCGCCGTTCTCGATGACGGCACGGTTTTCGCCAACATCGGTGGTCAGAATCGGTACCCTCGCAACCATGGCTTCCAAAAGAACGAGCGGCAGCCCTTCGCTACGCGAGGGAATGACCAGCAGATCGAACATGTGCATCATCGCCCCCGCATCCGGGACCGCCCCGACGAAATGGACACGATCCAAAACCCCTCGTGCTTCGCTCCGTCGCTGTAGCATCGCAAGCTCAGCTCCGTCACCGACAACCGCCAGCCGCCAGTCCGGGGAGTCGGCGGCACGCTCTGACACGATCGATCCCAAAGCGTCGATGAGTCGATCAACGCCCTTTTCGACGGACAGCCTGCCAACGCAACCCAACAGACATGCGCCTTCCGGAATCCCATGCCTGCGTCGCAGCTCGGTCGAGGACAATTCAACCCGGCAGCGCGTGTCGACGCCGTTTTCAATGACGGTCAGTTCACCGTCCCGCACCGGGAATGCCGCCCGGAACGCATTTGCGGCGCCGGTCGATACGGCGACAACCATATCGGTACGACGGCGCATATAGCAGTAGCGCAGGCGGTTGACCATCCCCCGGCTATGCCGGTTGGTGCCATGCTCCGTGTTGACATGAACCACGCCGGGAACCCGCGCAAGCGCCGCGTACTGCCGTGCCGCGACATTGTGGGAATGCACAACGTCGATCGCGTGCGAACGCAGAAGATGCCGCAGGTCGGCTACGGCGCGACAATCCCAAGGGAACCGACTCCTGTTCGCACGCAAAGCCCGAACCGAACCCTCCGCCAATGTCGCGGCCAAGGGTCCAGGCTCATCGAGACAAACGATGGATGTGGATTCGAGATAGCGCTTGTTGCGCGCCCCGCACCAGAGCGCGGCGCAATGCTCCAGACCGCCGTGAACGAGCGAGATCACGACATGCGCAACCCTTGGCGGTCCATCCTTCATCGAGAACCGTCGCCCACCCCCACCCCAATCTCACTCAGGATCTCATCCACCTTCGCCGCCCAGGTCTCAGACCGCATCGTATCGCTGATCGCCAACCGTTGTTCGCGCGAAGGCGGATGCTCGACCCACCTTACAACCGCGTCAAGGAACGCATCCCGACTTGACGTCACGTCGACATACGCGGAGTCGCGCCCCACCGCTTCGACCTCAGGCAGCGCGGTCGAGACAACCGGACAACCAGCGGCAAGCATCTCACGCAATTTGATCGGGTTCACGGCAATCGTCAGTTCATTGACCACAAAGGGAATCACCCCGACATCGAAGTGGCACACGTACTCCGGCAGCCTGGCGAACGGTTTCGGTCCCAACACATGAATGTTCGCCTCGGTCGTTAACCTTACGATGTCCACATCCGCCTTTCCAATCAGCACGAGCGAAGGCACCCCCTCGCCATCGGTACCGACCGCCCTCAGCCGTCCGGCCAGCGCGACCAAAAGGTCTTGATCGACCCATTCGGACAGGAGTCCGAAGAATCCGACAACACGGCCGGGCGGCAAATCGACCGGACGAACACCTTCGGTGGCGGTCCCCGTCTGCGCGCCGACCGTATGCAGAGGACCGGCGAAGTGATCCCAGTTTACGCCATGGCCAATCAGTTTGGTCCTGGGATTCTTAGGCGCACACCTGGCTTGCAGATCCTGGGATGTCGTCAACACCATATCGGCATGACGGCAACACGCCGCATCGACATGCCGCATCACGTCGGTGTCGTACATGTCAAAGCTCTCCCACCGATCCACGCAGTAGTACACCGCTCGCCACGGCCATGCGCGCAGCACAAAGGGCACCACGGGCAGGAAGTTGATCAGCGCCGGTCTCCGGAAGCGCAGCCATGCCGTCCCAATCAAACCGACCCAAAGGTAGATCAGGCTGTTCAAACCTCGCGCCCACGTCAACATGGGCAAGGGAAGGATCAGCGGCGCGGTCACCCAGATGCCCGGCTGTGCCTTGCGGATGCCGCGACAGGCATTGACAATCTTTCCGCGAATCCGTGATCGATCAGCGCCGCTACCGGCGCTCGGACGGCGCATGCCGGCGCCCTCGATCCACAGGACGCGATGCCCCTTTGCCGCCAGTTGCAGCGCAATCTGATGCTTGCCCGTCGGATTGTCACCCGCCGCCGCCCACGCATTGGCAATAATCACGTAGTCCATGGCATGAGAGCCTATACCGAACAAAAACGCAGGGGAAGCGCGAAGTGCTCAGGGCAAACGCATCGAATCCCATCCGGATCGCGGACTGCACATGCGCCCCCTCCGGCGCTTCCGGGTTTATGGGGGGAATCGTATTGGTCCGGGCGTGATCGGGATGGGCTGACAAGCCGTGAATCGGGTATAGTGCGGGCAAGAAAGCCCATTTTGTGTCCAGATGGCCGGCCGAGAGTAGTCTCGACAAAGTCTAGCGACGAAGCGTAGACGACAAAGCGTGGGACGAAGAAGGCGACGAAGTGTGGCGTGGTATGGATAGGAGCAGCAGGTGTGGCAGAGCTCTTTGGCCATGAGAGACCGAAAGTCTACCAGAAGGCCATGCGCTTCGGCCTGTTTGGAGAGATTAGGGCAAATGATTGGGGCGAAAGATTAGGGAAACAACGAGACGCTCCCTTAATCGTTCGCCCTAATCGTTCGCCTTAATCTGCACTCACTGGGTGCGGACGACGGCTGCACACTTCGTCGCACACGTCGTCCCACACTTCGTCGTCTACGCTTCGTCCCACACTTCGTCGGCTCTTCGATCTCGGCGGTTTGAGCATGGCCCCGCTTTCCGTTCAATGAAGAAGCCCCCCTCCTACCCCTGACATGCCCCTGATCCGTTCGAGTCGCCGCACGCAAAGCCCAGTAACGCACCGATTTCACGCGCCATATCCGTCCATGTGCGCCTGAAGACGGGACGTGCCGGCGACTCCTTGGCCTCCCGAAGAACCTGGTCGATGCCCCCCGCCAAGGCGTCGACGTCGCCACGGGGAGCAATCCGACAACATGGCTGTCCGGCAAGCATTTCGCGACAGGCGCCCACATCCGTAGCGACGACGGGCGTCCCGCAGGCAAGCGCCTCGGCGACGGCATTGGGCATGCCTTCGGAACGACTGGACAACACCAGGCAATCGGCCACGTTCAGCCATTTCGTGATCTCGGTATGCGGTCGCCTGCCGACGAAGCATACACGGTCGGATACGCCCAGTTCATCAGCCAGTTTGCCCAGCATTCCATGCAACGGCCCGTCGCCGATAAACACCAGTTGAGGCCCTTGACCGGGCATGCCTGTCGGGCGCGGGTCCGCCCCGCACGCGCCGTCCTGCCGTGGCTGGATGCGCGGGCGAGCGACACGCGCAAAAGCTCGAAGGGCAACTTCGGGTGCCTTGACGGGAACGAGGTTTCCAATCCAGCAGATCAGCGGCCCATCTCCGATAGGCCGGCAGAGTCCTTCGGCCGCATCGAGTCGCGGGATAGAATGGAAGCGCGTCGTATCGACGCCATTGCGGATGACGTGCGCCTTGTTTGCGGCGATGCCGGCGTCGATAAGCGCGTCCCTCAGGTTTTGCGAGACGCAGATGTAGCCGGCGATGCACGCGTCCCGGCGCAAAACGATCGTTTTGCGTGTCGGATGTTTAAGGTGCTCGACATCCGTCCCGAGCACCATGACCCAGACGGCTGTCGTCGCATCGCCAAATGCCGCGGCGGACGCAATGCCATCGGGGTACAACCAGGAGGCCAGAACCACCTGATGCGCGTCAGTTGCCGCAGCCGACGCTACGCCAGACGATGCCGCAACGGCACCGCCATGCGGCAGCCTGCGGTGTCGTAGGGCGTGCGCCGCAAACCGCCAGCTCAGGGCACGACCAATTACGGGGATGTGCAGGTAGGGCAGATAACGTGTCGGAGGACTTGCCTGCGGAGCTACCCAGCCCCGTATGGCAGACCATGTCCACGGCTTCGGCGATGCCACGAGCACCGTATTCGAGACCATCCCCAACTTCGCAAGCTCCGCAAACAGTTGGGCATTGAACATGCCCCGAGTGGGCTGTCCCGGATAGGGATACAGATTGCTGACCGTTTGTAGCATCATGCGGCGTACACACATCGCTATCGAATGCCGCAAGCTTGATACGCGCGCGTCCGATTGTCAACGGCGCGGAAAACAGGCGCTTCCATTCACCGTCAGGCTCTTCGACACAGTTCGCGGTAAAGTTCATGGAATAGTCCGTCCTCGGTAATCGGTAATCGGGCATCGGGCATCTCAGTACAGCGTGGCGCTGTGCGCCCGCTGTCTCCCGGCGAAAGGCAGAGATCAACTGACAACGGCCACTGTGACTGCTCAAGTGCCTCCGTAGGTCGGCCATTCCTGGCTGACCTGTCCGCACCACCGGGTGTCAGGCAGGAATGCCTGACCTACTTTGACGGACGAAAGACATCAACACTCAACAGCCAACAAGGAATGAGCGTCACGTTCCGTCTTGCGTTGGGTGTTCGGCGTTCCTTGATCGCTGTTGGATGTTCATATTCTCATCTCCGTCGCTATCTTTGTCGGTCCCCGCTCCCTTATCTTCGTCGCGATCCTTGTCGCTATCTTTGTCGGTCCCCTCTCCC
>CAYYJS010000094.1:0-5277 GCA_964472315.1 uncultured Victivallales bacterium | reverse complement strand
TCAGTTCACAAGTTCAGGCCCATGCTGGGCACACGAGCGCGGGCGTCTCGCCCGCAGTTGCCAGACATGTGCATTTCCAAGCGGGCGGGACGCCCGCGCTCCAGGGATGCACCGAATCGCAAATGCGCCCCCGCACGCCCATGCCGCGGCGGTCTCAGGAGTCCGGAGACGCGTCCGCCGCGAGCGCCGCGGGGCGGCGACGCGCGACTTCCTTCAGCAGGCAGAACCCGACGGCCAGCAGCGTCGGTCCCAGGAAAATGCCGATAAAGCCGAACGCCGGGATTCCGCCGAGGGCGCCGAGCAGCACGAGTACGAAGGGCAGCTCCGCGCCCCGGCTGATGATGATGGGGCGCAGGATGTTGTCGATGCCGCTGATGCCGATCAGGCCCCAGATCAGCATAAAGACTCCCCACCCCGGCTGATCGCCCTGAAACAGCCAGATCGTGGCCGGCACCCAGACCATCGGAGGCCCGATCGGAACGGGGGACAGGAAGAACGTCAGCAGTCCGAAAAGCAGGGGCGAAGGGACGCCCGCAATGGTGAAACCGATACCCGCCATGATGCCCTGCCCAAGCGCCGTGCCGATGACGCCGTACACCACACCCTTCACCGTGTTGCCCACGATCCCGAGCAAATATTGACTGTAGTCGCCCAGAATGCGGCGGCCGGCATCTCCGATCCGGGATACGAGGCTTTCGCCGTCACGGTACAGGAAGAAGGCGACGAGCATGCTGAGGGTCAGTTGCGCGATGCCCTGGCCGATGGCCAGGCTGTTGCGAAGGAGCCACGCGCCGGTCCTGCTCATCCAGCTCTTCACGATCAAAGCGGTTCGGTCCGAGTCGCCGAACAGCTCCGTCAGGTACGCGCTCAGATGACCGCCCACCACGGGCACCCGACTGAGCCATTCCGGCGGCGGCGGCAGGCCCTGTGCAAGCAACGCGTCGGCGCGCGCCACCAGCCGCGAGATGTTGTCGGCGAAGGATAAACTTACGACGGCCAGCGGGACGACCATGATCAGGCTGATGGAAACAGTCATCAGGGCCGCTGCGAGATTGCGCCGTCCGTGAAGCCCTTGACGGAGCGCGCGGTAAAGAGGCCAGGTCGAGAAGCAGAGGATGGACGCCCACAGGATGGCCGAGACGAAGGGCATCAGCACCACGGCGCAGCCGAAGACGACGAGCGCCACGATCCCGCTTCCCGCATACGATTCGACCCGCTGCAAGACTCTGGGCGGTGCCATCTCGGCGGCCTCCCGCTCAGGCGCCGCTTCCTGCTCCTTGGATATCCATGATACCCATCGCTGCCAGAACATAGTCTCACACCCCCTCCTCCCCCACCCGGTTCAACCGCCGACGACCGGAGGGCCTAGGCGCCGTCCGCCGACTCGGATTCCGTCTCGGGCGCCGTCCCGCCGCGCGTCGCGTCGTGGTGCTTGCCCAGGGGCACGGAAAGCGTGCCATTGAAGAACTCGATGATATGCCCGCGGTCGATCAGCCAGTACAGCGGCGCAAGGAGCGTCTTGACTTCGTCGGACGCCATATCGGCACCCGGCCGGAGCGACTCCACGAGCTGCTCGCGGGTATACCCCGGGTGATCGCGCAGACAGGTCAGGACATCGTGGATCGAGTCGATCGCGTGTGCCGGATCGAGCGGCGCCGGCTGAATCGCCGTGACGAAATTGATGCCCCGACCCGCCCCGGCCTTGAACAGGAACATGCGCTTGTGGCGGAACGCCGCGCGCAACGCGAAGGACAGTTGCAGCGGAAAGGCGTGCTCGTGTTGCCACTCGCTCCGGATGACCGCCCTCAACCCGCGGTCGGCGATCTTCCGCGCAATCTCTTCGGGAACGACCGCGCGCTTGGCGCGGGCGATGGTGTCGCCGACACCATGCTCGTTCAGGTAGGCTTCCGCTTCGCCCCACGTCATCGCCGCCGCCGTCTCGCCACCGTTCTTGAGCCGGTAGACGGTCTGAACCGAACTCTCCTGCTTCCAGCGTTCGATATCCTCGGGAGCGTGCGACATGACGATGCGCGCGCGGTACTCCTCCATGGGCAAGGTGGCGTAGCGCGCCGCATGCACTTCGCGCACGGCCTCGGCGTAACTGTGATGGTTCGGCGGCCCGAGCAGCGCCCCGGACATTCCGCATTTGGCGACACAAACGAAATTCCCCGTCGCCGGGTCGCGCTGCACCGTTTCCTTGACGAGGAAGTCATCGACATGCCCCTGCAGCACGTGGCGACGCGCCTCGTCGTGATCCAGCGCCAGGAAATGGCACAGCTTGCATTCGTAGAGAAACAGGTCGTGTGCGCCGGCTTCGACTTGAAAACGGACGAAACAGCCATTCGGCTGGTTCAGCAACAGCACCGCGAGGTCCATCAGCGGATAGGCGCGCCGCGATACGCCGATCTGACGGATGAGCGCGGCCAGTTGCCGCTGCTCGGGGAGAAACCGCACGGTGACCGGCGGCAGTTCGATCGATTCGCGGAAATCGTCGGGCCGTCGCTCCGGACGCTCCGGACGTTCGGAACGTCCGGCCTCGGCCCCGCTCGGCGCGCGCGGACGTCCCTCGCCGCGGTCACGCGAATCGCGCCGCCCATCGGGACGCGGGCCGCCGCGTCCGCCGTCGCCACGAGACCGTTCCCGATCGCCACCGCCTCCGGGACGCGGCCCGCCCGGCCGACGCCCTTCGCGACGACGACCGCGATCGCCACCGCCCCGTTCATCGTCGTCATCGAAGGCCCGGTACTGGCCCGACGAGGGCGGTTTGCGTGCCCAGTTCGGGACGAAGTTGAGATCCAGAACCAAGTCCCGGTCCGCACCGTGAACAGCCGCTTCCTGCGCGTTAATGTCTTCGTCTGCCATATCGCTTCCGATACAAGTTGCGGGTGATCATACGCACCGCCCCCGGCAAATGGAAGTGAAAAGGGGAAGCCCGAACAATTCGTATGAGCATGAGCGTCGATTGGCAAACGACGATCGTCGCCGACGCCAACCTGCCGGGGGTTCCCCGCATCACCGAGGATAAGCAAATCCTCCGCGCCCGTCCCGTCGTTGCCCGCTCCATGCGCCGGTTTCTGACGCCGCCCGACAAGAAGCCGCTCGCCCTGCGGGAAAAGCCGGCAACCTGCAAGACGCGCCGCACTGGGAAGCGGGGGTGGAGCCGAAGCGCCGCGCGAATGATGCACTTGCCCGATGCCGTCCGCGTTCATGCCCGCAAAATCCCAGACCATCCTCCCATTTTCGCGTCCTTTCGCGCCTTTCGTGGGCAATCACTTCTCTGCCCTTCCCTTCTCTACCTGCAGGAACACCCGGTGCTACCAGAGATCGGATCGATGAACCATGTACAGCGGCAATGAGGTCATGGTGAACTCGACGGGCGTGACGCCATCGCCACGCGACGCGGCACAGGCAACGGTTTGCCGCAAGGGCTTGTTCAAATCGTACCGCACCGCTCGGGAGACCTTCTTATGCAGGACGAACTGATGTAACGATTTAAGGGCGCCGCTTTGGCCGGCTTTCACTTCGATCGGCAGCACGCCCCCGGCGTCCGCAGCCAGAAAATCCACCTCCGCGTTCCCCGTCTTGCCTTCCCTCAGCCAGTAGAATAGCTCAGGCGCGCAGTTCACGCGGCCGGCGAAATTCAAGTGCTGGGCAACGAATTGCTCCGCAACGTTGCCCTTGTTGATGAAGTCCATGACCCTGATCGCTTCGGGGGCAATGTACTTGGTGCCGCACAAGAAATTCAGAAGCCCGACATCGAGAAAATAGAGCTTGAAGAACTTGGGGTTGACCGTTGCATTCAGCGGCATTCCGGACGCATCTGAATGCGTCACTCGATAAAAGACACCGGCCTTGACGAGGAGGTCAATCGCTTCGCGAACCTGCCGGGCCGGACGATGGGGGTCGATGTGGGAATACTTAACCTTGGTGCCGGCGTTCACCGGGACATGGCGAAAGAGGTTCTGGATGAGGACAAGCTGGCTGTCGCGCGCGTACTTGGCGAAATCGTCCTGGTAGGTCTCGCAGATCGAGGCCTGAACATCCAGCATCCTGTCAAGATCGGGTCCGTCAACGGACTTCTGCACGGCTTCCGGCATACCGCCGACAACGAAGAATTCCCGAAGCGCCGTCAGCAGTTTCTCGTGCGCGGCATCGGAAAAGGTATCGTTCCATCCGAAACCGTCGATCAGGTCAAGGAGACGGTTCCGCCCCTGAGCCAGCAGATATTCCTGGAAAGTCATCGGGCCGAGGAACAGGTACTCCACCCGTCCGACGGGCATTTCGAAATTATGCTTGGCCAGAACGAATTCAAGCAGTGAGCCGGCACTGACGACGGGTAACTCAGGCATGTCCTCGAAAAAGTAGCGAAGACAGGGAATGGCCGCCGGTGTCGCCTGAATCTCATCGAGGAAAAGGAGTTTGCCGCCGGCCGGCGACAGGGATCTGTCCGCGATGACCTCTATTTCCCTGCAGATATCGGCCATCTTCTGCGCAGCGAAGAGGTCATTGAGACGGCGATTTCTTTCCAGATTGACTTCAATCAGATCGAGGCCCTGATCGCGAGCGAAATTCCGGACCAGTGTGGACTTGCCCACCTGTCTTGCGCCGCGGATGATAAGAGGCTTACGTCCGGGGTTCCGGTGCCAGGCGAGGAGATTCTTCTCCGCCAACCTTTTCATTGATCACCTCATCGCCTTATTCTCAAGCGATGATGGAGCATGCCTGTAAAATATGCAAGCTCATACTAAAATAGCCGCCTGTTTTGTCTACGATTGATTGAATTAGTGACCTACGCCTTCCCCCGAAACCGCCCCGCGCATCCATCTCGCACGCCAACCCGCACCCTATTCCCGCCCACGCCAACGCGCAAGCTAATGAATGGTGTGTCCCTTATCGCACGTTTGGACCGTGCAATCCTTGACTGGTTCAAGGCCAGGGTGGAAGCCCAGGGTGGCGGGAATTACCAAACGATGCTCAACGACGCCCTGCAAGCCTTCATCGGCCACCAGGAGCAACCCCTGGAAGCCATGCTCCGCCGGGTGGTGCGCGAGGAAATCAAGAAGGCGTCCTGAACGGTGCGGCGATCGGGATGCTAACCCTCCTTGCGGAGGGTCCCACACACACCACTGATCGTACGGACCTGCCTGTGCCGGACGCGGCAGACAGGTCGGGCAATGCCGCGCATACCGTTCCGTTCTTGCTTAGCCGCCATGCACCCTTGTGGGTGTTGCCGACCATGACCGCCCATTTCCGTGCGGTCCCGCGCTGCATGAGGTT
>CAYYJS010000093.1:0-5323 GCA_964472315.1 uncultured Victivallales bacterium | reverse complement strand
GCCATGGACTATCTAGCCAGGGCACGCGCGGTGATCGATTGCGAACGGGACGGCATGCAACGGGTGCGGGACGCGCTGGACGGCGCTTTCACGGCGGCCATCGAAGCCATGCTCGCGTGCCTTGCCGACCGCGGCAAGATCGTCGTCTGCGGCGTGGGCAAGAACCTGCACATCGCCGAGAAGCTTTCCGCGACACTCGCCAGCACCGGATCGACCAGCGTCACCCTCAATCCGACACAGGCCATGCACGGCGACCTCGGCGTTTTGAGCAAGGGCGACGTGTTCCTGGCGCTGAGCTATTCCGGAGAATCGGAAGAGATCGTCGCCCTGCTTCCGCTGGCGCGGCGCATGGGCGCGCGTGTCGTCGCCCTCACCGGGGTCGCGGGCAGCACGCTCGGGCAGAACAGCGACATCACCGTGTCCGTCGCCGTCGATCGCGAAGCCTGCCCGTTCAACATGGCGCCGACCACCAGCACCACGGCCACCCTCGCGGTGGGCGATGCGTTGGCGATGGTTCTGCTCGAGGCGCGCGGCTTTCGGAAAGAGGACTACGCCAAGCTGCACCCCGGCGGCGCGATCGGTCGGGCACTGCTGCTGCGGGTCGCGGACATCATGCGCGGGCACGACCGACTGGCGCTCGTTCGCGAAGGCGCGCCGGTCAGGGACGCGCTGCTGGCCATGACCGAAAAACGCGCCGGGTCCTGCGCGATCGTCGATGGCGGCGGCCGCCTGGTCGGCATCTTCACCGACGGCGACCTGCGCCGGCAGATCCCCGTGCATCCCGACATTCTGCGGACGCCGGTCGCCGAAGTCATGAGCCGCAACCCCATCACCGTCACGCCCGAAGAACTCGCGGTCGATGTCCTGAACATCTTCGAAACCCGCGCCATCGACGATCTCCTCGTGGTCGCCCCCGACGGCCGCCCGGTCGGCGCCATCGACATCCAGGACCTCCCCAAGCTCAAGATCATGTGACGCCGCCGCGCTTGCTTCCCGCCCCGCATGCTGCTATTCATACGTCCGACCGTCACGCACCCGTAGCTCAATGGACAGAGCATCTGGCTTCGGACCAGAGGGTTGGGAGTTCGAGCCTCTCCGGGTGCGCCAGCAACCGGAGAGGCGCTATCGTTTCACCGATCCGCACGCGGTAGACTCATCCACCGGGCAGCCTGAAGGGCCTGAACTACAAACCTTCCGTTCGTAGTCCACACTACTGGGTATCGGCCCATATCCTTCGTGAAAGACGATTTCGCATCCATCAGGATCTTCCGTCCGGCGCCGCCGGCGGACCGTCTTTGACCAGCGTCCAGACGGTCAGGCCATCCAGATTCCGTTGCGGACCGGGGAAGATCAGACTGAACACGTATCCAACCCCCGTCGACACCGCCAGCGCGATCGTTCCATAGACGAAGAAACTCGTCTTTGTGAAAACCTCCAGATAGATCAGCACAACCGTCCCCACCACCGCCCCGATCCACGCGCCGGCCGTGCTCCCGCGCTTCGTCAGCACGCCCAGCACCGTGACTCCGCCAAACCCGCCGCCAACCAGCGCCATGAGCTTCGAGAACAAATCCCACAACGACGCCGAGTTCAGCGAAGCCAGAATCACCGCGATCCCCGTCGCGATCCCGCCCGTGATCAACGTCGTCCACCACCCGAACCGCATGCGCGTCTTGTCCGAGGCGCTCCGGAAGAAGAACCGAAAGAAGTCCCGCGTGATCATCGTGGAAGAGGTGTTCATGGCCATCGAGATGGCCGCGGCGAAAATCGCCGCGATCATCAGTCCCGACAGTCCCGGCGGCAGGCTCTGCACGATGTACAGCGGGAAGATCCCGTCCGTGTTGATCGTCGGATTCAGTTCGTCCGGGTGCTGTTTGTAATAGGCGAACAGCGACGCGCCGATGCTGTAGAACAGCAGCGTGCCCGGAATCGACACCGCCGCCAGCGTGTAGACCGAACGCTTCGCGGCCTTCACGCCCTCCGTCGCCCATGCCCGCTGCATCGTTTCCTGGCCCAGCACGCCCATGAACTGTGGCAACGACCAGATCGCAAACACCCAGAACGTGGCCACCGTCAGATCCGGCGACATATCCACCAAGCGGAACTTCTGGCAGGCCACCCCGACGTTGATGAACTGGCCGAAGCCGCCGTCGAGGCTCCCGATGATGATGGCGATCGTCACGATCGGCGCGACGATCATAACCACGCTTTGCGCCACATCCGTCCAGATCACCGCGTCCATGCCGCCAACCACCGTATAGATGATGGTCACCAAGCCCATCATGATCACGCAGAAGTAGACGTCCCAACCCGTCACCGCGGCCATCGCCAGAGCCGGAACCAGCAGCGTCACGCTCATCTTGGCTCCGGTATGCCCGAGCACGCCGAGGAACGTCGAGAACACACGGATCGACGGGTGAAACCGCATCTCGAAATACTCCGTCATACTCATGATCGTCATGCGACGGAAAAGGGGCATGAACACCATGGCGCTCAGACTGAGCATCACCGGCGGGAAGATCCCCAACCACATGTAGGTCCAGTCGGTCGCATACGTCTTGGCCGGGATCGCCATCAGGCTGATCGCGCTGACCCCCGTCGCCCACATGCTCAGACCGGACGCCCACCACGGAATCTTCCGTCCGCTCAGGAAATACTCCTCGGTCGTGGCATCCTTCTTCCTGCACATCCACCCGATCAGAATCAACGCCCCAAAGAACCCGTAAATGACCATGGCGTTCGCAACGCCAAACGGCTTGGTGTGGTATTCCAGTTCCACGCTACATGCCTTGGACCGCAAGCCATCCGTGGCGGAACCCACCCAGATACCGCGGGTTCCACCGTTCCCCATCAACGACCCGCCCCCGCCCAACGATTCGCTTTCCAGACCCACCCACGAGTCGGTGAACGTATGATACAGGAAGAAGTCGCCTCCGCCCGTTCCCGAGATCGCCACGTCGGCAAGCGGGGTCTCCGCCGGAGGAGCTTTCCGGCCCAGCACCAACAGATGCGATGGCCCGACGGGAAGGGACGATCCGACCTCGATGCCTTCCGGCAAGTCGCCGACCCGCCGCCACCCGGTGCGGGATTCGTCTCCCTGTATGAACTTCCAGCACGCCCGGCCGACTCCATACACGCCGGCCGTTTCCGTTCCACGACGCCCGCCCATGATGTACAGTGCATCGCGATAGGCCCCTTCCTCGCGCCGCACGTCCAACAACGGCATCAGGAGACCGTTGCCGATCGGGTCCACCGTCGTGCCGTCGGGGTTCCGGTAGGACACCGTGGTCCAGGCCAGGCCTTTCTTCGGAACACGCTGCGCCGCCTCACGCGAAGCGGCCCAATCCTTGAGAGGTCCGAGCAATCCCGTGGACTTGGCAACCACCGCCGGAAAATCGAGCTGGTACACGGCCTCGTTCGGAGAATGTCCAGACAGCGCCGTGATACCGCCGACCACAAAAATGCTGTTGCCCATGGCTTTCGCGGAATGGAACGCCACCGGCCCCGGCAGATCGGGGACGCGGTCCTTGTCCGCCGCCTTGACCAGCGTCACCCCGTTCTTGGCGTCATACGCGATACCGAAGACCGTCGAAACGGACTCGCCTTCCGTCAGACCGCCCATGCATAGCAACATGTTGCCTCGCACAACCGCGGAACCAAACGCCACCGGCTTGGGGAGCTTCACCTCCGCCGTCGCCCATGCCCCGTACTCCTCGACCGGCTGCACCTTCCGCGCCCGCGCAGCCCCCAACAACGGCTTGGCCCAATCCACGATCTTCTGTCGCCGTGTCCGGTGGCCCTCCGGGGCCCTCTTCATCGGCGCCGCCAGAACGTGGATGCGGTCAAGATAACGCCAGTTCGCCGGTTCGCCCGCCGCGGAGTCCCCCGCGATCCCGCCCGCCACAACGATCGCGCCGTCGATCACGCCGACGAACGCGCCACGGATCTCCTCGGGAAGCGCCGGGATCCCCGCCACTTTCATCGTGTTCAAACGGTTCGTCGCGGCCACATACGTGCCTGCCGAAACCGCGCCGGGCGCCCCTGAGGAGCCGGCAAGACACGGCCGGGAGATCCCGGCAATCATCGCTAGAACAACAGGCAACAGCGCGAATCTTGTCATCATGCATGTCTCCGGGGCTACGAGGCTACGGGTTTGGGCGCCTGCGTCGTGCGGGCGCGCCGTGCGCGAGCGGGCCGTTGTCGACCGATCGTCCGTATCCGTTTTTCAGACTCGGATTCAGATCAACGGCGATAGAGTACGAAGGAACATATCCGGCTGCAATGCCTTTCACGACCAATGTCTTTCACGACCAATGGGGACTCGCTCTGATCCGCGGCCGGTATGCCGTCATCCTGCTCGCGATGCACGCGCTGGTACGCGACCTCCTGGCCGAGGCTCACGATGCCTGCAGCACAGGCACCCATCGATCGCCTGAGTCGGCGTTGCATTCACGATGCCGTTTCGCCTTCGTGCTGCGATCCCCTGTCCACCATCGGATCGCGCAGCAAACCCGCCAGACTCATCCACCGGCAGCGGGTACACAGTCCGCGCTGTACTTTCCCCCAGTACAGCAGGCGCTCTTGCTTGCCAAATCGTAGTGCCGCGCCGCGGCACGAAGACTGGTCCGGCGCAGGCTTGGCGAAAACGGAACGAGTCCGCTGCTCTCCGCTCACGGCGTCAGCCAGCAGACACGGAAGAACCGTCTGGGTCCGGTCGACTCATACGCCCGCTCGAACTCATTGCCGGAAAGGCGCTCGACCGTCTCCCCCATCCATGGCGTATCGTCAGTCAACGTATCCGTCGTTTCCCACCGTTATCGGCGGCCGACCGACCCGCTCGCCGAGAATGTCCGGCGATCGGGTTGCCGTATCGTGGGCGCGGGCAGGATCGCCTCGCGCAGACCGGGAACCGGAGCTGCGACGGCCGGCTCCCAGTATCGAAACTCGGCCTTCCAGTCCCAAAGCGCCCAGGGCAGGTGGTGCGCGTCGAGATCCTCGCGCTTGTCGCGATGGAACCGCACGCGCGATGCGGGATCAACCTTTCGATAACAGCCCCATTCGCCCACATGCACCGGTCGCCCGTAGTGCCGCGACCATGCCCGCGCATAGGCCAGCACATCCCGCCAGGCATCGCGGCTGCAAGGATTGATCCCGGTTTCAAGGCGGTTGTACCGTTCCACCCATGCGGCCACCCCGGCGTTGCCCGCCGTGTCCGGATGCGGCGCCAGCGGAACCGCTGGCGGGCCGGGATACACGATGTTGGTGGTCGCCGTATCGGCCGGCTTGGTCCAACTCGTTCCCTGATGAGTAAAGTGGAACGGCG
>CAYYJS010000092.1:0-5411 GCA_964472315.1 uncultured Victivallales bacterium | reverse complement strand
GCGCCCGGCCGATGTAGGCGTCGAACCAGTCTCGCTTGAGCCGGTCCCGCGCCTCGGGCCACGCCGCCGCGTTGGGGGTGTCCAGCCGCGCCATCACCGCCCGGGCCCGCGCCTCGTCGTAGGCGGTCACGCCCCACGCGGCGACGACATGGTAGACCCGCTGCGGTTTTTTCGCCGTGAACTCGGCCACCTCCGGCACCACCTCCTCGACGTGTCCGTCCCACGCATCCATCGCGCTCTTCGTGGTGGCTTGGCGGGAGAGGCTGGCCGACACGGCCCGCCCCTCGCCGTCGCCGTCCCAGCCGGCCAGCACCAGTCCGTTGGGCAGGTTGGCCTCCGTGATGCGGGCCTCGTTCCCGGCGATCGCCACGCGGTTGGCGTTCGTTTCGCTGCCGCTCCAGTAGATGCCGCCGTAGCGCCAGGCCAAGGGCACGTCCCGGTCGAACTCGACCCGGCAGACCAGCCCGTGGAAATCCAGGGCCGGCGCCACGCGCAGCGTGGCGTTCCACTGCGCGTGGCTCAGCCGGTATTCCGTGTAGCCGGGGCGGAACGTGGTCGTCACCGTCAAGCCGGGCATCTGGTGAAACCAGGCCGGCTGGCCGTCCGTTCCCGGCACGCCCAGGGACAGACTGCCCAGGCGGGGCCAGACGCCGCCGCGGTGCGCCTCGGGCCGCGGCCAGAGCGGGAAGATCTTCTCGTCGTTCTTGACCTAGTTGTTGTAGACGCCCACGCCCCCGGCCGTGCCCATCGTGAAGACGGGCAGGTCGCCGGTGGTGACGCGGTTCTGGCCGTGGATGATCAGGCGGTTGCCCTGGCGCTTGCCGCCGGTGATGCGGAAGCCGCCGTCCTCGAGCGGCTCGTACGCCGGCGTGACGTCGCCCCAGCCGTCGCCGGGCGCCATGTAGAGCGACCGCCCCAGCAGCAGGCTCTGGTCGGCGCGATGATTCTCCAGCGGCTTGAGCGGCGCCGCCGTGAAGGTCGCCGACGGCTTCTCCACGCGCACGTCCTTGAGCAGCTCCGCGTCGCGCCGGTCCCACTCGCCCTGCTGCTCCGCAAACCGCGCAAACGGCTTCTCGCGCTGCGTCAGCGTCAAAGCCAGCGCCTCCACCCGCACGCTTGTTCCGGTCAGCGCCATCTCCCGCACACCCTCGCTGACCGCCACGGCGGTCTTTTCGCTGGCAACGGTTGCGTTCAGCTCCGCCGGCTTGTCCGCCAGCAGGAACGGCACGCCCTGCCGCCGCTCGTAGCGGCTCTTGCCCGGCGGCGCGATCAGGCGGGCGCGGTTCTGGTTCTGCGACGCGAGATAGCGCAGCAGGTTGCCGAAGAACCGGTCGAGATTCGGCCGATGCGCGTCGGCGGCGGTGGTGAAATCCGCGAGCCGCCAGCCGGCGAAAAGCACCCGGCCGGTGCCGACGCGGTATTCCACGAGCGGCCGTTCGTCCGGGCCGCTGCCGTTGGCGAGCAACTCGCCAGTCGGCCCCGCGGTCCCGTAGAAATCGGCGAGCGCGTTGCAGCCGCGCGACGTGAGGAACACCGGCTTCGCCGTGTCGAGGCCGGCGAATGCCGGGTGCGTGCGGTGTTTGTCCAGAACCCGGATGCCGCTGGCATGCGCCACCTCGCTCGGCCCCCGCACGCGCAACGACGTCGGTTCGATGCCGAGATCGTTCAGCACGCGCCCTGCCGCGCCAGAGAGCAGCAGCGAGCCGCCGCCTTCGAGCCACGCCATCAAATCTGCGCCAGCGGCCGCATCGAGTTTAGCGGCAGCGGAATCGTCGCCTTCATGAAACCACACGATATCGAATTCCTCCGGCGCACGGGTCCGCCCGTCCTGCGCGAGCCAGCCGCCCGCCTTCTGCCACGAGAGCCGCGAGACTTCGCCCTGCGCCTGCGCGAAAGCCAAGGCGGCGGCCTTGTGCGGCGGCGGCAGGTTGGGCAGCGCGGGCTCAACAAAGCCGATGCGGAGCTGCGCCTGGCCGGCGGCGCGGGGCGCTTCTGCCACGGGCGCGAAGCTCAGGCCGCCAAAGTTGAACGGGGAGCGGACATCGAAACGCACGCGCAACACATGCTCGCCCTCGGTGAGGTGAACCGTTTGCGCGGGCAGCTCCCGGTAATTGCCCCAGTATAGTGGACCGGTGGCAAGCCGGGAGCTGAACGCAAACTCCGCGAGCGGCTTGTCGCCGAGTTCCAACGCGATCAGGTTCTTGCTGTCCAGGTGCGAAGCCTGGCTGTCCTGGCGACAGATCGATGGAGCAACCTTGTAATCGCCCGTCTGTTGCACGCGCACGGAATAGCTCACCCACAACCCCGTGTGGCCCGCCGCTATGCCGTTGGCGTCCGGGGCGTTGATGCCCTCGGTTGCTCGGAAATCCTTGTTCCACGGCGCTTTGCCAAAGGTGTTCGCACCAAAAAAACTGGAGTAGGCCACGCCCTGGCCGCCTTCGTCGTAGTGGCCGGGGATGATCTTGCCGGGGATGACCTGCGGCTTGCCAAGGTAGGGCTTGCCTTTGCCTTCCTGAGCACCGCGCACGCGCACGGTCAGTGGTTCGGAAATTCCGACCGCACCGTCAGCAGTTCTCGCCATCGCGATCAGGACATTCTCCCCGGAGAAGAACCGGTCGCCGGCCAGCGTGAAAACGTCGCTCGCCTTGGCGGTTTCGGCCCGCAGCCGGCCGTTGCTGAACAAGAGGATGGTTGCGCTCTTGCCACCGGCCTCGCTGGCCGTGGCTTCGAACGATGCGCTGCCGTCGGACCGGACGTCGCCAGTGCCGTCTTGCCGCCGCAGCGTGACCGTGGGAGACTTTCGCGAGCCCGGCTCTTCCTGATACACCCGCACGTAATCCACCATGAACTGGTCCGGCAGCTTGGCCTCCCGGATGTCGCCGTAGAACAGCTTCTTGGGATCGTCCTTCGCGGCCGGCGCGCGGAAGATGCCGCTCAGCAGGACGTACTGCGGCTGGGTCGTGACCGGCACTTTCTTGTAATCAAGCCGCGCCGTCTCCTTGCCGTCCACATACCAGATGTATTCCAGCGGCGTCCACAAGACGGCCACGGTGTGCCAGCCGCCGTAGTCGGCCAGCTGGGCGCCGCCGCCCAGGCAACCTTTCGACACCCGGCCCATGCGCGCGGCATGGATCATCTGTGCCGCACCGACATTCCGGGCCGACTCCTCGGCCACATCCAGCTCCGTGTCGAAGTGCACGGCGTGCTGGATGTCGCGGCGCCGTTTGGGCTTGAAGAAGTCCTCGTAGATGTCGATCTCCTGGCCCTTCAGGAACGGGTTGACGCCCTTGTCCACGCCCCACAGCCAGAACGCGCTCCACCAGCCCGGCTCGCGCGAGAACTGGACCCGCGCCTCGGCGTAGCCGTAAACGAAGTGGAACTTGCCCTTCGTGTCGATGCCGTGATGATAACGCAGCACCCCCGCCTCGTCGCGGCTGAGGACGTTGACGAAATGCCCCTGCCCGTCGAGGAAGCTGTTGGTGGGCGTGAGTTCCGTCTTGATGCCGTTCAGCGCCCAGCCGCCGAGCTGAGAAAGCTTCCACTTCGCCGAGTCGATCGTCTGACCCTCGAACTCGTCGCTGAAGACCAGTTTCCATTGCCGGTCCGGCGGCGGCTCGGCCTGCGCCTGCGGGCCGAGCGCGGCGGCGGCCAGGAGAACCAGGACGGCGGGCGTCCACTTGGCCGCCCGTCCCGCGTTCACGTTGTGCTTTAACCCTGTCTGGCGCGCGGCGCAGCGCGCGCGCGTCCCTCTGCTCTCTTCCCTTTGCATATCCCCCCCCTTTGTCCTATAACTTCGGCGTTCGACGTTCGGCGTTCAGCGTTCGGCCCCCCCTCGCCCCAGCACGGCGGCGCCCCGGCCCTCGTGCGGGTGCGGAAGCGCACCTCAAAGCGCTGCCACTGGTTCAGCAGCTAAGCCCCGTAATTCAACACCGCGTCGCACATCGCCACGATATTCTCGACCGGCGTCTCCTCGAGAATGCTGTCGTGGCTGGCACCCGCGACATAGCCGCCGCCGGGAGCCATCACGTCCAGCACGGCGCGGGTGGCGGCGCGAACCGTATCGGGCGTGCCGTCGATCAGCACGTGGTGCGAGTCGATGCCGCCGTTGAACACAAGCTTGTGGCCGTACGTGCGTTTCAGCTCGACGAGGTCCATACCGCGGCAGGTGGTCTGCACCGCGTGCACGGCGTCCAAGCCGGCCTCGATCAGCGCCGGTAGCAGAGGGGCGATGCCGCCGCAGCAGTGCAGCTGGACCTTGACGCCGTAGTCATGCCCGAGCGAGAAGAGCCGAGCGAGGCACGGCAGAAGAAACTGCCGGAACAGGCCCTCGCCCAGCAGGGGGCCCGTCTGGCTGCCCAGGTCGTTGCCGATGAACAGGATGTCGATCTCGCGTCCCGCGGCGTCGAAAATGCGGCGGTTGGTTTCAACGTAATAGTCGGTGATACGTGCGAGGGCCGCCTCGACCACCTCCGGCGTATCGTACATCGCAAGAAAAAGCCCCTCCATGCCGAAGAGATCGATCGCGTCATGCCACAGCGGAGCCCAGTCGCCGCCCAGAATGGCGAACTCGCCTTTGTAACTCGCCGCCTCGGCCCGGATCTGCGAGACGTCCGGCCCGGCGGGATCCGGCCACGGGTAAGCCTCGACGGCGCCCAGGCTGGCCGCGCCGCTCAACGGGTGCGAGGTGGGCTGGCCGTAGCCGATCCCCGAGTGCTCAACCCCGAACACCGTCCGGCACGTTGCGCCGGGCGACAGGGGCCGCGCGGGCGGCGGCTGCCGCGCCCGCACCACCCGGAAATCGTCACCCAGCCGGCGCCGCACGCCTTCGGCGTCCAGGCGCAGCTCGAGCATCGCCTTGGCCTCGAACTCCGGACTCATACCGAGCCAGAGCGGAGGCCGGTCCGGCTCGCGATGCGCAAAACTGGTCATGACCCGTTCCCGTGATGTGCCCATGGGTTTCCTTTCAATGTGTAAGATCACTGCCATCCCATAAGGATGGCTAGGCTGTAGCAGTTTAGGCTGTAGGTTATTAGGTGAAACGCTAAGAAAACTAAACCTAAATTCCAACACTGACTCAACACGGGCACAACTGAAATTCAGGAATTTCCTAACAGTCTACAGCCTAAAAACCTGCGTCCTATGGGGCGCTACTGTGTTCAATTATAACAGCAGAGACCGTATCGCGCTAGTCCCCAAAACAGGCGAAACAGACGCTAATTTGAGCGTTTTTCAGGAACCGGGCGAAGTCCGGACCGATCTCGCAGAGAACAACGGCGGCCGTGTCGTATCCGAGTTCGGAGTGTCCTCAGTTTCCAGACCGCCTCACGTCGCTGTTTTCTGCGACCTCCTCCGGCGTGAGGAAGCGCTGCAGCACACGGAAAGCCTTGACGTCGCCACGGAAGTGACCCGTG
>CAYYJS010000091.1:0-6007 GCA_964472315.1 uncultured Victivallales bacterium | reverse complement strand
CGCAAGCCCGTCAAGGCGACCCGATCAGGGATGCACCGAATCGCAAATGCGCCCACGGGGGTGGCTGCACCGGGTGTCACCTTGACAATGCGGGGGGTGCTGTGGTCATGTACCGCGCATGGATAGTGCATTGGCTCGTGGCGTGGCCCCGGCGGATCGAGGGCTGTTGACGATGGCGCGGGTTCTCGAATCTGCGCCGGCGTGGGTGGCGGATTTCGGCGCGGCGATCGCGGATGCCGGCTACGAGGAGAAGGGCATCCTGTTCAGCGAGATGTTCTTTGTCGCCGCGGCCGTGATGACGGCGGGCGTGCCGGGCCGTATTCTCGAATCCGGGCGGGCGCGCGGGCAGAGCACCTATCTGCTTGGCCGGTGCTTCCCCGGCAGTCACGTGGTCAGCATCGAGTTCGACGGCGCCTCGGCGGATGCGCCGGTTGCGGAGCGCCGGTTGAAGCCGCTGCGCAACGTCGAGCTGCTGTACGGCGATTCGCTCGCGATGCTCCCCGACCGCGTCCGGTTGGGCGACGTGGTGGTCATCGACGGGCCGAAGGACTTTCGCGGGCTGCGTCTCGCGCTGCGCGTGTTGCGCACCGGGCGCCCCTCGCTTGTATTCATGCACGATGTCTACCGCGGTTCGCCGGTGCGTCCGTTTCTGGAACGCTGCCTGCCGGAGGCGTTCTACAGCGACGCGCCGGCGTTCGTCGCCGCCTACCGGTCGCTCGACGAGCCGTGTTGGAAGGCCATCCGCGAGCAGGGCATCGCCGGTTGGCAGCCGTACCGCTTCGAAGGGTGCGCGCAGGCGAGCTACGGGCCGACGTTCGTTTGCATCCCGCGCATCCCCGCGCGGTCGTACGGATGGACGCTGCTCCGGTTGGCGGCGGCGAACACGTTCAGCCGGCTGCGGCGGTCGCTGCGGAAACGGGTGGGGTAGCGTCGCCGGGCACGTGGCGCGCCGGCCATCGGCTCACGCCGGCAGAAGCCAGCGCAGCCACCAGGTATGGAGCCAGAGTCGGTTTTCCGGTGGCGCGGGAATCGGCGTGGCGCGGCGTCGGTCCTCGACGATCCGCCAGGTGAAATCGAGAAAGCGGCGGCTGTGGCCGCGGCCGGGGCCGTAGCGGCGCCAGGCGTCCTTTTTGGCGGCGGCGACGGCCGCGTTATGCGTCAGATCGCGCGGCAACGAGTGATCGCGCGGCGCGTCTTTGACGCCGCGATAGATCGAATGACAGGGGCGGGGCAGGTACAGGAAGCGAGTGCCGTGCTGCCGCTGCCAGCGCCAGAACATCGGGTCGTCGTGCCCGTAATGTCCGCAGAAATCCTCGTCGTAGCCGTACAGACGGAGGAATCGCGCCCGCGAGAGAAAGAAGGTGTTGGGGTGGGGGCTCAGCGGGTTCCCGGCCAGGTCGCGGCGCCGCAACTTGAAGATCGTGCGGCCGGGGTTGCGCCGGCGCAGCATGGTGGCGAGCGTGGTTTCCGGAACGGCGTGATCCAGGTCGGTCATGAACACCTTGTCGGACCGGGCGTAGACCGCGCCGAGATTGCGCGCGCCCGGTTGGTTCCAGGCGATGTTCTCGTTGATCCGCAGCAGCAGGATGTTGAGGTCGATACCGTCCGGCAGGGCGACGGGCTCCGGCGAGGCGTCATCGACGAGCACGAACTGGAGGCGGTCGAGCGTGTCCGGCGCGAACGCGGCGTACGCGCGCAGAAGGTCGGCCAGCGGCGCCGCGCCGCCGGGGCGGTCGAAGTAGCAGGCCGCGACATACGTCAGTTCGATGTGCGAGAAATCACCCGGCATTGGCGTTCTCCTTGATCTTCGCATGGGGGCGCTTGCGCCGCAGGCGCTGTTTGAGGGCATGCTTGAGATCGTAGAGGCCGAACGCGAGCCGGATGCGCAGGGCGCGCAGGGGCGAAGCGTCCGTGAAACAGCAGGCCAGAAAGGCCTGACGTTCCGGCCAGGTGAGCCGGTGGCAGATGCGCTTCAGATCCGAGATGCGGAGGCCGAGCGGGATGGGACGCGGAAAAAACCGGGCGCGCGTGGTGTCGATCAGCGCGAACTCGGCGACGCCGTCGGGGCGCTTCCGCATGAGGACGTTGCCCGACGAGAGGTCGCGGAAGAAACAGCCGCGATCGTGGACGAAGCGGACGAAGCCGGCGAGCTGTCCGTAGAAGTCGGCTTTGGCGATGCCCAGATACGCATCGGCCCCGCGGGCGAAGTCGTGGAATGCCTGGCGCACGGAGCCGTCCGCGGGGAACGCCTCGCATACGAAGTAACCGGGGGCGGCATGGGGAGCGACGGCCGATTCGAAACAGGCGATCGGCCGCGGGGTGCGGATACCGCGGCGCAGCAGTTCGCAGGAGGCGCTCCAACTCCGCACGGGGCGGCTCGGTTTGAAGTGGTCGAGGAGCCGCCGCGCCGTCGAACGGACCCGCGACCGCTTCACCACGGCGTCGAGACCGTCGGCGCCGCCGAGGCGGCAGGCCCAGACCGTGTTGCGCGTGTCGCGCAGGATGTGGCGGTCGGCCACGGTCTCGAGCGTCTCCGGCGCCACGTCGCCGACGTCGAGCGGGCGCGGCTGGTCCGGGAACGACGCCAGGAGACCGTGCCAGCGGCCGATGCGCGCGCGCCGGTAGACCGCGCCGGGCGCGGCGAAAAAGCGGTGTCCGGCGAGCGGGACGGGCCGCGCGGCGCGCAGGGACGGCTGCGCGGGCCAGCGGAGAAACACGGGGCTCTCGCCGACGAGGCGTGGAAAGGGGACGAGGGGCGCGCCATCGCGATCGATGGCCGTCACGGTGGCCAGCGCGTCCGGGCCGTACCAGTCGGCGGGGTCGAAGCCGTAACCGTTGGTCGTCCAGACGACATGGAGCACGCCGGGTTCGGACGATGCGTCGCCCGGGGCGGCGGGCACGGCGAACGCGAGGATGTGCAGGTGCGGCGAATCGGCGCGATCGGTGACGAATCGCGCGCCGGCGAGCATCGTCACCACCGTGCGCAGGGCATCGAACGCCGGGCGGCGCCGGTAGTCGGCGACGCGGCCGGGCGCACGCTCGTAGAGTGTGACGTGCGGCAATTCCGGGTACTCGCGCGTGCCGTCGTCTACGAGGCCCTCGCGCTGGCCGATCAGCGGTCCCCAATAGACGCGGTCGAAGGCCTCCGCGGCGGCCATGAGGCAAAGGTAGCGTTGCAGGTAATCGGCCTGCTTGTGCCAGGGATCGGGGAGCATGCGGCGGATGCGGCGCTCGCTCCAGGCCACATGCGTGCACATCAGTGCGGGCACGCCGTGAAAGGCGGCGATGCGTTTGAGCAGGACCGCCTTCTTCACGGTATTAACCTTCAGCAGCGGCGCCAGGCGGCGTCCGAGGATCTTGTGGTCGTAGGACTCCGGTTCCGTCGCCCGTTCGGCGAACAGGTTGTCGGTATGGACATCGGGCAGGATGCCGAGCCGGGCGGCGAGGGCCAGCAGGCCGATGTTGACGGGTGGCTCGAAGTCGGTGACGTTGGGAGCGGCGACGCGGATGCCGCGGGCGCGTGCGACCCCATGCGCGATCTCCCATGCGACGAGAAAATGCGCCAGCGTGCAGCCGCACCAGGCGCGGCGGTTGCAGGTGGCGCCGATTTCCACCAGCTCGATGCCGGCGCCGTGGCGGTCCAAGGTCCGCGCGACGAAGTCCCGCCAGCGTTCCTGGGCCGCGAGCATCGCCATGGCGCGAGCCTCGTCGGGCGGTTGGACGAGGTGGAGCAGGATGCGGAAATCCGCGTCGCGCAGGCGATGCAGGAACCGTTCCGTGTGGGCGCCTTCGGAGGCGAAGGTATAGTCCAGCCGCACCTGACGGATGCCCAGGTCGTGCAGGGCCCGGATGACGTAGTCGTCGCAGGCGGGGTCGGGATTCGAGGCGACGCAGATGCCGAAGAAGCCATCGGGAAGGGTGCGTGGAGACGTGAGCCGATGGGCGCCGCGGAGGCGCGCCTGACGCGAACACGCGAAGCGCAGGTTAGCCTTGAGGAAAGGGACGGCGATACCCGACAGCCAGGGACGCGGCGTCAGGGCTGTCGACTGGATGGGACCGCTCATGACTGACGCCTGCGGCGATACCGTTTCAAGGCAAACTCGATTCCGCGTGTCGGCGTGCGGAGGAATTTGCCGAAGAGCGCGGCACGCTCGCGCGGCGTGGTCAGGCGAAACGGTGTGCCTTGCGGGATGTACCAGTTGTTCAGCCCCGTACGCTTGCAGAGCCGATAGCCGTGCCGCTTCAGGTGGCGGTGGGTCTGAAAATCGGTGAGATGATCCTCGATGAGCAGCAGGCGGGGACGATACCGATCGATCGAAAAGCCGCGCAGAACGTCGAGTTGAGCGCCCTCGACATCGATGGAGACGAAATCGAGCGTCGGGCGGCCGGCCTCGTCGAGGAGGTCGTCCAGCGTCCGGACCTGCACCCGTTCGATGCGGGCGGCCTGCGAGGGATCGGCGATGGCGTCGCGCTTCAACGTCGACTGCGACAGGTCCGGCGTGACGACGAAATCGGCCGTGCCGCGGGACTCGGGGGCGCCGCAGGCGATCTTGAACACGTGCGACCGCGGCCGTTCGCGGCAGAGCGCCGCGTAGAGTTCCGGGATCGGCTCGACCAGGATGCCGGTCCAGCCGGTCTCCTCGAGGTGCCAGGTCATCGAGGTCGACTTCGGTTCGTTGGCGCCGACCTCGACGAAGAAACCGGATGGCGCGTCGTCGAAGAACATCCGGATCAGACGCTGCTCGGCGGCGCGTTCCCGCAGTTTGCGGTTCGGTACGTCGGCGAAATGCCGTTCGGCGAACGCACGCAGTTCAAACGTTGGCGACTTGCTCATGCGTACATCCCCGTCATTCGCGCGCGGCCTTGGACATGACCTGGCCTTCCGGCGGCAGTTTGAGCCGGTTCGTTCCGCAGGCCTGAAGCACCTGGTCGGTTGTGCGGAAGTGACATTTGACGGTCTCCAGCAGGATGTTCGGACCGTGCTTGCGGACCATTTCGACACCCGTCTCGCGGACCTGGGCCGACGCGCCCTTTTTGATATCGACGCCGTACTGTTCGCGCATCTTCGCCAGGGCGCGGAGGAAACCCTCGCGGGCGAGTATGGAAGCGGCGGCGACGGCCATATCCGACTCGGCCCGGTGCCGCTGTTCGAGTTCGATGGCGCGGCCCTTCTTCATCAGTGCGCGCTTGACCTGCTCCTTGCTGCCGAACTGATCCGAGATCGCGCGCGGGCAGTCGGGTACCCGTTCCAGCAGATCCTCGATGGCGCGGGCATGGGCCCACGAGAGCATGGCGTTGACGCTCCGCATCTTGCTGTACAGCCGGTTGTAGGCGAGGGGACCGATCGTCACGAGCGCGAAGCGGTTTCCCAGCATCTCGCGGAGTGCGCGACCGATGCCGAGGGCCTTGGCGTCGCTCTTGATGGCCTTGCTGTCCTTCACATCCAACGCCTTCATGCGGTCGAACAGCGACTTGTCCACATAGGCGGAGGCGACGACCAGAGGGCCGAAGAAATCGCCCTTGCCGCTCTCGTCGACGCCCATGTGAGGCTGCACGGTCTCGGGATGGAGCACCTCCTCGTAGCCGACGACGGCGGCGCCGAGCACGAACGGTTCCATCACGAACTGGACGAACTCCCGTGCGCCCTTGCCCTGCACCAGGCACTTCCCGCTGGTATACAGGTTGATTCCGCAGTCGGGGGTCTTGGCGGCGACGGACGTGTAGGGCACGTCGGTCGGACGGTAGTTGCCCTCCCTGAGAATCCGGGTCAACGTCTCTTGCTGGTCGGCCGTGAGCTTGAAGGAGAAAGAAGTCTGTTCAGTCATGGTGGCGAACCATAGCACTCCTTATCCGGCCGCTGCAAGATGACATGCGCGGTCGCGCGGCAATTCGCCGCCCTGGCATCGGACACGCTCTGCATGCCGGTTCCCCGAGCCGGTGCGAATCAGGGATGCCGGGCGCATTTGCGATTGGGTGCAGTCATGGACATTCGCCGTTGTTCCCCTGG
>CAYYJS010000090.1:0-6174 GCA_964472315.1 uncultured Victivallales bacterium | reverse complement strand
AGGGGAGAGGAGAAGAACACTCAACAGCGAGCAAGGAACGCCCAACGCTCAGCGTGCCTCAGCTTTTCTTCTGATCGTTCGTCTTGGCCGTTTCTATGCTCCGATACACGATAGAGATCAATTCGTCGGTTTCCTGTAGCAGCGGCCCAAGCTTCTCAGACGGTTTGATAAGCTGAGCCTTCATGATGATCTTCAGCCAGGTTTCCGTTTCACGCAGTTCCTTCAAGGCAATCTTGAGCTTGTGAACGAAGTCCGCGCGAGACTCGGCGCTCTGGGCTTCGCCGTGGTTTGGGGCCGCAGCAGTGCCACTTCTCAAGATCTGGGAGCAGATATGCTTGCCTGTCTTGCTGTTTGGCAACGATTCACAGAGCTTGATGATCCTCACAGCGTACTGAATCAGCCTGTCATGCAGATCGAAATCACGCCCCTCTTTCGCCATCCAGATATCCTCTTCCGTTGTGTGTTCGGCGTTTCATGTTCGCTGTTGAATGTTCATGTCGTATCGCCGGCCGGGCTTCCGAGCAGCGACAGAAGGGCGGCTTCGTCAAGTACGGCGACGCCGAGTTCTCTGGCTTTGGCCGTCTTGGTGGCGCCCGTATTGGCGCCGGCGACGAGGTAGTCGGTCTTTCCGCTGACCGCCGCGGCGACTGTGCCGCCGGCGGCGCGGATGGCCGCGGCGGCGTCGTCGCGCGACAGGCTTTCAAGCGTGCCGGTTAGAACCAGCGTCTTTCCGGCGAGCGGACCGGTGGTGACGACCGGGGCCGCGGCTCCCGGCACGATCCCGAGCGCGCCGAGTCGCCGGAGCGTTTCCACGCCGCGTGGCGACGCGAAGAAGTCGATGACGCTCCGCGCGGCATCCTGCTTGATGGTCGTCTGTAGTTCGACGGTGCGGACACCGTTCTTCTTGGCGCGGACCTCGCGCTTGGCGAGCTGGCCGCGCGTGTCCAGTTCGGCGGCGAGGTCGAGCAGACGCGCGTTGATCGCGTCCAGCCGTTCGCGCCGCCGCGCCCGTTCCATGTCCGACCCCGGCGGATTGGCTGTCGAATCCGGATTGACCGCCGCGGCTTCCTCCTGAAGTCGGACGACCTCGAGGACGTCCGCGAGAACCCGCGAGTGCGCCAGGTCGTCCAGACTCTCGTGCGCGGCGGCAAGCTGAATGGCGATGGTCTTGCCGACGTTCGGGATCCCCAACGCATGCAGCCAGCGGTCCAATGGCATCGTGCGGGCGCGGTCGACGGCGTCCAACAGCTTTTCCGCGTTCTTCGCGCCGAACGTATGCGGCTCCGCGGCGGTGCCGAGATTGAGCGCGGCCAGGTCGGCGCGTTTCAGCTCGAACAGGTCCAGGGGCGACGCGACGAGTCCGGATTCGACAAGTCTTTCCGCGACGATGTCGCCGAGCGCTTCGATATCGAGACAGGCGCGCTGACCGAAGTGGCGCAGCAGGCGCACGCTCTGCGCCGGGCATTGCAGGTTCTCGCACCGCAGGGCGACTTCGCCGGGACGGCGCGCCACCGCGCCGCCGCAGGCCGGGCAGGCGGTCGGCATGTCGAACGGCGTTTCCGCCCCGGTGCGCTTTTCGATCAGCACGCGCACAACCGCCGGGATGACTTCCCCGGCCTTTTCGATCAGCACATGGTCGCCGACGCGGATATCCTTGCGCGCGATTTCGTCCTCGTTGTGCAACGTCGCGCGCCTGATGGTCGAGCCGGCGAGTGTGACGGGTTCCAGTTCCGCGACGGGAGTCAGCACGCCAGTGCGGCCGACCTGAACCGTGATCTCGCGCAGCACGGTCTCCGCCTGCTCCGGCGCATACTTGAAGGCGACGGCCCAGCGCGGGCTCTTGGCGGTCGCGCCGAACCGCGCATAGAGGTCGCGCTCGTTGACCTTGATGACGGCGCCGTCGGTCTCGAACGCGAAGTCGTGGCGGCAGTGCTCGAGTTCCTCGATGGCGGCGAGCACGGCGTCGATATCCGCGCAGGGCCAGAAGCGGGGTGCAACGAGAAATCCCCACTCGCGGAGGCGTTCGATGAGCGATGTGTGCGTGTCGGGCGCGGCGCCCGACAGCTCGCCGGCGGCGTAGAGTATGGCGTTCAGCGGCCGTTGCGCGACGACGCGCGGGTCGAGTTGTTTCAGCGAGCCGGCGGCGGCGTTGCGCGGGTTCTTGAACGGCTCCTGGCCGTCGGCGATCTGCCGTTCGACCAGGCGGGCGAAGCCGGCCTTGCTCATGTAGACTTCGCCGCGCACTTCGAGCACCTCGGGTGCGTTTGCGACGCGTAGCGGAATCGAACGAATCGTGCGGATGTTGGCGGTGACATCGTCGCCGGTGACGCCGTCGCCGCGTGTCGCCGCGACGGCGAGGAGTCCGTGCTCGTAGCGCAGGCTGAATGCGACGCCGTCGATCTTCGGCTCCACGACATACGTAAAACGGGCGTCGGGTCGGAGACGTCGCAGGCCGGCGTCGAAGTCGCGTACGTCCTTGATGTTGTAGGTGTTGTCCAGGCTCATCATGGGTATGCGGTGTCGGGCGGATGCGAACCCGGCGCTCGGCGCGCCGCCGACGCGCTGGGTGGGGGAGTCCGGCGTGACGAGTTCCGGAAAGGCGGCTTCCAACGCGCCCAGTTCATGGTAAAGCGCATCGTACGCGGCATCCGAGACTTCCGGCTTGGCCTCGATGTAGTAGAGGCGGTTATGCCGTTCGATGGCGTCGCGCAGCTCGCCGATGCGTTCGATGGCCTGCTCTCTCGACGGTTTCGACATGGCGCCCTCCGTCACGGAATCAGCAGGCGAATGCGCTGCTCGGCTGCATCGGCCAGCGCGTCGGCCAGCGGCCCGGCCTTCGCGGCGGCCGCCTTGGCGCCGGTGAAGTCGCCGGCTTCCATGGCCAGAACATAGTGCGCGGCGGCCAGTTTGGCGGACGTCGCCGGCCCCAGCCAGCGCGCGCGTTCGGCCGGGTCCAGCCGCGAGATCGGGAAGGTTGAGGTGCGGCGCGACTTCGCCGAACCGGCGCCGGTGACGATATCGGCCGTCACTTTGCCGCCGTCGACGGACTTGATTTCGATGGTGACGCGCGAGCCGGCGTAGTTGAGCTCGGATGCCTGTCCGACGTGCGCGCGGAAGGCGTTCTCCAGCGTGGTGTTCAGGGTCGCCAAATAGGCCGCGGCATCGCGTATCTCACGGAGCGAGGCTTGCGTGGATGCGTCCCGTGCGCCCGCGAGGGCGCGCTCCGCGGCGGCCAGCGCGGAACGATAGTCCTCGCCGAGGATGTGTCGGGCCACGGTGCGCGCCGTGGCGTCGACGGCCGGAACCGTGGGGGGGACGACGGGGAGTTCGGGCATGGAGGACGGGTCGTGTCCTACGGGAACGGGTGTCCGGTCGGCGGGGCGCGACGCCGGTGACGGGACGACCGCCGGCCTCTCCGGGGGCGCGGGTCGCGGTCGCGTGGCCGTTGCGTCGGGCGGCGCTGCGGGGGGCTCGGGCGGTACAGCCCCCGAACGTTTCAGCGTCGGCAGCGGACCCAGGTTCAGCAGGAAGTAGCCGACGCCGACGCACCAGGCGAGCACGAGGACGCGCAGCATGAGGCGCAAGCCGGCATGGCGCGGCGCACGCGCGCGGGCCGGCCCGGTTACGGGAGGCTGCGCGCCGCCGTCGGCCATCGCCGGCGCGGCGGCCGGACCGCCGGTTCCCGACGCGGCCGCGATGGTGCTGACGGCCTTGCCGTGCTTGAGAATCGGCACTTTGCCCGCCGCCACCTTGTCGATGTCGGCGATCGCGGCTGTCCATGTCGGGTAGCGGTGTTCCGGCGACTTCATCATCAGTCGGGTTACGAGTTGGGCGACCCCGATGGAAAGGGCCGGGTTCAGATCCCGCGGATTGGGAATCCGTTCCTGTTGGTGAGCGATTGCGGCGAGTGCGCGCGGCGTGCCTTCCAGTGGTCTTACGCCGGTCACCATGTGGTACAGGACGGCGCCCAGGCTGTACATATCGGTCCTGAAATCGGGCTTGGCATCGGGCGTGAACTGCTCCGGCGCCATGTAATGCGCGTCGCCCTGTCCGGAGGGGTCGCCGGTGGCCGGCGAACCGCGGCCGATACGGGTCATGCCCATATTGGCGAGCTTCACCGTCTGGTCGCGCGCCAGCATGATATGGTCGGGACGGAGATCGAGGTGGGCGACCTTCCCGCCGCTCCAACAGGAATCGAGCGTCTCCGCCACGTCCCGCACGATCGCGAGCGCCCGCTTCTGGGGCAGGTTCCGATCCCGCCGCATAGTTGCGGAGACGGACTCGCCATCGACAAACTCCATGATCAGGTAGTAGGCCTCTTCGTAGCGGGCGACGTCGTAGATGTGGATCAGTCCGTTGCCCTTCAACTGCGCGATCGTGCGTGCTTCGGTGACGAAGCGGTCGATGTCGCCGGAAGTGACGTGCGCCGGACGCAGGACCTTCACCGCGACGGTACGATCCAGCGAGCGCTGTCGGGCCTTCCAGACCACGGCGTCGTCGCTCTCGCCGAGCTTCTCGAGCATGTCGTAGCCGGGGATCTCCGGCCGCTGGTCCCGTAACACGGGTTGGGGTTCCGACGGATTGCGTATGCGGATCGTATCGTCTGTCATGCCGGCGACCGTCATTTCCCGGAGGCGTCGGACTCCTGTTCGAGCTCGTCGAACACGGAGTCGGCGGATTGGGACTTGGCACCGGCGGATTGGGACTTGGCGCCGCCGGCCGCGGGAGTTTCCGCCGCCGCCTCGGGCTCGGTCATTTCCGTCTTCGGCGTCTCCGGTTCGGCGGAGGTTTGCGGCTCCTCGGTCGTGTAGCCGCTGCGGTCGAAGTTCGCGATCTCGCGGCTCATTTCGTCGAGGATGTCGTCGGACTTCAACCGCATGAGTCGCGTCTTCAACGCCTGCACCGTGTTTTCCTGATACTCGATATAGGCGTCGGCGTCCATGGCGAGACGCACGAACGCCCGCATCTCCCCGTCGCCAACCTTCACGAGCTGCTTCTTGTCGACCTTGGCGTGCGCGGCGACATAGTCGTCGAGCCCGTCGCCCCGGACAAAGAGGTCGATCAGTCGCTGCTGCTTGACGCTGGTCCGGTCATAACGGACTTCCTTCGAGATTTTCTGATTGCTCAGGCGGATGTGCTTGAGCATGCCGTCCATGGCCTTCTTCCGCGCATCGTCGATGCTCTCGAACTCGTCGCCTTCCATGGAGGTGCCGAATGCGCAGAACGTTTGGCCGCGGGCCGGCTGCATGTACCAACTCGGCACTTTGTATCCGAGTTCGGCCTTGTCATAGACGAGTTTATCCCCGCCGCCGAACATGCTCGTGATATAGAGTTTCAGACATGTCGTTGCGATGCACTTCACGATAGCGAGCGTCAACGGATCCATGGCGTCACCTCCTGATCGTTTGCCTTTACCCCGTCGCAGGCAAGTCTAGGAAAGCCCCCCGGCATATGCAAGAGCATAGAATCGGTAAAATGCAAGTCTTGCCAAACGCTGTGCTAACAGGGTAATCTCACGGCATTTCGTAGACGTACTAATGCAGAAAGGAGTCAGATGCCAAATATCGCGAGTGTGTTGAAGGCCGAAACAGGGAGGATCGCCCGTAAGGAAATCAAGGGTGAGGTCACTCCGCTCCGCAACGCGTCCGCCCAATATCGGCGCGATATCGCGGCGTTGAAGCGGATCGCCGCCGAGCTGGACAAGCGCATCGGCAAGTTGGAGAAACTGGCGCCCGAAACGTCGGTTGTGTCGGCGCCCGTCGAAGACGGGGCAAAGCTCCGGGTCACGTCGAAAGGGGTCCGTGCGCTTCGCAAGCGACTGGCCTTGAGCGCGGAGGAGTTCGGGAAGCTCGTGGGCGTCAGTGCGCAATCGATCTATAACTGGGAAAGCGCCGCGGCCCGTCCCCGCAAGGAGCAGGTCGGTGTGCTGGCGGCTCTGCGGACGATCGGCAAGAAGGAGGCGCGCGCACGCCTTGGGTGATTGTGCGATCCAAGGTTGGCGATAGGTACGGCCCGCGCTTCGGCGCGGGCCGTTCGCTTCTGGCGCTTCCGGGTTTGTGGGGGGATTCTTCCTTGAACGGAAAGCGGGGCCATGCTCAAACCGCCGTGGTCGAAGAGACGACGAAGCGTAGACGACGAAGAGTGCGACGAAGTGTGCGACGACGTGTGGGACGA
>CAYYJS010000089.1:0-6610 GCA_964472315.1 uncultured Victivallales bacterium | reverse complement strand
CCAGGGGAACAACGGCGAATGTCCATGACTGCACCCAATCGCAAATGCGCCCTCGGTGCGGGAAGCGCGATGGTATAACGGAACGGAAGAAGGTCAGGATCGGATTCATGGGTGTCGGCGGCATGGGGCAGCGCGCGCATTTGCGCAACTATCTGACCATCCCCGAATGTGAAGTGGTCGCGATCGCCGAAGTGCGCGAGCAGACGGGGCGTCTCGTGGGCACCCGGATGGGCATTCCCAAATCGTCATGCCGGCGGGCGATTGGACGGCCGGCGGCCTGATCGGCGTCCTGAACGCGGGCGACAAGCCGACGCAGGCCATCGTGCGGGAGGAGGCGGCGATGACCGATCTTCCCGGCGCCGCATCCGGCACCGCCGCGTGGCAATGGACGGGACTGGCGGGCGACTACGTCAAGTTCGTCAACTACTACATCCACCAGGTCAGCGGCGACGAGAACGGTGGCCGAGTGGAGTGATTTCCTTGGTTATTGGACATTCCGTGTTGGCTGTTGGGTGTTCGGCTGCCCTCCGCAAACGGCCGCCCTATTCGGGGGTCGTCTCTCTCGGACGCACGCGGAAGGCGACATCGCGGGCGAAGGGCGGAACCGGGATCGTCAACTGGCCGAGGTCGGCACGCACCTGTTCGCGCGCGCGGACCTCCCCGGCCAGGGTATCCCAGAATTCGACCTCGAAATCGCCGCCGCGCATGTCCTGCAGCTTCATCACGATGCCGCGGGTGACCGCGTCGCCGCGCGGATCGACGCGCTCGAAATCCGTTGCGTGATACAGCCAGCCCGTGACGCGCGCGGGGCCCTTGAGCGCGACCACCGCCAGGTTCGTGGCGGCGTATGCGCCATCGTAGAGCGCCGGCGTGTAAGGTTTCAGGGCGGAGTCGCGCCGATCCTCGCCGGCCACGAAACGCGACACGGCCCGATACATCGGGTAGAAATTCTCTTCCTCGATCAGGTGCCACCACCAGAACATCGGCGTGCCGGCCAGCGGTATCGCCGTCGATGCCCATACGGCCGCGTGCAGCGCCTCCTCCAGGTGTTTGATGTCCTGCCCGCGCGACGAACCGCCGAATTCGGTGATTTGAACCGGCTTGCGGAATGGGGCGTTGAATTCGGCCGTCTCGCGCATCAGGGTCACGATATGCAGCGGGTTGTCGGAACCGTGGTAGGCGTCGACGGGACAGTGATCCATCTCCGCGAGGGCGATGATGTTCGTGTTCTGGCGCTTGTAATCGCCACAGACGTGCGTGGACACGAGATGCCGGTTGGGATCGATCGATTTGATGTAGCGGCCGGCCAGGCGGTGCCATTCGACCACTACGGGGCGTTTGTAGTTCGACTCCCCGTCGCGCCGCGATCCGGTCAGGTCCAGCTCGCTGAACATTTCCCAGGCGAAGATATGCGGGCTGTAGCCCCAGCGCGCCACCATGTAGCGCATCAGTTTCTGAAACGCGGCGATGGCGCGCGGATCGGAGAAGAACTCTTCGGGTGTGTCCAGAAAACCGCCGTTCGCCTTCTTAAACGGGTTGAATTCCCATTCCGGCTCGCTGAATGTGCTGAACTTGCCGTGGTTGTGGATGACCACGTTCAGGTACAGACCCAGCGACTCCGCGCGCTCGACGACCCGGTCCATGTCCCAGGCGTGCATCATGTTGAACTGGCCGAGGCCATGGTAGCCGCGCCATTTGTCGGTCCATTCCAGCCCCAGCGACCAGGCCGCGCTCCAGACTTCGGCCAGGTTTTCGCCGTTGGCGGCCATGTCCGCGAAGTAGCGGTCGTAGGCGGACGCGCCCTCGTGCCAGCGATTGGTCCACGGGAACTCGGCCACGACGCGCATGTCGAACGGCGAACGGATGTTGTGACCGATGATGAAAAACGGCGTGCCGTCGTCGAACTCGAAGTACCGCCGGTCCGCCGTGGACACGCGGATGAACCCGCGACGCGCGGAGGGGGCCGCGCGGAACGACGCGGGGCCCCACGTCGCGGCGCCGAAACGGTCCTGCACACGCAGGGCGTAGGTGTAAACCCCCTCCTGGGTCGGACAGTAGCGCACCTGCCAGTGGGGCACGCCCTGCGGCACGAGCCATTCGTCGGTCCGCGAGACCTGCCGGAAGTAGCCTTGCGTGAAGAAGCCGTCGACGGTGTTGGTCGATCCGTCGGGGTTGACGAACGTCGCGGTCAGCGACACCTCATCGGCGTCGAACGGGTTGCGGTAACGGTCGGGCAGATCGCAGGCGATCTCGAACTTGCCGAAACGCGCCACCTCGTCGCGCGCCACGCGCACGCGACGGATGTGCGGCGGCGCCGTGTCGGCGGTCGGTTCGGCCACCACGTTCGACAGCTCGCACTTGGCCGTGTAGTCGGCGTCGCTGAAGAGACGGAGTCCGAACGCCTTCGGTTCCAACCGCGCGCGAAAGTGCCAGGGCGCGGCGTGGCCGATGGTCGTCCATAGCGTCGACGGCGTCGCGAGGTCGAAGCGCAGGCGGTTCGTCGCGCCCGGAACGAGGTAGTCCGAGGGCCGTGTCTGATACCAGTGGTAGTCCCAGTCCTTGAGGAACAGCAGGACCTGGGCGTTCGTCGGCGCCGCCGCGGGCCAGGGGATATCGACCGTGAGCGCGTCATAGGCGCACCAGCCGTTCGTCGGCGCGCCCAGCGCGAAGTCGTGGCCGCCGGGGAAGGACAGCGCAGCCGAGGCGCCGCGCAATCCGAAGGACGTGGTTGCGGGCGCGGCCACGGGCACCGGCGCGACGTCGCCGACGGAAGCGGAAACGACCGCCGCGCACGCGAAGGCGGCGGCAACGCATCTGGCGGAGCTGGGGTTCACCTCTGAAACGTAGTGCCGTGCATGGCCGGCTGTCAAGGGGGCGAGCCAAAAGCGACAGCCATGAGCCGCTTTCCGCCCATCGCGAACTCCAGCGTGTCGGACGCGATCGGACGGTAGCGGGGCGCCTCTTCCAGCCACCGCGCGTTCTCGAACACGACCACGCCCCGACGGCGACGCGCGACCGCGTTCCAGAGCGCATCGGCCGACCAATGAACTTCGCCCTGGCGGGCGCTATAAAGGGCCAGGATCTCCCCATGCATGCGGTACAGCAGCAGGGGCGCGTCGTCGGGCACGTGCCGCGCGACGAAAGGTACGAGCGCCTCCGGCGTCTTCGACGGGTTGAGCGCCGGCAGCAGCACCGTGCCGGCCAGCCAGAACAGCGCCATGGATGCGGCGGCCACGATCGCAAACAGGCGCGCCGTCAGCCCCTGGCGCGCATACGTCCATACGGCGGCGCCGGCGCCGGCCAGACCCACAAGGCCGGCGGGCAGCAACAACCCCGGGCGCAGCGGGATATCGGCGCGCCAGGCGGCCACCGGCACGGCGGCCGCCGGCAGAACGAGCAGCGCCGCGAGCAGGCCGACACCGACGGCGGCCGAGCGCAGGCGCTGACCGGTCGCCCGCGTCCACGCCGCGGCGATCAGAATGCCGAGCGCGGGGTAGGCCATCAGGATATAGAGCCCGCGTTTGCTGGCGGGGATGGAGAAAAAGATCACGACGAACGCAATCCAGACCAGGGCCTGCCGGCGCCAGCGCGCGGTGGCGGCATCCCCGCGCAGGACCAGATAGGCCGCCGGCGCCAACAGGGACCAGGGCAGGGCGTCCCCTGCCAGGTAGGGCAGGAAGTAATGCCACGGCCGCCCATGCCCGAGGTCGCCCGCGGCCCGGTCCAGGTTCTGTTTGAAGAGCAGTTCGTGGAAGTACGCCGGCGGCGCGCCTTCCTGCCAGGCCAGGAGCAACCAGGCGGCTGGAAAGGCCGCCACGACCAGCAGACCCCAGACCCAATGCGCACGCGCCAGCGGACGCCAGTCGCGCGCGACGGCATGCATGGCCAGGTAGACGCCCACCGGCACGAGCAGTCCGACCGGGCCTTTTGCGAGAATGGCCAGACCGAAACAGGCGAAGGCGGCCAGGGAGCGGCCCGCGTGCGACGCACGGTCGCCGGCGAGCAGCATCCACAACCCGGTCGTCTGCAGACCGCACAGCAGCATGTCGATCTGTCCCCAGCCGGCCTGCTTCCAAACCAGGTAGATCGTGGCCGTGACCAGCCCCGACCGCGCCGCCGTCTTCGGGCCATCCCACAGACCGGCGATGGACACGGTGGCCCACAGGGTCAGGACGACCCCGAGCAGCGACGGCAGGCGCGCGGAGAGCCGCGTCACGGTGCCGCCGGTCAGCGGCGCGCCGGCCTGCATGAGCCAGAACATCAGCGGCGGTTTGTGGGCGTACAATTCACCGCTGCGGTGAAGCACCGCCACGTGACCGTCGCGCAACATCTCGCCGGCGACGTAGGCGTAGCGCGCCTCGTCCGGCTCCCACAGATCGCGGCGCACGTACCCCGGCAACCAGAGGAGCGCGGCAAACCCCAGGATCGCCGCCAGGCGGCGTCCGGAACAGACGATCCCGTCGCCGATCACGGCGCCGCATCCCGGCGCACTTTGCGGCCGATCAGCATGAGGTTCCGGACATACACGAAGATGCCCACACCCTGTCCGAGCAGGATCACCGGGTCGCGCCGCCAGGCCGCGTAGAGGAACAGCAGCACGCCGCCGCCGAGGGACAGGTACCAGAAGACGGTGGGAACATGCGATTCGCCGCGCCGCTCGGACGCGAGCCACTGGACCAGGAAGCGCGAGAAGAACAGGCACTGGCCGGCGAGCCCGACCAGGGCCATGGGCTGCAGGAAGAAACGCAGAAACTCGTTCATGCGACCTCCGTGACCTGGTAACACCGGCAGCGACGCTTCATCCAGCGCACCGCCAGCAGATCGGGGACGGTCGCGAGGAGCCGGCCGAAGTTGGTGTATTTGCCGCGGCCCGCGACGCGGGAACGGTGGTTGACGGGGATTTGCGCGATGGTGGCGCCGCGCATGGCCAGCAGGCTGCCCAGGAAGCGGTGCATGCCCGCCGGCAGCGCGAGACCCCGCACGGCCGCCGCGCGGAAGGCTTTCAACGAACACCCGGTGTCCACGATCGCCTCGCCGAGCACGCGGTTGCGGATGGCGTTGCCGAGGCGTCCGGCGAGCCGCTTGCTCACGGTATCGCGGCGGGCGGCGCGGATGCCGAAACAGCAGTCGTGCGAGGCTAGCGCCCGCAGCAGACGCGGGATGTCGGCGGGGTCGTTCTGCCCGTCGGCATCCATCGTGACGATCGCCTCGCCGCGGGCCATGCGGAAGCCGGTTTCGAACGCGGCGCTCTGTCCGGCGTTCGGGGTCAGCGTGAGGACCCGCAGGCACGGCAGCCGGCGCCGCAGGTCGGCGAGGATGCGCGGGGTGGCGTCGCGCGACCCGTCGTCCACGGCGAGGATCTCATAGGGGCGGCCCAGCGCGACGAGCACGGCGTCGAGCTCGTCGAGCACGCGCGCGAGGCAGTCGGCTTCGTTGTGGACGGGCAGGACGACCGACACCTGGGAATCCTCGCCCGACATCGTGGACGCCTCCCCGCTCGTTCAGAAGAACAACTTGAACAGCCTCAGGATGCCCTGCTTCCAGGGCACGCGGTGCGAGATGCCGGACGCGTGCTTGAACGCGTCGACGTTGGCCAGATACCACTCGTAGTTGCGCACCAGCGCGTCCTTGTTCGAGAACTTCGGCTTGAAGCCGAGCACGCGCTCGGCCTTCCCGATGCCGACGAACGAATCCTCGCAGGCGGTCTCGTAGACCCACTTGTAGAGCGGCGAGAGTTTGAAGAACTCCAGGATGCGCAACGTCCAGATCACGGGCTTCGCGGGGAAGCCGACGATCCGCTTGCCGAAGCCCGCGCGGTCCAGCACGGCCTGGTAGTCCTCCTTCATCGTGGTGAACGCCTTCGCGCCGATGTTGAAGGTGTCGTTGACGGTGGCCCGATCCAGGGTCAGGCACAGCCAGATCGACTCGCACAGGTCCTCGACGTCCAGGAGCTGATAGCGGTTGTCGCCGCTGCCGATCATCGGGAAATGCCGTCCGTCCCTGGCCCAGTCGTAGAACAGGGCGAACACGCCGAGGCGTTCGGGACCGATGAACGACTTCGGCCGGATGACCGGCACGCACATGCCCTTGTCGCGGTATTCGAAACAGACCTTCTCGGCTTCGATCTTGGCGATGCCGTAGGGGCCGACGCCGTCGAGCTTGTCGTCCTCCAGCAACGGGTGATGGTCGGGTATGCCGTAGACCGCCGTGGAGGAGATGTGCACGAACCGTTCCACACCCGTCGCGTGGGCGGCCTCGATGACGCGGCGCGTGCCGTCGACATCGGTCGACAGGATATCCGCCGCCTTATAGAGCGGCAGGGCGGCGGCGGTGTGAATGACCCACCGGGCGCCGGCGACGGCCTGCTTGACCTTGGCGGCGTCGCGAATATCGCCGGTGACGCAGGTGACGCGGTCGCGCTCGGGATAGTCGAACGGCGCCACGTCCAGCGACACGATGTTCGTGACGCCCTTCTTCAACAGATGGCGGATCAGGTTGATGCCGAGAAAACCGCTGCCGCCTGTCACCACCACTTTGCCGTCCATATGCACCTCTGCTCCAGGTTCTGAAAAACGATGTACGGTTGCACAAATGCCCGTGACGGTCAAGG
>CAYYJS010000088.1:0-7054 GCA_964472315.1 uncultured Victivallales bacterium | reverse complement strand
CGCGCGCATGGGCCGATGAGATGCGGCTTGCCAATGGGTTCCGCCGGGGGCAATCTGGTCATGGAAGCACACGGGCGAGGCGCGAGAAGACGCATGGCGCAAGAACAGCCCGACATGGAAGGAGCATGAGATGAGACGTCGCGATGGAATGACCATGGTTGAACTGATCGTTGTCGTGGCCATCATCGTCATCCTGGCCGCGTTGATGCTGCCGATGATTGGCGGGATTCGGGAGCATGCCAGACGCGCGACCTGCGTCTCGAATCTGCATCAACTTCAGGTGGCGGCCATGTCGTATGCCCACGACCACGGGGGACAACTGCCGCGATCGGCGACCGAACAGGTGGTCGAGGTCTACGCCGGCGAGACCGGCGGTGCAACGTACGAAGACGTCGGGGTGCAGCGCGGATGGCTGCATTGGTTTAACGACGTTTCCGACAAAAAGACCTATTGGTGGGGAACCAATGGCATCGCCTGTATCACGAATGGAACGCTCTTCCCGTATGTCGGGGACGCCGGCGACGAGAAGATCTACGTGTGCCCATCGTTTGTACGGTATGTTCGGGATCATGCCACGCTCCTTGCGGCGGGCATACGCATGCCGGTACGGTCGTATGGCATGAACCCGGAATGCAGCGGCCGTACGTTCTACCGTCTTGCCGGTCCGACCCGCGTCATGCTGTTCGCGGAGCAGGGATTGTGGCGCAACCCAACGCCAGGCGGTCCCTACAACTTCGGGCTTGAGGATACGACCGCCGTGTGGGACGACCCCCCTCCGGATCCGGTCGCGGGGAGATACACCCGGCGGTATTTCCGCAACCTGGATGGCTGTATCGACTACAAGCGAGACGCCGACGTGACCTATGAACACCTTGGCAGCTACCATTCGGAGCGGGGCGAAAAGGGTCACTGCGTCTTCCTCGACGGGCATGTCGAGCTCGTGAAGTGGACCAACACCATGCAGGTGTGTACGGGCGATTGGGGCGAATGACCGGCGGATCGGGCTACTCCATCGGCACAAGCCGGTCGGCCCTGGCCTGCAGGGTCGGATCCAGTCCGACCGCCCGATTGATGAAATAGCGGGCCTGTTCGGCGTTGCCGGCCTTCGCAAAGAAGAGGGCAAGCGGCACCGCATAATCCACCTGCAATGTGGCCGATGTCTTGGGGCTTCCCAGAAAATGGTTTACGATCATCGCCGCCTGTGCCGACGTGACATCCTCCCACTTGACCTGCTTTTCGGTCAGGTGCAGCAGGTCGCGGTCCGCGCCGATAATATCGCGTGACGGCGCTTCCTGCTTCCACCCCCACCGCATGGGGTAATTCTTCAGTGCCGTCCCGAGAAAGGTCTTCAGTTTGACCAGTTCCCGGCACTGATCGACGACGATCGCGTGACGTGTGGCGCCTTCCTTGGACGCGAACGCGCTGGTCTTCGCCTCAGCCTTCTCCAAAGCCTGTTCGTAAAGGTGGCGTGAGATCAGCACATTCGTATCGAGTTCCTCCCGGTTGACCGCAGCCAGTTCCCGCTCCACGAGCGCCGTGTATTCGCGCTGGCGGCGCGCCTCCTCTTCGTTGCGTTTGCGGTCAGCCTCCTCGCGTTCATGCTCTTCCCGTAGCGAATCGATGGTGTCGGCCGCCTTCACGGCGCGGGCCAGGGCCTGTTCGGTTGCGACAAAAATCTCCTCGGCGGTCGACAGCCGTGCGCGCAGGACTTCCGTGCGTTTCGCCACGATCTGGACACGGATCTCCCGCTGGATCTCCAGTTCTTCACGTCGCACGAGGTCGGCCAATTCCCTGGCTGCCTGGACATTCGCCTCGACGGCGTCGGTATCCGTCAGCAGGTCGTCGGCCAACTGCCGGATGCGCGGTGTGCCTCGCGCCGACTCGGGCGGCGCAACCGGCCGTGGCGGCGGCGCGGCACGGTCAGCGGGCGCGGCCGTTGCCGTGGGCGCCGGTTTCGGCGCCGGCTCGCGTGTCTCGCCGCGGTGTCGGGCGTCCAGTTCCTCGCGTGTGGGCTCGCCCTCGGGCACATCCTCGCCGCGCACGACTTCCTTTCGCGGCTTGGGCGGCGGGGTGGGCGCATCGGGCGTTGGTGACACGGGTTGGCCGGGTGTCGCTTCCGGGGGGGGCGCTACCGTGTGGGCCGCGGTCGCCGTCCGCGCCGGCTTCCGCAACGGCTCGTTCAGAACCACACGCACGCCCTGTTCGGCCCGGCGCCGGAGTTCGGCGAGCGGGGCCTCCAGCGGGATGGTCTTCTCGGTTACCGCATCGAGGACCTTGCGCACGTCCAGCGCCTTGCCCTGCTCGGTTTCCAGGATCAGCGCCGTGCGGCGTTCGTCCCTCTGGTTCTTGCGCGCTGTGACAATGACGGTGATGGTGACCGTCACGCCGATGAAAACCAGGAAGAAGAACGCGGCCAGCGGGCTCCCCATCGTCCGCGTGCGTGTCTTACGGGGCGCCGGTCGATGCGGTGGGGCGGCCGGCACGGCCGGTGTTGCGGGCGTTACGGCATGGTGTTTCGGGACGCGGACTTGTTTGGGTGGAGGCATGGTTGATCTTGCGTGACGTTACCATCCGAAGGGCAGCAGACGGCTGGCGGCCCGATTGTCGAATCCCAGGTCGAGCGCTTTGTCGAAGTAGCGCTTGGACAGCGCCAACCCGGCGCCGCCATGTTCGAAGCAGTACACGGACGCCGCCATCGTCTGCACCCCCCGTTCACTGGCGCGTGTCTTGGCGTGCGCCAGGTAGTAGTCGATGATTCGGATCATCTGTGCCGGCGATACGTTTACCCACGGAACGGGGCCGGCCATGCCGATGACGTAGATGCCCTTGTCGTCCGCCTTGGAGATGCCGCGCGGGCTGCCGCTCTGGATCCACTCCCACGAGAACGGATCCTCGGTCATCCGTCGCACGAGGAAGAGGCGGAGGTCCTCCAGCATCCGGTAGCGGTCCAGCAGCACCTGGAGCGCGGCCTTGCCTTCCGCCGTCTTGAATGTCCGGATCTTTTCGTCGATCGTCTTGATGGCCTCCGCGAAGGCGGTCTGCTTGAGTTGAATCTTGATGGAATTGGTCATGATCGCGGCTTCCGCAAGTTCCATATCGATCAGCGTCTGACGCTCGCGTTGCCGCTCGGCATCCAGGGCGGTCTGGCGTTGGTTCTCGGCCTCGATGCGTTCCCGTTCGATCCGTTGGTGTTCGGCACGGTCGAATTCGGCACGCAGGGTCTCCACTTTCTGGATGCCCGCGCGCGCCGATTTGTCGAGTATCCGCGTCTCATCGAGAAGCGCCTGGGCGCGCGTCAGCAGCGTGCCCAGTTCGGCGACGAACGGACCGAGTTCGGCTGAGGCGCGGCATTGGCGTGCGCGGTCCTTTTCCAAGAGCGCGGGTTCGGCAAGGGCTTCGGCCTCCTGGGCCTTGCGGCCGATCATGCGGATGTCGCGGCCCGCGGCCAGCGCCGCCGCGACGATGGGGGGGGCATCGACCGGCGCCGCGGGCGGGGCGTCGACCTCCGGTTCCGGCGGGGTCGATGCGGGTGCGCCGTCGCCGGCGAGGGCGGGTGCGGTCTCCGCGACCGCCTGGTCCGCCGCGGCGGGGACCGCGTTCGTGGCGTTCTCCGGCGCCGTATTCGTCTTCGCCGTTTCCGCTGGTGGGGGTTCCGGCGGAGCAAGCTCGGGAATCGTCAGTGCGTCGCCGGTGACGGCCAGGACATGCGCTTGCAGCTTTCCGATCCGATCGGAACCGGCCGCGGCCAGCGTCCCCACCTGTGCGATGGCGACGCCGATATCCGTGTAGGCGTTCGTGGCGTTCCGCATGAGGCCCGCGAACGCGAACCACTCGCGCCGGGCCTCCGACTGCTGCTGTCTTCGCATGGTCACATAGAAGGCCAGTCCGGTCGCGATGCCCAGGGCCAGCAGGGTTCCCAGGACCGCCAACGTCCGGTGGCGCCGACCGCGCCGTTCCATGTCGAGCGCGGCCTGTTCCTCCGGCGTGATCTCGCGGGTCGCTTCGGCTCTCAGACCGCCGGACGGCGTCATGATCACGCGCCTCGGATTGCCCGATCCCCCCTTGCGGATGACGATCCTGCCGCCTTTGCCCGCGTAAGGGGGCGTCGCCGCCCCCAGGGCTGGCGCCGACATGTCCATTCCCGATGTACGCTTCCTGGCGAACCGGATGGTTTTCGCGCGGCGTGGGCCTGCAGGCATGCCGCCGCCGAACTTGTCGACGACGCGTTTCAGGTCGCTGATCAGAGAATGGTACGTCGGGTAGCGACGGCCAAAGTCCTCTTCCAGCATCCGCTCCACGATCCGTGCGACATCGTCGTCGATATCGGGACGACGCTCCTTGATCGGCGTCGGGGGCCGTTCCAGCCGGGCCTTGACGACTTCGACGGGCGTTTCGCCTTCGAAGGGAGGGTGCCCGGTCAGGGCGTGATATAGCGTGGCGCCAAGACTGTAAATGTCGGCGCGTGCGTCGACGGCCAGGCGCCGGACCTTTTCGGGGGCGATGTAGTAAGGCGTGCCCCAGATGCCGCCGTCGCTGGCTTGGCGCGATGCCGATGCCAGCCCGAAATCGACCAGCTTGGCCTGTCCCTTGTCGTCGAGCAGAATGTTCTCCGGCTTGATGTCGCCGTGCACGATGCCGGCCTCGTCGGCGGCCCGCAACCCGTCGGCGATCTCGAGCCCGATCCGCATCAAGAGGCCTTGATCCAGCGGTTCGCCGGACTCCATCATGCGATCGACACGCTCGCCCGAGACGAGTTCCATCACGATGTAGGGTTGCCCCTTTTCCTGACCGAACGAGTAGATCTGGGCGATATGCGGGTGATTCAACTTGGCGACGGCCTGCGCTTCCCGTCGGAAGGTCTCGATGAACTGGGGGTCGTCGCCGAGGGACTTCAGCATGACCTTGATGGCTACGAAACGGCCGAGGGTCTCGTCCTTGGCGTGGTAGACGCCGCCCATGCCGCCCATCCCGATCAGCTCGAGCAGCAGGAAATGCCCGAGTCGTGCCGGAACGGTGTTGATGGCGCTGCAGTCGGGGCATTCGACCTTGATGAAGGGGTCGAGTCCGACGACATCCACGACACACCCGCATTGCTGGCAGGCGAGCGTTTCGACGCGGTCGGTCATGATGCCGACATCGGCGTCGGGAGTCGCTTCGGTTTGTCCTTGATCGTCCACTGTAATCCAGCATGATATCCCCCATTGCCGGCTTGTCGACCCAAAACTGACACCCGGAACTGAGATCAACCGCGAGGATACGAACCGGAGCCTGCCATGAAGTCACTGTTTCTCGATCTCGGGTTTATCCGCATCCACTGGTATGGGGTGATGATGGCCGCGGCATTCCTGGCGGCGCTGATAAACTGGACGTGGCTGGGCCGCAACCGCGGCAAGCCGGCCGCGTTTTGTTCCGACCTGCTCTTCTGGGTCATGCTTTCGGGTATTCTGGGCGCCCGCGTGGCGTATGTTCTCGAGCACTGGGGTGAATACGCGGCGGATCCGGTAAGCATGCTCTTCATCCAACAGGGCGGACTGATCTTCTATGGCGGGCTCATCGGCTCGGCCATCGCCGTCGTGGTGTTGGCGCGGATCCGACGCATGCCGCTCGCCGAGTTGACCGACTTCACGCTGACATCCGTGCCGCTGGCGCATGCCTTTGGCCGGATCGGCTGCTTTCTCAACGGCTGCTGCTACGGCTGCGCGTGCGAGGCGTGGTACGCGGTCCGGTTCCCCGCGTTGAGCCCGCCCTGGTGGGGACAGCAGCAGCTCGCGCACACGCCGCGTGGCGACGCGCTGGCCGACCTTGTCGCACGGATGCCGCGCGCTACGCCGGTGCATCCGGTTCAACTCTACGAAGCGGTGGCGAACCTGGCCATCTACGCGGTCCTGGTCTGGGTGTTCCGGCGGCGCCGCGCCCCCGGACACGTCCTGGCGGCGTATCTGCTGCTGTACCCGCCCGTGCGGGTCCTGATGGAGATGTTCCGCGGCGACCGGGGCGAACGGCTCGCCTGGCACGGCTATTCGATCGGACAGGTCATGAGCGGTGTGGCCTTCGGCGTGGGCGTCGGCGTCGCGGTCGCCCTGTGGCGGCGTGCGCGTCCGATCGCCGGCGGTGCCGCGTGATCCGTGTGTGCGCCGGAATCCCCGATGCGCACCTGCGCGTCGATGTGTGGTTGGGGCGGGCGGTGCCCGAGCTGTCCCGTTCGCGACTTCAGGCGCTGATCCGCGACGGGCTGGTCCTGGTGGACGGCGTCCCCTGTCAACCGAGCCGTCGGGTCAGCCCCGGCGCCGTCGCCGAGATCACCGTGCCGGAGACCGCGCCCTCGGATGTCCTGCCCGAGGCCATTCCCCTCGACGTGCTGTACGAAGACGGCGACATCATCGTCGTCAACAAGCAGCCGGGACTCGTCGTCCACCCGGCCGTCGGGCATGCCGGGGGCACGCTGGTCAATGCCTTGCTGTACCACTGTTCCGACCTTCGGGGCGTCGGCGGCGAGTTGCGTCCGGGCATCGTCCATCGGCTCGACAGGGACACCAGCGGCGCGATCGTCGCGGCCAAGCACGACGAGGCGTTAGCAAGCCTGATGGCGCAGTTCAAGGAGCGCACCGTGCGCAAGGAATATCTGGCCCTCGTGCGCGGCGTTCCGCGTCAGGCCAGCGGATGCGTGGACGACCCCATCGGGCGCAGCACGCACGACCGGAAACGGATGTCGACCACCACCCGCCATGGCCGCGAGGCCGTCACCCACTACCAGGTCGAAGAGGTTTTCGTCGGCGTGACGCTGCTCCGGCTGCGGATCGAAACGGGGCGTACGCACCAGATACGGGTGCATTTGGCGCATATCGGATACCCGGTGCTTGGCGACACCCAGTATGGTCGCGGTTCGGCCGGCCTGACGCTGCCGTGCCCCGTCGACCGGCAGATGCTGCACGCGGAGCGGCTTACGCTCCGGCAACCGTCGACCGGCAGGAAGCTGACGTTCGTCGCGCCGCCGGCGCCGGATATGCAGCGTCTGCTCGATGGGCTCCGCCAATATCCAACACGGAACACCTAG
>CAYYJS010000087.1:0-7613 GCA_964472315.1 uncultured Victivallales bacterium | reverse complement strand
AGGTTGTTGGTCGCTTACGTCTTCATGTAGGGAGGCGTCAAACCCGTGATCATGGGGTAGTGCTTGGTGTTGAGGGTCTTCAACTCTGCGTTTTCAGCTTGGGCTGTCGCAGCGATGATGCCGTCGGCCAGGCCGATACCATGGGATTTTGCATAGTCTCTCTTGAAAAGACCACCCACTCTTGCAAGCGTCGGCGAAACGGGAACCACGCGAAACAAAGAAACAAGGTCATCCAACGTGTTCAATTCGTCATTTCCTCTCACGCCGGCATAGAGTTCCGCCACGACGATGCTGGAAAGAATAATTCGAACCGACTGACTCTGCACCAGAGATACAGCTTCAGGATGCCCTCGAAGAAAATCCACCATAACGTCTGTGTCGACAAGGACTGGCTTTGCCACGGCGTCAACTCCTGTCCCAGGTGCGGCGAGCCGCATGAAAGTCAGGCAGATCGTCGCGATCTTGCCACATGCCGGCTGCATGGGTCAGCACGGACTTCCGGCGACTCCCGCTGGCCAATTCGATGAAGCGGTCCACGGCTTCGCGAATGAGTTGCGCATGCTTCTTCCCCGTGGATGCGGCAATGGCCGTCAGTGCGCCTCTCTCTTCCTCTGTCAGATACACTTGCATGCGCACCATATGGCACCTCCAATGTATACAGCATCATTATACATCACTAGCGCTGTGTCAAGGCCAACCGTGTTATTGACAGCAATCCCCGTTATGGCCTGTGGCGTACCGGGAGCGCGGGCGTTCCGCCCGTGCTCGGGCCAGGAAAAAGGCCGGAAAAGCGGACCGGACCGTCACACCCGGAAGAGCGTACCGAGCTTGCGCCCGAGAATCAGGCTGCTGCCGATGAGACTGACGCAGAGGAAGAGCATCGCCCACACCCCCAGCGCCGCCGCGATATAGGGCCCCGTGCCGATGAGCTGGAAGAGTTCGTAGATCGTCTTGGTGATCGGATAGAAGTCCATCTGCTGCGCGAGCATCAGGCTGTCGGATACCTCCAGCATGCTGAACGCGAATGCCAGCAGCGCGCCGGCGATCAGGTTGGCCGAAATCAGTGGCATGGTGATGCGGCGCATCGCCGTCACCGGTCCGGCGCCGACGTTGGCCGCGGCTTCCTCCAGCGCCACCGGCGTCTGGCTCAACCCCGCCACGGCCGCGCGCACCATGTACGGCAGCCGCCGGACGGCGTACGCCACCACCAGGAACAACGTCGGGTTCACGCGCACATCGAATACGTGCGGCCAGACGGCGCCGCCCTTGACCCACGGCAGATTGCTCAACCACGAACTGACCGCCAGGAACCCGAAGGCCATCACCAGCCCCGGCACCGCCAGCGGCACCATGGACAGCGCATCGAGGACGCCCCGGTAGCGCAGGTCGGAGCGCACCACGATGAAGGCGATCAGGAGGCCGAAGAGCAGGTTGAACACCACCGCGACACTCGAAAACACGAGGCTGTTGCGGATGCTGCCGATGGTCATGTCGTGCCCGAGCGCCTCGACGAAGTTCCCCGCCGTGAACGCCTGCGGCAGCACGGACCGATACCAGCTCCCGGGACGGGCCAGACTGGTCAGCACGACGCCGATGTGCGGCAGCAGCGCGATGCCGACAACGAGCAGGAAGGGCGCCGCCACCAGGAACGCCGCCGGCCCGCGCACGGCCCGCTGGCGCGCCGCCACCGTCGCCTTGCTCTGCATCGCATACGCCTTCCGCCCCAGCACCAGCCGCGAGATGCCGTACAACACGATGCTGACCGTCAGCACGACGCAGACCAGCGCATACGGGAACGGGCTGGAGCCGATCTCCTTCAGCGCATCGTATATCTGCACCGATGCGCACCGCGTGTAGTTGAGGATCAACGGCGCGCCCAGCTCGGTGAAGCTCCAGATGAAGACGATCGTCCCGCCCGCGAAAACGCCGGGCATGATCAGCGGCAGCGTGATGCGCACGAACTTGCGCCACCCGCGGCACCCGAGGTTCTCGGCCGCTTCTTCCATCGCCGGGTCGACATTGGCCAGGGCCGCCGAGATGTTCAGGTACAGGATCGGATACAGCCCCAACGACTGCAGAAGCACCACGCCGGCCGCGCGGCCGCGCCCCAGCCAGTCGACCGGTCCGAGATCCAGCAGGACATTCAGCACCCCGTATTGTCCGAGAATCTGCTGCAGGCCGATGGCGCCGACGAACGGCGGCAGCACCATCGGCACCAGGACCAGGCCCGCCAGCGCCTGCTTGCCGGGGAACGTGTACCGATGCCCCAGCCACGCCAGCGGCATCGCCAGTCCCAGGCTCAGCGCCGTGGTGCCGATCGCCAGTTTCAGGCTGTTCACCAGTCCCTCGACGTAGATCGGGTTGCGGAACACCTCGGCCAGGTAGCGCCCGGTAAACCGACCTTCGACAAAGAACCCGCCGCCGATCACAATGCCAAGCGGCCAGAGCAGGAAGACGCCGAAGCATGCCGCCAGCAGCCAGAACAACAGGGTTGCGGTACCGCGTCTCATCGCACCCCTCCCCGGCCCGCCGGCGGCACGGCGGCGCCCCCGCGGGGCCTGACCACCGCCGCCCGCGCGTCGCGGTAGCTCGCGCGGAAGTGGGCGGTCCAGTCCCGCATGTAGTCCAGGCGGTCGACGCGCGATCCGATCTCGAGCGCGCTGCTCCAGGTCAGCGGCATCGGCGCGTCGGGCAGACGACGCAGGCGCGCCATCGCCGCCGGCTGCGCCTCGGGTCCGCCGCCGTCGATGATCGCGCGCCACGCCGCGCGCAGTTCGTCCCCGGCATCGAGACACATCGCCCGCACCAGATCGCGATGGATGTTGAAATGACGCGCCGTCCAGCGCGGCTGGTAGGTGAACTGCGCGCCCACCGCATACGGGTTCACGTCGGGGTCGCCCAGCGGGTCGACGCAATGGTCGCGGTGGCGTTCGTACGCGACCTGCACGGCGGCGTTGGTCGCCGACGGATAGAAATCGCGCCGCACCGGCATCCGGCGGAGCGCGAACTTGACCGGGCCGCCCGGCGCGCCCGGCCGGTAGTTCCAAAGCCGCTGCCCGGCCTCGGAGAGCACGAATTCGACAAAGCGGACGGCCGTCTCGCGATGCACGGCGCCGCGCAGCAGACTGATCGGGTCGGCGCTGACGCTGGAGCCCGCCCGCGGCGTGACGTACACCATCGGGCTGCTTCCGTCGACGCCCTTGCTGAGTTCGGCCTGGTAGCGGCCATAGAAGTCGATGGCCAGCCCGGCGGCGGCGTTGCCGGCGCTGACATCGATCGGCACCTTGCCCGCCCCATCCGTGAAGTACCGCGCGTTGGCGCCGATGAGCTGCGCCAGACCCACGCCGGCAAGCCAGCCGGATTCGACCGCGGCCTGGTACGCCGGCGGCACGCCGGCCGGCAGCGGCGCCTGCCATCCGGCGGCGGCGATCGCGCGCTCATACGCGTCCACCTGCGCGGCATCGAAACCCGCCGCCGCGACCGCGGCGTGGCATTCCGCGTGGACGATCATCTCGAACGCCTTGGCGATGCTGCCGCTCTTGGTGGGATCGCCCACGCCGAGCTGCCGGAAATAGGCCGGCGCCGCCAGATCGCGCCAGGTCGCCGGCGGCCGCGCGATCCCCAGGTCCGCCAGCCGGTCGCGGTTGTAGCAGATGCCGAACGTACTGACCGCGGCGCCGATGAATCCCGCCGCGCGCCATTCCTCGCCGCCGACGGATTCGGGGATCAGACATACCCCGTCCGCGGTCCACAGGATGTCGGACGGCGCCCGGCCATCCGGCCAGATGGGCACCGTGAGGCCCTGCCCATGGACCTTGCCGTGATCGTACGCGCCGCCGCCGAACAGGACATCGATGCGGCATGTGAAGGCCGCCGGATCGTCCAGACTCCGGAACGTCCGGTGCACCGCGGCGCGCGCCTCCCATTTCCGGAGCGCCGCCGGATCCGCCGCGACGGCCTCGGGCGCCGGACGGTCGGAGCGGAGACGCCGATCCATCGCCGCCTCCGCGCCGCCTTCAGGCCAGTCGCGCCCCTGCGCCTTCCACCACGCCCGCAGCGAGGACGCGTACTCGGCTTCGAGGTAACGCATGATCTCGGACGTGCCCCCGATGACGCGCCAGTCCACCCGCGCGGGCCGCCCGTAGCGCGCCGCATGCCATGCCGCGAAGGCGCGCCCGAACTCGTATCGGATCGCCTCGTTGTGCGGGGACACCACAACCACCACGGGGTCGCCGGCGGCCCAGGCCAGGGTCTCGGGCGGACGCCGGAGAAGGAACGGCAGCGCCACGACAAGCCCCGCTGCCGCGATGACGATCGGGTTGCGGACGTTCATGACGGACCGGCACCGGCAGGCAGCACCGTGATATCGGCCGCCGCGACCGATACCCAGACGTGCCGGCGCGCGTCACGGGCGAGGATCCGCGGGTTGAGCTGGAACGACTTGAGTCGCAGGTTCGGCGCCGGGATCGGCGTCACCTGATGCTGGGCGACCTCCCCGAGGTAAATCGAATCGTGCAGCGCCGCCTCGAACCGGTTGACCGGATCGTCCGGACATTCGGCATGCACGCGCACGCATTCGGGGCGGATCGAGAGGACCGCGGAGGCCCCGGATACGGACGCGCCGGCCGGCGTCGCATGCAGGACGCCCAACACGGTATCGAAGGCCACGCCCTCTTCCGTACGGTGCCGGACCGTCGCGTCAATGAAGTTGGTTTCGCCGATGAAGCCCGCGACGAACGCGGACGCCGGATGACGGTAGACGGCCTCGGGCGTCCCGATCTGGCAGATCCGGCCGTCCCGCATCACGGCCAGACGATCGGCGATCGACAGCGCTTCCTTCTGGTCATGCGTCACGTAGACCGCCGTCAAGCCGGCCGTCTTGCAGATGCGGCGGATCTCGACGCGCATCTCCATGCGCAGCTTGGCATCCAGATTGGAGAGCGGTTCGTCCAGGAGCAGGCATTGGGGATGGATGACCAGCGCCCGCGCCAGCGCCACACGCTGCTGCTGCCCGCCGGAAAGTTCGTTCGGCCGCGCCTCGGCCCGGTCGCGCATGCGCACCATCTCCAGCGCCTCGGCCACGCGCGTGGCGATATCCGCCTTGGCCAACCGCCGCATCTCAAGACCGAATCCCACGTTCTGGGCCACGGTCATGTGCGGCCACAGGGCGTAGCTCTGAAAAACCATGCCGGTGTCCCGCTGGTGGGGGGGCAGGCGCACGATCGCGCGGCCGCCCAGCGTGATGGCGCCGGAGTCGGGTTCGCAGAACCCGGCGATCATGCGCAGCAGCGTGGTCTTGCCGCAGCCGCTGGGACCGAGCAGGAAAAAGAGCTCGCCCGGTTCGATGTCGAGCGAGACGGCATCCACGGCACGCGTGTCACGGTATGTCTTGGTGAGATTCTCGAGGGAAAGCGGTGCGGCCATCGCTGCGTCTCCGAATTGGCAACCTGTGTTCCGACATCCTTCAGGGCGTCAGCCCGAGTTGTTCGCGGGTCGACGGGATCGCCGGCGGCGCGATCGCCTCCAGGTGCTGACCGCGCGCGAAGCCGTGGCCGCTGATCACCTCGGCCCCGGCGATCGCCGCCTGGACTTCGACCACCTGCACGACGCCCACCACCTGGCCCGGCAAGATCTGGAGGATGTCGCCCGTCAACGGGTCGGTGACCGGCGAACCCGATTGGCGCACCTGGAAGTACCGGCCGACCTTCAGTTCGCGATCGCGTCCGCCGTTGACAACGACGAAGCGGTCGGTGACATCCGCCACCATCGGCTGCCAGTACTGCCGGGGCATCTTCTGCACGATCCCCTTCAGTCCGCGCCGCATCGCGCTCGACGTGGCGACGCCCAGCGGCGTCTTGAAGAATTGATCGCCGCCGAACTTCACGTTCTTGTAGCGGCCCTCGATAAACGCATTGCGGGCGCGCGCGGAGGCCTCGCACTGCACGGAGTCGACGATCTGACCGCTCGCCACGTCGACGATGGTCAGCGTCATCGCCACGCGGGCGGTGTAGCCCCCACCGCCGAGGAACCAGCGCCGGATGCCCACCCACAGCGAACCGCCCTTGACCTGGGAAAAATCGTTGATCACGCCGCGCACCAGGTACTCGACGTTCTTGAGGCGGCCCGCCGGCACTTTGCCCTCGTCACGAAAGAGCTTGTCGCGTTGACGGACGATTTCGCCGACGACGGTATCCAGTCGCCCGCGTTCGAGCACGACGAAGTTGCGCGACTTGACCAGTTCCGAAACCAGCAGATCGGCCATGCCGCCGCCGATCTCCCATTGCCCCTCGAACCCGGACCGGTTCTCGAACGACGCCACCGCCACGCGCGGCGGGATCGCGTCGTCCGGCAGCGGTCGCGCGGGACTGACGATCAGACTCGCGCATCCGGCCGCCGAAAGGCACCCCATCCCGAGCGTCGCGGTTATCCATCGATTCATGGGGATGAGCCTACCAGCAAGTCGCGGACATGCGCAAGCCCGGCCACAGCCCCGCCCAGGGCATTGCGCCGGACTTGATCATACCGTATCGTGGCACGCATGCACCCGGAGCATGCCGAATACCGTTTGCGGTTCACCGTTCCGCCCGATCAGGCGGGCCGGACGCTACTCGATTTCCTGTCGGCGCGGTTCCCGCTCTTCTCGGCCGGCGACTGGATCGCGCGCATCGAACGACGCCGGTTGTTGGTCGACAACGCCCCGGCGGAACCCGGCCGCGTGCTGGCGATCGGACACCGCATCGAGTATCTGGACGCGGATATCCCCGAACCCGATGTCGATACGCGGTACACGGTCCCGTACCGTGACGATCAGGTGCTTGTGGTCGATAAGCCGGCCGGGCTGCCCTGTCACCCGGGCGGACGATACCGGTATAAGAGCCTGACGATGCTCGTCTGCCGGGATCTGGGGCTCGACAATGTGGTGCTGGTCAACCGGCTGGACCGGGAGACTTCGGGCCTCGTCATTCTGGCCATCGACCGGCGCGCCGGCGCGCTGTTGCAGCGTCAGTTTGTTGCGCGCACCGTGGAGAAGCGGTACAAGGTCCTGGTCGAGGGCGAGTTTCCCGAGTACCGCCGCGCGACTGGGCATATCGCACCGGATACCGCATCCGTCGTGCGCAAACGACGCGTCTTCATCCCCGCGGGCGAAGGCGACGCCGACGGTCTTCCGGCCGGGGCCGCGGCCGCGGCGACGGTGTTTCGGCGCCTGAGCGCCGGTGGCGGCATCAGCCGGTTGTCGGCGCATCCGGAGACCGGGCGGCAGCATCAGATTCGCGCGACGCTGTCGGCATTGGGCCACCCCGTGGTCGGCGACAAGCTCTATGGCGTCGATCCGACGATCTTCCTGCGGTTCTGCAACGGCGCCGTGACCGCCGAAGACCGTCGGCGGTTGCGGATCGACCGTCAGGCCCTGCACGCCTCCGGGATCCGGTTCACACACCCGGTCAGTCGGTGTCCGGTCGACGTCGAGAGCCCGCTCCCGCCCGATCTTCAAGCGCTTATCCGCGGGCACGGCGGGGCGACCATCCCGTCCGGCGAAGGCGTCAAGGGACAGGCCATAGGCGAACGGTGTTGAAGATTCATGCGAGATACTCCTGCATGAGGGGCCGTAGAAG
>CAYYJS010000086.1:0-8567 GCA_964472315.1 uncultured Victivallales bacterium | reverse complement strand
GGGGGCAGAAACTCCGATTTTGAGCCTGAATTCACAGCCCACTAAGAAACTTGGGTTAACGCCAGCGTGGATGGATCGCGCAACGAAATCGTGTACAAGCACTACTGCCATATCGGGCTGGCCATGGATACGGAACGCGGCCTGGTCGTGCCGGTCATACGGGACGCCGACCGCAAGAATGTCATCGAGTTGGCGGTCGCGATGAAGGATCTCACGAACCGGGCGCGCGACGGCAAGCTCGACGCCGACGACATGCGCGGCGGCAGTCTGACCATCACCAACGCCGGGGCGCTGGGCGGCGACCCCTTCATCCCCATCGTGAACTGGCCGGAGGTCGCGATCCTGGGTGTTGCACGGGCGCGCGTCGAGCCGGTGTTCCAGGATGGCCAGTTCCGGCCGCGCAACCTGCTGCCGCTGGCCCTGTCATTCGATCACCGGGTCATCGACGGCGCCGACGGCGTCCGGTTTATGCAGTGGATTGTCGAGGCGATCGAAGACCCCATCAAAATGGCATGGGAAGGATAATCCCCAATGACCAATGACCATACCGACCTGCTGGTGATCGGCGCGGGGCCCGGTGGCTACCCGGCGGCGTTCCATGCCGCGGACATGGGAATGTCCGTGACGCTGGTCGACCCGGAGGCCAATCCGGGCGGCGTCTGTTTGTATCGCGGGTGCATTCCCTCGAAGGCGCTCCTGCACGTCGCCGCGTTTCTGCACGAGGTCGAGCAGGCGGGCGCCTGGGGCATCGCACTCGGTCAGCCGACCATCGATCCGGCCGCGCTCGGGCGCTGGAAGGACTCGGTGATCGCCGCGCTGACCGGCGGCTTGGGGCAGTTGGTCAGCCGACGGAAGATCGCGTATGTGCGGGGGCGGGCGCGGCTCGAAGACGCGCACCGGGCGACGCTGACCGCGGCGACCGGGGAGACGCGCGAGGTCGGTTTCGCGCATGCGATCGTCGCAACCGGATCGACGCCGGCCACCCTTCCCGGCGTGCCCGACTCGCCGCGCGCGATGACCGCCTACGAAGCGCTGGATGTGCGCGATATCCCGGCACGACTTCTGGTCATCGGCGGCGGCTACATCGGTCTGGAGCTCGGACAGGTTTACGCGGCGCTGGGAGCGAAGGTGACCCTGGTCGAAGTCGAGGATCGGTTGGTCGTAACCCCGTCCGAGCCGCGCACCGACGAAGTCCTCTCGAGCGCCGCGGGGGCCGCCCTGCTCAAGGATCCGGTCCTGACCGCCTTCGACATCACCGTGTCATGCGTGCGGGGAACGGTCTGTCTCGAAGGCACGGTCGATTCGCATTTCGCGCATGCCCGCGCCGAGGCCATCGCGGCAGGCGTACGCGGTAGCCGCGGGGTGCGCAACGATCTGCATGTCATCGTGGACCGCGTCTACGAGAGCGACGACGACCTGCGCCGGGATATCGAACTCGCGCGAATGGACTGCTCGCGCCGCGCGTCGGCCGCGATGATCACCTTTTCGCGCTCCGCATTCGCCGGAACGACAACCTCGGCATTGAGGCGCGCCTGCTCGCGTTCGGACTTGGCGTCCTCGGCCTTCTTCTCGGCAAATTCCCGGGCCACGCGGATCGCGCCGTCGGCCTCGCGCGCGGCCGACTCGAATTTGTTGCGGGCCGATTCCTCGGCCACCCGCTGGTTGGCGACATGGCTGACCTTCTTGGCATTGGCATCCGTTTCGGCGTGGACGGCTTCGGTGTCCCGGATGTTGACGTTGATCAGCGCCAGGCCGATCTTCTCCAGCTCGCCGGAAACGGCTTCGTTCACCTTCTGCAGGAACACCTGCCGGTCGGCGTTGATCTCCTCGATCTTCATGGTCGCGATGACGGCACGCCCGCGGGCGCAAGCGGGGAATCAGGGCCGACACCAGGGGGGCGCACTGCGATTGGGTGCAGTCGTGGACATTCGCCGTTGTTCGCCTGGGAGCGCGGGCGTCTCGCCCGCAGTTGCCAGACATGTGCATTTTCAAGCGGGCGGGACGCCCGCGCTCCCAGGGATGCACCTACGCGCAGTTATGCGCCCCCCGGCGGGGGTTGGCAGACCGGGCAGAGATGCGTACCGCGCTGACCGACGACGATCCGGCGGATCGGGGCGCCGCAGCGCGGGCATGCTTCGCCCGTACGACGGAAGACGCGCAACCCATCCTGATTGCGGCCGCGCCGTCCGGCGACGCTGTAGAAGTTCGTGGCGCCTGATCCCAGCGTCGTCCCCATCGCGTCGACACCGCGCCTCAAGACGGTCCGAATGGCCGTGTGCAGGGCCTGCACGGCCTCCGGGCCGAGCGCGTCAACCGGGGCGCGGGGGTGCAGGCCGGCCTCCCACAGCGCTTCATCGACATAGATGTTCCCCAAACCGGCGACGACGGTCTGGTCAAGCAGCGTGGGCTTGAGCCGGCCGCGACGACCGGCGAGCGCCGTCCGCAGGCACACCGCGGTGAACGACCGCGCCAGCGGCTCGGGCCCCAGCGGCGCGAGTCGGTCTTCGGGCGTGCGGGTCAATGTCCAGCGTCCGAACTTGCGGGAATCGGCGAAGCGGAGTTCGCGTCCGTCATCCAGGGCCAGCGCGACATGCTCGTGCGGCGTAAGCGGCGCCCCCCGCGGGGCGAATTGCAGCCGCCCGGTCATCCGCAGGTGAATCAGCAACGTCCAGCCCTCGTCCAGTGTGAGCACAATGTACTTGCCGCGACGGCCGATCGCGAGAACACGGCGCCCGGTCATGCGTCGTCGGAACACTTCCGGCGTAACGCCTTCCACGGTCTTCGGCCAGCGCACGCGACAGCCCGTCACGCGCCGTCCCGTCAACGCCGCCGCGCGCAGCCCGCGCACAACCGTTTCCACTTCCGGCAGTTCCGGCATCCCGCACCCGCTTCCCGGCCAATCGCCCTTGCTACGGCCACGCCGCCACCTCGCCGCGGTAGACGTGCGCGGCCGGGCCGGTGAGGGTGACATGGGTAACGGCGCCGTCGCCGGGCACGCCATCGACCGTCAAACGGTCGCCGCTCGCGGCACGGACTTCGACGGGGGCCTTCACCCAACCGTGCCGCAGGGCGACGACAGCCGCGGCGACGATGCCCGTCCCGCAGGCAAGCGTCTCGTCCTCGACCCCACGTTCATAGGTCCGGACCGACAGCGCACGCTCGCCCGTGACTTCCACAAAATCGGCGTTCGTGCCGGCCGGCGCGAAGTCGGCATGGTAGCGCACCGCCGCACCCAGGCCGCGCACCGGAAGGGCCGCCACATCCGACGTGCGTATCACGGCATGGGGCACGCCCGTGTTCACGAAGTCATAGGCCACCGACCGCCCGTCGGGCGTGGTCAGCGCGCGGTCGAGACGCCACCCCGCGGGCGGCGTCATCGTCAGGGTCACGTCGGCGCCGTTCACGGTGGCCGAGAGGACGCCCGCGCGCGTTTCAATCCGCATGCTCCGTCCGGCGACGCCGAGTTCGCGCGCAAGCCGCGCGACGCACCGGGCGGCGTTGCCGCACATATCCGCCTCGCCGCCGTCCGGATTGAAGAACCGCATCCGAAAGTCGGCGCTCGTCGAGGGCTGAATGAGCAGGAGTCCGTCGCTGCCGATACCCGTATGCCGGGCGCAGAGCCGGCTCACGAGCGCGGTCGTCGCGGGGAACGTCACCGCGCGGTCGTCGATGAGGATGAAGTCGTTCCCCGCCCCATGCATCTTCCAGAACGGCGTCATGTTACGGATGGTTCGCCACCGCTTCGTCCTTCGCGGCCCCGTCACCCGTCAGGTCGACGTAGTCGCTCAGGATGTTGAGCGTCTCCAGCAGCACCAGATCCTGCCCCTTGTCCTTGTCCGCCGCGTCCTCGCCCGACGTCTGTTCCATCAGGCGGTTCTGGGCGTCGTACAACTCGCGTTCGACGAGAGCCTGCTGCTTGCGCGTCACGAGGTTGAGCGAGAGCTCTTCGGTGTCGTTCATCTTCCGCACGCGTTCGAGAAGCTGCGTGTAGGCCACGAACCGCTCATCGGTCAAGCGTCGCTTCGCGGAGGCTTCCACCAATGTCGGAACGATCGTCGTCAGATCGGCGAACGGCGAATACATGACCTCGTCGACTTGCGACCATTCGAGGGCGTTGGGCATGTGGTCCTCGCCGAGTTCCATGAACTCGAACGCGGAAGGCAGAACAATGTCCGGCTGTACGCCCCGAAGCTGCGTCGACCCGCCGGAGACGCGGTAGAACAGCGCGTTGGTCACCTTGAGCGAACCCATGCGGTCGTCGCGGCTGAGGTGCAGAATGGTCTGCACGGAACCCTTGCCGTGGGTCTTGGTGTCGCCGACGACGATGGCGCGGCCGTAGTCCTGCAGAGCGGCGGCGAGAATCTCGGAAGCCGACGCGCTGAGACGGTTGACGAGGACCACCATCGGCCCGGAGTAGGCGATGGACGGATCGTTGTCGGGAAGGATACTCACGCCATGGCGTTCCCGCACCTGCACGGTCGGTCCCGTCTGGATGAACAGCCCCGTCATGAGGACGGCTTCGAGCAGCGAGCCGCCGCCGTTGTTGCGCAGATCGAGCACGATGCCGTCCACCTCCGCTTCCTGCATCTCGCGCAGGATGCGGCCGACGTCCCGCGAGGAACTCTTATAGTCCGGGTTCAGGCGTTTGCCTTTGAGGTCGGCGTAGAAGGCGGGCAGTTCGATGATGCCGAGCTTGCGCGGCTTGCCGTCGGCGCGCGTCCGGGTTTCGATCTTGGACTTGGCCTCGCGCTCCTCGAGTTTCACTTCATCACGGATAAGATCGATGGTCTTGGTCCGCGCGTCGCCGAGGTTGGCGGCCGGGATGACGGTCAGGATCACACGCGTCCCTTTCTGGCCGCGGATCAGCCGGACCGCCTTGTAGAGCGGCCAGTGCAGGATGCTGACGGGTTCCTCGTTCTCCTGGGCGACCGCCACGATCTTGTCGCCGGGACGCAGCCGATCGTCGCGCTTGTCCTGGGCGGCGGGTCCCCCGGGGATCAACTCCATCACCTTGGCCGCGCCGTCCTCGCCGCGCAGGAGGGCGCCGATGCCGACCAGCGAGAGTTTCATCTCGATATCGAAGTCCTCCTCGCTCGCGGGCGACATGTAATCGCAGTGCGGATCGTAGGCATGGGTGAAGGCGCCCAGGTAGCGTTCCAGCACCCATTCGCCGTCGCTGGACTCGATCGTCGACAGGAACTGGCGATAGCGGTTACGGATGAAGCCGTCGGGCGTCTCCAGCGCGGGGTCGACCGGGGGCGTCTCGGGGGGGACGACAACCGCGGCGCCGGCCTCGGGCGGTTTCGGCGCATCGGGCGCGGCGGGCGCGACAGTCGCATCGGGCGCGACAGCGCCATCCCGCGGCTCGGTCACCTCCGTGGTTTTCGGCGCCTGGGCCGCCTTTTCGGCGTCCAGTTCGTCGGCGATGACGCGGCGCAGATACTCGTTCTTGATGCGTTTACGCCAGAGATCGTCCCATGCCGCGTTGTCGACGGGCCAGGGCGCGTCCTTGCGCTTCCAGTTGTATGTCTCGTCGATACTCGTGTCGAAGCCGGCGTCGAGGAGTCGCTCCATGAAGGCGGTGCGGTCACGGACGCGTGCCTTGAAGACCTCGAACAGGTCGAAGGCGAACTGGACTTCGCCGCGCCGCAGTTCCTCATCCAGGGCAAAGGCCTTGGTGGTGAACCGGGCGACATCGCTCTCCAGCAGGTAGATGCGCTCGTAGTCGAGCGCGCGCAGGAAGTTCTCCATCGCGCGCCGCGCCATGTCATCGTCCAGCGGATGCCGGGTCAGGTGCTCGCGGGGCAGCTCACGCGCGACGATGCGGGCGATCCGGGCGTGCTCCTCTCCCGGCGCAAGCAACTTGCTTGGAATCGTGATGGCGTCGGCGGCTCCCGCGACGCCCGCCAACAGGGCCGCTGCCGCCGTGAGCCACGGGGTCATTCGTTTTCGCGCGATCTGCATGGTTCTCTTCCGATGTCCTTCCCTGGGCCAAGAAAAAGGCGAGGCCCCAAGCACACAATTGTGCCGGATGGCCTCGCCCCGGGCAAGTCTTTATGCAGACCTGTCTTTATGCGGACGCCCTACGCCGACAGCACGGCGTCCTTGCACGCCTTCGCGATGCGGAACTTCACCACCGTCTTGGCCGGAATCTGGATGGTCTCGCCGGTCGACGGGTTACGGCCGGTACGGGCGGCGCGGTTGACCAGGAGCAGCTTTCCGATGCCGGGAATCACAAACCCGTTGGCCGCCTCGGCGTAGGCCAGCTTGGCCGTCTCGTCGAGCACCTCTTCGACCTGCACCTTCGTCAGCCCCGTCTTTTCCGCCAATGCCGCCATGGTCTGTGACTTCGTCATGCTTCCATCCTCCTGCGTTGTTACGACAACCGATCCGGCACCTTGCCAAAACCCCTCATAACGCGGTCATTCTGCGAGTTTCGCGTGGGACTGGCAAGCGCCTTTTTCGGCGCCTTTTTCGGCGCCCGACCGACAGCCCGCCACCCGTCCGGACCTGATGCGGCCGCTACGCCGTTCGCGCGGCACGGATGTGACGGAGCAGCTCGATGCTCAGCGTGTGCCCGTTGCCGCACATGTGGCAGTAGACCACGGCCGGTTCGCCACGGTCCAGAAGGGCGTCCAAATCCGCGACCGCCAGCCCCTTCACGACCGCGAGGACCTTCGGCAGCGAACAGGTGCAGGCGAACTGGAGTCGCCGCGACTCGCGCACCGCCAGGTCGGGCAGCGACAGGACCGCGGCAAGGTCGGATAGCGCGCCCGCCGTCCGAAGGGCCGTTGCGACGGCCCCCGATTCCATGGCCTCGAGCACCTGTACGAACGCGTCGCTACGACCGTCCGGCATGCGTTCGGCAACCAACCCGCGCGCCTGGATCAGACCGCCGGAGTCGACGCGAACGGCCATCGTCACGCCGGCCGGCACTTGCAGGGACTGGTTGAAGTACCGCGCCAGGGCCGTCTGCACCGTCGGGTGCGGGAGACTCACCGAGGCCTGGGCCAGCAGCTTGCCCGGCAGGGAGCGGACGATGTGAAGCGTCCCCGCGGCGCCGAACGCCGCGGCGCTCGAATACGTATCCGCGCCGTCCAGCGCGTCGATCGTCTTCGTCTGCGTGTATCCCCGCATATCGCCGTTGCCGCGCGCTTCCACAAGCACACCGCCGATGGGGCCCTCCACGCTGAACCGCAATGTGACGGCCTCGTCGGGCGATGACGCGTCCGCGGCTGCCAGCGCCGCGGCGACCAGCGATTCGGCGAGCGCTTGCGATGCCGCCGGGCCGCACAGGTGTCGGGCCTCGAGCGCCTTGGACGCCACCGTGACATCGGCACACGTCACGCGGATCGATGTCGATTCCGAAAGGCCTTTTTCGAGTCTATCCATGGGAACACGAGCCGTCGTGGTCTACGGCTGCGAGACGGTGGCGAAGGCGCTGTTTCCGCGACTGTCGGTGCAGATAACGACGTTATCGCCGCCGGCGGCACGCTGGTAGACAGCCGAGTTCTCGCCTTCGTTGATGATGCTGCCTTTGGAGATATCGCTGACCGACCAGTCGTAGGGCGGCGTCCCGCCGACCGCCTCAAAGGCGGCGGTTTCGCCATTGGCCGTCAGCGAATCGGAGGCGGGCGTGATTTCGACGATCGGGCTCGACCCTTGCGGACGCGGTTCGGAACCGATGGGGTTGGCCTCGAAATAACTGCCCGTATCGCCCATGTCCGGCTCGTCCTCGCACCCGCCCACGAACATGCCGAGCGACAGCGCCAGACCAAGGCACAGACTCAAGGAAAGCGCTCTTTTCATCACGGTCTATCCTCCACGAGTTCCTTGATTCTGACACAACGCCGGCGCTGCTTCAAGACGGCTTTCATGCCAGCCATGTCGTATACCTCACCAACAGCCACACAACGATGTGGTTGGCCAGCAAACTGTAAAACGACGCGACGACATCGTCGATCGCGATGCCCAACCCGCCGCGCAACCGCTGCAGCCCGTGCGCCGGAGGCGGCTTGACGATGTCGAAAAACCGGCACGACAGAAACGCGATCAGGAGAATCCACCAGTTCCAGTGCTGCACGCCATGCAAGCTGTGAAGTCCCAGCATGCAGATGGGGAACGTCAGATACTCATCCGCGACGATCCGTCCGTCGTCCTTGGTTCCGAACGCCTTCTCGGCGGCATCGCAGACCGGCACGGCAAGCCCGGCCAGCAGCGCCGCGACACCCACTTGCGCGAGGAACGAATCGCCGAGGAACCGGAACATCAGCCAGACGATCGGTAAAGCAAGTACCGTCCCCACCGTTCCGGACGCCACCGGACTGTACCCCAGCCCGAAGCCTGTCGCCGCCAATACCGCCAGTTTACGCATGTGCCCGCTCCCTCGATACGCCGTTCGCGTCGAGCCTCGCCCTCGCAACCATCGCAGTTGTGCGAACCATAGCGGCGCACCGGAAGCGCCGCAAGCGGAAACGCGGGTGCGTCCGCACGCCGGGCGCATTTGCGATTCGGTGCAGTCATGGACATTCGCCGTTGTTCCCCTGGATCGGGTCGCCTTGACGGGC
>CAYYJS010000085.1:0-8954 GCA_964472315.1 uncultured Victivallales bacterium | reverse complement strand
CTAGTACACAAGAAGGGGATTGATGCCTCATGATCGATCGGTATAGCGTAGCACCACGACTGATCGATCAGGGAGGCGTCATGCATGCCGTCACATTGTCACCGAAGTTTCAGGTTGTCATTCCACTGCCGGTGCGGCGAACAATGGGCCTGCGCCCGGGACAGAAGATACAGGTAATTGAGTACGAGGGGCGGATTGAGCTCATCCCGGACCGCGACATTGAAGAACTGCGCGGGTTCCTGAAAGGGATCAACACCGAGTTTGAGCGTGAGGAGGACCGCGTATGAACGTGGTCGATTCCTCGGGTTGGCTGGAGTACTTTGCCGAGGGGCCGAATGCCAAACACTTCGCGCCAGTGGTCACGGGGCAACGCTCTGGACCCAGGACACTCATTTCAAGGAAATCCCTGGCGTCAAGTACTTCCCGAAGAAATAGAGGCCAACCGCCGCGATCCTCGCGCGCAGATGGCTCCTCTCTCGATGGTTTCAATCCGCGGGTCAATCCCGCATAGTCTCACGGACATGGCGCATCCAGCCACAATCTGGCGTGCGATGTGAAGCCGCAGGACCGTGAGACCGTCGTATCCATGGAACTCGATTGAATTCAGCGACGTGAGCGTTGCGTGCACTTCCTTGCTGAAGAACTCCATGGCTACCGTCAACTAACGCCTAGCGCCTAACGCCTAATCCCGTCTGGCGCCGGAGGCTTGACCGATCCGGCCTCCGCGACAAGTTCCTTCGCCCACGCCCGGAGTCGCTCCCCGGTCCACGGCCCCGGCGCGGCGATCAGAGCGCGCCCGGCGTCGATCTGACCGAACAGGTTCCAGAAGACGACACCGCGCACGCGCCCGTCCTTCAGATAGAGGATCGGTCCGACATCGGTCGGCTTTTCAACCGCGGTGACCGTTTCGAGCGACGCCTGCGTGTCACCGACGGCTTCGTATCCCGCGTCGAAGAGGTCGGAGTAGAAGAACGGCAGATGGCGATAGGGCTGCGCTTCGCCGGCGGCGTAGATGTGCGGGTGGCCAGAAGCTCCATGGCGTGAAATCCGTCTACATCAAGAACTTCGAGGCCAAGGTCGAAGACGGCAAGATCACGGCATACCGCGTCAACGCGAAGGTCTCGTTCCTGATTGCCGACTGAGGGAGACGGCGAACCCGCGTTGACAGCGCGCAGCCGATCCAAAATACTGCGCGCGGATGACAACGGAACGGAAGGATGCCGCGGCGGACCGCGGGAGGCGTCACGCGGAGGCGGTTGTGCGTGCCGCCGCCGCGCGCGCCGAACTGCGTGACGAGGCCGCCATTCTCAGGCGCCTCGAGGCGCCGGCGCGGCGCGGCGACTACGGTCCGTCGACCGACGCCCTCATGCGGCGCCTCCTCGATCAGGCCGCCGCATCGGCCGCGATCTGCGCGCGGCGCGCCGCCCTGCCGTGCCGCGTGTCGTATCCGCCGGAACTGCCCATCGCGCAATACCGCGACCGGCTGGCCGGCGTTTTGCGCGACCATCCCGTGATCATCGTGGCCGGCGAAACCGGCTCGGGCAAAACCACGCAGATCCCGAAGCTGTGCCTCGAACTCGGCCGCGGCATCCGCGGCCTGATCGGCTGCACGCAGCCGCGCCGGATCGCCGTAACCACGGTGTCGGCGCGCGTGGCCTCGGAACTCGGCGCCGGCGGCGCGGCCATCGTCGGCTACCAGACGCGCTTTGACCGGCGGGTCGACGAACGGACGCGCATCAAGTTCATGACCGACGGCATCCTGCTCGCCGAAACCAGGGGCGACCCGCGCCTGCTGGGATACGACACGGTGATGATCGACGAAGTGCACGAGCGCAGCCTCACGATCGATTTCCTCCTCGGTCTGATCAAACGACTCCTGCCGCGTCGGCCCGATCTCAAGGTCATCGTCAGTTCGGCGACTCTGGACGTGGCCCGGTTCGCGGCGTTCTTCGACGGCGCCCCGGTGGTCGAAGTGCCGGGGCGGACGCATCCCGTCGAGTTGCTTTACGAGACTCCGGGCGACGATGAGGATGCCAACCTGCCGCACGCGGTCGCGGCGGCGGTCGATCGTCTGACGCGGATCGACCCGCGGGGCGATACCCTCGTCTTCCTCGCCGGCGAGCGCGATATCCAGGACGTGGCGCGCGTTCTCGAACGGCGTCGGCTCCCGCGGACCGAAATCATCCCGCTGCTGGCGCGCCTGCCGATGGCGCAGCAGCGCCGGGCTTTCGAGCCGGGCGGCGCCCGGCGCATCGTCCTGGCGACGAATGTGGCCGAGACCTCGGTGACCATACCCGGCATCCGTTTCGTGGTCGATTCCGGTCTGGCGCGCATCAAGCGCTACAGCCACCGCACGCAGGTGCAGCGGCTGCACATCGAACCCGTGTCGCAGGCCAGCGCCAACCAGCGCAAGGGACGCTGCGGACGGACGGGGCCCGGCACCTGCATCCGGCTCTACGCCGAGGACGATTTCGCGCGGCGCGAGCCCTTCACCCCGCCGGAAATCCGGCGCACGAGCCTGGCCGGCGTCATCCTCACCATGCTGGATCTGAAGCTCGGGGACATCCGCGCCTTCCCGTTCCTCGATCCGCCGTCGCCGGCCATGGTCCGCGACGGCTACCGGGAACTGGCCGAGCTCGGCGCCGTCGACGCCCGGGGCCGTCTGACCGACTTGGGCCATGCGCTGGCGACGTTCCCGACCGAACCGCGGCATTCGCGCATGCTGGTCGAGGCGCACCGTCAGGGCGCGCTGGCGGAAGTGATGGTCATCGTGGCCGGCCTGAGCGTGGACGATCCGCGGCTGCGGCCGCTTGACGGACAGGAAAAGGCGGATGCCCTGCACGCCCGGTTCCGGACGACCACCTCGGACTTCGCCGGCCTGCTGAAGCTGTGGCGCTTCTACCACGACGCCGAGCGGGAGCACCGGTCGCAAACGCGCCTGCGGCGTTACTGCCGCGAACAGATGCTGTCCTACCGGCGCATGCGCGAATGGATCGACGTCCACCGACAGATCGACGAGTACTGCCGCGGTCTCCACATGCGGCCCGCCGCGCAGGCCGCCGGCGACGAGGCCATTCACCGATCCCTGCTGGCCGGACTGCTCGGACGGATGGGGTTGCGCGAGGAACAGGGCGCCTACCGCGGCGCGCGCGGTATCTCCTTCCGCATCCATCCCGGGTCGGGACTCGCGGGCCGGACGCCGGAATGGGTGATGGCCGGCGACCTGGTGGACACCGGGCGGCTCTTGGCGCGGTGCGTGGCGGTCGTCGACCCCGCCTGGGCCGAGCCGCTCGCCGAACACGTGGTTACGCACACGTACGGCGAACCGTATTGGGACGCCGATACCGGGTTCGTGCGCGCCGAGGAGACCGTGCTGCTGTATGGCCTGCCGATCGTGCGCGGACGGCGCCGCCACTATGGCGACGTCGACCCCGCGGCGACGCGGGCGCTCTTCATCGAAGCCGCGCTGGTGCGCGGCGAGTACGCGCACCTGCCGCCGCTGATCCGCGACAACGTGACGCGCGTCGCCGAAGCCCATGCGGCTGAAGCCAAGCAACGGCGGCATGGCCTGGTCGCGGACGACCGGGTCTTTACCGCGCACTACGCGGCCCTGCTGCCGGCGGATGTCCACAACATCCCGGCCCTGACGCGCTGGCTGTCGGAGGCCGGCGAGGCCACGCGCCGGCGGCTGACGCTCGCCGAGACCGACATCATGACGGGAGCCGGCGCGGCGGCCACCGCGGACGGCGTGCCGGTGACCGACTACCCGGACATCATAACGGTGGATGGCGGCCGGCTGCGCATGCGCTATCGCTATCAGCCGGGGGACGCCGAGGACGGCATCACCTGCGAGGCGCCGCTGGCATGCATACGCGCGCTCGTCGGCTGGCGCATGGAGTGGCTCGTGCCCGGCGCCTTGCCCGACAAGGTCGAGTTCCTGTTGCACGGCCTGCCGAAGCGCTTCCGCCGCGAACTGGTTCCGGTGCCCGATGCCGCGCGCAGGCTCCTGGCCGACATGCCGTACCAATCGGGCCCGCTGAAGGAGGCGCTGGCCAGGGCAATCCAACGGCGTTACGGCATCGCGGTGCCGCCGGAGGCCTGGCCGACCGAGCTGCCGCCGCAACTGGTGATGCGTTTCGAGGCGCATGACGAGAGCGGCCGCGTCGTCGCCGCCACACGCGGGTTCGATGCCCTGGTCGCGCTGCTGGACGCATCCGCGGCGCCGGCGGCCGCCGCGCGGCAGGCCGGCTCGCGGTGGGAGCGGGACGATGTCACGGATTGGCCGATCGACCCGCTGCCGGAATCGGTCAATATCGGGCCGGAGACGTGGCCGGTGCCGGCCTGGCCGGCACTCGTCGCGGACGGCGCGCATGTCCATTTGCGGCTCTTCGCCGACCCGCGGACGGCGCGGCGCGCACACCGCGCGGGGCTGCTGCGCCTGTTCCACCTGCGGCTGGCGGACACCGCGAAGGAACTGCGTTCGTTGCCGGCCTTCAAGCAGGCGACGCGTCTGGCGTATGCCCGGATCGGCGGCCGCGACGACGCGCTCGCCGCGGAGATCGGGGTGCGCGCGCTCGCTTCGGTCACCGTCGAGCAGGAGCCATGGCCGCGCACGGCGGCGGCCTTCGCGGCCTGCGCGGCCGCCGCGCGGGGCGCCTGGTATGCGGCGGCGCGCGGGCTGTGCCGGCTGACGGAGGATATCCTGGCGACGCATGCCGCCGTGCATGCCGCGGCGACGGCGTTGCCCGACGCCTGCCGCATCAGCCGGACCGACCTGCTGTCGCAGCTTCAGGAACTCGTCCGCCCCGGCTTCATCCGCGCCACACCCGTGCGCCGGTTGAACGACTACCCGCGCTACCTGCGCGCGGCCGCGCTCCGCATCGAGCGGATGGCAGCCAACCTCGCACGCGACGAGGCGCGTACGCGCGACGCGCAGCCCTTCGTGGACCGGTGGCGCGCGCGCGTTGCGCCGACCGGTCCGGCGGAGACCGACTGGGATGCGTTGGAAGAATACCGCTGGATGCTGGAGGAATGGCGGGTTTCGCTCTTCGCACAGGAGGTCGGCACGCCGGCGCCCGTCTCGGCCAAACGCCTCGACCGGCAATGGGAAGCCGTCATCGGCCAACCGTGAACGGCTACCGCGCGGTCGGCGGCTTCTCCCGCTCGATGCCGACCGGGGTATCCGTTGTCGGGTACGGCTTGCCGCTGGGCAGATGTTGCGTCTGTTCGGCGAACTGAACCCCTTCGCCGGTCACTTTGAAGACCGAACGTGTATGCCGTTCGCGTCCGGACTGGTGAACGACGGTCAGAACGCCATCGCGCGCGTAGGTCATCTTCGGCGCGACAAACCGGATGACACGGCCCAGATCGAATGTGCCGTACGACATCCGTGCCGTCTCGTCGCGAATCACCAGGAAGAGGTGCTCGGAGCTCGCGCGCGCCCAGTAGCGGAGACTGTAGGTCAGCTTCGTGTTGCGGTACCCGGGCATCGGATGCGTAATCGACGCGAGTTCGATGCCCGAGACGACGTCGAAGATCTGCTCGCGGGCGACATAGCGAATGTCCTCGTGAACGACCTCGACGGACAGCCGGTAGCCGCCGGGCTCGCGAAGATCGAACAGCGTGGAGACTTCGACGAGCTCCTTGCGCGTATCGCCCGGCAGGATGACAAGGCTGCGCACGATCGGACGTTTGCGGGTCGCCTCGGATTCCTCGGACGTCAGGTTCTGACGGCTGAGCACGATCTCGAGCTTGGCGTTGAAATCCGTCGCGCCGATCACGATCGGCGTCTCCGCGTCGTTGTGCAACGTCACCGTCGCGACAACCGATTCGAATTCCAGCATGGCGCGGTTCTCGAGCTCGACGTCGATGCGCACCTGCGCGGCAAGCGGGCCGGTGGCGGCACACCAGAAGCAGGCCGCGGCGAGAAGGGTTGGCGCGTGGCGGGTCATGTCGAAAGGGCGCCGTTGTTGTCGATCGGGTAGGCCCGCTCGACGGCATCCAGAAGCAGGTGCACGATCACCTGATGGGCCTCCTGTATCCGCTCCGTCGCCGTGCCGGGGACGATGATGTCGAGATCGGCGCGTCCGGCCAGCGCGCCGCCGTCGCGCCCGAGGAGACAAAGCGTCGCCATGCCGGCGCCGCGGGCGGCATCCAGCGCGCGGGACAGGTTGGCCGCGCGGCCGCTCGTGCTGAAGAGCACCAGTACATCGCCCGGCGCGCCGAGTCCTTCGACCTGCCGGCTGAAGATGTGGTCGAAACCGAAATCGTTGCCGATGCAGGTGATGGCCGTGGTATCGGCGACGAGGGCGATCCCGGGCAGCGAGCGCCGGTTGTACCGGAAGCGGCCGACCAATTCCTCGGCCATATGGAGGGCTTCGGCCGCGCTGCCGCCGTTGCCGGCGCACAAGACCTTCCCGCCCGACCGGAGGGCATCGACCACCAGCGCGCATGCATCGGCCAGCCGCGCGGACTGCCGGCTCAGCCCGGCGATCAGCGCGGCGCTGTCGGCAATCTGCTCTTCCAGATGGCATACCGTATTCACGGGCTTGGGTTTATCATGCCGCCCGCGCCCCTGTCGAGGCGAACCTGCCCCCCGCGCCTTCAGGGGCGTGTCCTCGTCCGCGAAGCGGGCGACAATGCGGACTGACGCCGAGGGCGAAAACGATGGGAATCCGACAGCCGGAACGGAAGACATTGCCGAACGAGAGGCCGGAAGGTATGCTCGCTCCGATCGAAACGCACAGCCTCGGCGGTTGGTCGAAACGATGGAGAATCAACATGCGAGCCCGGCTTGACGCATTTCTGAACAAGGGATCGGCTTTCCAAGTGACCACCATCTCGTTGGTCCTTGTTGTCGCACTTGGTGCGATCGATCACGTCACGGGATACGAGATATCTTTCTCCCTTTTCTACCTTGTCCCGATTTCCCTCGCTGCGTGGTATGGAAGTCTGCGTCAGGGCATCCTTCTCGGCGTCGTCAGCGCCACGGTTTGGCTCATCGTAGACAGGACGGCCGGCCACAACTACAGTCGCGCGTTCATCCCGTTCTGGAACGGGGGTGTCCGGTTCGGGTTTTTCGTCGTGACGGTGATGTTGCTCACGAGGGTGAGATCCCTGCTCGACGAGGAACGGAGCATGGCGAAACTCGATGGGCTTACAGGACTCATGAACGGGCGCGCGTTCGGGAGCGCGGCGGAAGTCATTCTGCGCCATGCGACCCGCTACGGACGACCGACCGTTATGGGGTACATCGATTTGGACAATTTCAAGACCGTGAATGACACTCTCGGGCATACCGAAGGCGATCATGTGCTCAGATTAGTGGCTTCCGTACTCTTGAAGTCTGTTCGCAGCGCGGATCTGGTCGGTCGCTTGGGTGGGGATGAATTTGCCCTCCTCCTGCCGGAAACCACGTATTCGGGAGCCGTCACCATGTTCGAACGCCTCCGTGAAGTGCTTTTGAAAGAGGCTCAAGAACGCGCCTGGCCCATTGGATTCAGCATTGGCGTCGCCGTCTTCCGGACGGCGCCGTCAAGTGTGGATGCGGCGATCAAACTCACCGATGCACTGATGTACCGCGTGAAGAACAGTGGCAAGAACAATGTCCTGCTGGCGGAGTTCAGTGGCCTGGACGAAATCGGCCAACCGCCGAATGCGGCCGACTGACTTCCGCGTTGCCTCACGGCCGGGCCTGACGCATCATGGCCGTCATGTCGATTCAAGACGCCTGGGTCACGCGCCTCGTCGCCTGGTTCGAGGCCGCCCACCGCCCGATGCCGTGGCGGACGCGGCCGACGCGGTATCGCGTCTGGATCAGCGAGATCATGCTGCAACAGACGCAGGTGGCGACGGTGGTTCCCTACTTCAGCCGCTTCATCGCACGCTACCCCACGGTCCGCAAACTGGCGGCGGCCAACCCGTCCGCCGTACTGCAACTCTGGGAGGGGCTGGGCTACTACACCCGCGCGCGCAACCTGCACAAGGCCGCCGGCATCGTCGTGCGCGAACGCGGTGGAGCCCTGCCCGCCACGTTCGCGGACTGGCTCGCGCTGCCGGGAATCGGGCGCTACACGGCCGCCGCCATCGCCAGCATCGCCGACGGCGAAGCCGTTCCGGCCGTGGACGGCAATGTGCTGCGCGTCTTCGCACGTTTCTGGGGCTGCCGCGATGACGTCGCGCGGCCGGCCACGCGCGACCGGTTCTTCGCCCGGCTCCAGCCGATCGTTGCCACAGCCCCGCCCGCGCTGTTCAACCAGGCGGTCATGGAAGTCGGCGCCCTGCTCTGCAAGCCGCGCCGGCCCGCCTGTGACATCTGTCCCCTGGCGGCCGACTGCACCGCCCACCGCGACACACTCACCACGCAACTGCCGACCAGGACGCGCGCCGCACGCGGCCCGCATTACCACACCGGTGTGGCCCTGCTGCGGCGGCGCGACCGGATCCTGCTCGCTCGGCGTCCGACCGACGGATTGCTGGGCGGGCTCTGGGAATTGCCGAACGCACGCCGCATCGGCCGCGAGGCGCTCCGCGTCACCGCGCGGCGCGCGGCCGACCAGGCTTGCCGCATGGCCCCGGCGGTCACATCCGGCGGCACACGGAATCCGGTCGATGCCGGCGCGGAACAGGCGCGTATCACCCATGCCTTCAGCCATTTCTCCGAGACGCTGCACGTCTACGAGATGACGTCCCCGCCCGGTGCACGCGCCGCGCGCGGCACCCGCTGGGCGTCGCCGGCCATGCGGCGAAACCTGCCGTGCACCACGGCAACCCGCAAGCTGCTCGCCGCGCTGGCTGCCGAACCGGCTCCGCGCAGCGTCGCCCTCCACGCGACCAATCGACCCAATTGATCGCAACCGCTCTTTTCATCACACATTCCCTCCCATTCGCTAAACAAACACACTAGCATCCCATAGGCTCACCCACTGGCGCGAAAAAAGGTGCCGACCGGGAGG
>CAYYJS010000084.1:0-9605 GCA_964472315.1 uncultured Victivallales bacterium | reverse complement strand
TCCGGGCAGACCGCTCTCGTTTCGCGGAGCACGACCGGGCCGAGCAGGCCGGAAGGACGGACAGGCCAGCCGGAGGCGTCGAAGGGCTTGGCTCCGAGACTGATGAAGTTGATGTCGTTGAAGATGCGCCAGCGGACGCCGCGGCGGTCGAGATCGCGGATGCGGTTGGCGGAGAGGTTGGTCACTTCCACCTCCAAGGCGTTGCCCGTCGGCCTCACGCCGTCCAGCGCGACACGAAACGGCGGCGCGAACACCGTGCCGAGGTCGCGGCCGTTCAGGCGTACGCGCGCGCTCTCGGCCACCTCGCCGAGCTCCAGCAGCCACCCCTCTTTTTCCGCGGGCGCGTCGAACGTCGTCGCGTAAAGCGCGGTCCCGGCGAAGCGCTCGGCCTCGCCGCCCCGCAGGGTCCACGAGCCCAGCTCGCCCGTCTCAAACGGCGGCGGCTGTTCGGGGCCGCCCTGGAGGAAGGTCACGCGCCACGGCCCCGGAAGGGCGACGGCGTCGCCGGCGGCCCGGCGATACGGCCAACGCGCGCCGCGCAAGTCCGGGTCCGCGCACAGGCGCACGAGGAGCGTCTCGCCCGGCGCCAGTTGGACGAACACGTCGCTGCCGCCGGCGCGCGGCTTGAGCGCGCCGACGCCCGTCCGCCCCGTCATCGGGTCCAGCAACGCGGCGGACGCGCCGGAGGCGGAGAGCGGCAGCCAGCCGTCCAGGGCCTTCCCGCTGAGGTTGGCGATGAAGTACTGGGGGCCGCTCGCGGCGGCGCGGCGCACGAAGAGCACGCCGTCGTCCGCCATGGCCTCGCGCCTCGCGCCGGCCGCCGCGAGCGCGGCTTCGGCGTCGCCCACGAGCACGCGGCCTTTCCCGAGCGCGCCGTCGGGGCGGACCCGCGCGAGGAGCGCCCGGAACGCCGCGCGGCGGGCGTCGAGGTCGGCGAAGCCGGGAACGTCCTCGGGCAGCCGCCCGCTGAAAATGACTGTCGCCCCCGCCTCGGCTAGCGCCAGCAGCTTGGCCAGCGTCGGCACCGGCAGATGCCCGCAGGCCGGAACCACGACCGCGTCGTAGCGGGCGCCGAGAAGGATTTCGCGCCCCTCGGCCCGGGCTCCGGCAAGCTGGGCGTCCGACACATAGTCGAACGCATAGCCGCGCTTCCACAGCCGCGCCGCAAGCTTGCCGACGGCCGCCTCCTCGAACCATTTCCGCTGGTGGACATTGTGGCTGGCGAGCAGCCCCTCCGGCGTGTGCCAGTCATCGTAGACCGGCCAGTACAGCAGCAGCCCGCTGTCCGGCGTCCCCTCCTGAAGCGCCGACTGGCAGCGCGCGATGTAGGCCGTGAGCGCGGGCGCGTCGCGCCAGAAGGCGTTGCGCGGGTTGAACTGCGTGGCGGCGTAGAACAGCCACCCCGGCCACGCGGCGTCGTCCGGCGAATAGGCCGTGCCGTGAAACACGACGTGGTTGACCCCGGCCAGGAAGAACTCGTCCACGAGCGTCTTCATGTCCGCGAGCGTCTCCTGGAAGTGCTGTTTCAGCCACGTGCCCGTTTCGGAAGAGACGAGCCGCTTCCCGGTCACATGGGCGGCCGACGACGCGAATTTGCTGATCAGCATGCTGCGGTCAGCCGAGTACATCTCGGTCTCGGGGATGTCGGCCGCCGCGTAGTGGTCGAGCAGGTTGCCCGGCGAGCCGTGCGCCTGGTTGCGCGTCCGGAAGCCCCTTGCCTGCGCCCAGCGGACCCATTCCTGCAGAAAGGCGAGATGCAGCTCGGACAGCGTCTCGCGGTAGTCCGACTTCACGCGCGCGACACTGTCGGTGTCGCCCTGGCCGGCGAGCGCGGGCAGCTGCGAGCGCAGGTCGTAGCCGCGCCGCGCCGCGAACGCCTCGAACAGCTCCGGGGTCCAGTCGGCGTCGAAGTACTCGTAGGAGTCGTGATACTGCGCCCGCGGCCACGGGCCGCGGTAGGTCGCGAAAGCCTCGTCGAACCGCGCCAGATACGCGCGCATCGCGGCGGGCGAGAACGGATCCAGCACGTTGCCCTCGGCGCCGGGGGCGGCGCGCTTCACCCGTTGGACCGGCACCCGGCGCGACAGGGCGAAAAGCTGCCAGCGGCCCGGCGGCGCGGTCCAGACGAGGCGCCCCTGCGAATCCGGCTTGTCCGTCAGGTCGAGGCGCTCGCCGCTTTCCGAAACGGCCAGGAGCAACTGCCGTTCCTCGCCCGCGCCGCGGCCGGCGACGAGCGCGCCGTCGCTGTTGGCCCTCGCGCCGCCCGCCGCGTCCGCGCGCAGCGGCGGCACCTGCAGGGTGAGCGTCGCGCCGCCCTCGACGGCGCTGTTCGTAAGGACCAGCTTGGAGGAGGCGTTCGCCGGCGTCACGTCCGGCCCGCCAAACGGCCAGCCGGTGCCGGTGGTCATGTCCACCCCCAGCCCCAGCCGCTCCCCTTCGGCGACGGTGTGGCGCAGCAGGTCCAGCCACGCCAGGCTGAGGTAAGGGACATAGCGGGACTCGGCGCCCTTCGCGCCGTAGATCGGAATGATGTGGACGCCGCCGAAACCGGCGTCGCGGAAACGGGTGAGCTCGCGGGTCAGGTTCTCCTTGTCAACGGCGCTGCCGTGCCACCAGTAATAGGTCCACGGCTTGCACTCCCGCGTCACGTCCGGCCAGTCAAGCGCGGCTGCGGCGCCGTGCAGCTCCGCCAGAGGCAAACAGGCAAGGACAACATAAAGGTTGTATCGTCTCATAGTGAGTGTGGTCCTCATGGTTGTTCCTTTCTGTCGTGATGACCCTTCAGATGTTCGCGTTCTTCCGCAGCCGCATCAGCGCGGCGACCGTCTCGTCGGGAATCAGCCCGTGCTTGTCGGGCGGGACGGACAACAGCAGGCTCGCCCCGCCGGCGCGGCAGGTCTCGAACTGCTTCAGCAACGCCTCATCCGGACGCGGCTTGTCGTCCGCCACCCAGAACCAGTCCTTGCCGATCGGGTCGCACACCTCGCCGGGCATATAGTAGCGCTTCCCCTCGATCTCCCGCCACTTCAGGTGGCCGGCGCCCGGCGGCACGTTGCGCTCCATGGCGATCAGATCCGAGGGCCAGGCGTTCTCCACGTCGTACTTGGAACCGTCGCAGATGCCGTTGTTCATCATGACGGCCGTCTGCGGCTGCAGCCGGGCGATGTGCTGGTAGAGGAACGTCCGGTAGCCGCGCCCCAGGAGGCTGGGAATGTCGATCCACGTCTCGGCGACCGGGCCGTACTGGGTCAGCAGCTCGGTTACTTGGGCGGTCTGGAAGTTATGGTACAGCGACGTGGTATAGCAGGGAAGCCCTTTCTCCCGCTGCTCCTTGGTCTCCTTCATGACGTCGTTGTGCGTCCGGCTGCCGAAACCGTTGTGGGTGTCCCACGAGCAGTAGTACAAACCGGGCAGCACGCCGCGCTTCTGACAGGCCTTCACGAACGCCTCGACGACATCGGTCTTGTTCGCGCTGTTGGCCACCGTGTAGTCGGTGTGTTTGCTGGGCCAGAGGCAATGGCCGGCCACATGCTTGGTGGTCAGCACGATGTATTTCATGCCCGCGTCGCGGGCCACCGAGACCCACTGGTCCACGTCCAGCCGGTCGGGCGCGTACGTCGCGGCCGGATCCTTGCCGTCGGGGAACTCCTTCTGGACGTACGTGCTCATGCCGAAGCACAGGAACATCCCGTAGCGGAGCGACTCCCATTCCCGCAGCTGTTCGAGCGGCAGCCTCTGGCTGCCTTGCTCCGTCCTGTTCGGGTCGTCCCCCTGCGGGGCCGTTGACGCGCACTCGGCGGCGGCGAGTCCTTGCACGGCCGCGGCCGCGCCGCACCCGCCGAGGGCAACGGCTCCGGCGCCCTTGAGGAAGCGCCGGCGGGAAGAGCCGCAGGGTTCCGTCAGCGGGGAGGAGTTCTTTCGGTTGTTTTCGTTTGTAAAGCTCATCGTGTCCGTCCTTTCGTCGTTCACCTGCTTACGCGGTGTGCTTTCTCCATGCGTATCTTGACCTGGCCGCTCACTCGCGCAGCCGGTCCGACCAGGAGCGGCTGCTCCAGTCGTCCGGGTAGCCCATCTCCTGCAGCGTGCGAGCCTTGCTCGAAATTCTGACTTCATCCAGCAGCACCGGCCCCTGGCCGAAGGTGACGGCCGCGGGCGCGTCCTTGACCGGCGTCAGCGCCGCGCCGTCCTCCGTGGTCGCGAAATCCTCGAGCCGGCCGTTGACGTAGACCTTGACCTGGTTGCCCGGGGCGTCCTTGTCGTACACCACGGCCAGGTGATACCACAGGCCCGGCTTGCAGGGCGCGAAGACGCCCAGCTTCATGTCCATGCCCTTCCCGTCCTTGAGATCGACGTTGAGCAGGGGCAACTGGCGCATTCCGCCCCAGGCGGCACGGCCCCAGCGGATGACGACGTTCTCGCCGACTTTCGCCACGGGCACGGCGGTATTGACGTCCCAGGCAGCCGTCGGCGTCACCCAGCACTCGAACGTCCAGGAAGTGCCGGAGGCCAGGACGTTCGCGGCCTCGGCGGTGAACCCGCTCTGGCGCATGTCGCGCGCCTTGCCGAAGCGTCCGTCCGCGGGGGCCGCGGCGCCTTCGACCTTGCGGCTCTTGCCGCTCGCGTCGGCGAGAGGTCCGGTTTCCTCGTCCAGCCGCACCAGCAGCTCGGTCGCGGCGTCGGGGGACGGCGCGGCGGCGACCGGGTGTCCCGGCGGCGGCAGCAGGCGCTGCAACGCCTCGCGCAGCCGCCAGCCGTCGCAGACCGCGAGCGCGCCGCGCAGGTCGCGCTCGGCGATCCTGGCCCGGCCGGCGGCGACCTGGCTGACGATCGCCTGCCGGTCGCCGTCCTGCGCCGGGAGCGCGTCGCCCCAGGCGCCCAACAGGGCTTCGGCCTCGGCCAGACGCCGGGCCGCCTCGGCCAGGCCTTCGGCCGCCGGCTCGGCGGACGCGCCAGCGACGGCCGCGCCGTCCTCCAGCCGGTACGTCTTGAAGTCGTAGGGCTTGAGGTCGAGTTTCAGCGCCGCGTCAGCGCCCGCCGGGAACTTCTCGCCGGTCACCAGGTTGAGCGCCTGGCCGTTGCCGCTGAAGCGGATTTCCGCCTGCACGCCGCTCCAGGTCGGGTTGATGACGAAGACGTAGGTCCGGCCCTCGAACACGCCCTGCCGCACCACCAGGTTGCGGTCCAGCCCGTTGCCGTTGAGCGTCGTGTACTCGCACAGCGGCAGGGTGCGGAACGCGAGGCTGAAGCGCCGGCTGTCCTGGCTGGGAATCTGGCCGAAGGCGCAGTCCATCCAGGTGTGCATGATCGTGGCGGGCGGCGCGCCGTCGGCCATGAGCATGACGAAGTCCCGCGCCCCGCAGCCTTCCACCGGCCAGGCGTACAGCGCGCTCCCCTTGAGGTTCAGACTCCCGGGGCCGCTGATGAGAAGCTTCCGCCATTGCCGCGGCTTGACCCAGTCCCGCGAGGGCCAGGGGTTTTCGCGGAAGCCGTTGAAGTGATACGCCGTGGTGTACGCCCCTTGGAACAACCCGGTCCGTGCGCTCGGGGTATCCATGAAGTTGAACCGCAGGCCGTCGCCAATCCAGTTCCGGCCCCGGGCGCCAACATACAGGTTCATGCATTCCCAGAAGGTCCACCCGCCGCGCAGGCCCGCGTCACCGCTGAACAGCGCGGGGTCATAGCCCATCATTTTCATCTGCTCCCTGATGTTGCCTCCGGAGAGGGCGCTGAGTTCGAACCAGGCATTCTGGTCCGGCTGACCATAGGAGGCGGTCTGAAAATATCCGGTAAACCACAGCGGGAAGCCATGCGTGGCCGCGATCTTTCGCATGTCGTCGGCCATGGCGAACAGCTGCTTGCAGCGCCAGTCGATCCACGCCTGCTTCGCGTTGGCCATGAGCCACGTGTAGCGCTTGCCGTAGCGGCCCGGATCGTCCGCCTGCACGGGGATTTTCGTTCCCGTGTCCCGCTCGAAGAGGGAGACCGTCCGGTCGTCATAACCGGTTCCCAGATGCGATTCGGCGCTGAACGCCACAAAGCCGCCAGGGGAATAGGAAGGAAAAAGCCAGGTGCCGGCCAATTGCCCGATGCCCAAGACCCCCGGCACACCTTCGTAGCGCCGGGCCAGGTCCGCGACGATGCCCAGGAGTTCGCGCCGCACTTCGGGCGCCATAAAGTTCAACTGGGGCGCTCCTTGGAGGGCGCCAACGAGCCGGACACCCCCGGAATTGATAAACGCCACGCTCGGCTCAAGCGCTTTCGGATCCGCCTTGATCCGCTCCTCTTCCTCCTCGATCAATTGCTGCATGCGCTGGTTGAGGTCGTGACTGGCCTCGATGTTCAATATCTGCCCGTGGCCATTCGCGGCAAAGGTGCGGGCGAGCAGTTCCTGGTTGTCCACGCCCGGCGAGTAGTTGCGTCCGGGTGTGTTGTTCGCGCCCGGGTAATAGGCTTTCTGGTAGCGGTGTGCGCTCGAGGCATCCAGGTTCTGCCCGGCAAAGGCCAGGTACTGGGCGTAGTGCCGCCAGGAGTTGGAATACTTGGTCAGATACCGGGACGTCCACCGGCCGGGGGCGAAATAGCACCCCGGACCTTCGTCCGGCTCGGCCAGGCCGCGGAACGCGCTCTGGACCAGGTCAACGTCCTCGACGTGCGCGCCGATGTAGCGGCCCGGTGCCTCGAAGGCGGGCTTCACCGCGGGCAGCTCGCCCTTGATCCGGTACACGGCGATGCGCTGGACGGCCGCGTCGCCCACCGACGCATGGAGATACTCCGGATTGACGCTGCAGGAGACCGCCATGTAGACCGTGCGGTGGGCCGGCCACCAGAGCAGGCTCATCTTCTTCCTCTGGCGCGAGAGCGGGAAGGGCCAGCCGGTCTGCGCACCCGTGCCCATGCCGTCGCGATACTCCTTCGTGTTCCACGCGATGGCGTGCGGGATCTGATCCGCGACCTCGAACACGTTGAAGCTCATGTTGCGGCGGGCGTCGTCCGGATACTCGGCCACCGCCAGGTGCGGCTGGTTGATGCTCTCCGGCGGCAGCGTGATCTCCCAGATCATGGTGGCGCCGCGCTCGCCGACGCGCCGGCACGTGCCGAGGCACGTCTCGATCACGTCGCTCTGGCCGGGGAAGTCCAGCCGCGGGTGCGTGTCAGCGGGGTCGGCGCAGGCGATGACATCCACCGGAGCCAGGTCGAGAAGCTCCTCGTCCGGCAGATCGGCGCACGGCTTCGGCACGGCCGTCACCCGCCCGATGTGCGCCACTTCGAACGTCCGCGTCTCGGCCTTGCCGTCGGCGCGCGTCAGCGTGAAGGCGAGCGCGCTCACTCCGGCGTCTTTCCTCGCCAGACGGCACGCGTAGGTCTCCTCGGGGCCGAAGTCGCCCTCGGCCTGGCCTCTGCGCTCCAGCGTCGCCGGTTCCGGCAGCGCGGCGCCGCTCTCGCCGTCCATGGCGGTCACGGCGAGTTCGCCCGCGCCGGCCGGCACCCTCACCTCCACCACCGCCGCTTCCGGCAGCGTGAAGTAGGGGCTGCGCCGCCCCGGATGCAAGACCCGGATCGGCCCGGCATAGTCGTTCAGGAAGGTGACCGCGGCCGCGCACGTGAGCGTGACCCGCTGGCCCGCGGGCAGCGTCCCGTCCGGCGCCAGCCCGTCCGGCCGCCAGGTCGCCGTCGCGTCCCGCGCCGTCGCCGCACACTCGAACGGCCCGGCCAACGGACTCAGCCGCACCCTGGCCCCGGCGAAATTGAAGATCTTATCCGGCTTTAATTCGACCACTAGTTCTTTACCGGCCGTTGCCTTGGAACGAATATCCGTCTCCTCCCAATCATCAACCTGCATGTCCTTGAGGCGCATCTTGTAGCGTTCCATTACAGTCTTCATCCGGACATCGCGGATCCCCGGCCGCAAGGCCTCGACGGTCGTCTCGACGCGGAACGGGCAGGCGAGGAACTGGCCGGAGCCGTCCTGCCGCCCCATGACCGCCTTCTGTTCCACCGCGACGTCTGCGTTCCGGGCGCGGAAGACCACGGTGCCGAACGTCCCCACATCATCCGCCGACTGATACTCGCGGACCAGCTCGGCCGTCTGCCAGCGGGCTTCGGCGAACGGCACGGCCACGCCGTCGCGGGTGTATTCCCCCGCGAGCCGCGGCAGGAGCGTTTTCCCGGAATACGAAAGCGACACGCCGCCGTCGCCGCTGCCGTCCAGCGTGAACAGACCCTGGAGCAACGAACGCTCCTTGGGCAGCACGGCCGCAGGGGCGGCGTCCGCCGGCGGCAAGGGGGGGAACCGGACGACCAGGCTGTAGGTGTGTGTGGCGCCGGCCGCCACCAGCCGCGGCTCCAGATACACGTGCGTGACGTTGTCCGCCCCGGTCGCGACGGTCATCCGCCCCGGACTGGCCGGCTGCTGGAAGAGCACCTGCCGCAACCCGAGCCCCGGACCCGCCACCGCCACTTCGCGCAGCGGATGGCCGCCGATCAACGGCTTCTCCTGCGTGACCGGCGCAAGGTAGGCCAGCGCCTTGCCGTCCTTGTAGCGCGTCCCCTCGATCCGGGCCTCCCGCAGCCATTCGCCGCCCGGCGCCGCCGGCTTGCCCAGCGCCAGATCGAGCAGCGGCCGCCCGAATGTGTTCGCCTTCCACATCACGGTCACGTCCAGCCGCACCCCGTCGGACAACGGCGTCAGCGCCGCGTCCGCGCCGGTCCAGGCCGCGCTCTCGCCGGCCTGCCAGCGCAGCGCGCCGTCCGCCGCGGTCGCCGCGGCCGCGAACCCGCCCAGGCCGGCCGTGATCCGGAACGGCGAGGCCTCGGAGCCGAACAGCAGCGCGAAGCCGCCGGGGCCGCCCTCCGCCCGGCCGCCGCTGAAACCCAGGGCCGCCGCGCCCGCGCCGGCCGGCGCCAAATCCCACGGTTTCGGCAGGTCCGGCCACCCGGACGTCCGGGGCACGGCCGGCCGCCCGCAGTCCGCCAACGCAGGATTGTTCTCCGGCCGCATGACCGCGACCGGGAACTCCGCCCGGTACGGGGCTGCGCCGGGCGTGCGCTCCATCTGCCTCTCCCAGATGACCTTCCGCTCCGCGTTCAGCACCGAAAGCCAGGCGCCGTTCATCCGCCCCACGCAGTTGTCTTCCGGCCGGCAGTAAAGGACCAGTTTCTCGATGGCCGCCGGCTGGGGGAAGGCCAGCTCCCAGAAGGGCTTGGGAATCGGTGGCTGAGAGGTGAGTGCGACGGAATGGTTGTTGTAGACGTTCCCGTTCTCTACCCCGTCGACGGCCAGATACGGCCCGAATTCATGACCCCCAGTGCCCCAGGCACTGCTCTGGCTGGCCTCGCCCAGCGAGGCGATGTTCACGCCGCCGCTCAGCACCTGCACTTCCGCAAGCTCGATCACGCCGGGCACGTCGCCCCGGTGCTCGATGCGCACGTACGTGCCCATGGCGGACGCTCCGGCCTTCTCCGCCGGGGCGGCGTTTCCAGACGCCAACGGCGGCTCGGCGTGCGCCTGCAGGCCGAGTGCGGCGGCGGCCAGAAGAACCAGGACGGCGGCCGTCCTTGTAACCGCCCGTCCCGCGTTCACGTTGTGCTTTAACCCTGTCCGGCGC
>CAYYJS010000083.1:0-9740 GCA_964472315.1 uncultured Victivallales bacterium | reverse complement strand
GCCGGCCGGACGTAAGGGCGCTGTTGCAGAGGGGGGATGAACGCGAGGCAAAAAAGGGTGCGCGGCCACCCGGCTGCGCACCCTTCGATAGCGTCCGTGGATCGACCTATTTCGCCGCCGCGGCTTCCTTGATCAGATTCAGGGCGATGACTTCGCGCTGGATCTGGTTCGTGCCTTCGTAGATCTGCGTGATCTTCGCGTCGCGCATCATCTTCTCGACCGGGTACTCCTTCATGTAGCCGTAACCGCCGAGAATCTGGACCGCGTCGGTCGTCACGCTCATCGCCGTGTCCGCCGCGTAGCACTTGGCCATGGCCGATTCCTTGCTGACGTTCTTGTGGCCCATGTCCATGTGACGGGCGCAGGCGTAGGTCAGCGCGCGGGCGGATTCGACCTTCATCGCCATGTCCGCGAGCATGAACTGCACGCCCTGGAACGCCGCGATCGGCTTGCCGAACTGGCGGCGTTCGCGGCTGTACTGGACGGCGCAGCGCAGCGCACCCTCGGCGATGCCGAGCGCCTGGGCGGCGACGCCCGGGCGCGACGAATCGAGCGTTTTCATCGCGACGATGAAGCCCATGCCCTCGCGTGCGAGGAGGTTCGCCTTCGGAACCCGGCAGTCCTGGAAGACGAGCTCGCGGGTCATCGATCCGCGAATGCCCATCTTATTTTCCTTCTTGCCGAACGTGAAACCGGGCGTGCCTTTCTCGACGATGAAGGCGCTGGCGCCGCGCGGTCCCTTGGCCTTGTCGGAGATGGCGATGACGGAATAGATGTCCGCTTCGCCGCCGTTGGTGATCCACTGCTTCGTGCCGTTCAGAATGAAACAGTCGCCGTCCTTCGTGGCCGTGGTCTTCACGCCGCCCGCATCGCTGCCGGCGCCGGCTTCGGTGAGACCGAACGCGCAGACCGTTCCCTTGGCCACGCGGGTCAGGTACTTCTGCTTCTGTTCGTCGCTGCCGAAGAGCATGATCGGCGTCACGCCGAGACCCGTTCCGAAGAGAGCCAGGGCGATGCCGGCGCAGTAGGAGGAGAGTTCCTCGACGGCCACGACAGTATCCATGAACCCGCCGCCCATGCCGCCATACTTCTCCTCGATCTGGATACCGAAGAGGTCGGCTTCCGCGAAAACTTTGACCAAGTCCCATGGAAACTCGCCGGTTTCGTCATAGTGCTCGCGAACCGGGACGATCTTCTCTTGCCCGATTTGTCGGCACAGGTCCTTGATCATGACTTGTTCTTCGGTCAGACCGTAATCCATCGTAACACGCTCCTTCTCATGCCCTTTCATCCATCCGCCTCCGCCGCATGGCCGCCGAACCGCATGGTTGCTTCCGTGGAGGCAAACAGCCGCGATGCTAGGCGGGCGACGTGCCGCGTACAAGAAAAAAGGATGAAAATGAGGAGGCCCACGAAGCCGTGACGATTCTTTTGACATAGTGATTGACATATCAACATAACTGCATATGATGGCGCGCATGATCGAGGATAAATCGAGTGCCGATGCGTTGCCGGTGGCGGTTCTGGAGCCGATGGCGCGGGCGTTGCGGGTGCTTGGGCATGTGCAGCGGCTGCAGATATTGGACACGTTGGACCGCGTCGGCGAGTTGCCGGTGCATGAGATCACGGCGGCGATCGGGGCGCCGCAGGCGGCCACGTCGCTGCACCTCGGCAAACTCAGGGAAGCGGGATTGATCGCGGCGGCGCGCCGCGGGCAGGAAGTGTGGTATCGCATCGCGGACCCCAACGCGTTGACGATTCTGGGATGCATCCGAAGGAAGGCGAGGGCGTCATGAAAATCGTTGTTGTCGGTGGTGTGGCCGGCGGGGCCTCGGCGGCCGCGCGGGCCAGGCGTTTGGACGAGCACGCCGAGATTGTCGTTTTCGAACGGGGCGAGCATGTGTCGTTCGCCAACTGCGGGTTGCCCTATCACATCGGCGGTTCGATCAAGAACCGCCAGGCGTTGCTGCTGCAGACGCCGCAGAGCCTGCAGGCCATGCTGAACCTCGAGGTGCGCGTCGGCACGGAAGTGACCGGCATCGACCGCGATGCGAAGACCGTGACGGTCAAGACCCTCGCCACCGGTGCGACGTACACCGAGCCCTACGACAAGCTCGTGCTGTGTCCGGGCGCGGCGCCGATCCGCCCCGACCTGCCGGGGATCGACCGTCCCGGCATCCATGTGCTGCGCAACGTGGCGGACATGGATGCCATCAAGGTGGCGGTGGACGGCGGGGCGCGCGAGGCCGTCGTCATCGGCGGCGGCTATATCGGCGTCGAGATGGCCGAGAACCTGGTGGAACGCGGGATGACCGTGCACCTGGTGGAAATGATGGATCAGCTCATGCCGCCGCTCGACCGTGAAATGGCGCGCGACCTGGAGAAGCACATGGCCTGGAAAGGCGTGGCGCTGCACCTCGGGACGGCCGCGGCGGCGTTCCGCGATGCGGGCGGCAAGCGATTGTCGGTCGAACTCGTCGACGGCACGACGGTCTCCGCCGATCTCGTCGTTCTCGCGGCGGGCGTGCGGCCGGATTCGGCCCTGGCCAAGGCCGCCGGCCTGGACATCGGCGCGCGCGGCGGCATCAAGGTCAACGAAAACCTCCAGACCTCGGATCCCGACATCTACGCGGCCGGCGACGCGATCGAAGTGGTCCACAGCGTGACGGGCGAGGCGATGCAGATCCCGTTGGCCGGTCCGGCGAACCGGCAGGGGCGTTCGGTGGCGGACCACATCTACGGGCGCAAAGGGGCGTACACCGATACCAAGGGCACGGCGATCGTCAAGGTGTTCGACATGACGGCCGGCGGCACGGGCGCCACCGAGAAGGCGCTGAAGAAGGCGGGGGTGCCGTACCGGAAGGTGTATCTGCACCCGTCGGGGCATGCCGGCTACTACCCCGGCACGGCGCCGATGCACGTCAAGGTGCTGTATGCGCCGGGCACGGGCAAATTGCTGGGCGCGCAGGTGGTCGGTTACGACGGCGTGGACAAACGCATCGACGTCTTCGCGACCGCGCTCTGCGCGGGGATGACGGTCTACGACCTGAAGGAGATCGAACTCGCCTACGCGCCTCCGTACGGGTCGGCCAAGGATCCCGTGAACATGGCCGGCCTCGTGGCGGGCAATGTGCTGGATGGCGACCTCGTGCTCTGGCAACCCGAGGACTTCCCCGCGAAGACCGCCGATGGCGTGATTCTCGACGTCCGCAGTCCCCAGGAATACGACACCTGGCATGTGCCCGGCGCCATCAATATTCCGGTCGCGCGACTGCGGCAGTCGCTCGATCAGGTGCCGCGCGACAAGCCGATCTACGCGTACTGCCGCGTCGGCTTCCGCAGCTACCTGGCCTACCGGATGCTCAAGCAACGCGGTTTCGACCGTGTCGCATCGCTGTCGGGCGGCACGATGACGTTCTGTTCTTATCACGGCAGCGACATCTGTTCCGGTCAACCGGAACCGGTGGCGATTTCGTATGTCGAAGCGCAGACGGCCGCGACCGTCGCGCCGACCGGATCCGTCGTGGACCTGGACCTGCGCGGGATGCAGTGTCCCGGCCCCATTCGCGAGCTGGGGCTGGCGATGGCGAAACTGCAGCCGGGTGACGCCATCGCGGCGACGGCTTCCGATCCGGGGTTCGCGGCCGACGGCCCGATGTGGGCGCGCCGGCAGGGGCACGAGGTTGTCGACGTTCGCGCCGAAGGGTCAACCGTGCGGCTGACGGTGCGCAAGGGCAGTCAGCGCGCGTGCGCCGTCGCCGGGTCGGTCCGGTCGCCGGCGAACAAGAAGACGATGGTGGTCTTCTCGGGCGATCTCGACAAGGTGCTGGCCGCGTTTATCATCGCGAACGGCGCGGTATCGATGGGTAATGCCGTGACGATGTTTTTCACGTTCTGGGGGCTGAACGCGCTGCGCAAGCCGGGTCCTCAGGCGCGGGGCAAGGGCATCGTCGACCGGCTGTTCGGTTGGATGCTGCCGAAGGGGGCGAACCGCCTGACGCTTTCGAAGATGCACATGGCGGGCATGGGCACGGCGATGATGAAATACGTCATGCGGAGCAAACGCGTGGACAGTCTGCCGCGACTGATGGAACTGGCGCGGGACGCGGGGGTGAAACTTGTGGCCTGCACGATGTCGATGGATGTGATGGGCATCCGGCGCGAGGAGCTTATCGACGGGATCGAGTTCGGCGGCGTGGCGACATTCCTCGGCGAGTCGGACGAAGCGGACATGTCGCTCTTCATCTGACCGGGCGCCGTCCGCCCCCGATGCTACTCCTGAGCGGCGGACGCGGGGCGGGGCGTTTCGGCCGCGGCCTTTTTGATGGCGTCGAGCTGTCGCGTCAACTCCGCGCGGTTGTAGTGCACGCGGGCGCGAAAGGCGGCGGCGTTGGTCTGCGCGCGGCCGATCTGTTCCGCGTCCAGCGTTTCGCGCATGGCGTCGCGTGTCGAACCGGCCTCGGCATCCTCCTGCGCGGCGGCGAGTATCACCCACTCGTAGGCGGTGACGGGGTCCTTGCCCACGCCCGAACCGGTCGAGTAGAGGATGCCGAGTCTGCGCTGCGCGGCCGGGTGGCCCTGTACGGCGGCCTCGCGAAACCAATAGGCCGCTTCCTGCGCGTTGGCCGTCGTGCCGCGTCCGTCCAGATACATTTTGCCCACGCTGTACTGGGCGGCTTCGACGCCTTGAAGGGCGGCGGCGAGATACCAGCGGAAGGCCTTCGCGTCGTTTTCGGGGATCTTGGTGCCTTCCGCGTAGAGATCGCCGAGGTGCCATTGGGCGAGGGCGATGCCGAGTTCGGCGGCCCGTTCGAAGGCCTCGGTCGCTTCGGTGTAGTTACGCTCGGCGCCGCGGCCGTGGAAGAGCGCCGTGCCGACGATATAGGCGGCTTCGGCGTTGCCTTCGCGCGCCTTCCGTTGCGCCGCATCGACCGCTACCAACGGCAGTTTCGGCACCTGTTGAGACCATGCCTGCCCCAGCGGCGCGAAACAGGCGAGCAGGGCCACGGCGGGTGCCGCGAACGGATATCGGCTTCGTGCAGTCATATCGCTTCCTCCAGACTCGATCCGCGGTCCGTCGCCGCGCGTCCGTGTGCGGTCCGGCGCCGGCACGCCATCGCATGGAAAGGCATTTAACCATCGCTCGTTCCGGTTGGCGATGGAAAATTCCGGGCGGGGAAGAAGTTGACAGGGGGCGCGCCGATACGGCAGCATGCCGACAGGTCACGGTGGAGGCGATCGGGTATGCTCCATCGACAGACCCCACAAGGAGACAGGCGATGATAGGGAAAAAGGTTACCGATGCGCTCAACCTGCAGATGAACCGCGAATTCTACAATGCGCGGCTGTACCTGTCCATGTCGGCATACTTCCGATCCATCACGATGGACGGGGCGGCCGGCTGGATGGCCTTGCAGTCTCAGGAGGAGACGGGGCACGCGATGCGGTTGTACAAGCACCTTGAGGAGCGGGGCGCCCGTATTCTGCTGTCAGGCGTCGAGGCGCCGCCGACGGGATGGAAGAGCCCGCTGGACGCCTTCGAAACGGCGTATGCGCACGAATGCAAGGTCAGCCGGGAGTTTGACGAGCATCTCGAACTGGCGCGCGCCGAGAAGGACAACGCGACGATCGCCTTCCTGCAGTGGTTCGTGAACGAACAGGTCGAGGAAGAAGCGTCGGTGGATCAGGTCGTCCAGAAGATGAAGATGGCCAAGGATGCGCCCGGCGCCCTGTTCATGATCGACCGGATGCTGGCCGTGCGCGCCCAGAAGTCCTGATGCGGCAGTCCTGATTCGGGCGGCCGATCGACCGTAAGGCGCAGGCCGCGGGGGCGCCACGCGCGTCGCGGGTTCCAGGCATCGTCAGTGCATCGCCGTCGGGGACGGGGCCGTGAAGGGCACGTTGCCGAGACGAATGTCGGGATTGCGGTCCTGAAAATACTGAAGATGCCATTCGGAGGTGAACAGCACGGCGTGGCGTCCTCCGCTGTCGATCGCCAGACGCACGTCCTGCGGCATGTAGGCCTTCGTGAGATCCGCGTCAGGCGCCACCCAGCGTGTGAGCGTCCAAGGGGCGCGCTCCAGCCGGGACTCGGCTCCGTACTCGTCGCGCAACCGGTATTGGACCACCTCGAACTGCAGCGGGCCCACGGCGCCGAGCAAGGGCGCCTGGCGGACCGCATCCGGTATCTCGAACTGCTGCACGACCCCTTCCTGCAGGAGCTGGCTCAGTCCCTTCCGGAAGCGCTTGAAATCGGATGGCGACGGGTTCTCGAGATAGGCGAAGCACTCGGGCGCGAAATGCGGAATCTCGTCGTATTCGATGCCGGGATCCTCGGTGAGCGTATCGCCGATGGTGAAGGTCGACTTGCCGATGATGCCCACGACATCGCCCGGATAGCCGTCGTCCACCGTTTCGCGTTCCTGGCCGAACAGACGGGTGGCATTGGCCAGCCGGACCGATTTCCCCGTGCGGGTGTGAATCACCGACATGTTCCGATCGAACCGTCCTGAAACGATGCGGATGAAGGCGATCCGGTCATGGTGCAGGGGGTCCATGTTGGCCTGAATCTTGAAGACGAAGCCTGAAAACGCGTCATGCTCGGGTGCGATCGGGCCGCGTCGGCTGCGCCGCGGCGTCGGCGGGGTGGAGTGGTCCAGGAACCCATCCAACAGCAGTTGCACGCCGAAGTTGTTCAGCGCGCTGCCGAAGTACACGGGCGTGGTCTGTCCCGCGAGCACGTCCAGCGGGCGGAATTCCGCGCCGGCCCCGTCGAGCATGTCCACTTCTTCGCAGACTGTCCGGTACGTCGCCGGACTGAGCCGCTCCCGGACGATCGGATCGGACAGGCCCGCGGTGGAGACCGGGGCGCGGTAGGCGCCGCCGGGCGTGCGCTCGTAGAGGTGGGCCATGCGCGTCTGCCGGTCCCACACGCCCTTGAAGTCCGCCCCGGCGCCCAGGGGCCAATTGACGGGGTACGCCCCGATGCCCAGCACACGCTCCAGTTCGTCCAGCAGTTCCAGCGGGTCGCGGGCCGGGCGGTCCATCTTGTTCATGAACGTAAAGATCGGCACGCCGCGGCGCCGGCAGACCTCGAAGAGCTTCAGGGTCTGGCTTTCGATGCCTTTGCCGGCATCGATGACCATCACGGCGGCGTCGACCGCGGTCAACACCCGATACGTATCCTCCGAGAAATCCTTGTGGCCCGGCGTATCGAGCAGATTGATTCGGAAGCCGCGGTAGTCGAACTGCAGCGCGGTGGAACTGATCGAGATCCCGCGTTGCTTCTCGAGTTCCATCCAGTCCGAGGTCGTGGCGCGCTGGGTCTTGCGCGCCGTCACCGAGCCGGCCAATTGCAGCGCCCCGCCGTACAGAAGGAATTTTTCGGTCAGCGTGGTCTTTCCCGCGTCGGGATGCGAGACGATGGCAAACGTCCGGCGGCGGGCGATCTCTTTTTGGGTGTTCGCGTCCATATCATGGTTCCAATTCGGAAACCCCGGTTACTCACGGGTGGCGGACTGTACCGCGTCGTGCCGGGAAGAACAAGCTCAACGGAGAGGTCGTCTTTTGGCTCGACGGTTCCGCGTGTGCGCGTAGTATGACAACCGGTTGAGGCGATAATAGAGTCACGGTGAAAGGAGATCGCGATGGGAACGAAGGGCAGAGAGATTGTCGACATGGATGTGAAGCAACTGGTCAAGGTGCTTAACAAGGCGTTTTCGGACGAATGGCTGGCCTACTACCAGTACTGGATTGGCGCGAAGGTGGTCAAGGGGCCGATGAAGGAAGCCGTGATCGCCGAGTTGATCCAGCACGCGGCCGACGAGCTGCGGCACGCCGACATGCTCGCCATGCGGATTATTCAGCTTGGCGGCACCCCCGTGACGAAGCCCGAGGAATGGTACAAGCACACCAACTGCGGCTACGCGGCGCCGGACGATCCGTTCGTCAAGAAAGTGCTCGACCAGAATATCGAGGGCGAGCAGTGCGCGATCATGACCTACAAGAAGCTGATCAACCTCACGATGACCAAGGACCCCGTGACCTACAACATGGCCCTGCAGATCCTGCAGGACGAAGTCGAGCACGAGGAGGACTTGCAGGCCGTGAGGGAGGACCTCGAGACGCTGCTGAAATCGGCCAAGCGATAGCCGAGAGCTTCAGTTCACACGCAGCATGTCCAGGAATTCCCTGGGGCTCACGACCTGGACCGCGCCCGCGGCCTCTTTTGGAAAGTGCTTCTTGTTCCCCGTCACCAGAACGGCATGCGCCTCCGCCGCCACCTCCAGAAAGGGGAGGTCGTCTGGATCGGGCAGGTCAGCCTTGAGGGGCATCGCGGTGACATTCTCGGCACAGTCGTTTAGGAAGTGCAGAAAATCCCGAACGGCCCCGGCATCGAGATACAATCGCGGCTCCGCGCATACGCGTCGGTACTCGTCCGTGATCCTGGTGTCAAGGACCGCCGTGATACGGTCGTCGCTCAGCAGGTTGAGAATGATGGCGCAGGTTCCTTCTTTCGTCATCAATCCGGAAACCAGCACGTTGGTGTCGAGCACGACTTTCATGCCTTGCTCTTGGCCCGGCGGGTGTCTCTGACGATCGTATCGATCTCCGCCATTGGCATCTCCGCTGTACCGGACCGTGCCGCGCTTTCGCGCGCCCGCTCCAGCGCCACCCTGGCTCTCGCGCCGCGGATCGCCCGCAGTTCTTTGTCGAAAGACTCGGGACGCACCGCGGACACGATAGCGAAGGGGCGCCCGTTGGCCGTGAGCACGACTTCCTCGTCACGGTCCAAGTCGCGGCGCATCGTCGCTGTGTTCACACGAAACTCCCTGGCAGACATGAATTTCATCCGGCATTCTCCTCATATGGCTTCAAAAGAGTACCATATTCGGATCACATATCAACCACAATAAGGTCACAAAACGGATCTCGCAATGGCGGACGTCTGATAACCAGGACAACCGGTATCTTCGGCATGTCGCATGGATTTCGGGTACTTCCGGCAATCGTCAACCATCTTCAGAACCGGCCCTGATTCCCGCGCGCCGCGATACATCGCGATGGCGGGCCTCTTCGACCAGCTTCACGGTCGGCGCCCACTCCTGGAGCACAAGGGTCTCAAAACGGCGCAAGGCTGGATGTGGTGGAAGAAGGCGGGATCCGCGTTTGATCGGCCCGACCGCGTTCTGGTATTCCCAGAGGATATCGATGTAGTCGGTTCGCCGTTCTCGGGGAACCACGACGGGCGGATAGCCGCCACGCAGCACGGGCAGGTTGGCAATGAGTCTGGCAACGCGGCCATTGCCGTCAAAGAAAGGATGGATACGGAGAAAACTCATGTGGGCTCGCGCATAGACCCGAGCCGCAGCGACCGGTTTCGCGATACCGGCCGGGCTTCCATTGCAATCGGCCAGCCATCGCTCCATCAGGTGCGGGACATCGGATGGAGCGGCATACTCCATGTAGACGCTCTTGCCGTCGATCACCCCGGTAGTGCCGTTGAAGTCCTGCTTCCATGCCCCCACCGGCTTCATGATATCCATGGCCGTCTTGTCCATCACCGCGCGGTGCAAGTCGAACAGATCCTGCTCCGTCACGGCGGGCTGTTCGATCATCCGGTAGATCAGATCAATCGCGCGTGCGTGCCCATAGACTTCCTGGTGCTCCCGGAGCGACTTCCCGCTGATGGTCAGCCCCAGTTCAAGCACCTTCACCGTCTCGCCCAACGTCAGGGTGTT
>CAYYJS010000082.1:0-9828 GCA_964472315.1 uncultured Victivallales bacterium | reverse complement strand
CAACAAGGAACGCCCAACGTTCAGGCGATGGAACGCCCAACGTTCAGGCGATGGAACGCCCAACGTTCAGGCGATGGACATTGGACTTGAGTGTTGGATATTGGACATTCCGAGGCGCACGCCGCGCGAAGCGCGGCCGGCCGTCGGCCGGGGCACGTCTCGGAGATCCGTGCCTACTCCCGTCGGAATGGGGAAACCGTGCGTGGCCTTCCCAGGCCACGCACGGGGGCAACTGGGTGGCGAATTCGGATTGAGGAAATACGGGTGATCAGAGTGCCCCAGATGTCGGCATTTCGGAGGGTGAGCTGGACTTGTGTCCGCGAACCCTCCGAAAGGTCGGCAGATGGGGTGCTATGGTCACCCGCATTTCCGCCGAATTCGCCATCCCCCGGTGGTCGAAGCCCGAAGCCCGAAACCAGAAACCAGAAACTGGCAGTCGCAGTACAGCGTGGCGCTGTGCGCCCGCTGTCTCACGGCGAAAGGCAGAGAGACAGGCCCGCGTCCTTACGCTCCCGCGGGCGCCGCCGGGACCGCCTCGCGCCGCGATTCCGGACGCGCGACCGGGAGCCAGATGCGCATGATCGTCCCGACGCCAACCTCGCTCTGACAGGCAATCAGGCCACCCATGCCTTCGATGATGCGACGGCTGGACCAGAGCCCGATGCCTTCACTGCTCGACGCGCGCGTCGAGTAGAAGGGCTCGAATATGTACCGGATCCGCTCCGCCGCGATCCCCTCGCCGTTGTCGGCGACACACAGCACGGCGCCGTCGCCGTCGCGGCGGCAGCCGACAACGATCGCATCGCCGGGCTTCGTCGCATCCAGGGCATTCCCGATCAGGTGCGCGAGCACCCGCTCCAACTGGCCCGCGGTTCCGCGCACGAACATCTCGGGATCGCTCCCGCGTGACGCGCCGGCATATGCCCGCGCGTCCATCCGCATCGCCGTCAAGTCCTCCAGCGTCACGTTCCCATCCCCACGCACGCACCGCCGTTCCGACAGACGCGGATCGGCGGCGCGCGCGGCCAACGCGCCCTCGACGGCCCGACACAGGTTCACAAGGACGGTGTCGCCGGCACCGCGACGCACTTCACCTTGGAAATCCTCGAGGAACAGCAGGCAGGCATCGGCATGCGCACGAACCACCTGCGAGGCTTCGCGACAGACTTCCGCGCACGCGCCACAGGCCGCGGCGGCATACTCGATCGTCTCGGACAACCGTGAAATCGCCGACAGCGGCTCGCGCAGTTCGTGCGACACGCCCGTCGCAACCCGCCCGATGGCGGCAAACCGTTCGGCCTGTACGAGTTTCGTCCGCGCCTGATCGAGCGCGCGCTCCGATGCGAACCGATCGGTGATGTCATGGGCGCAACCCACGAGCGCGACCGGCGCATCCTTCGCATCGCGCATCACACGGCCCTCCGCCCGGATCATGCGGATGCGGCCATCCGGATGGACCACGCGATACTCGATCGGCAACGCCTGCGCCACCGTCAGCGCACGCCGCATGGCGCGTTCGACCACGACACGGTCCTCGGGGTGCACGCACGCGCCGATGACCGCCATGGCGTCGTCGCCGAAGTCGGCGGGATCGATGCCGCAGATACGCTTCATCTCGTCCGACCAGGTGATCCCGCCGGTCGCCATATCCCAGCGCCAGCTCCCGATGTGCGCCACCGATTCGGCCGTGGCCAGCATGTCGCGCGAGTCCATCAGCGCCTGTCTGGCATCCAGCAGCGCGGTAACGTCCCGCACGAACCCGCATTCGCCGATGACCCGCATCTGCCCATCGCGCACCGGCGTCTGAACCGTGTGGAACGTATGCGCCCGACCATCGACCGTGATGACCCGGGTCTCGTCAACCGGCTCGCCGGCAAAACAACGCTCATCCAGACTTCGAACGATCGCGGCATCCTCGGGACCGAACACGTCTTCCGGGCGCCGGCCGAGCAGCCCCTCCGACGTCCGCCCGAGCAACGCCTCCATGTGAGGGTTCACATACGTGTAGCGGTAGTCCGTGTCCTTGCAGAAAACCGAATCCACGGTGCTCGCCGTGACAGCCTGCGCCAGAATCTCCAGCTCGTCCCCGATCAACGCGCGCGTCATTGCCGCCCCTCTTTCCCCTGTGCCGGCCTCGCATCCAAGCCGGCGCGCCTCAAAACCCCATGCCCGTGCCGATCCCCATCAACCAGAAATCGCGGTCGTCTTCCTCGAATGACGTCCATGTGAAGCGCCCGAACACTTCCAGCAGACCGACACGGTTGGCCAGCCAGAGACGCACACCGGACTCGACATGCCCCGCCCAGAACGAGTCGCCGCGGTCGATCGGCTCCGCCATCGTGCCCACGCCCACGCCCGCCGAACCGACGGTGTTGGTCTCGCCGGGGTTCGACAAGCTGTAGTCGTAACTCCCGCCGACGCCGATGAAGGGCGCCAGCCGCCAGTGCGGCATCAGTCGGAACGTCATCCCGATGCCGGAATAGACCGTATCCTCGATCCCGCTATGGTACAGCCGGATGAAGTAGTCGCCGAACACCGGCGTGCCCCTCAACCAGACACCGCTGCCGACACTGATCCCGTAGATGTCGTCCGCCGGATTGAGCAGAAACGCAAAGCTGGCGCCGGCGGGCTCCTCGTAGTCCGCGTGGTCCATCTCCCAGTCGGCATGGCCCGGCGCCCGGAACGTCAGTATGAGCGCGAGCGACAGCACCGCGCACCACCCGTACCTGCACGCCCTCCTCATGCGCCGCAGAGCTCCCGGAACCGCGCATACGGCGCGCCCCACGCTTCGGCCTCGCGGGGTTTGTACTCGCGGATCGGAAACGCCTGCCGGATGACTGGTTGCGCCTCCGCCATGGACGCGAAGCGCCCGATACCGATCCCCTGCACCATAATGTTGCCCACGGCCGTCGCTTCCTCCGGCCCGGCCACCACGGGCAACCCCGTCGCGTCCGCCGTGAACTGGTTGAGAAGGATGTTCCGCGACCCGCCGCCCACGATGTGTACCACTTCGGTCGTCGTTCCGGTCACGCCGCAAATCTGCTCGTCGATCAGCCGATACTTCAACGCCAGGCTCTCGTAGACGACCCGCATAAAGGTGCCGCGGTCCGCCGGCGCCGGCTGCCCCGTCCGCCGGCAGAACTCGGCGATCGCGCGCTCCATGTCGGGCGGATTGTAGAAACCGGCATCGTCCGGGTCGATCAACGCCGAAAACCGCGGCGCCTGCCGGGTCATCTCATCCATCGTCTTCCAGTCCATTTCGCGTCCGTCGGCCAGACGCCAGACGCGTCGGAGTTCCTGAACCAGCCAGCCGCCCATGCAGTTTTTCAACAGCCGCACGTTGCCGATGCCGCCTTCGTTGCTCAGGTTGACACGCATGGCTTCGGGCGTCGTAAAGGGCTTGTCGACCAGTTTGCCGACGAGCGACCACGTGCCCGAACTGACGATCAGCGCCCGGGCCGGATCGGCCACCGGGGCGGCGGCAAACGCGCTGGCCGTGTCATGCGCGGCCACGGCCACCAGCGGCGCCGGGTTCAGGGACAGCCGTTCGGACAGTTCGCGGCGCATCGTGCCGATAGGGGTGCCGGGCGCCACGATGGCGGGCATCACCCGCGCCGGGATGCCCAACGCGTCGAGAATCTCGGGGCTCCACGATTTCGTCGCCGCATCCATGAGTTGGGTCACGCTGGCCCACGACGAATCCACATGCCGCCCGCCGCCGAGGTAGTAGTAGAAGATGGACGGCACCGGCAGGAAGAACACCCCCGGCATGACGAGTTCCGGCCGGTTCCGCATGAACCAGAGGAGTTGGTTGGTCATGTTGAACGGCTGGAAATGGATGCCCGTAATGCCGTAGATCCGCTCGGCGTCCATCCGTGCCTTCACCTGCGCGATCATGTCGTCCAGGCGGTGATCGCGATAGCAGTACACGCGGCCCAGCATGTCGCCGTCCGCCGTGAAGAACTGCCCGTCGGCGCCCCAGGTATCGATGCCGATCGCGTCGAGTGTCGGCGCCACGTCACGACGGTAGGCATGCAGCCCTTCGACCATATTCCGATAGATGAACACGTCATCCCAGAACACGCGTTCCGTCACTTGTCCGCGACGGTCGGCGGCGAAAAAAGACGTCCCCTCGTAGGCAAACCGATGGATTTCGGCCATCGAGAACCCGTCATCGGCGAAACTGCCCACAAAGCATTTGCCCCCGGATGCGCCGAGGTCCACCGCCAGCACGCGTTGCGTCGTCATCGTCCCTCCTCATCCTTCACACGCACGCCACCCAACGCACGGATGGCCGCGACTTCATCGTCGGTCAGATACCGCGGCGAGCCCATGACGCGCGCCGCCACGAGCGCCTTGGCCGAATCCTCGGCCACGGCGCACCGATGGAAGGCCTCGCGAATCGTGCCGCCCGTGGCCAGGAAACCGTGATTCGGCATCAAGACCGAATCGGCGGTCGCCACGACGCCCGCGACCGCATCGGCAAGGGCGCGTGTCGTGGGCGTCACGTAAGGGATGGCGACGAGGCGGCCGAGGTAGAATACGGTCTCGGCGACCAGCGGACGGAAGGCGATGCCGGCGCTGACGACGCCTGACAACCACGGCGGGTGCACATGGAAGACGGCCTGCACATCCGCGCGCACGCGGTAGACCGCCAGGTGCATGTTGAACTCGGATGTCGGCACCCCTCCGCCGCAAATCTGCCGACCGCTGTCGAGATCGAGTCCGCACAGGTTGCCGGCCGTCAGTTCGTCCATCGCCAACCCGCCTGGCTTCATCCAGACGATATGGCCATCGCGCGCGCTGATGTTGCCGCCGGTGCCGGCGCTCAGCCCGGCTTGCGTCACGCGCCGGCCGTAAGCGGCCAACACCGTGGCCACGTCATCGGACGCCGCATGCTGGCGAACTTCCTGATTGAGCGACATCGGCGCATCCTAGACCACCACCATCGCCGTGTCCAGCCCTGGACCATCGTCACGTCTGCAATCGCGTGCGCCGCACGCTTCATTCGCCCGTCAGCAGCCCTTCGGCGCCGGCGTGCGGCGGTGGCAACGGCAACGGGGCGGCCGCCCGCTCGATCATTTCGATGCTCTTCCAGCGGCCACTGCGCCAGCGCCACAGGAAGCCCGCGGAAAGCACGATCACGTAGATCATCAGCCAGAACCAAGCCGCCAGGATGCCGCCGCCGTTGAGCAGAATCGCGAACTCGCCGGGGAGCCAGAACCCCCACGCCATGGCGATGAAGTAGATCATCACGAAGCGTGTGTCGCCGGCGCCTTTCAGCGCCCCGGACAGCACGAGGTTGACCGTGTCGAGCAGGCCCCAACCGGCCATCATCAGCAGCAGCCACCGCCCGACCGGCAGCAACGCCGCCGCGTCGACCCCGTCGCGGCGGGCGCCGAACAGCGCATAGTACTGTGCCGGGAACAGCACGAAGGTGGCGCCGATGAGGATCATGTAGAAGGCCCCCACCTTCAGCGCCGTCCATCCCGCGCGCGCCGCCAGATCGCCGCGCCGCCGGCCCTGGTACTGGCCCACGAGAATGGACGCCGCCGTACTCATGCCCAGCAGCGGCATGAACGCCAGGTTGTTGATGCTGAAGGCGATGTTGCTCGCCGCGAGCGACACTCCCCCGAGGCGCCCGGTCAGCAGCACAAATAGAGTAAAGGAGCCCACGTCGCTGAAGATCTGCAGCCCGGCCGGCAGGCCAAAGCGGACGATGCGGCCCATCAGGGCGAGGTCGGGTCGCCACAGCGTTCGCGTCCGATACTCGCGCTGGAGCCGCCGGCCCGCGTAGATGCCCAGCAGGATCGCCGGCGTCACGGCCCCTCCGATCACCGTGGCGATGGCCGCGCCGCGGATGCCCATGCGGGGGAGCCCCAGCGCGCCGAAGATCAGACCGTAGTCGAGCGCGATGTTGACCGCATTCCCCGCCACCGTTGCCCACATCTGGGTGGCGGTATCGCCGCGGCCGCTGAAAAACCCGCCGACGGCCGCACCGAGCGGCACGGCAAGGCTGCCCCACATGAGGATCGTGTAGTAGCCCAGTTCCGCGGCCAGGACGTCAGCCGGGTGCCCGCTGACGCGCAGGATCGCCTGGCCGACGGGCAACAGAATCAGCATCGGCGGCCACGAGAGCAGTGCGATCCACAGGCCCTGGGCCGTCGCGCGGCTGCATCCATCGCGGTCGCCGGCGCCGTGGTACTGGGCGACAAACGTGCCGGCGTACCCCGCCACGGCCATGAACAGGCTGATGAGGGTGAAGGACAGGATGCCCGCCGGCAGCGCGGCCTGGATGGCGACGGTATCGTACCACGCCAGGAACAGCCGGTCGGCGAACTGCATCAGGGTAAACGACCCCATGCTGACAATCAGCGGCCACGCGACGCGCAGCGTCTCGCGGTAGCCTCCCGGATAGAGCGCGTCGGGCCCGGATGCGGAACCGTCATTCATAGGGCGCGAATCGTACGCGACCCTCCATCGAATCGCAAGCCGCCGCCTTAATCCTCCAGCAATTGCAATTGCTCTGGGTTGCACCCCGCTCTTGTTTTCGGTTTCCGGTTCCATATACTGCCCTGCCATTGGCGACTTATGTCCCCTGCGTTCACGCCCATACCAGGAGTACGCAATGAGTAAACTCTATACACACGACATCACAACCTACGGCGCGGTTGGCGACGGGAGCACACTGAACACCCACGCGATTCAGCGCGCGATGGACACGGTGGCGGACGGCGGAGTCGTCCTCGTACCGCCCGGCACGTTCATGACCGGCACGGTGTTCGTGCGCTCCAACACCGTGCTCGAACTGATGCCGGGGGCGACGTTGCTCGGGTCGCCCCGCCTGTCCGACTACGTGCGCCTGACGCGCGGCGTCATCGGGGACCGGACCGGCTATCATCTGATAGTCGCCGACGGCGTTCAGAATGTCACGATCCGCGGCCAGGGCACCATCGACGGCAACGGCCCCGCCTTCTGGGAGCCGACGGTCGGACCGCGCCTCGAGGAGTATCCCATGCACGCGCCGAACCCGGAACGCGGCCGCCTGATGTGGATCCGGGCACCGGACGCGCATTCGGGCCGGCCCAGTCCAATGGTCGAAATCCGGTTCTCGCGGGACGTGCGCGTCGAGGACGTACACCTCACGAACTCGGGCGGATGGACGCTCCACACCCTCGACTGCGACCGCGTCTGGATACGCGGGGTCAAATTGACCAGCAACCTGATGGGCCCCAACAATGACGGCATGGACATCACGGGCTGCCACGACGTCATGATCAGCGACTGCGACATCTCATGCTGCGACGACGCGGTCTGCCTCAAGACCTACCCGGGCGAGCGATCGTGCGAACGCGTGACCGTCACCAACTGCGTGATCCGGACGCGCTGCGCCGCGTTCAAGACCGGCGAGGCGTTCGGACTCTTCCGCCAGATCGCCTTCTCGAACAGCGTGGTATACGAGTGCTCGCGGGCCGTGGCGCTCTATGCCAACGACGGCTGCATCGTCGAGGACGTGACGATCTCCAACATCGTCTGCGACACGCGCGGCCCCCTGATGATGAACCGTCCGATCCATATCGAGGCGCGCTACACCGGTTTGCCGGACGGTCGGCCCCCGGCGGACCCGGCGCGGACGGCGTGCGGCATCCGCAACGTGAGCATCTCGAACGTTGTCTGCCGCACGGATGGGCGGATCCTGCTGACGGCCGAGAAGGGCCTCATGCTGGAGAACCTCACGCTGCGCGACGTTCACCTGATCTATCCCACGATGGACGATCCCGATCCGATCGGCGCCGGCATCGGCGGCGCACAGTTCGCGAACCGGAACCCGGACGCGCGCGTGGCGCGCGGCGCGGTGGTCGCGGAGAACGTCCGCGGGCTGGTCATTGACGGGCTGCGCGTGGACTGGCCGCCAGTCGATGCCGCGGGTCGGGTTGCGACTCCCGAGGAATGGCGGTTCGCGCTGAAGGCGGCCAATGGCAGCATGGACCTCTACGAGCGGAAGTTGTTCAACCGGGACACCGTCCCGGATTTCGCGGTCCTGTGGGGGCGCAACCTGCAGGACGGGTATTTCCGCGCTCCGTTGGCGCAGCCGCCTCGGCCGACCGTGCCCCGTTTCGACTTGCGCGACAGCACCATCGCGCTGGCGGAGCCTGGAGCGTAGGGAGCAGCGTGGGAATTCCCGGCGCCACCGGCGGGGCGCCCCACGGTCCGCCGCCGCGGTACTGGACCAGGCCGAAGCAGCGCGCACTCATTTTCACCGCGCAATCGCGGGCCTGCGGGCCGCCCGCGGAGTGACCGACAAACAGCAGCGGGGCCACCGACAACTCGCGGTATCCGGACGCCTTCGCCAGGTCGTCCAGCACCTTCTGCAGGTCCGCGCCTCCGAGGCCGCACTTGAGGAACACGATCGCGAGGCGCTGGTCGGCGCACGCCGCACGGATCAGCGGGTCCTTGACGAACTCGCGCTCCATCAGCGTCATGCCGGCCATGACCGCGCCGCGTAGCGCTCTGGCTTCGGCCGGCACCCAGAGAAACGCCGTGCTGCCGCTCTTGCCGGTCTCGACCGGCACGGTGTACTGAAACACCGCCCCCCGCGTCGCCACCGCACCCAGGACCCACGCCGTCAGAACCCACCGCAATCGTCGCATCGCACACCTCCGCGTGAATAATGTCCCACGCTACTCCATTGCCGCATCGCGCGCAACGCCGCGCATGGACGCCCGTGATTCATGGGCAAGATGCCCATGCCACGGCGATGAATCGTAGATCGGACCGCCGCCGGGAGACAGCTCGCGTTGACTCGCATGCGGCCGGATGCTAACTTGAGTCTGTGAAGTACAACGGTGTGATTCTAAAGAAATTCTCCGTCATGGACGATGAGGTCGCGCGCTTGCGGGCGTTAGGAGAGTTGACGACGGCGCGGTTGAATGGCGACCACTTTCTGAAACATGGCATCGAGCGTGCGCTTCAGATCTGCGTCGAGGTCGTGGTTGACGTCGCCCAACGAATACTTTCACTGGAAGGGCGGCAACCCGCCCCCAGCGCTCTCGACGCCATCAGGAGTCTGGAGGCGATGGGAATAATCGCATCCGCTGAACGGTACCGGGCCATGATTCAGTTCCGCAATTTTGTGGTCCACCGTTACGAACAGGTAGATTCGACCGTTCTGGCCGGCATTCTATCCAACCATCTCGACGACCTTGCCGCCTTCCGGGACGAAGTAGCAGGTGCGGTATGAAACTGGATATGGCCGCGCTCACGGCCGCGTTGGCGGCTGATCGACGGGTCGTTTTGGCCGTTATTTTCGGTTCGGCCAGGGACGGAACGGTTCGGAAGGGCAGTGATGTCGATATCGGGGTCTTGTTGTCGCCCGAGTTGACCCATCTTGAGTTTTACGCATTCTACAATGAGATGGCGGCCAGGTTGAGTGCGATTCCCGACTTGGACTTGATAGACCTTAACCATGCGGGCGCCGTGCTGGCATTCGAGGCGCTCTGCGGTCGCCGAATCCTCGTCCGCGACAATGACATGGCGGCCGCATTTTCGTCCCAGGTGGCACGCCAGTACGAAGACGACATGTTGCACGCCGCAGCCCATCGTGCCGCCTGATTCCGATCGCCACCTCCCCTCTCCCCGTCCCCTCCCCGTAGCCTCCGGGCGCCAGACGGTGGGTCACCCTTCCCCCCTCTCCGATGAAGGTGCGGAGGTAAACACCCGCTCACACCCTTCCCGCGTCGCGCAGTACACCATCATGTGAATTCATATACGGCGATTCACTAGCATCCCATAGGCTCACCCACTGGCGCGAAAAAAGTGCCGACCGGG
>CAYYJS010000081.1:0-9951 GCA_964472315.1 uncultured Victivallales bacterium | reverse complement strand
AACTGCGGGCGAGACGCCCGCGCTCCCAGGGGAACAACGGCGAATGTCCATGACTTCACCCAATCGCAAATGCGCCCGATCAACACTCAAGTCCAATGACCAATGGACTATCTTTTGACCAATCCGGCTTGGGGATGGAATCGAGTAAGTAAGACCGTTTAAGCGTATCCGAGTGCCGCTACGACTGTACCACCCTTCGGATGTCCAATCAGGATGCCAGCCTGCTTCCGCGAAAGGTCAACGGCATTGGCACCTTTTACAATCACGTCACCTTGCTTCAGGTCATCAATAACATCGAATATGGTCTTGCCCTTCAGCCATGTCCCCTTTTGGATCACAACATCGCCGGGGAACCGGTTCTCGTCCGGTAACCGACCGGTATCGGTCGCCTCTTCACATGGTGGCAGTGTGATTCCTCGAAAGAATCGTTTACGCGAGAAATCCTCCACATTGCCGCATGCGTCCAGCAACTCCTCGGCCACATAGCCATTGGTCGTTCCCGCGACAACGACAACAGTGCCGGACTGAAGCGCGGCGAGAATCGCCGGATGTTTGGCAAGCGATTTGGCAATCAGTCGTTTCCCTGCGGCTGGTGTTATCACGGTTTGGATCATCTTGATTCTCCTATCCGTCGAACGTCGCCAATCAGGCGCGCTGTAAAGCGTCGCATGAATTGGCTGGGCGGTTCTGCTTGAGGATCAATGCGAATGTGCCTCGACATAGGATCGAAGCACCGCATTGATCCGTGTCTGGTATCCTTGTCCCTGCCGCCGAAACCATTCAATTACGCCGGGATCGAGCCGAATTGATACCGGCGATTTTTTCTCAGGCACCCGAATGACCATCTTCTTCAGCATGGAGCGGTCAATCACTGGAATATCAGTGACATCAATGTCCTCATCCTTCATCCCGCGTAGCCGGGTCCAGTCAGTTCCGGATTTCTTGCTTGTAGATGTGTGCTTCATGTCGTTTTGCCTTTCGGGCGGAGATGATCCGGATGATCTCGACATCAGGCTCGGTGAACACAATCACCGCCAGAATGTCGCGAAGCCATCCAATTCCCACCCATCTATCCTCTCCATACTCTTCTCTCTGGTCAACGAACGTCACCATGGGCTTCTCGAAAACCGTCGAGACGTCATCAAAGTCGATCCCATGCTTTTGCCGGTTGATCGCATTCTTTTCCTCGTCCCATGTGAACTTCATTGGCAATACTGTATATACAGCCCGTATCTACGTCAAGCGGTGTTCACTCATTTCCGTCTGCCGAACGACACGCAGCAGGGGCGCGAGCTTGCGAGCGTACTCTGCCTGCGCTGGTTGGCATATCTCTCAATCGTTAAACCCATGCTTCAACTTTAGAGTGCCGCCCGTGACCGATGTCGGGGTATAGCGGATCTCCGCTTGATCGGAATACCAGTCACCTCCCCATTGGAACTCGACTTTGCCTGACAGTTTCTCCGTCCTGTACGGGCCACCGTTCAGGATAAGACTGATTTCGGCATCGCCTTGAATCTCTCCGGAGCCGGTAACAGAAAGGGAATGAACCGGGCCTTGCCCGGGCGTGTTCTTCAGAACAATCACTTCGGCCTTTGTCACATCGGCCACGTCATGGGTACGTGTGCCGCCACATCCTGAAAGCAGGACAGCAACGGCAAGACAGGTGATGACTTTCTTCATGATCATTCCTTTGCCAACGGGGCTTAGTTAGGTCCACTCAGCCTTAATACACAAGAAGATGGATATCGGCAGGATCGGTTGGGAACGGGAACTCGTGGCGCGCCTGCGCCTGGGACAGTACCAGTGGCGCACGGAAATGACCTACCGGGACGGCGCTTGGCGCTTCGCCCATTGGCTGGAGCAACGGACGCTGGAATCCGCCACGGACGCGGATATCAAGGGGTTTCTCACATGCCTGGCACTCTCTCCAACGCTCCCCTCCCCCTGGAGGGCGAGGCTGCGCCGAGCCGCCTCCGAGCCCAGCGCGTTGCCCCCCGCCGTTGCCATCGATGCCGTCCAATGACCAATGGACTATCTTTTGACCAATCCGGCTTGGGGATGGAATCGAGTAAGTAAAACCATTTAAGCGTATCCGAGTCTGACACTTGGTTCGTTGTGCGCGAACACAAAACCCACGACCGTCTTGATCGTCAGCTTCTGCGTCATGTCCAACGCTTCGACAGTTCACCGATCCCCTCTCCCGTTCGTAGGTGGACATTCGAGCACGCCGGGGAACGGTGCCAGGGCGCGTTCGAAGATGCCCAGCGAATAGGCGATGGCCAGTCCGTAGTTCGTGATCGGGACACCGGCGGCGCGGCATTGCAGGATCCGGGAGAGCACTTCGCGCCGGTTCATGGTGCAGCTCCCGCAATGCACCACCAGCGCATAGCTCGCGAGGTCGGCGGGGAAGTCGCGGCCGCTCGTCACGGCGACATCCAGCCGGCCACCCGCGTACTGCGTCAGCCAGCGCGGGATCTTGACCCGCCCGATGTCCTCGCCGACGGGATGGTGCGTGCAGGCTTCCGCGATCAGCACGCGGCTGCCGGTGCGCAGACGGTCGATCGCGCGCGCGCCCTCGGCGAACGTCGCCAGGTCGCCCTTGGCGCGCGCGAACAGGATGGAAAACGAGGTCATCGGCACATCCGCGGGTGTGTCGCCGGCCACTTTCAGGAAGGCCTGCGAATCGGTGACCACGAGCGCGGGCGGCCGTTTGAGTCCCTCGAGCGCCTCGCGCAGCTCGCGTTCCTTCACCACCAGGACGCGCGCATCGTGGTCCAGCGCGTCGCGGATGGTTTGCACCTGGGGCAGGATCAGACGCCCCTTTGGCGCCTCCAGATCGATCGGCACGACAAGCACGATCAGCTCGCCCGGCGCGACAAGGTCGCCGACCAGGGGCGGGGGTTCGAGGAAATCCTCCGGCACGACACGCACCAGCGCCTCGCGCACGGCGGTGAACCCCTCGCGGCGCGTGGCGCTCGTGCATACGGCGGGCACGCCGAGCCGTTCCACATCCGCCCGCGCGCGCGCCGTCGGTTCGCCGAGGTCGCTCTTGTTGAACGCGACGATCACGGGTATCGCCTGCTTGGCGAGACGTTCCACGAGCGCCTGTTCGAAATCGCCCCAGTCCGCGCCGTCGGCGATGACGATGGCCACATCGGTGCGCCGCATGGCCTCTTCCGACTTGCGCACCCGCTGTCCGCCCAGGTGTCCCGGATCGTCCAGCCCGGCGGTATCGGTGAGCAGCACCGGGCCGATGGGCAGCAGTTCCATGGCCTTTTCGACCGGATCGGTCGTGGTCCCCGGCACCTCGGACACGATCGCCACATCCTGTCCGGTCAGGGCGTTCAGGAAGGCGGACTTGCCGACGTTGCGCCGGCCGAAAAGCGAGATATGGAGGCGCATGCCGCGCGGGGTGGTCAGCATGGTTCGCCTCCCTCGGGGTCGCCGAGACGCATGACCGCTTCCGGCGAGGTCAGGGCGTCGAACGCGGCTTCGGTCAGCAGGCCGCGCGCGACGACGCGCGTACGGATATCCGTGCCGTCATCCATCGCGGCCAGGGCTTCGGCCGCTTCGTAACCCAGGGCGCCGGCCACGGACGTCAGCGTGGCCGTCGAACTCGCCACATGCCGTCGGCACACGTCGGGGCGCGCCGTCAACCCCTGTATGCAATAGCGGGCCAGCGTCCGCGCGGCGGCATCCAGCAGGGACAGGCTGTCGAGGAGCCGATCGGCCACGAGCGGCAGGAACGGGTTGAGTTCGAGGCAGCCCAGGCCGCAGGCCTGCGCGATGGCCTGGTGGTTCGCCAGCGTGGCCAGGGCGGCCTGCGTCGCGGCCTCCGGAATGACCGGGTTGACCTTGCCCGGCATGATCGACGACCCGGCCTGCCGGGACGGCAGGCGCAGTTCGCCGAGTCCCGCCTCGGGTCCTGAGGCCATCAGGCGCAGATCGCCGCAGACCTTGAGCAGGTTCGTCGCGCAGGCCGAGAGGATGCCGCTGACTTCCACAAAGGCGTCCTGATTCTGCGTGCATTCGAGCAGATTCTCCGCGCGCGCGAGGCCGAGACCCGTAATGCGGTTGAGGCTGTCCACAACCCGGAACACGTAGCGCCGCGGCGCGCCGATTCCGGTGCCGATGGCGGTACCGCCCAGGTTGACCACACGCAGGCGCTCCTCGCATTTGCGCACACGCCACCGGTCGCGGCCGAAGGCTTCGGCATAGGCGCCCATCGTCCGCCCGAGCGTGGTCAGCACCGCGTCCTGCAGTTGCGTGCGTCCGACCTTCACGATGGCGGCGAACGCCTGTTCCTTCTCCTGGCAGGCGGTCAGCAATTCGATCAGGCTCGCTTCGAGCCGGCGCAGGCCGCGGATGGCCGCGATCTTCAGCGCCGTCGGATAGGTGTCGTTGGTGGACTGGTGGCGGTTGATATCCGACAGCGGATCGACCGTGTCATAGGCGCCGGGGGCGCGGTCGAGCAGTTGCAGGGCGCGGTTGGCCAGCACCTCGTTGACGTTCATGTTCGTGGATGTGCCCGCGCCTCCCTGCAAGGCGTCCACAACCATGTGCACGTCGAGATCGCCGCGCATCATCTCTTCGCAGGCGCGCCGGATGGCGGCGAAGACGGCATCGTTCCAGGGCCGGAGCGCGTGGTTGGTTTCCGCCGCGGCCAGTTTGACGGCGCCGTAGGCATGCACGAGTTCGCGCCGGACGGGACGGCCGGCCAGGGGAAAATTCTCCACGGCGCGCACCGTATGCACGCCGTACAGCGCGCCGACGGGGACTTCGCGCGCGCCAAGAAGATCGCGCTCGATGCGTGTCGGCTCGGTCATGGTGGGTACGGCCTCCGTCTCAGTAGTTAAGGTCGCGTTCGCCGGCGTCGCGGATACGCGCGAGACGGCCGCGCAGTTCGGCGGCCGCGGGCGTATCGCCCATGGCGGCCAGTTCGCGTTCGACGAGGCGGATGCCTTCGGCGCGTGTCGCGGCGGAGGCGTAGTCCTCCAGATACTCGGTCAGCGTCAACAGGGCGTTGGGCGTGCAGAAGCGTTCGATGAACCCCGGTACGGCAAACTCCATGAACTGCTCGCCGGTGCGGCCGCGCCGGTAGCAGGACGTGCAGAAGCTGGGGATATACGCATGCCGGATGAGATCGAGCATGATCTCGTCGAGCGAGCGCAGGTCGCCGATCTCGAACTGCTCGCGGCGCAGTTCCTGCGTCGTGCCGGGCTGCGTGTAGCCGGCGAGTTCGATGCGGGTGCCGGCGTCGATCTGCGAAACGCCGAACTCCATGACCTCGCGCCGGATATCGGCCGGCTCGCGGGCGGTGAGGATCATCCCCGTATAGGGCACCGACAGGCGCAGGATCGCCACGAGTTGCTTGAAGTCGTCGTCGCTGACGCGGTGGCGGTCGTCGAGTACCACGCCGTGCGCGGGGCGGATGCGGGGAAAGCTGATCGTGTGCGGACCGCAGTTGAAGCGGTCCATGAGAAAACGCGCGTGCGCCACCATGGCCAGCACTTCGAAACGCCAGTCGTAAAGCCCGAACAGGGCACCGATGCCGACGTCGTCGCAGCCGGCTTCGTAGGCGCGCGTCAGCCCGTGCAGACGATAGTCGTAATCGCCCTTGTGGGTCTGAGACGGATGCATCAGGCCATAGGTGTCGCGGTGATACGTCTCCTGGAAGATCTGGTAGGTGCCGATGCCGGCGGCCTTGATCGTCCGATAGCCGGCGTGGTCGAGCGGCGCGGCGTTGATGTTGACGCGGCGGATTTCCCCGCGGCCCCGGCGGATGGCGTACACGTGGCGGACCGTGTCCGCGATGAATTCAGGGTCATACTTCGGGTGTTCGCCGAAGACAAGGATCAGCCGCTTGTGGCCGTGGTCCTCCAGCGCCGACACCTGCGCGATCAATTCCTCGTCGTTCAGCGTCTTGCGGACCGTCGAGCGCAGGCTGCGCCGGAAGGCGCAATAGACGCAGTCGTTGATGCAGTGGTTGCCGATGTAGAGCGGCGCGAAGATGACGATACGGTTGCCGTAGACACGCCGCTTCAGCTCGCGCGCGGCCTCGCGGATGGCCTCGCGCAGCGCGGGCGACCGCACGGCGACGAGCGCCGCGCTCTCGTCGACCGTCAGCGGCGCCTTGCTCATGCTCTTGGCGATGATGTCCCGGATACGGACGGGGTCGTCCGCGCCGGCGCCCGCCAGCAGCGTGTGCAGCCGGTCGGCATCGACGAAATCGGGATAGGTAAGGGCGGGTGCGGTCATGTGGGTGTCGCTCCTTCGGCGGGGTTTCTGAGCAGGACCGAGAACGTACTGCCCACGCCTGGCGTACTTTCGACGGTCACATCGCCGCCATAGAGTTGCGCGAGCTTTTTGAGAATCGACAGTCCCAGGCCGCTGCCCAGGACATCGCGCGTCTGGCTGTTCTTGATCCGCACGAATTCGCCGAACAACCGTGCGACCTCCTCGGCCGTCATCCCGATGCCGGTGTCCGTGACGCGCATGCGGACGCCGCCGGCGTCCGCCTCCAGCGTCACGGTTACCGAGCCGCCGTCGCGGTTGTACTTTACGGCATTCGAGATCAGGTTGTTGAGCACCATGTCCATCTCGCCGCGGTCCGCGTGGAAAGGCACATGGTCCGGCGCTTCGACACGCAGGGCGATGCCGCGGCGACCGGCTTCCTCGCGCACGACATCGAGGGCATCCGTCACCGCGGCGACCAGATCGACCGTTTCGATCGTACGTTGTTTCTGGCCCGACTCGAGCCGGGTCATATCGAGCAGGTCGACGATCAGCTTGCGCATCTGGTCCAGGCGCGCCAGACTGCGGGAAACCGCCGAGCCGTAGGCGGCGACGCTGTCGCCGAGGGTGTGATCGCGCAGGAGGTAGAGGTAGCTGCTGACGGCCGCCAGCGGCGCCTTGAGTTCATGTCCGAGGACGCGGATGAACTCGAAACGCGCGCGGCGGTTCTGTTCCTGCAGCTCGCGGGCACGGCGGGCCAGCACCTGGCGGATGGCCGCCTTGCGCACGGCGTGCTTGAGATCGGCCGGCGTGAAGGGCTTGGGCAGAAAATCGTACGTGCCCTGTTTCGTCGCGGCCACGGCGGTCTGGATCGACGCATAGGCCGTGATCATGATCGTCAGGAACTGGCTGCTCACGTCCGCCACTTCCCGCAGAACGTCGAGGCCGTTCATGCCGGGAAGTTTGTAGTCCAGCAGGAGGATGTCCGGCACGCACCCGCGAATGGCCGCGACCGCCTCCTCGCCGCTCGCGGCGACGGCCACCTCGAAGGCGACGCGCACGCCGACATCGTCGACATCCACCGTGAATCCGCGCAGCGAGCGCTCGATGCCCGCGAGCATCCCTTCCTCGTCGTCGACCACCAGAACTCGCAGTGTCGTCATGGTCTCGCTCCTTCGCGGCCGGCGTCCTGGCCGGACGCCCGATGCCGGTGCTATTCGTGTTCCTCGTCCCGGCGGGGCAGTTCGATCACAAACGTAGTGCCGGTCGGTCCGACTTCGGGGTCATGGTTGGTGGTCAGGCGGATATTCCCGCGGTGCATCTTGACGATGCCGTATGTCACCGCCAGGCCCAGGCCGGTGCCGGTGCCGATGTGTTTGGTCGTGAAGAAAGGTTCGAAGATCTTGGCGCGATACTCGGGCGGGATGCCGGTACCGGTATCGCTGACGGCGATGCTGACCGTGTCCGGCGTATCCGAGGTCACGATGCGCAGCGTGCCGCCGCGCGGCATGGCGGCATAGGCGTTGCTCATCAGGTTGGTCAGCACCTGGATGAGCTGATCGCCGTCGACCTCGGCGATCGGGTCGGCCATCCGGTGTTCGACCTCCATATGGATATTGGCGGGCGTCACGATGGCCGTGAGGCATCGCTCCGCCACGGTCCGGATATCCGTGGGTTCGCGCAGGACCCGGTTTTGCCGCGCGAAGTGCAGCAGCCCCGAGACGATCTTCTTGCAGCGGTCGGCCTGCTCGGCAATGATCCGCGCATCGGCGGCGTTCGGGCTGTCTTCGCCCATGGCCTCCATCAACAGGTGCGCATACATGAGCACGATCCCCAGCGGGTTATTGACCTCGTGGGCGATGCCGGCGGCCAGTTGGCCCATGCTGGCGAGCCGTTCCGACTGCATGAGCGCTTCCTGCGTACTGGCCAACTGCTTGATGGTGCTGTTGAGCTGATCGATCAAGTACGGCAGGCACATCTCGCTTTCCGCCAGCCCCTTGTGGATGGCGATCGCATGCTCGCGGCAGGTGTCGTACCCGCAGGCGCCGCAGTTGAGTTCGTCCTCAGGCTTGTGTTTGCCCATGCGTTCGAGAATGGCGACGATTTCGTCCCGCGCGGGCGCGGCCAGACGCTGATCCCGGCGGCAATACGCGCGGTGGAGATCGACATCCGCGAAGCGTTCGCACGCCGCCCGCCACTTCGCCTCGCTCTCACCCTGCAATTTCTCGCGCACGTGACGGCTGACGAGGCTGCGGCGCCGGAACTGGGGCGCGTCCGTGCTCATGCCCGCGCCCATCACGCAGCCGTCGCAGGCCAGGACCTCGAGCAACTGCGTCTCCATGGCGCCGCCACCGAACTCCTTGATCGCGTCCGTAAAGCTGCGTCCGCTGGCGGTAACGATGTTCTCCTTGACGAGATCCTCGGTCATATTGGCGGCCTGGAGCAGTCCGCCGCACAGCGGGAACAACGCGCCGCGACCGCCGTGCGGTTCGTCGAACGGGCGTGGCGTCACCGCGTCCGGCCGCAGGCCGGCCGCCGCGAACAGGGCGCGCAGCTCGGTGAACGTGATGACCGCGTCGACCTCGCCCTCAAGCTGGTCGTCCGCGCCTTCCAGCTTCTTCGCGGTGCAAGGACCGATGAACGCGACCCGCAGGTCGGGCCCGTGCAGCTTGCGCAGGCAGCGGGCCGTGGCTACCATGGGCGACACGATCGGCGCCAGCGCGTCGACCAGGTCCGGGCAGTACTTCTCCACGAAGTAGACCACGGCGGGACAACTCGTGGCGATATACGACCGGTCGGACGTTTCCAGCAGGCGCCGGTAGGCTTGCGCGACCAGATCGGCGCCGAAGGCCACCTCGTTGACGTAATCGAATCCGAGCGCACGGACCATGCCCACGAGACGTTCCGGCTCGATGTCGGCGAACTCCGCGGGAAAGCTTGGCGCCAGCATGGCGGCCACGCGATGGGTCGTCCCGAGCAAATCGCGCACGGCGGGCGTCGAATCGACCACCTGCTTCGCCTTGAGCGAGCATACGCGCACGCAGTTGCCGCAACCGATGCAACGCTCGTGCACGACGCGGGCCTGCCCCTCCATGATCCGGATCGCCTTGGCCGGACACTCGCGCACGCAGGTGTAGCACATGCGGCAGCGCTCGGGCTCCGTGCGAATCGCCGCAAATACTTCGGGGGTCATGTTCATGGGCGAACTCCAGGCAACCTTCGGCAATCGTTAAATATTTCACGAATACTATCGCCGAATCCACGGGACCCCGTCAACACCTTTTGCGGCGCGCTTCCGGGTTTATGGGGGGGGAATTGTATTGGTCCGGCGTAATCGGGATGGGCTGACAAGCCGGGTATCGGGCATCGTGCGGGCATGAGAGACATTTTTGTGTCGCGAGATGGCTGGCCGAGAGCAGTCTCGACAAAGTCTTGCGACGAAGCGTAGACGACAAAGCGTGGGACGAAGAAAGCGACGAAGTGTGGCGTGGTATGGATAGGAGCAGCAGGTATGGCAGAGCTCTTTGGCCATGAGAGACCGAAAGTCTACCAGAAGGTCATGCACTTCGCCTGTTTGGAGAGATTAGGGCAAATGATTAGGGCGAAAGATTAGGGAAACAACGAGATGCTCCCTTAATCGTTCGCCCTAATCGTTCGCCTTAATCTGCACTCACTGGGTGCGGACGACGGCTGCACACTTCGTCCCACACTTCGTCG
>CAYYJS010000080.1:0-10296 GCA_964472315.1 uncultured Victivallales bacterium | reverse complement strand
CCGGCCGGCTGCGGATGGGTCTGAATATTGACGTCGTACGACTGAGTCTGCTAGAAGTATCCACACGAGGGAAGCATCCATGCCGCAATCCGCGCGTCGAACCACACAGTTTCTGGATGGGCTCGAACGGGAAATCGATCTCGATGCGCTACGCGCCGGGATGCCGTGGGCCGATCCACAGGTGACACCACTTCCGGACCGCGTTCCTGCCGGCAATGACAGCTCACCCGCCGGTCTCGCCAGACGCCGCGCATTTCTGCGGGCAGCGGGGCACGTCCCCGAGGCACTTTACCACGAACTGCCGGATATCGCACCGGAAGCCATGCAGGGCGCGACGGAGAATTTCATCGGGTTCACCCACATCCCCGTCGGTATCATCGGACCACTGCGCGTAACCGGGCTTTTCGCACGTGGCGATTTCTACGTGCCGCTGGCCACCACCGAAGGGGCCCTCGTCGCATCCTATCACCGCGGGGCCCATGTCGTCAGCCGCAACGGCGGCGTTACCGCGATCAGTGTCTCGGAGTCCATCAGCCGGGCACCCGCGTTCACGTTCGACTCGATCGTCGATGCCGGTCTTTTCGTACGCTGGGCCGTCACGAACCTTCAACGATTCCAGGAACTTGCCGCGGAAACGACACGTCACGGACAGTTGATCGACATTCGTCCGGCACTGAACAGCAACACGGTCTTCCTGATCCTGGAATTCACAACGGCCGACGCCGCCGGTCAGAACATGGTCACGGTTGCCACCGAGCATGTGTGCCGCTGGATCGAAACGGCAAGCCCCGTAAAGCCGCGGCAGTGGTACGTCGAAGGCAATCTTTCGGGGGACAAGAAAGCGACCATGCTTGCGTTCCTCTCGCATCGCGGGCGCAAGGTCGTGGCCGAGGCCTCAATCGCCGGGATCGATGTCGCGCGCTTCCTGCACTCCACGCCGGAGGCGATGGCCGAATACTGCCGTGTTTCGACGCTCGGCGGCGTCCAGAGCGGCTCGATCGGCGTGCAGGGACACTATGCCAACGCCTTGGCGGCACTGTTCCTATGCTGCGGCCAGGATATCGCCTGCCTCTCCGAAGCGTCAGTCGGTATCACGACGATGCAGGTAACCGATGGCGGCGATCTCTATGTCTCCGTCAGCCTCCCTAACCTGACGGTCGGCACGGTCGGTGGCGGCACGTTTCTACCCGGCGCCCGCGACTGCCTGCGGATGCTCGGCTGCGAAGGCACCGGCCACGCCCGCAAGTTCGCCGAACTGTGCGCCGCCACAGTCCTGGCCGGGGAAGTATCCATCATTGCCGCACTCGCCAGCGGCCATTTTGCGCGCGCACATGCCACGTTCAGACATTCGCATGACTGATGCCGCCAACATCCCCGATGCGAACTTCGGATTTGTCCGCTACGCCAACTGCTGGGAAGATCCGCGGTTGCTTATCGGGGCCCTGCAACCGGCGACAGGCAAACGCATCCTGTCCATTGCGTCCGCAGGCGACAACGCGCTGGCCCTCCTGGCATCCGGCGCAACGGTGGTGGCCGCCGATCTCAACCCCGCGCAGATCGCCTGCACGGAACTGCGCCTAGCAGCAATACGCGCGCTCGACCAACCGGCATTCCTGCGTTTTTCCGGCATCGTGCCGGCCAATGATCGCGTACGAACCTACCAAGTCGTGCGGCCGTCGCTCGCCGGACATGCGCGTCGCTACTGGGACACGCACGGCGCCGATCTCGTGGCCGGGTTCATTCATGCCGGCAAGTTCGAGCGCTACTTTCGACTTTTTCGCACATGTATCCTGCCGCTGATCCACCACCGCGCCACGATCGAGGCCCTGCTGCAACCCAAGGAGCTTGCGGCACGCCGCCGCTTCTACACGGAAACATGGGACAACCGCCGCTGGCAATTGCTGTTCCGCGTCTTTTTCGGTCGCCGTATGATGGGACATCTGGGACGCGATCCCGCTTTCTTCCGGCATGTCGAGGGCGCCGTCGCGGCGCGTATTCTCGAGCGCGCCCGCTACGGGCTCACGGAACTCGATGTTTCGGCCAATCCCTACCTGCGCTATGTCCTGACGGGGAACTTCGGGCCGGCACTGCCCTACTACCTGCAACCCGAACCGTATGCCGCCATCCGGGACCGGATCGACAATCTGGTTCTGCACCATGGTGCCATCGACGCCGTCGCCGCGACTTACGGCGCGGACAGTTTTGACGGCTATAACCTGTCCGACATCTTCGAGTACCTCACGCTCGATCAATGCGCCGCCGTATACGCGCGCCTACTCGCGAGCGCCCGCCCGGGAGCGCGTTTTGCGTATTGGAACATGCTGGCGCCACGCACCTGTCCGGCGCCGCTGACCGACCGCGTAATGCGCCACGATGCCGAGGCCGACGCCCTGTTCCGCAAAGACCAGGCCGTGTTCTACAGCCGTTTCGTGATCGAGGAACGACGATGACTCCGGTCCTGCGCGAAGCCCTTACCGTCGCCGTATTCCTGGGCCTGTTCGGGGCCATTGTTGCCGGCGCCGAAACGCTGATCCGACGAGGCGCGTTTTCCGCGGAAGTCGCGCGCAAGTCGATCCACGTTGCCGGTGGCCTGGGGTGCGCGACCCTGCCGCTTGTGCTGACCTCCTGGATCAGCGTGCTGGCGCTTGCATGCATTCTGGCAGGCGTGCTGTATTTCGGCGAGTCCCGCGGCATGCTTCAGTCGCTGAGCGCCGTGCGCCGCAAGAGCCATGGCGCCCTGCTTTTTCCCATTGCCGTGCTCCTGCTGTTTGTGGTGAGCAATGGTCGCATCTGGCTCTACGTCTCCGCACTGCTGGTCCTCGTGCTGGCGGACACGGCCGCGGCCCTTGCCGGCACACGCCTGGGGCGTGTGTACTTCCAAACCACCCCCGGCGAACACAAGTCGCTGGAAGGCACACTGGCCTTCGCGCTGGTTGGATTTTTCACCATTTACCTGTCGCTCTTGTTCCTCGCGGACATCCCCGCGGATGCATGCGCCCTGACGGCACTGCTGTTGGCGCTGCTGTTGGCCGGACTCGAGGCTGTTTCGATCGGCGGGACGGACAACCTGTTCGTGCCGTTGGCGACCGTCTTCCTGCTGCTCAAGGTCTCCACCAAACCACCGCTGGAGATTCTGTTCCAGTGTCTGAGTCTCGCCGGTCTCGCGTACATCGTCTGGAAGAACAACGCGCGTTATCGCACCTTGCACATTCGTCTGCTCATCATCCTGACCCTGGCCATGTACACCGCCTGGTCACTCGGCTCGGCCGAGTGGATGTTGGTGCTGTTCGCGGGATTCGTCATTTACAACCGGGCGTGCCATCGCTGTGCCCCACTGCCACCGGATATGACCGCCGCGGAGATCCTGCGACCGCTGTCCGCGCCGCTTGTCATCCTGTTCGCGGCCAATGCCTCACTGCAGCTCGGTTTCTGGTTCGGACCGTTTGTCGTGGCCACCGCGACCGGTTGTTCGCTTTGCATCATCAACCGGTTCCGTATCGAAACGCCACCACGCCCGCTCGGCGCCATCCGCCTCCTGTCGGTAGCGCTGCTGCCGGGCGCCATTCCCCTGGTGTTGAGCGTACCGCTACTGGGCAAGTCGGCACTGCCGGTCATCCCCATTCCCGTCCTGCTGTCCGGTGCCGTGACCGGATTGTATGATCGGCTCGTCCGCGCACCGCTCTCGCCATTCGCGTGGAACCATGCCATCCCCCTGACCGCGACCGTCGCCGCGCTGACATATGCGGGTTTCCAGTACCTCGCGTGGGTCCCCTCGATGGAGCCGTCCACATGGATCGAGGTGTTCCGATGTCCATAACCGTACGCTCGGTCAAAACCATGAGTGACCGGGCGGTTTTTCTGAAGCTCGCGTACGAAATCACGGCCAACACCCCACACACGGCCGTTACTTCCGAAGGTTTCCCCGACGGCGGCGCCGCTTATCTCGCCTATGCGGACAGTGCCCCTGTGGCGCGCTGTCACGCCACGCTGCAAACGGGCGATGCGTCGATCGGCACGATCGGGCACTTTGAGGCCCACAACGCCCCCGCCGCCGCCACCGCCCTGCTGCACGCGGCCGCGGAGGGGCTGCGCACGCGCGGCGCCCGACGCATCGTCGGCCCCATGAATGGCGATACCTGGCACCGCTACCGTTTCGCCACCGGCCCGTTTGACGCACCGCCCTTCATCAACGAACCATGGAACCCACCCTACTATCCCGCCCTTTGGGAAGACGCCGGGTTCACGGTGACCGAAACGTATGACAGCCACCGCGTCGCGAATCCCGCGCAAGCCGCCGCCAACCAGGCCCAGTTCCACCAGCGCTGCGTAAGGCAGGGCTATACCTTCACCCCCATCACGGCCCGCAACCACACGGACCTGTTGCCCCAGATGCACGCCCTGTCATGCCGCATCTTCACAACCAATGTCCTCTACACACCAGTTGATCTGCCCACCTTCATGCAACTCTATCGCCCGGCCCGCGCCCTGCTGCGTCCGGGGTTGTCCTGGCTGGCGCACGCACCCGACGGGACCGCGGTCGGTTACGTCTTCGCCTACCCCGACTATGCCGGGGCCATGCGCGCCATGCGCGGCCAAACCAACCTGAGCGCCCGGCTCCGCTTCCTGTGGGGCAAACGCCTTGCCACGCGCGTGTGCATGAAAACGCTCGGGGTCATCCCCGAGAAACGCGGCACCGGCCTGACCGCCGCACTCACGTACCTGACTTACACGAACTGCGTGACACTGGGCTACCGGGAAACGCTGATGTGCCTGATGCACAGAGACAACGCATCCCATCGTTTCAGCGGCGGCACGACCCAGCCCTTCCGTTCCTATGCGCTCTACGAGTATTGCACATGACCAGTCACACCCGGCACAACATCGCCACGTTGCTCGACCGCGCCGCAAGTCGCCGGCCCGACCGCATCGCACTGGTCATCGGCAGGCAGCACGTCGCATTCGCCGATCTCCAGCGCCGCGTACGGCAATGTGCCGAACTGCTGACGAGGTGCGGGTTGCGGGCGGGCGACCGGGCAATCCTCATGATCCCGATGTCGCCCGATCTTTATGTCGCCATGCTGGGCGTGATGCGCTGCGGCGCCGTGGCGGTATTCGTCGATCCTTGGATCCCCATGCGCCAGATCGCCGCGTTTGCGGCCTTTGCCACACCGACGGCGTTCATCGGCATCCCGAAGAGTCACATGCTGCGCCTGCTGAATCCCCGCCTCGCACGTGTGCGCATCGCCATGACCACGGGCCGAACGTGTTTCGGGATTCCCGCGCGCTACGCGCTGCGGGCGGCCGCGCGCGAGCCGGGCATCGCGCAGGCCAGCCCCGTTACGCTCGACGATCCGGCCCTGATCACGTTCACCAGCGGATCGAGCGGCATTCCCAAGGGCGCCAATCGCACCCATGGTTTCCTTGCCGCGCAATACGAAGCCCTCTGTCATGAACTCGACTACCGTGATGACGATGTCGACATGCCCATGTTCCCCGTTTTCGCCCTTCGCAACCTGGCTGCCGGTATCACATCCGTGATTCCGACAATGGACTTTCGCAACGTCGCGGCGGTCAATGGGGCGGCTGTGGCAAGGCAAATCCGCGATCACGCCGCAACCCTGGTAACGGCATCGCCCCCCTTTATTGACCGGCTGGCAGACCTGCCCACCCCGCCCCGCCCGCGGCGCATCCTGACCGGCGGAGCACCGGTTACGGCACGCCAGATCGAACGCTGGCATGCGGCTTTCCCGAACACCCGAATTGAAATCGTCTATGGATCGACCGAAGCCGAACCGGTTGCCCATCTCACGAGTCACGCCCGGCTGGCGGCGGAGCGCCCCGACGGTTTCTGCTGCGGCAAACCGACCCCCTTGCTCCGCACGCGCATCATTGCCATTCGCAGGGGCCGCGTGCGACCGGAGGAACTTGAAGCGTTGACGTTGCCGGCCGGCCAGATCGGCGAACTGCTCGTTGCCGGGCGACACGTCTGTCGCGATTACTTCAACAACCCGGATGCGGTTGCGGATAACAAGGTGATTATGCCCGACGGCACATGCTGGCATCGCATGGGCGATACCGGCTATTTCGACGCCGAGGGACGTTTTTTCCTGACCGGACGCGTCCACACGACGATCGTGTACAAGGGAAAAATGCTGCACGCCCAGCTCGTGGAAGCCACCGTGACCAAAGCCTTGCCGGGCGCCGTGCGCGTCGCGGCCCTCGATGTCGACGGCCAACTCGTCGTGATCGTTCAGGGCGAGGCCATCCCCGATCCCGATCGGCGAATCGAGGCCGACCGTATCGTATTCACCGCCAAACCCTTGCCGGTCGATCCCCGACACAACACAAAAATCGACTACGCTACCTTACGCGAACGGCTCATCAGGGGAGAACTGTAGATGCCTGCCGATACCCTCACGCTCACGTCACCGTTCCGGCGACGGCTTGCCGCGTATCTCGACGAACGCTTCCCGCTGCCCACCCATATCGCCATGGTCATCATTTACTTCCTCGCCAATCAGTTCCTGGCGCAGGTGCTGGGCAACCCGGGCCGGCCGCTGCACATCGGCTGGTTCACCGCCCTCGGGATGTTGTTTCTGTTCTGCATTTTCTTCCACCTGCGCGTTTTCGACGAACACAAGGACTACGCCGACGATTGTCGATACTACCCGAACCGCATCCTGACACGCGGACTCGTCACGTTGACACACCTCAAAGTCCTCGGCGCCATCGCGCTGGTCTGCGAGGTTGGTTGCGCGGCGGTCAGCGGATGGCAGGCCGTCGTCGCCGTGGGCGCCACGATTCTTTTTTCGTGGGTCATGTTGCACGAGTTTTTCGTACGCAACTGGCTCCGCGCCCATTTCATGATCTATGCGATCGCACACATGCTCATCATGCCGATGATGACGGCGACCATCTTCAGTTTCACGATGCAACGCCCATTCTGGGAGGCGCCATGGCTCTTCTGGGCCTATGCGGCCGCGGACTTTTTCGCCTTCGCCAACTGGGAAATTTCGCGCAAGATCCGTGTTCCGGAGGATGAAATCGAAGGCGTCTCAAGCTATTCGAAGGAGTTCGGCATGTTTGCCGCGGGCTACGTCGTGTTGGGCCTGCGGGTCCTTAATACCATACTCGCGTGGATTGTCGGCATTTACCTGAAGCTCGGCGTCTTCTACTACGGCGGGCTGATTGCCCTCTTTTTCGGCACGCTGGTGGGACTCTACCGATTCCGGATCACCCCCACACGCAAAACCGCCAAGGCGCTCGAAACCTATGGCGGTGGCTACATCATCATGTTTTACTTCGTCTTGGCGGCGGAACTGTTCCGTACGCACGGCGTCACCTTCGGAGACTCGTTTTGAACCTGGTTTTCATGCCTGCGCGCGACCGACCGGAACGCCGTGAGATCGGCGGAAAGGGATACAACCTACACCGCCTGCAACAGGATCATGCCGTACCCGAGTGGTGTGCCGTGACCGTCAGGGGCTTCCTGCAATGCCTCGACGATCAAGCTCTGGATACGGCCATCCGGGACCACGTGGCAGCCCTCGACGACAGCAACGTCAACAGCGTCGCGGCAGCGGTCCAGGCAAGCATCCGTGCAATTGTTCTGCCCGATCCATTGACCACGGAACTAACGCTGGCAATCGACGCGCTCTTCGGCGAAACGTATGTGGCCGTCCGCTCGTCGGCCGGCGATGAAGACGGAGCGGATCGGTCGTTCGCCGGCATCCACGAGAGCTACCTGTACGTGCGCGGAACAGCCGCCATCATCGATCACGTCCGCCGCGTGTGGGCATCCGGCTATCAACCGCGCGCCCTGCTCTACCGGCGCCGGAACGCGCTTCCGCTGCATCCGGTTCCCATGGCGGTTGTCATCCAACGGATGGTCGAAGCCACGACCAGCGGCGTCGTATTCACGGCCGACCCGGCCACTCAGGATTCGCACCGCATGGTCATTTCCGCCCTCTATGGACTCGGTGAAGGTCTCGTTAGCGCCGGCCTCGATGCGGATTTGATTCACTACGACAAACGTAACGCCACGTTCCATACGACAATCGCCGACAAGCCTACGCGCTATGGATGCGCCATCACCGGCACGGGCGTGTGCGAACTGCCCGTGGATGCCGCCATGCAGCATACGGCCGCCCTCAGCGACACCCAGGTGGCCGAACTAGCCCGCACGGCCATGCGAATCGAACGACGACATCGGCGACCACAGGATATCGAGTTCTGTTTTGACGCATCCGGGAAGCTGTATCTGCTTCAGACACGCGACATCACGACTCTCACGACGGACGGCCCGGCCGCCGGCAATCGGCAGATCTGGGATAACTCCAACATCATCGAAAGCTACTCGGGCATCACGTCGCCGATGACCTTCAGCTTCATCCGGCACGCCTACGCCGTGGTCTACAATTGCTTTTCGGAAGTCATGGGCATTCCCCGGGCGATGATCGTCGCAAACCAGAACGTCTACCGCAACATGCTGGGACTCTTCAAAGGGCAGGTCTACTACAACCTGCCGAACTGGTATCGGCTCGTCCGGCAGTTTCCCGGCTATGCTTACAACAAGGCCTTCATGGAATCGATGATGGGGGTCAAAGAAACCGTCGCACCGGATGATGAACCACCCCCGCCGGGGCAGGGATGGCGACGCTATGGCATCGAATTGCCGAAACTGGTGTGGCTCGCAACGCGCATGCTGCGGCGGTTCGCCGCCCTCAAGCGGCTCGTGCCCGCTTTCGACCGCCACTTCAACCAGTACTATAAGGACTGGGCGGCCCTTGATTTCAAGTCACTCCCCCCGCATGAGTTGATGCGAGTCTACTACGACATGGAGCGCCATTTGCTCCGCAACTGGAAGACGCCGATTATCAACGACTTCTACGTGATGGTCAGTTACGGCATCCTCAAGGCCTGCTGTCAAAGGTGGTGCGGCGACGCCAACGGCACGCTGCAGAACAACTTGATCTGCGGCGAAGGAGGTATCGCGAGCACCGAACCGACGCGTCTGCTTATGCGGCTTGCCGCCGACATCAAGGCCGATCCGGTCTTGCGTGAGTTGGTCCTCTCGCACACGCCGCAGGAACTGCTGGCGCTGGCCCCGCGGCGTCCCGAGGCGCGCCCCGTGGTCGAGGCCATCGCGCGCTATCTCGCGGCCTATGGTTTCCGCTGCATGAACGAACTGAAACTCGAGGAACCATCGCTGCATGACACGCCGGAATTCGTCTATCAGGTGATCATCAACTACGTACGCATGGATGATGCGCTTCTGGACGTCGCGGCCATGGATGCGCGCGAGAAGCATATCCGCGCCGAAGCCGAAGCCATGGCCTTCGGGGCGCTCGGTTTCATTCGTCGCCGCATCTTTCAGTTTGTGCTCAGGCATGCACGCACGGGCGTTAAGAATCGCGAGAACATGCGGTTCGCGCGCACGAAGATTTATGGACTGCTACGCCTCCTGTTGCACGCGATGGGCGACGAATTTGCTCGCGAGGGCTTACTCGATACATCAGCCGATATCTTCTATCTGACCCTCGATGAGGTTCTTGACTTCATCAAGGGAACCGCCGTCACGACGAACCTGCGCCGCCTCGTCTCGCTGCGCCGCAACGAGTTCGATGGCTACCGGACGGATGACGAGACTCCGGACGATCATTTCGAAACCTATGGCATGGCCTATCACCGGAACCTCTTCCGTCAGCCGGCACGCCCGAATGCGGGGGAGGACGAGGCTGGGCATCTGCAAGGCGTGGGATGTTCCCCGGGCAGTATCGAAGGCACGGCGCGCGTCATCCACTCTCCACGTGACGATATTGCCTTGAACGGAGAGATTCTCGTCGCCGCCCGGACGGATCCAGGCTGGGTGCCACTCTACCCATCCGTCTCGGGAATCCTGATCGAGCGTGGCAGTATCCTCTCGCACTCCGCGATCGTGGCGCGCGAGATGGGCATTCCGGCAATTGTCGGCATCCCGGATCTCCTCCGCCGCGTGCCGGATGGCCAGCGTCTTCACATGGATGCCGCCCGGGGTCGCGTAACCCTACTAAACTGAAGTTCCAGTCCATTTGATGCTCTCTCCATGCTCCTAACCGCTGTACGAGTTTCAAGACTTTCATGGCGTCGGCCAGATTCGGGTTCCTGTAGTCGCACAATCCTTTCTTGCCGAAATTCTCGCAGGTGACCGTGCCATAAGGCCCGCCCGGACTTGTGATTTCCACCCGGTCGTCAAACCGCAACAGGATTTCAACGTCATCAGTCCCGGGCGCAAGATACTCCGCCCAGATCCGGCAC
>CAYYJS010000079.1:0-10724 GCA_964472315.1 uncultured Victivallales bacterium | reverse complement strand
CATCACGAAGGAGGGGCCATGCTTGCCAAAGAGACACTCGAATCGCTCTTCGACGACCGACGCGCGCGCTTTATGGACGACCTGACCGCCGTCCTGCGCATCCCCAGCATCAGCGCCGACCCGAACCGACACGGGGACTGCCGGGCCTGCGCCGAGTGGTTCGTACGCCATCTCGCCGGCATCGGGTTCGCGGCCGAACTGCTCGAGACGACGCATCGTCCGGTGGTCTATGCCATGCGCCCCGGCGCCCCGGAGCGCGCGACCGTGCTGTTCTACGGCCACTACGACGTGCAGCCGATCGACCCGGAGGACCAGTGGGAATCGCCGCCGTTCGAGCCGACCCTGCGCGGAGACCGCCTCTATGCGCGGGGCGCCTGCGATAACAAGGGACAGGTGATGTACACGCTGGCGGCCCTGCAAACGCTCATTGCGGAAGGCGTGCCGTTGCCGACGGTGAAAATCGTGCTCGAAGGCGAGGAGGAGTGCGGCAGCCGGGGCATCGCCGGGGCCATGGGCGCCTGGGCCGACCGCCTGCGCGCCGACGTGATGCTCGTGCATGACACCGGCATGCACCGCGACGGTATCCCGACGGTCACGATGGGGTTGCGCGGAATCATCGACGTCACGGTTCGGCTGACCGGCCCCGAACATGACCTGCATTCCGGCGTGCATGGCGGTGTCTGTCCAAACCCGGCACAGGGCATGGCGCAACTGCTCGCCACGCTCTTCGACGCCGATGGCGCCATCGCCGTACCCGGATTCTACGACACCGTGCGCCCGCCGACCCCGGCGGAACGCGTCCGCGCCGAGGCGTTTCCCTTCGATGTCGGCGAATACCGGCAGGAGACCGGTGTCGGCCCCACCGGCGGCATCCGGGGCCGCACCCCGACGGAACGCGGCAGTTTCCTCCCGAGTATCGACATCAACGGCATCCATTCCGGCTACGGCGGCGCGGGGGTCAAGACCATCATCCCCGCGACCGCGGTGGCCAAGCTGTCGGCGCGTGTCGTGCCCGATCAGGACCCCCGGGCCTGCCTGCGGGCCATCGTGGAGCACCTGACCCGGCATGTTCCCGACGGGCTGACGCTGGATATCGTGGAACAGGGCGCCGCCGGGCCCGGCTTCCGCCTCGATCCGGACTCGCCGTTGGTCAGGACCGCCGCCGCCGCGCTGAGCCGGCTCGACCCGCGCGGGGTGCTCTACCGCTGGGAAGGCGCGTCGATCCCGATTGTGGTCGGACTGGCGCACGTGGCGCGGGCAACCCCGCTGCTGGTCGGTTTCGCCGTCGAGGCCGACCGTATCCACGCCCCGAACGAGAGTTTTTCGCTCTGGCAATACCGGCTGGGCTTCCTCTACGCCGCGATGCTGCTGCAGGATCTATAGCCATCCATAGCCAACCGAACTTACGGCTTCGCAAGACCGGGAGAACACGCTAGCATGGCCCGACAATGAAGAAATGGTGGCCGGTCATCGTTCCCGGTGTATTGCTGGTGGCGCTGCTGTCGATTCTGCGCGTGCGACCCGACGCAACGGTATGGGCGGGGCTCCCGTTCCTCCTCCGGATGGGCTACCTGACCCTCGCGCTGGCCGCCGCCACCGGGCTGGCGTTCGGCCAGACGCGCGCCGTGTTTATCGCCGCCTGGCTGGCCCTCGGCGCGGCACTGGCGCAACGCGCCCTCGCGGAGCCGGAACCGCGCACGATCCGGCTGGTCTGGTTGCTGCTCTCCCTGACGACACCGATGGCGACGGCGATCAACTACCGGTTGCGCGAACGGGGCATGCTTTCCGCGAACGGCGTATGGCGTGTCGCGCTGACCCTGGCCGCGGGCGTCATGCTGGTCGGCCTGCTGCGCGTCGACGCGCTGACGAACGCCGTCGAGCGCTCCGCCAACGTGCTGCTGCGGCCCGTGTCAGCCGCCGTTCCGATTCCCCTGCTCAGCCTGATCGCCTTACTGGCCTGTCTCCCCGCGCACCTGATCGCCATGCCGCGCGAGAGCCGCCAGCTCGGCCCCCTGCTCCTGTGGGCGACGATCTTCCATGTCGCGGCCCTGGCCGCCGCCGCGGGCGATTGCCCGGAGACATATCGACAATCCGTGTTCTTCTGCCTGCACGCGGGCGGCGCGCTGGCCCTCGCGCTCGCGGTCATGGAGAGCGCCTGGCGGCATGCGCATCTGGACAAACTCACGGAACTGGCCAACCGGCGCGCGTTCACCAACCGCCTCGGCCGTCTCGACGGCGCGTTCGCGATCGCGTTGGTCGATATCGACCACTTCAAGAAGATCAACGACCAGTACGGTCACGATACCGGCGACCAGGTGCTCCGGTATATCGCCACGCACATTTTGCGGGTGCGCGGCGTATCGGCCTACCGTTACGGAGGCGAGGAATTCGCGGTCATTCTCGACGGACGGACGATGGACGAGGCCGCGGACATTCTGGAGCCGCTCCGCGCGACCATCGAAAGCGCCCGGTTCCACGTGCGCGGGCGCGGACGCCCGAAGACCCCGCCCGGACGGCGGAAGCGGGCGCCCGAGAAGGCCGAGGTCTCGGGCCGCTGGAGCAAGCCGATCGGCGTTACCGTCAGCATCGGACTCGCGGAAGCCAACGACACGCTCAGCACGCCGCAACAGGTGATCAAGGCCGCCGACCAGGCCCTCTACCGCGCCAAGAACGCCGGACGCAACCGCCTCGCCACCACCAAGGGGTAAACTGTCGGGTCAACCTAGACGCGCGTGGAGGGCACGGGACGGTGGAGGTATCCCAGCGCCACGCCGCTGACGGCATGCGACCCGTACGAGCCTTCGAACGTTCCTTCGAGGCCGGCGCGTGCCAGACGCACGGTATAAGCCGCCTCTTGCCGCGAGCTTGTCAACAACGCGGGAACGAAACGGACACGGAGTTCCAGCACGTAGGTCCCGTCCGCGTACGCTTGCGCGACAACCTCGCCGCGAAGCCCGTTGCCGTACACGGTCGTATCCCAGACATCGCCGCGGCACACGAGCCCGATGCGCGCTTCCGCGACGTGCCGGCGCGTACCGGCGACCTGTCCTGGGCGGGCCGGCGGCAACGCCTCGACCGCGACGGTCGCGCCTTCCAGACCGATGAACACCTGTCCGGTCAACGGCCCGTCGCAACCCGGCACACGCAGGTCGGCCGCCACGGCCAGGGATACGGCCCGGCCGTTCGCAATCCGCAACGGCCGCACCACGTCCCAGCGCGGCCCCATCTGCCAGAGCTTGTCGGAACCGCAACCGAGCCAGCGGTACTTCGTATAGCCGACCATGCCGGGATGGCCAAAATAGCGGTCGAGCGCGTCACGACCGCGCAGCGTGCGGCGATAGGCCATCGGGTGGCCGCCGGGCGGCTCGATCGGGTTGCGGACGAGCAGGTAGGAGTCGGTCCATTCGCCATATTCGCCATTCAGGATCGGGGTCCGCGACGCGCGGTAGGTCTCGTCGAACCGGTCGTGGATCTCGGCGCGGTAGCTGTTCTGCGATACGATATCGGTCCAAAGCGCCTCTTCTTCGAGCGCCGCGGGGCCCGGCATGCCGCCCCAGCGCACACCGAGGATAAGATGGTTCGGGTCGTAGCGCCTGATGGCGCCGGTGAACACGCGGAAGTACTGGGCGACCCAATGCCGCACGAACGCGTGCAGATCGTCCAGATAGGCCAGCGAGATGAGCAACTCGTTGCGCGCGGTCAGACGACGGACCGATTCGCGCGTCAGCTCGGACAAGCCCCAGGCCGTCGCCGTGGCGACCGCATTGCCGTGGCGGGACGCGATGAAACGCCAGGCCTCCTCGCCGGCCGGAACACCGGCCGGCTGACACAGGGCGAACTGCAGCAACCCGAGGCCTTTCTGGTTGAACTTGGGTTCCGCCTCGAGCACCAGCCCATCCTCCTCGATGATCCCGTCGTGTCGGTAGGTCGGCGATGCCGGCGCAAACGTCTCGCCATAACGCTGCACTTCCATGAAGCCGCGCTCGTTGTCCAGGAAGTAGCCGATCAACTCGCGGCTGTCCTTCAACGGCATGCAGAGCTGTCGGCACTTGGCATCCAGGTTGGCCGCCCAGGCCGGGTCGAAGACGTCGGGAAACTTCTCGACCAGCCACGGTTTCACGTAATATCCCTCGATAATCTCCGTGTAGAACATGCCCTTGTCGAAGAACTCGGGCGTCGTCCAGGCGCCCATGGCGTTGAAGCCCCACTCGCGCAGCATGCCGATCCACTCCGCGACGGTCTCGGCGGGAAGCGGCGGCAGGCCGACCCGACGCCCGCCCGTGCCGCCGGCGTTCAACCCCGTGCAGCCTTTGTGGTAGAACGGGCGGCCATCGGGTCCGATCAGCCACCACCGGCCATTGACGCTGCGGCCGACCCGGACGAAACCGTCGGTCCCGCGAACCGTCGCCGGATCGATCGCGATCCGGTCCAGCAGCGCCGCCTCATCGGCCCCGGCGTACGCCATCGAGGATCGCCGGTAGTCGCCTTGCCACGCCTGCACGGCCGCGATCTCGGCCTCCGTCACGACCGTGAAACGCGGGGCGATGTAGGCCATGCGCCATTTCAGCCAGACGCCGTCGCACCCGTTGTACGCGCCGACCACCACGGTATGCACGCCGGGCTGCAGGCGGACGAACGCTCCGTGTGGCCGTTCGACACCGGAAATCCACAGGCGTGCCGCGACATTCAGTCCGGCGCAGCCATGACACACACGGACCAGTTGTTCCGACTCGACACGCACGCAAGTCATCAGAACGCACCAGCGCGCCGGCTGATCTTCGCCCAGCGCCTTGAGGTTGATGGCATCGGCAAAGTCGGGCCACGTGTCGGGTTCGATCATCGACGCCGGCAATCGCGTCACCGCGGGGAAAAGCGACCGGAAGCCGTGGCCGGCCAGGAGGCCGGCCGCCAGCCGCGCCGCGTCGTCCGCATCGACCGGTATCTCGACGAGCCATTCCCGCGGCATGCCATCGTCCTGAAACGACACCACCGGCGCCCCCTCGGCCGCCACGCCGGCGCCGGTCGCGGCGATCGACCGGATTTCGGACGCCGCGGACTCCGGAAACCATTCGTCATCCATCCCGCGGCTCGTCTTTGTCGGATGCTCGGTCATCGTCGCATGGTCCTTTCAGCGATACGCGGCATACCGCGTGTCGCGGGCTCGATCTCGTTGTCCCCCACCGTCGGAATCCCCTTCTGGAATGCCTGGGCGACTGTAACGCGTCCGGTGCGACGCGGAAAGGGGAAAATCGTGCGACTTGGGGCTTGCCGCACGCGGTCCGCTATGCTGGAATGCCCGCCCATGGCAACCGATTTCGACCTTCTTCCCGACGGCACGCGGTTCGATTTCTGGGCATGCACCACGACTTTCGGACGGACGTGGCACGTGGACGGTCAGGCGCCGCGGGCCAGCGACGACAACGCCGGCACGGCTGACGCGCCCTTCCGCACGATCGGGCGCGCAGCCGCTCTGGCCGAAGCCGGAGACTGCGTCCTGATCCATGCCGGCGTCTATCGCGAATGCGTACGACCGGCACGCGGCGGCACCGGGCCCGATGCCATGATCGGCTACGAAGCCGTCGCGGGCGAAATGGCGATCGTCAGCGGCGCGGAACCGTGGGAAGCCGACTGGCGGCCCTCGGAGGGCTGGGCAACGCGCGGCGTCACCCGCCCCATCCCGCCCGCGCCGCCGCGCGTCTGGCAGGGCGCCCTGCCGTCTTCGGCCTTCGCGGGCTACAACCCCTTCGGCATGGTCAACGAGCCCAGCACCTACTTCGCCCGCGAGAAGGACGCCAAGGATCCCGCCTACATGCTGCGCCGCGGGCTGCTTTTTGTCGACGGCCTGCCGCTGCGGCAGGTCGCGCAGCCCTGGCAGGTGTGGGAAGCGCCGGGCACGGTCTGGGTCGAGGACGATGGGCTGATCCTGCATTTCCGGCTGGCCGACGATGGCGACCCGCGCGACCACCGGTTGGAGTTCACGGCGCGCGAACAAGCGTTCGCCCCCGCCGTGCGCGGGCTGGGCTACATCCGCGTGCGCGGACTGACTTTCGAGAAAGCCGGCAACGGGTTTCCGGCGCCGCAGCGCGGCCTGATCGGCGCCAATGGCGGGCATCATTGGATCATCGAGCGCAACCGCGTCTCCTGGGCCAATGCCATCGGTATCGACGTGGCCGATCAGAGTCCCCACCGTACGTCGGGGCCGACCGCGGTCGGCCACCATCTGATCCGGCATAACCACGTGACCGACTGCGGCATCTGCGGCATCTGCGGGCTCCCGGCGGGCCACCGCAACCTCGAAAGCACGCTCATCGAACACAACGCCCTGGACCGCACCGGCTGGCACAACGTCGAAAGCCTGTACGAGAACGCGGCCATCAAGATCCACCTCGCGCGCAACTGCCTTGTCCGCCACAACCGCATCCGGGACAACGGGTACGGGTGCGGCATCTGGATCGACTGGCAGAACGCGAACACACGGGTCTGCGCCAACGCCGTGCTCGGGTGCCGGGCGACCATGGTCGGCGCGATTTTCGTCGAAGCCTCCTTCGAGCCCAATCTCGTGGACGGCAATCTGGTTCTCGATATCGGCGCCGACGCGCGACGCGCCCATGGCGGCGGGCACGGCATCTTCGCGCAGGAATCCGAGTGCGTGGAGGTGCGGCATAACCTGGTGGCCCGCACGGCCGGCGGCGGCATCTTCATCAACCGCGGGTGGCTCGAACGCACGGTCATGACGCGCAGCGCCACGGGCCGCCGCAACCGCGTCGACGGCAACATCGTCACCCAGGGCGCGCTGGCCGTGATGCTGCCGAACGACGATAATGACGCCGACGGCAATATCTACGGCGCGTTCCCGGCCGGCGCCTGGCGCCTGCAGAACCCCGAGGAACGGCTCGACCTCGCCGCCTGGCAACGGTTCCACGCCTTCGACACGCACGGATGCGCCGCCGCCGTCCAGGTATCGACCGACGACGCGCGCACGGCGGTGACCGTCCGGGTGACCGTGGACGGAACCGAGCGAACCGCCATCTGGGATCTGTCGGCGCCGTTCGATGTCGCCGCCTGGATGGCGGAGCCGGCATGATCGCCGGGCCCGACCTCTTCGCGGGAAACGCGGCGGCCGACGCCGGCGGCGTGCCCGAAGACTGGCGCCGGCAGGTCCCCGTCTTCGCGTCGCCCCGGTTTGCCGAGGTGATGGATGCCGTGGCCGCCGCACGCCGGATGGAGACCGTGTATCCCGCCGCGCGGGATGTCTTCCGCGCCCTGGTCCATACGCCGTTCGAGCGGGTGCGCGTGGTCATCCTGGGCCAGGACCCGTATCATGGCCCCGGTCAGGCGCACGGGCTGGCATTCTCCGTGCCCGAGGGCGTGCCGCCGCCGCCTTCGCTGCGCAACATTCTCCGCGAACTGCGCGACGACGTCCATGGCGGCGCACCGCGGCACCTCGCGACGGACCTGACGCCGTGGGCGCGCCAGGGGGTGCTGTTGCTGAATACAAGCCTGACCGTGGTCGAGGGCCGCCCCGGCGCGCACGCGCGGATCGGCTGGACCGCGGTCACCGACGGTTTGGTGCGGGCGCTGGCCGAACACCATGACGGCCTCGCCTTCCTGCTCTGGGGCAACCACGCCCAGGCGCGCCTGCCGCTGATCGACCCGACGCGCCACCTCGTGCTCGCAGCCGCCCACCCGTCCCCGCTGTCGGCCCATCGCGGCTTCTTCGGCTGCCGGGCGTTCTCCCGCGTCAACGCGCACCTCGCGACACGCGGCCAACCCCCGGTTCGCTGGGGCTGACCCGGCGGCGGCGCCGCGCGCCGCGACGGGGCCATGGCGCACATGCACGGCGACGTCCCGAACGCGGAACGTATGGAAATGGGTTGCGGCGCTCCATGTCCGGCACTACACTTCGCCCCGATGAGACGGGTGAGGAACATGGCCTGCGTCGGGTGCGCATGCCGTATCCTTTTTGACGGAACGCTCAACCCACGATGGAGGCATAGATGACGCTGAACGATCTCGGACATGAACAGAAGCTGGCACTCGTGGCGCTCCTCAAGTTGTTCGCCATGTCGGACAACGCCATCGAGGAGGGCGAAGCGGAGGAGATCGGCCAGGTGGCCGAGGCCTTCGGCGATGCGCTCTACCGCGAGCTTCTCGACGAAGTGAACGAACGCTTCAAGGACGAAACGTGCCTGCTGGAGTTCCTCGCGACCATCCGCGATCGCGGCGCGCGCGATCTGATCTACGGCGCCATCATGGAGGAGAGCATGGCCGCGCCCTCCGTCCATCCGCGCACGGATCTGCTCGACTGGCTCACGACAGAGTGGCAGATCGCCGTGCAGGAATCCGACTAGCGTCGCCTTCCATCATCCGCGCCACCCCTCTCCCGAATGTACGCTCTCGTTCGAGTGGGTCAGTTGACACTGTCGGCGCCTTGTGGTAACCCTTTTCAAAGTGCATCGAACAAAGGGGATTCCGTCATGCTAAAGGGTGTCTATACGGCCATTGTCACACCGTTCAATACCGACGGTGGCGTCGACTACGGGAAGTTCCGCGCGCTGATCGACCTGCAGGCCGCGGGTGGCGTCGACGGGATCGTTCCGGTCGGAACCACGGGCGAATCGCCCACGCTGTCCATCGACGAGCACAACCGCGTGATCGAGGTCGCGGTCGAAGCCGCCGGCGGAAGGATGCGTGTCGTCGCCGGCACGGGCGCGAATTCCACGGCCGAAGCCCTCGAACTGACCGAACACGCCAAGCATGCGGGCGCGGACGCGACGTTGCAGGTCACGCCCTACTACAACCGCCCGAGCCAGACGGGCTTGATCCGGCATTTCAGCACGATCGCGGACCTCGGACTGCCGGTCGTGCTGTACAATGTGCCCGGGCGCACGGGGCGCGCCATCGACGTGCCGACGGTGATCGAGCTGGCCAGGCACCCCGTGATCGTCGCCATCAAAGAGGCCGCCGGTACCGTCGACCGCATCACGCCGATACGCGCCGCCTGCGACATCGCGATCCTGTGCGGCGACGATAGCCTGACGCTGCCGATGATGGTCCTCGGCGCCACCGGCGTCGTCAGCGTGGCTTCGAACGTGGTGCCGCGCGAAGTGGTCGACATGGTGCGGCTCGCGGCGGTCGGCGACTGGGACGCCGCACGGCGGGCGCACGAGCGGCTGTTCGACCTGTTCACGGACCTGTTTATCGATACCAACCCGGTCCCCGTCAAGGCGGCCATGGCCATGATGGGACTGATTGACGAGGTCTACCGGTTGCCGTTGTGTCCGACCGACGCGGGCGTGAAGGCACGGCTGCGCAAGACGCTCGCCGCGCTTGGATTGGTGTGACACACGTACGGGAAGGATGGCCGAAGACATGACACGAGTCGTTATCGCGGGCGCCGCCGGACGCATGGGGCAGACGTTGATCCGCTGCTGCGCGCAGTCGACGGCCACCGAATTGGCCGCCGCCATCGAGATCGAGGGGCACGCGGCGCTTGGCCGCGACGCGGGCGCGGTGGCGGGCGTGGCCCCGCTCGGCGTGCCTGTCACCGCCGACCTCGCCGCGGCGCTGGAGCGGGCCGACGTGCTGATCGACTTCACATACCAGCAGGCGGTGCCCGGCCATGCGCAGCTCGCCGCGGCGAATCGGCGCGCCGTCGTGATCGGCACCACGGGTTTGACACCCGAGGAGAAGGCGATCGTTTCGGCGGCGGCCGACCGCGTGCCGATCGTCTGGGCGCCGAATATGAGTCTCGGCGTCAATCTGCTGTTCGCGATGGTCCGCAAGGCGGCGCAGGTGCTCGGTCCCGACTACGCGGTATCGGTCGAGGATGTCCATCACATCCACAAGAAGGATGCGCCGAGCGGAACGGCCCTGCGTCTCGGCGAAAAGGTCGCCGAGGGCGCCGGCGTGCCCTTCGAGTCCGTCTACGTGCACGACGAGGAGGGACGCGACGGCATCGCGGACACCTCCAAAATCGTGATCCGCTCGTTCCGCCGCGGCGAAGTCGTCGGCGATCACACCGTGACGTTCGGCAGCGCCGCCGAAACCGTCTCCTTCCGCCACCAGGCATGGAACCGGGACTGCTTCGCCCTCGGCGCCCTGCGCGCCGCCACCTGGGTGGTGACACGCAAGCCGCGTCTCTACGACATGCAGGATGTACTCGGCCTGCGCTGAGCGCTCCCGGCGCATGATGCCCACCGCGAGCCCTTGCCGGCATGGGCGCGGGAACTGGTCGAAGGCATGACCGGGGAGACATGGCGGACGGTCAAGGCGGCGATGCTTGCCGGCGGTGCTTGCCGGCGGTGCATGATAGCACCGGGCAAGTCGCGTTCGGGATGTGACAACAGCATCGAACCCGCCGTGTCGGGTAGGGCTCGCAGCGTGCACTTCCGCGTACCGCTTCAGGAGTCGGGCGAAACGGCGGCCGCCGCTTGGTTTAGAGCCAAGAGCCGTTCAAGGATCTCATCGTCTGTCAGATCGGCGGGCTTGCCCTGAGCCTGCCGAATGGGCCAGCCGTAGGCAACGGCGACCGCAGCGTCAAGCCGGGCGTGACAGTCGGCAAGCCATGGCGGGCGCTCGTTGTAGAGCTTCGTCAACGTGCGTTCCTTCAACCGGGCCGCGCAGTCGGCGTCTCGCGCCACAAGGCGCGGATAGCGCACCGTGCCGACTGATCGGGTCGCCTTGACGGGCTTGCGCCCGTCAAGGCTCCCACACCACCCGGA
>CAYYJS010000078.1:0-12010 GCA_964472315.1 uncultured Victivallales bacterium | reverse complement strand
CCAATGTCCATCGCCTGAACGTTGGGCGTTCCATCGCCTGAACGTTGGGCGTTCCTTGTTGGCTGTTGAGTGTTCCTCTCGGCGACATGGGACATGAACATCCAACAGCGATCAAGGAACGCCGAACACCCAACGAAAGACGGGAACATGTTGTGGCAACAGGGTCGCACCTAGAAAATAGAAAATACAATTGACGCGGGCTTGGTGGAGTGCGACCGTGGCAGCATGCCGAGGAAATGGCGGATACGATATATTGGGGCTCGCTACCACGTGACGAGCCGTGGTGACGGCCGCGAGAGGATTTTCTACAGCGATGATGATCGCGAGAGATTCCTGGGGCAACTGGATGCGGCGCTCAAGGCGGACAATGTCGTTCTCTATGCGTATTGTCTGATGCCGAATCACTTCCACCTGCTCGTGGAAACGCCGTGGGGGAACATTCAACGGTTCATGCACCGGTTGAATACGGCGTACGGCATGTATTTCCGGTACAAGAACGCCCGGCCCGGCCACTGTTTCGGGACGCGATATCATGCGAAGCTGGCGGGCGGAGACGACTATCTGGTCAGGCTGACGCGGTATATTCATTTGAACCCCGTCAAGGTGAAGGCCCTGGCGAAAGCCGGAGTGGAGGAGAAGCGGGGTGTCCTGAACGGGTACCCGTGGAGCAGTTATCGCGGATACGCCGGGCTGGGGGCGGATGAGGATCGGGTGGATTACCGGTGGCTGGCGTTGATGGGGCGGCGGACACGGCGCGGGAGTCGGGAGGAGTACAGGCGGTACACGGAACGGTTTCTGGCGGAGGACGATGCGGCGCTGAAGGATGCGCTGGGAGCGAGCGGATATGCGGTCGGCGATGAGAAGTTCCGCGCGGAGATGGAGGACGGACTGGCGGGGGCGAGGTTGCGGAAGGGTTGCGAAGGGGATGTTGCGTGGCCGAAAGCCAAGCCCGTGGACGTTGGGACGATCGAGCGGGCGGTGGCGCGGGCATTTGGGGTGAAGTTGGAAGATCTGCACTACCACGGAAATCGTCTCGGCGCGGTGAAGGCCGTTGCCGTGGCGCTGTGTTGTCAACTGAGCGGCAAGACACAAAGGGAGCTTTCGGCGCATTTCGGGTATGCAAGCGACAGTTCGATGGGGAAACAACGCAAGAGATTGGCGGCCCTGGCGGCGGCGGATGCTCCTTTGGCCGCCAAGATCGTAAAGCTCAAAGAAGCACTTTCATGATTGAATTCTATTTTCTAGGTACGACCCTGACGGCCCCCGACCCTGACGGCCCCGACCCTGACGGCCCCCCGACCCTGACGGCCCCCGACATGTCGGGGCGAACGTCCCGCCGGGGCCTCTTTCGGCGATGGCGCGCCGGGCTCGGGGCGGCTCGGCACAGGTTCGCCCCAGGGGATGGGAGCGAATCGCGCGTCAGTACAGCGTGGCGCTACGTGCCCGCTGTCCCCCGGCGGACGGCTACATGAACACCCAACAGCCAACACGGAATGTCCAATGACCATTGGATACTGTTTGTAGTTCAGCCTTCAGGGCGTGTTGATTTATTGAACGCCCTTCGGCGACCTCCGTTTTTGAGGCAAACAACTGGCCGTAGAGCGAAGAATCTCGCACTGCGGGGAGATCAAAGACTCAATATTCAATCCACAGCGACTTCGTAAGGGAAGGCGCTGAATAAATCAACACGCCCTTCAGGCTGCCCGGTGGATGAGTCTACGTGCGGGGGCACGCTGAAGCGTGAACTACAAACGGGGAAGGGATCGGCGGACGAGAGCGGGCGACGAGCGCGGCGGATGAGAAGAGAGATTCCCGATTGTCGTTGGATCGTCATGCGAGCGGCTCTCGGGAGAAGATCACTGCCCCTCCTTCGCGCTACACTTCCACGAGTTTCATGTCATGGCGCATTTGCTTGCGCACCTTGGCTGTGTCACTCACGACTTGGCATGCCATCTCGCGCGTTGCCGACTCGCCGGGGTAACGGAACGCGACCCCATACGTCGTGATGTCCACCAATGTGGGACGGAACACATCCCACATCGGTTCAATCGGCAAAAGCAGATCCAGCAAGGCCTCGAGGTCGTGCGTTTTGGGAAAAGCGGTGCCCGCTTCCGTCAGGCGTCCCTTCAGGTACTTCTCAAGGCATTGCTGTGCAAAGAAGCATGCCGCATCATAATTTGGCTGCTTGCGAGCCCGATATTCCCGGCCGGCGCTGACGAAATCGGCCTCCGCCATGTCAATCCACTCCTGGGTGCTAGCCTTCATACAGTGGCTGACCTCGTTCCATGATGTCGCGCACAAAGAAGTCGTCCATCGATAGACGTTTCTCGATCTCCTCGGGGCTGCGAACAACGAGATCCATCGGAAAGCCGGCGCGAATCCGCTTTCTTATCTTTGCAGCCTGCATGGCTGGCGACCCTTCGTGCGACATCACGACCAGCAGGTCCACGTCAGAATCAGGCGTTGGCTTGCCGTACGCATAGGAGCCGAACAGAACCACCCTTTCCGGATGAAACTGGGCTGCGACTTTCTCTACAAACGCATTGATGCTCTGTCTACGGATCATATTTAGAGCGTACCGTTTTCGTTGTGGTTCGACAAGCCGCATGTTCAGACGCCCGCGGGTGCATCACGGGTGTGCGTTTCTCGGTGTCGGGTGTCGCGAGCCTGGTGATCGGCGGACGAGAGCGGGGGGGTAAGAAGGGACCGCAACGAAACACGTGAACGGGCGCACGGCGTACCGGCGCATCCACCGTTTGGCGACGCAGGCTACGGGAAGGCGCCGGGGATCTCGACGCCGCACACAACAGCCAACATGTCCCGTCCTGGATATTGCCCTCCGGGGGATGGGTGCGCTGTCAGTACAGCGTGGCGCTGCGCGCCCGCTGTCCCCCGGCGGACAATGAACATGAACACCCAACAGCCAACAAGGAATGTCAATGGCCACGGGGTGCCTTACGCGGGCCGGTGTTGGAAACAGATGGACAGCACGTCCCGGAAGGTGCTGACGAAGTGGGGCTTCAGCCCCTTGCGGATATGGGCGGGAAGTTCCTCGAAGTCCTTGCGGTTCGGCTCGGGGAAAATGATGGTGGCGACCTTGGCCCGGCGGGCCGCGATGGTTTTTTCCTTCACGCCGCCGATGGGCATGACCAGCCCGGTGAGCGAGAGTTCGCCGGTCATGGCGGTGTGCCGGGGCATGGGCGTCGCGCAGACCAGCGAGTAGAGCGCCGTCGCCATCGTGATGCCCGCCGAGGGGCCGTCTTTCGGCGTGGCGCCGGATGGGACGTGGAGATGGATCGCGTGTTCGTCGAAGAACTTGCGGTACGGCTCCTGCGTGCTGAGCAGACCGCGCACGTAGCTGTAGGCGATTTCGGACGATTCGACCATGACATCGCCGAGCTGGCCGGTCTGCTTGAATGCGGCCTTGCCGGTTTTCACCGCGCTGGCCTCGATAAACAGCGTATCGCCGCCCATGGATGTCCAGGCCAGTCCCATGACGACGCCGGGCATGGCGTGTTTGTGATAGATCTCGTCCGTGAAGATGCGCTTGCCCAGCAAATCGACGACATCGGCGGGTTGGTCGACGCGGATGCTGGTGGCGGCGCCGTCGACGATGCGCTTCGTGCTCTTGCGCATGATCTTCTTGATGCTGTTCTCCACACCGCGCACGCCGGGTTCGCGCGCGTACCCGTCGATGATCTCGCGCAGGGCGCGGGCTGTGATGGTGAGCTGGCCCCGCGTGAGTCCGTGGGCCTTGAGTTGTTTGGGGATGAGGAATCGCCGCGCGATCTCGATCTTCTCCTGCAGGATATAGCCGGCGAGCTTGATGATCTCCATACGGTCGAGCAGCGCGTGCGGAATGGTGTCGAGCTGGTTCGCGGTACAGATGAAGAATACGTTGGACAGGTCGAACCGGACATCGAGGTAATGGTCCAGGAAGTCGCGGTTCTGTTCGGGGTCCAGCACTTCGAGCAGCGCGGCGGCGGGGTCGCCCTGGAAGCTCGCGCCGACCTTGTCGATCTCATCAAGCATGATGACCGGATTGGCGCTCTTGCAGACCTTCATGGCCTGGATGAACTTGCCCGGCATGGCGCCGATGTAGGTGCGGCGGTGACCCTTGATCTCAGCCTCGTCACGCATGCCGCCGAGCGAGAATCGGTAGAAATGGCGTCCGATGCTGGCCGCGATGGAATGCCCGATCGAGGTCTTGCCGACGCCGGGCGGTCCGACGAAGCAGAGGATGGAGCCGGCAATGTTGCCTTTGAGGATGCCGACGGAAAGGAATTCGAGAATGCGCTCCTTCACGTCCTCGAGCCCGTAGTGGTCGCGATTCAGGATGCGCGTGGCCTTGGCGATGTCATAGCTGTCCGCCGTATGGATGCCCCACGGCAGGACCGTCAGCCAATCGAGGTAGTTGCGCGTAACGTTGAACTCCGGCGAACTCGGGTCGATCAGGCGCAGCTTCTCCAGTTCCTCCCCGATGCGGGCGCGGGCCTCGTCGTTCGGCTTCAGCTCCGCCAGACGTTTCTCGAACCGTTCGACCTCGGTCTCCTTGCCTTCCTTCTCGATGCCGAGTTCCTTCTTGATCGTCTTGAGCTGTTCGCGCAGGAAGAACTCGCGCTGATGCTTGTTGATGCTCTGTTCGATGCTCTTGGTGATCTTGGCCTGGAGCTGGGCAATTTCCGTTTCCTTCTTGAGCAGGACGAGCACTTTCTGCAGCCGGCCGCGGATGCTGACGGTCTCCAGCACGTCCTGAAGCTCGGCCGCCGAGGACGAGGTCAGCGCGGCGGCGAAGTCGGCGAGGCGTCCGGGTTCCTGCAGGTTCGAATGCGCCATGAACATGCCCAGCTCTTCCTTGTAGAGCGGGTTGTGCTGGATCAGCTCCTTGATGCTGCGGATCACCGAGATCGAGTAGGCTTTCAGTTCGCGGTTGTCGGTCATCTCGGTCTCGTGGATATACTCGACCTTGGCCAGAATGTGGGGTTCCCACTGGATGTACTCGACCACGCGCATCCGTTCCATGACGCCGAAGAGAATCTGCAACGCCGGCTGCGTTTCGGCGCGCGCCATCTGGAGAATCTCCGCGACGACCCCGAAGTGGTACAGGCGGGGATGGTCGGCGGCGAGCGGCGCGCCGGCTTCCGCGCCCTCGCGGCGCAACACGAGGCCCACGTACTTCTCCTGCGCCTTGGCACGCTCGATGAACAGGTTCACGAGGTGCGGGTCATCGATGACCATCGGCACGGTCATCTTCGGAAACAACGGACGCGACGAAAGCGGGATGATGGGCAAGCTGGAGGGCATTACGTCGCGCGCGAGGATGATGCCATGTTCGTCGGTGGGCGACGGCGTGGCGCCGTCCCCGCGGTCCGGGCTCACGCCCTCCGGCGCGTCGGGCGCCGGCTTGCTCCGTTCGTTTTCCGCCATGCCTCGTCCCTCCCTGAACCAACGTGTCCTTCGATCCATCCTCAATGCCGGAAACTGCGCTGCCCGGTGAAGACCATGGCCACCCCGGCATCGTTGCACGCTTCGATGACCTCGAAGTCGCGCAGCGAGCCTCCCGGCTGAACCACGGCGCCGATGCCCTCGCGGATGCCGACATCGACACCGTCGCGGAACGGGAAAAAGGCATCCGAAATCATGCAGCTACCGATCAACCCGCCCTTGCGGGCGGCGACTTCCTCATCGATGGTCCGGCGCGCCAAGGCGTCCGCCAGCGCATTGTAGGGCGTACGGTGGCGTTCCCAGGCCAGGCGGTCGGCGAGTTTGCGGTAGGCCTTGTCGCGCGCGATCTCGGCCACGCCGACGCGGTCCTGCTCGCCGGTGCCGATGCCGACGGTGACGCCGTCTTTGACATAGATAACCGAATTGCTTGTGACGCCGGCTTCCACCAGCCAGCCGAAGATCAGGTCGTCATACTCGCGATCCGTGGGCAGGCGTGCGATCGTGTAGGTCCGGTCCTTGTAGGCGGTCCAGGCGGGGGTGAGGTCATGGCGGGTACGGGCCTCGGGTACGAACGACCACTGTGCGATCAGGCCGCCGTCGATCATCGATTTGAAGTCCACGAAACGCTCCGTGGCAAAGGACTCCAGGCGGGCCATGTCGCCGATACGCATCACGCGGAGGTTCTTCTTGGCCGCAAAGACGTCCATCACGCCCGGCGCGAATTCGGGGGCGACGACGACCTCGGCGTAGTTCTCCGCGATCAGGTTTGCCGTGGGCAGATCGACTTCGCGGTTGAGGGCGATGGCACCCCCAAAGGCGGCCAGGCGGTCGGCCATGTTCGCGCGGTCGTAGGCATCGACCAGGGTGTCGGCCACGGCGACGCCGGAGGGATTGTTGTGCTTCATGATCGCGCAGGCGGGGCGCTGCGTCAGATAGCGCAGAATGTTCAGCGCGTTGTCGGTGTCGGTGATGTTGATCTTGCCCGGGTGCTTCCCTGACTGGAGCAGTTCCACGTTGGAGGCGAGATGGCGGCCGGGCTGGATACAGGTAACCTCGCCCAGCGTCAGATTGCCGTTGGCGAGCCGGTAGAGCGCCGCTTCCTGGCCGGGGTTCTCGCCGTAGCGCAGCCCCTTCTCGACGCCGTCGATCAACCAGGCGGTCTTCTCGTAGACCAGGGTCTGGCGACCGGTTTCCCCGATGAACGCGATCTCCATGCGGGGGGGGAAATGGTCATCCATGATGGTCTTGTACGCCGACTTGAGATCCTGGGTCATCGTCAGTCCTCCGATCGTGTGCCGAAATCCGCTCCACGGTTGTACCGCGCAGCTTCTTAATACGGTTTCCGCCGCGATCGTGAAAGGCGAAAATGGTCAGGCGAAAGATTGTCAGGCGCGCGGATGTGACGTAGCATCCGTCGCATGAAGCATGGCGTCGAACGTGCCGCGCGGCGGTTGCCGGCGGAGTGGGAGCCGCAGGACGGGGTCCTGATGGCGTGGCCGCATGCCGGTACGGACTGGGCGCCGTACCTGGATGAAGTCGAGGCGGTCTGCGAGGCGATCGCCGTGGCCATCGCGCGTTTCGAGACCGTGCTGATCGCGGCGCCCGACCCGGGGCCCGTGACGGCGCGCCTGAGCGGCAAGGCGCCTCCCGGACGGGTGCGCGTGTTTCGCGTGCCGACGCAGGACACCTGGGCCCGCGACTTCGGTCCGATCGCCGTGTACGCCGATGGCGCGCCGCGCCTGCTCGATTTCCGGTTCACGGCCTGGGGCGGCAAATACGCCGCCGAGCTGGACGATCGTGTCACCGCCAACCTTGCCGCGCAGGGCGCCTTCGGCGGAACGCCGCGCGAGGCGGTGGACCTGACGCTCGAGGGCGGCAGTATCGAAAGCGACGGCGCCGGAACCGTGCTGACGACGGCGGCCTGCCTGTTGAACCCGAACCGCAACGCCGGCCTGGACCGGCGGGGCGTGACGGCGGCCCTGCGCGCGCACCTCGGCGCGCAACGGGTGTTGTGGCTGACGCGGGGTGCGCTGGAAGGGGACGACACGGATGCGCACATCGACACGCTGGCCCGGTTCGCGCCCGGCGATACGATCGTGCACGTGCGGTGTTCCGACCGCGGGGATACGCATTACACCGACCTGGCGGCCATGGGCGAAGAACTGGCGGCGTTGCGCACGGCGGCGGGGCGGCCCTACCGACTGGCGCCGCTACCGTGGCCGTCGCCGCGGCACGACCCCGACGGCGCGCGGCTGCCGGCCACGTACGCCAACTTCCTCGTCGTCAACGGCGCCGTGCTGGTCCCGACCTACCGCGATCCGGCGGACGCGTCCGCGGTGGCCGCGGTGGCCGCGGCGTTTCCGGGGCGCGAAGCGATCGGCATCGACTGTTCGGTGCTGATCCGGCAACATGGTTCGCTGCATTGCATGACGATGCAGTTGCCGAGAGGAGTGCTGACATGAACATGATGACCGTGGGCCTGGTTCAGCAGGCCTGGGCCGGCACGCGCGACGCCGCGTTCGCGCATGCCGTCGCCGGCATTCAGGAGGCGGCCGCGCGCGGCGCCGGGCTGGTGGTCCTCCAGGAATTGCACATGGGACCGTACTTCTGCGTCACCGAGGATGCGGCGCAATTCGAGTTGGCCGAGCCGATCCCCGGGCCGTCCACCGAGGCCTTCGGACGCGTCGCCGCCGAACTGGGCGTCGTGCTGGTGCTTTCGCTGTTCGAACGCCGGGCGGCCGGCGTCTACCACAACACCGCGGTCGTGCTCGAACGGGATGGCACGATCGCGGGGCGCTACCGCAAGATGCACATTCCGGACGACCCCGGATACTACGAGAAGTTCTACTTCGCGCCCGGCGACCTGGGGTTCGACCCCATCGACACGTCCGTCGGCCGCCTGGGCGTGCTGGTCTGCTGGGATCAGTGGTATCCGGAAGCGGCGCGGCTGATGGCGTTGTCCGGGGCGGAGATGCTGATCTACCCGACGGCGATCGGTTGGGACCCGAACGATACGCAGGCCGAACAACAGCGGCAGCTCCACGCGTGGCAGACCATTCAGCGCGCGCACGCGATCGCCAATGGGATTCCGGTCGTGGCCGTCAACCGCGTGGGGACCGAAGCGGGCTGTTGCTTCTGGGGGCACAGTTTCGCGGCCGGCTGTCAGGGCGAGACCCTCGCGCAGGCCGACGGCGAGGAAGCCGTGGTGGTGGTCGCGATCGACCGCGACCGGTCCGAAGCCGTGCGACGGCTATGGCCCTATTTGCGCGACCGGCGGATCGATGCGTATCGCGGGCTGACGGAGCGGTATCTGGATCGCTGAGCGGGGCGGGGCGCCGGTACGCGTCGCGCGCCCCCGCGGATCGCGATCATTCCGGACCCCCCTACGGCAGCGTGGATTGCGGCAGGCGGCTCGCGCGCCACTTGAGCCATGCCGTTTGGGCAATGGCGGCAACCGATGAAGCGCCCATGAAGACGGTGATACCCGGCCATCGCCGCCACGCGATACCCAGTGCCAGCAGCACCGAGCATATCGCGAGAAATACGAGAATGGCCTCCGAGATGGCGCCCGTCCGGCGGGCGTGCACAAGCTGCCCCTGATACCAGTTCTGCATCGCGGTCAAGCCCGGCAGCAGGCCGCCCATGGCAATCCCCAGGATGCCCAGCCGTGCCAATTCCGGCGTCAGGTTCTGCACGACGGAAAACCAGGCGTATCCCAGCGGCGAGACGAGTACGGCGACGAACAGGATCGTCACCGCGCCCGCCAGGCGCCGGGAGAAGATTCCCACCGCCGCGCGCGCCTCCGCCCGCTCCAGCATGGCGATGACCACCTCGTTCAGTGCCAGGCCGGTGCCTCGGAATAGAAACATCAACCCCATGACGGATGGCCAGGCGGCCAGCGAATCGAGGGCGCGGGGCATGCGCGCCACCGAGGCGGTGCCGATCGGATTGACCGCCAGCACGAGAAAGGACGTCAGCGCCAGCGGCACGTAGAACGCGAGGAATGAACGCAGACGTACCGTCGCAACGGATGTCTCCTCGCTACGCAGTGACCGCTTCAGGATCGGTCGTGTCGCGATGTGGGCGAACAGCGCCTCCACCGTGACGCCGACGGCGATGGCCGAAGTCCCCACCACGATTCCGGGCGCCTGGAACACGAAGTGCCCGACTGCCAGCGCGCACAGGTTGCTGGCCAGGCGAACCGCGGTGCCGATGCCGACGAAGCGCGAGTACCCGAACCGGATCTGGATGCCCTGCATGAACCGTCGGTAGGCGATCGTCCATGTCCAGGGTGTCATGATCCGCAGACCCGTACGCGCGGGCTCGATGACGACTTGCGGCACGTCCAGCAGGCCGGTGGCGATCCAGTCGAACAACGGCGTGAACGCCACCGCCACATGCAGGGCCGTCAGTGCCATTCCCATCGTCATCATGTAGCGCCAGAGCGCCCGATACGAGGCCCGGTCGCGGCACAGCGCGGTCGTGGCCGAAAGCAGCATGATTACCGGCGCCTCGATGATGAGCGACAGCGGGAATACGACGCCGCCGTAAGCGGCAAGGTGTATCTTCGGATCGGTCAGTCGGGCCACCACCGCGCCGAGGGCCGGCAACTCCAGACCCATGAGCAACCAACTGAGCGCCAAGGGCGCCCAGGCGCGGAACACATCCCGTTGTCCGATCGGCATGGGCCGTGGTTGTGTATTCATGTCGCCGGAGCCTTCCGTTCCGTCAGCCCCAGATCCACCACACGAAGGCGCAGGCCGTGGTCACCGAAGCCACCGTGCAAGGAATGCCGATGCGCATGAACTCGCGAAAGGACACGGTATGGCCGTTGCGCTTGAGTATCCCCAGCGTCACCACATTGGCGGATGCGCCGATCGGCGTCAGATTCCCGCCCAGGCATGCGCCGATCAACAGCCCGAACAGGAGCAAGGGCAGCGGCGCCTGAATCCGGTCGGCCACGTCCTGAACAACGGGAATCATGACCAGCAGGAAGGGCACGTTGTCGATAAACCCCGACAGGATGACCGCGAGGATGACGATGGCCGCGAACGTCATCGGCACGTGGCCCGCCGAAAAGCCGGACAGCGCTCCCGCCAACCGATCCATCCATCCCGAGTCGCCGAGCGCGCCGACCAGCACGAAGACGCCGATCAGGAAGAACGTGGTATCCCAATCCAGCGCGCGCATCACGTCGCGCACATGCCCCCACCGCGCCACGGCACGGAACCAGACCAATCCCGCGGCGCTTACGAACAGGGTGAAGGCGCCGGCGAACCAGGCGAACTCGGGATCGACGACCGTGGCGAACGACAACCCGAGGATCAGCGCGCACAGCAACGCGGTGGGCATCCAGGCACGCGGGCGCTCCGTTGGGACGGTCGCCGGTTTCCCCCGAACATGCCGGAAAAGAAACGCCAGCACGCCCATGGTCGCGAGCGCGCCGACCTGCACCGCGAAGAAAATGCCAAGGCGTCCGTGGTAGACGAAGAAGTCCCAGAACCCCATGCGCATGTAACCGGCGAGGATCATGCTGGGCGGATCGCCGATCATCGTCGCCGTGCCTTGCAGGTTGCTGCACACGGCGATGCCGACCAGCAAGGGCACCGGACTGGTCTTGAGCTTCTCCGCCAGGCTCAAGGCCACCGGCGCCACGAGCAGCACGACCGCCACGTTCTCGACGAACATGGAGATGGCGCCCGCCATGGCGCATAGGGCCACCATGGCCACGCGGGTCGACTTCGCCGCATCCACGAGACGCTCGGCGAGCACGGCGGGAACCCGCGACAGCAGGAACAGTTCCGCGAGGATGAGGGTCCCGAAGAAAAGACCCATGACGTTCCAACTGACCTTGACCAGGAGCGCGTCCTTCCAGGCCACGACACCCAGCGCCACCAGCAGCACGGCCCCGGTGCATGCCACCCAGGACCGGCGGTGCGGCAGAACCACGAACAGCACGTACGCCGCGCAGAATACAATCAGACTGATCCACGCCGATGACATGAAAGGACCTCGCTCTCCGAAACGTGCCGGTGAGCTTAGAAGCGCACCATCCGGGGGTCAAGACGATTGGGCCGACGGAAGGCGGAAGGTCATTGGGCATTGGGCATTGGCGCTGACTTGAACACCCAACAGCCAACAAGGAATGTCCGACTGGAGAGCGGGGGAGGGGATCGGTGGAAACTGGAAACTGGTAACTGGTGACTGGTAACTCGGCCCGACAGGGAACCGGCCGACGAGATCGGACCACGATTCGGAATCCCTCCCATTCTCGTTCATTGGACATTCCTTGTTGGCTGTTGGGTGTTCATGTCGCCAGACGCCGGGGGACAGCGGGCGCACAGCGCCACGCTGTACTGACAGCGCCCCCAGCCCCTGGAGGGCGAGGCTGTGCTCCGAGCAACACTCAACAGCCAACAAGGAACGCCCAACGTTCAGGAAACAGCGAAGGAATGAGCGCCATGCTCCCGTCTCGCGTTGGGTGTTCGGCGTTCCTTGATCGCTGTTGGATGTTCATGTGTGTCAGAATGACCATTGACCAATGACCTGTCCCGTCTTGCATATC
>CAYYJS010000077.1:0-12675 GCA_964472315.1 uncultured Victivallales bacterium | reverse complement strand
AGCGGGCGGGACGCCCGCGCTCCAGGGATGCACCGAATCGCAAATGCGCCCGCACGCGGTGTGGGTGTAGACCGTGTGCAGGACGCTTGGGACGATTCGACGCGTTGTTCATTCCTTTGCGCAATGCGGGGTTGTGTCGCGGCGTCGGATTTGCCATCGTTGCCGCGCGCCGAGACGGATGGCGGCGGACGTGGTTTCCGCGAAACCGATCAACGGACCAGAGGCGCTGTCCATGACCATGAACGCGAAACACATGCTCTCGCTGGCCTACTCGCCGTGTCCGAACGATACGTTCATGTTCTGCGCGATCGCGGACGGTCGGGTGGTGTCGCCGCGGGTCGGTTTCGATATCCGGTTGGCGGATGTCGAGACCCTCAACGGCCGTGTGCTGGCCGGCGAGGTCGACGTTTCCAAGGTGTCGTTCCATGCGTGGTTGCGGGCCCGCGACCGCTACACGCTGCTCGATGCCGGCGCCGCGCTCGGGTTCGGTTGCGGGCCATTGCTGGTGGCGCGGCGGGCGGATGCGCTGGACGATCGCGTCCGCGTCCGCATCGCGGTTCCCGGCGCGCTGACCACGGCGAACCTGCTGTTGCACCTGTGGCGGCCCGACGCCGGCGAGCTGGTGTTCCTGCCGTATGACCGGATCCTGTCGGCGGTGTGCTCCGGGGAGGTGGACGCCGGAGTGATCATCCACGAAAGCCGGTTCGTGTATCGCCAGGCCGGGCTCGTCGCGCTGGTGGACCTGGGCGCGTGGTGGGAAAGCGAAACCGGTCTGCCCGTGCCGCTGGGCGGCATCGTCGCCCGCCGCTCGCTCGACGCCGACGTGCGCCGCGAAGTCGACGCGCTGATCCGCGCGTCCATCCAAGCCGCCCGGCGCGATCCGGAGAGCACGCGCGGCTATGTGGCCGCGCATGCCCGTGAATTGGATCCGTCCGTGTTGGCGTCGCATGTGGCCACATTCGTGAATGACTTCAGTCTGTCGCTGGGCGAACAGGGACGCGCCGCGGTGGATCGCCTGGCCGCGATGGCCGTCGGGATGGTGCCCGAACTATGATCGCGGTGCTCTACGCGACCGAAGCCGAGGCGCGTCCGCTGCTCGATCGGCTGCGGGTGTCAGCCGTGGATGACGGCCCGTGCCGCGTGTTTCGGAGTCGCGCCGCCGGCGTATCGGCCCTGGTCGCAATCAGCGGAATGGGCATGGTCGCGGCGCGGGCGGCCTGTCGCCGTCTCGTGGAGACGCATGGCGCGCGTGCCGTCCTCAACGTCGGTGTTTGCGGCGGCTTGGGTGCGGACATGCGGCCCGGCGATATCTACACCGTCGGATTGGTCATGGTCGAGACCGCGTCCGGCGCGGAGGCCGCGGCGACGGTGCGGGCCGAGCCCTGGCCGGACCTGCCATGCGCGAGGCTCGTGACCGTGACCGAACCGTTGTTCGGCACGGAACGCCGCGCCGCGCTGGCCGCGGTCGGCGACGTGGTGGACATGGAGGGGGCGGCCGTGCTGGATGAATGCGCCGCGCTGGGAGTCGCCTGTCGGTTGATCAAGGGCGTCAGCGACGATGCCCGCGACGGCAGTCGCGCGGCGCTGCGGCGGAATCTGGAGCCGGTGGCGCGGCGGTTGGCGGAGCGGGTGGTGCGCGACCTTCCCCGCTTGGCGCCGATGGTGGCGAAGCCCGCCGACGCGCCCGGTGCGGGGCGCGGGTTGCTCCGTCGCCTGGCAGGCTTCACGCGGATCGAACATACGGTGTTCAGCCTGCCGTTGCTGCTGGCCGGGGGCTGGCTGGGCGCCGACGGGCGCCTGCCGTCGTGGCGGGCCTTGGCGCTGATTGCCGTCGTCGGTGTCGGGGGGCGGACGTTCGGCATGGCGATGAACCGCATCCTCGACCGCGACCTCGACGCGCGGAATCCCCGTACCGCGGGACGCGACCTGCCGAGCGGGAGGCTATCGCCGCGGCAGGGCTATCTCGTGGCGGCGGCCGGACTCGCGGTCTACCTGGCGGGTTGCGCCGCACTCGGGCCGTTGTGTCTCACGCTCGCCCCGTTGCCCCTGCTGCCGTTGACGGCCTACGCGCTGCTCAAGCGGTTTACCGCATGCTGTCACTTCGGGATCGGATTGTGCCTGGCGGCGGCGCCGTTGGGCGCCTTCATTGCCGTGTCCGGGCAACTGCCGGTCGATGGGGCAATCTGGATGCTGGCCGGATTCGCGTTCCTTTGGATCGCCGGTTTCGATATCGTCTACGCGTTGCAGGATATCGAGGCCGACCGTGCGAGCGGCGTGCGCAGCATACCCGCCGCGCTGGGGTCGCGCGGCGCGCAGATGGTCGCGGCGGCGGTCCATGCGGGTGCGTTCGCGCTGCTGCATGGCGTGTGGCGTGCGACGGGAATGGGCATGGCGGCGGGCGTTGCGCTGGCGGTGGCGGGGGTGACCATGGCGCTGGCATATAGTCCGCGGATTCCGCTGCCGACACGGTTCTTCCCGTTGTCGGCCATCGCAAGCGCGGCGGCGGCGGCCGTCGTGATCGTATGACATGAAAAGCGAAGCCAGACTGATCCTGGGTGTAACCGGGGCGACCGGAGCCTATGCGGCGCGCCTGTTCATGGCGCGCTCGCCGTGGCCGGTCGCGCTTGTGGCAAGCCGCCAGGGCCGCGCCGTCTATGCGCACGAGTGCGGCGATATGTCCGAGTTGGAGAAGGCGGCGGCGGTCGTCTACGACGATGAGGACCTGTTTGCGCCGATCGCATCCGGCTCGGTGCCGACGGTGGGCATGGTGGTGCTGCCGTGCACCACGCATTCGCTCGCGCGCATCGCCGCGGGTATGGCCGATACGCTGCTGACGCGCGCGGCGCATTGTCATCTCAAGGAGCGGCGTCGCCTCATTCTGTGCGTTCGCGAGACGCCGTGGACCGCCATCGATTTCGAGAACGCGCGTCGCGTGAGTGAAGCGGGCGGCATCGTGATGCCGCTGTCGCCGCCCTTCTACATGGAAGCGCGCCGCGATCCGGCGACGGTGACCATGGTCACGCTGCTGACCGACTTCGTCGATCGCGTGCTGGCGCTGTTGGGGCACGGCGCCGCCGAGACCTGGGAGGACCGCGCGTGACGCCACGGGACACCGGGGAATTCGTACGCCTGCTGGAAGGGCGGGGCGAGCTTGTCCGCGTCGCGGCCGAGGTCGATCCGGACCAGGAGATTACGGCGATCCAGCACCGGGTCCGCGCGTCCGGCGGCGGTCCGGCGCTCTTGTTCGAGCGCGTGAAGGGGTCGCCGTATCGGGTGCTGACCAACGCGTATGGCACACCGGGTCGGGTCGAAGCGGCATTGGGCCGGCCGGCGGCCGAGATCGGCGCCGAGCTTGCCGCCGCGTTCGAGCGGCTGCTGCCGCCCACGCCATCGGCACTGTGGCGCGAGCGCGGCTTTCTGGGTCGCCTGTTCCGGGCGCGGTGCCGCGACACGGCGACGGGGCCGGTGATGGCGGTCGTGGACGAACCGGCGGCGCTGGACCGTCTGCCGTGCCTGAAATGCTGGCCGCGCGACGGCGGGCGGTTCTTGACGCTGCCGCTGGTGCGCACGGCCGATCCCGTGACCGGCAAGGGGAACCTCGGCATCTACCGCATGCAGCGGTACGACGCGGAATCGACGGGGATGCATTGGCAGATTGCGAAGGGCGGCGGGTTCCATTTCGCGAAGGCCTGCGAGATCGGACGGCCGTTGCCGGTCAGTGTGTTTCTGGGCGGCCCGCCGGCGTTGACGATCGCCGCCACGGCGCCGCTGCCGGAGGATATGGACGAATTTCTGCTGGCGGCGTATCTATTGGGCTGTCCCCTGCGCACGATCCGCCGGCCGGGCGGTCACCGGATTCCGGCCGATGCCGATTTCGTCATTGAAGGAACGGTGCGCCCCGGCGACGTGCGGCGCGAGGGGCCGTTCGGGGACCATCTCGGGCACTACTCGCACGCCGCCGACTTCCCCGTGTTTCGCGCCGCGCGCGTGCTGTCGCGCCGGGATGCCATTTATCCGGCGACGGTGGTCGGCAAGCCGCCGCAGGAGGACTACCACATCGGCGAAGCGCTGCAGGAGCTGGCGGTCCCGCTGCTGCGGGTCATCAAGCCCGCGATCCGCGCGCTGTGGGCGTACCCGGAGACGGGTTTCCATCCGTTCGCGGCGGTGGCGGTGAAAGAGCGCTACCGACGCGAGGCCCTTAAACACGCGTTCAGCGTACTGGGCGAATCGCAACTGTCGCTGACGAAGGTGCTGGCGGTGGTCGATGCCGACGTGGACGTGCGCGATTTTCGGGCGGTGAGTCGCGCGCTGTGGCGCCATCTCGATACGAGCGACGGCCTGCATCTGATTGCGCCCACCGCGCAGGATACGCTCGATTTCACGGGACCGGCCATGAACACGGGGAGCCGGCTGATCCTGTTGGCGACACCCGGTCCCGACGGTCCGGTGCGGACGGCGCCGCCGCCGCCGCTGCCGGCGGAGCGGGTGCATCCGGATATCCTCGGCATGGCCGCGCCCGGCGAGGGCGTGGTTGTCGCGCAGGTCCGCGCGGGCGGCGACCGCGCGGGCGTGCGCGAGGCGTTGTGCCGACACCCGAGCACGGGAGCGTACCTGCTGCATGTTCTGGTCTCGCCCGACGTGCCGCTCGATGATGCGCGTCTTGTCCTGTGGGGGTGGTTCACGCGCTTCGATCCGCTGGTGGATGTGCACCCGGCGCGCCGCGAAGCGGCGGGCAACCGGATGATCCTGCATCCGCCCATCGCCATCGATGCCACGTGGAAGCCGGGTTACCGAGAGCCGGTGGCATTCGACCCCGAGGTCGAGGCCCGTGTGTCGCGCAACTGGGGCGCCTACGGGATTCCCGGGTAAACGACATGACGGCGTCCGAACAAACCGGCGATGCGCTGTTGACGGCCGACATGAACCGTCGGCTGTTCGACGGGATTGCGGGGCGCTATGACCTGATGAACGTCCTGATGTCGTTTGGCATGGACTGCGCGTGGCGGCGTCGCGCGGTGACGGCGCTGGCGCCGGTGGCCGGCGGGCGCTATCTGGACGTGGGGTGCGGCACCGGGGCGTTGTGTGACGCGCTGCTGCGGCGCGAACCGGGCGCCAGCGTGGCGGGCATCGATCCCTCGTCTGCGATGCTCGACCGGGCGCGACGGCGCCTGGCTCGCGCGGTCGCACGGGGACAGGCCGAGTTCGTTGCCGGCGATGCGGCGGCGGCGCCGTATCCGGCGGCGGCGTTCGATGGGGTGATTTCCGGATTCTGCATCCGTAACCTGACCGACCGGCGCGGGGCGTTTGCCGAGATGCGGCGTGTCGTGCGGCCCGGTGGTCGCATCGTCGCGCTGGAACTGACGCGGCCGGCGGGGCGCGTGCTGCGTCTGGCGCATGCGCTGCATTGTACGGTCGTCATCCCGGCCATCGGGAGACTGCTCGCGCGCGGCGCGGCCTACCGTTACCTGGCGGCATCGGTTGCGCATTTTCCGCCGGCCGCGCGGATCCGCGACGAACTGGCCGCGGCGGGACTGATCGATGTGACGGCGCGCCCGCTGACGGGGGGCATCGTGACGGTGTTCAGCGCGCGGCGGCCGGAAGCAGGCGCGGCGACGGGAGCGCCGGACGCGCAGGCAGGCGCGTGTCCCGACGGGGCGGGCTGCGGCGAGAGACCGCTGGTGTTCGCGACCGCGCCGTATCTCAACGCCGCGCCGCTGACCGAAGGGTTGCGCGACACGCGCGCGGCGCGCGTGCGGCATGCCGTGCCGTCACGGCTGGCGGAGTTGGTGCTGCGCGGCGATGCGGATATCGGACTGGTGCCGGTTGTGGACTATCTGTTCACGCCCGAGCTGAGCATGGTCGAGGGGATCGGGGTATGCGCCGACGGTCCGGTCCGCAGCGTGTTGCTGTGCAGCCGCCGGCCGTGGGCCGAGGTCGGCGCCGTCGCGGCCGACCCCGCGTCGCACACGTCCAATCTGCTCGCCCAGCTCGTTCTGCGGGACCAGCTCGGGTCCGCCGCCGCGGTCGGGGTGGCGCGCGCGCAAGGCGGCGGGGATTGCGACGCGGAAGTGGTGATCGGCGACCGGGCGTTGGCGAGGCCCGTCGGGAGCGAGCTGGTGTTGGACCTGGGCGAGCAGTGGAAGCGCATGACCGGGCTGCCGTTTGTGTTCGCCGTCTGGGCGTATCGGACGGCGAACCCCCGCGCGGCCGAGTTGATCGTCCGGACGCATGAGTCGCTGCGCGTCGGATCGGGGGTCCTGTCGTCGATCGCCGCGCGGTACGCGGAGCCTCTCGGTCTGCCGGTGGACGCGTGCATGGACTACCTCACGCAGCGCATCCGCTACCACGTGGGCGAACCGGAACGGCGCGCGATGGCGCGGTTCGGGAGCAGGATCGCCGCGCTGACGGGCAAGCCCTGCCGCGAGGTGCGGACATGACGGCGCGGATGACGTGCGAGGAGGCCGTGGCTCTGCTCGGCGGCGGCAATCTGCCGGCGCTGATGCGGCGGGCCGACGAACGGCGACGGGAACTGCACGGGCGTCGCACGACGTTCGTTCACAGTTTGAACATCAACCCGACCAACGTGTGCGAGAACCGGTGCGACCTGTGCGCGTACTGGCGGGAGTCGGATGCGGGGGATGCGTACCGGCTGTCGCCGGCGGAGGCCGAGGCGCGGCTGCGCGGCGCCGTGGGCGCCAACCTCACCGACCTGCACATCGTCGGCGGGTTGACGCCGGCGATCGGGCTCGCCTGCTACGAGCGGTTGCTGCGGCTGGCGACGGCCCTGCTCCCGGACGTTTGCATCCAGGCTCTGACCGCGGTCGAGATCGAGTACCTGGCCCGGCAGACGCCGTGCGCGACGCGGGACGTGCTGGAACGACTCAAGGCCGCCGGGCTCGACGCGTTGCCTGGCGGTGGCGCGGAAATCTTCGCGGAGCCCGTCCGTCGCCGTATCTGTCGCGGCAAGATTTCGGCCGAGACGTGGTTGCGGATTCACGGCGAGGCGCATGCCCTGGGGCTGCCGACGAATGCCACGATGCTGTTCGGGCACATCGAAAGCGTGGCCGACATGGTCGATCACCTGGACCGGTTGCGTCGTCAGCAGGACCTGAGCGGCGGCTTTGCCGCGTTCGTTCCGCTGCCGTTCCACCCCGCCGGCACGCGACTCGGCGTCGCGCGCGGGCCGTCGGGATGCGAGATCGCGCGTGTCGTGGCCGTGGCGCGGCTGTTTCTCGACAACATTCCGCACATCCGTGTGCTGGCCAACTACGTCGACCGGAAGCTGCTCGAGGTGCTGGCGTTCGCGGGTGTGGACGATCTGGGCGGCACCAGCGAGGAGGAACGCATCGCGCGGGCGGCGGGCGCGCCGGACGCGCACCGCTTCACGTCGGTCGAGGATATGTTCGCGTTCGTGCGACGCCTGGGTTTGGAGCCGGTGCTGACGAACAGCGTATACGGCGGGGTTGGCGGGGGCGTGTCGGCGCCGTCGGCCGTGCCGGCGTGGACGGCCGGCGCGAGCCGCGCGACGCGGCGCGGCGAACGCCTGACGGCCGCGGCGGCGGTTCGCCTGCACGAAGACGTGCCGTTTCAGCGTCTGTGCGAGTGGGCGCATGAGGCCCGGTTGCGTGCCGTGCCCGGAGGCGATGCGACGTTCGTGATCGACCGCAACATCTCGTTGACCAACGTCTGCACGGCGGATTGCCGCTTCTGCGCATTCCATGTGGCGCCCGGACGACCGGGCGCGTTCGCGCTGACGATCGACGAAGTCGTGTGCCGGGTGACGGAGGCCTTGGCCGCGGGTGCGACGCAGGTACTGGTGCAGGGCGGCCTTAACCCCGACCTGACGCTGGCGTTCTACGAAGCGATGTTGACGGCGATTAAGCGTACGGGCATCGACGGTGTGCACTCCTTGTCGCCGGCGGAGGTCGCGTACCTGGCCGGACGGGAAGGCATGACTGTGCGTGCCGTGTTGGAACGACTGCAAGCGGCCGGACTGGATTCGTTGCCCGGTGGCGGCGCGGAGATTCTGGTGGATGACGTGCGGCGGCGGGTGAGTCCGCGGAAGCTTTCCGCCGCGGGATGGCTCGATGTGATGCGCGAGGCGCACGGCTTGGGGCTGCGGACGACGGCAACCATGGTGTATGGCCTCGGCGAGACGGCGGCGCAGCGTGTCGAACATCTTATGCGGATACGGGCCTTGCAGGACGACACCGGCGGTTTCACGGCCTTCATCCCGTGGAGCTTTCAGCCGGGGCGTACGGCGCTGGCGCGCGAGGCGGCCACGGGTGTCGACTACCTTCGTATCGTGGCGTTGGCGCGGTTGGTGTTGGACAACGTTCCGCATATCCAAGCCGGGTGGGTGACCGAGGGGCCGGATGTCGCACAGCTCGCGTTGTGGGGCGGCGCCGACGATTTTGGCGGCGTGTTGATGGAAGAGCAGGTCGTGCGCGCGACCGGCGTGGGCTATCGGGTGACCCGCGACGAGGTCGTCGACCTGATCCGTCGCGCGGGTTTCCGTCCGGTCCAGCGCACGACGCAGTATGCCGTCGTGCGCTCGGATTTTTGACCGAAAGGGATGATCCATGCATGAGTTGTTGGGGTTTGGTTGGGACGGTCTGTTGTTGCGGCTTGTCGCCGGAACGGCGATCGGCTTCAGCATCGGTCTCACGGGCGTGGGCGGCGGTGTGCTGGTGATTCCCGCGCTGACGCTTCTGTTCGGGCTCGAAACGTCGGTGGCCGTCGGTACAGCCAGTCTCTACTCGTTTCTGACCAAGGTCGTGGCGACGGTGCACCATATCCGGCTGAGGACCATCGATTGGCGCACCTCCGGCTGGTTCCTGGTCGGCGCCGTGCCGGCAAACGTCGGCGTATCCCGGTTCGTCACGGCAACCGTGGCGCGCCTTGGCGCCGGATCGGCGGCGGTTGTCTCGTTTCAGCATGGGTTGAAGCTGTTCATCGCCGGCGTCATTTTGATCTCGTGCGCCGCGATGGTCGGCAACCTGGTGCGTGGCGCCCGTTGTCGATCGAGCGGGGTGATGGCAGGCGGGTTGGCCCTGTACATCACGGGTCACCCGACGCTGCGATGTCTGGTGCCTGGCGTGCTCGGCGTCATCGTAGGCGCGCTGATCGGCGCCACGTCGGTGGGCGGCGGGGTCTTGATCATCCCGATGCTGATCATCTTCCTGGGCATGAGTGCGAGCCGGACGGTCGGTACATCGATTTTCATCGCGGTCGTGCTGACATTCGTGACGTCAGCCGTATATCTGTTCGGGAACCAGCTCGACTACGCCACGGCCATCGGCATGGCGTTGGCCTCGTTCGTCGGCGTGCCGTTCGGCAGCCGTCTATCCGTGCGTATGCCGGATCGCCTGCTCAAGGTCCTCGTCATCGCCGTGGTGCTTGTGGCGGTCGCACTTCTGATGCTTGGCGGTTTCGGCCATTGAGCCGAGAGCGTGGCAACGAGATGGACAGGCCCGCCATCCCGGGGGTAAAGTGGAGCCTTGCCTGGGACGGCGGTATTCGGGCGTAGTTCGGAAGACGGGCGCATGGAGGGTCCACCAGACATGATAAAAGATTTCTGGCTGTGTTTCGTTCCGTTGTTTGTCGCCGTGGATCCGTTCGGCGTTCTGCCGATGTTCGTCGCGTTGACGGATGGGTTGAATGACGCCGCGGTCCGGAAGGTGCTGAGACAGTCCGTCATCACGGCCACCGTCGTGGCGCTGCTGTTTCTGGCGATCGGGTCCGCGGTTCTCCGTCTGCTCGGGGTGACGATCGCGGACTTTATGATCGCCGGCGGCGCGTTGCTGTTTCTCATCTCGGTGAGGGATATCCTGACGTCGCAGAAAAGCCAGCGTCACGTCGACCTGGAGAGTTTGGGGGCCGTGCCGTTGGGTGTGCCCCTGATTACCGGGCCGGCGGTTCTGACGACGTCCGTGCTGCTGCTCAACCAGCATGGCGCGGTGCTCACGGGGATTGCGCTGGTCATGAACATCGTGATTGCCGGCATCGTGTTCAGCTTCGCGGGACGACTGCAGTCGTTCCTCGGCAAGGCGGGCGCGCGGACGATCTCGAAGGTCGCCAGCATGCTGCTGGCCGCGATCGGCGTCATGATCGTCCGGCGCGGCATCACGATTATTCTCGTCCCGTAGGAATCGCCCGTCGGTTTCACGCGCGCACCAGGCGGGGGAGCCGGCCGGCAAGACCGACGCGATCGGCGTGGGCGATGACGACGCCGCGGATGCCGGGGATCGCGACGATCGTCTCCAGTGCGCGATCGATATCGGATGCCGTGCGCACCAGATTCGCCGCCAGGGTGGCGGCCGCATCGGCGAGCGCCGCATCGTCACTGACCACCGTGGCCAGATCGCACCGTCCGAGGCTGAGCGAGTGACCCATCCGTCCGGATGATGAGCAGACCGATACCGGCAGGTCCGCGGGGGTAAGCGACAGGGCCAGCCGGTGTCCGATCGCGGCCTGGCCGGCGTAAAGCGCCACTGTCACGGGCGACGGCGAGGCCACGTAGATGTCGCCGCCGTTGTCGACGATCGCCTCGCGGGCGCCCGCGGCGAGCGCCGCCTCCGCGGCGAGCTGCGCCATCGCGCCAGCCACGGCGGCCATCGGTCCGACGCCGACGCGTTCCGCGGCCTGCGTCATGCGTTTGACGACAACCGGCGATGTGGGCGCGCACCCGATCGGCGTCAGTGTCGTGCGAAACGCCGGACAGGCGGCGATGTAGGCGTCGAGGATGGCGCGTTGGCGCCGGATTTCGGCTTCGACGATGTCACGGGCCGTGCAGCAGATCCGGAAGACCGCCTCGTGCAGCACATACTCGTAGTAAAAGCGTGGGGTGTCCGGCATCGGGACGGCCTCAGAATGCCGAGGCGCAGGCCTTGAACGGGCAGACGCGCACGCAGGCCAGGCATTCGATGCAGGCTTCGCCATCGAAGGCGACCTCGCGCGTGGCGGGGTCAGGCATGTGGAGTGCATCGGTCGGGCAATGCGCGACGCATACGCCGCAATGCGCGCAGAGGGTGGGGCTCCACACCATGCCTTTGACCGTGTCGCTGATCGTGACGTTGAACTCGCGTACGAAGGCGAGGGCGTGCTCGATGTTGTCCGGCGTGCCTGTGAGGTCGAGCACGAGGAAGCCCTCCTCCTCGGGGGTGACCTTGGCGCGGAAGATGTTCACGACCAGATCGTAGTCCTTGACGAAGTGGTAGATGATCGGTTTCTCGCACTCGCACTTCGGGAAGAAGAGCATCAGCTTTCGGGTGATGGCGGTATCGTCGCTCATGCGTGCTTGATCCGGATATTCAAGGGTTTCATGGCCGTCTGTTTCGGCAACGGGGAATGCGGTGGCGCCAGCAGGAACTCGCCGCGCGTGACCTCGTCGGCCAGGATGTGGGCGATCTCGCGCGCCTTGTGGTAGGACGAGAGCGACCCGACGCCGACCGTGCGGCCGTCGATCTCGATCTCGCCGGTGCGCAGTTGCTCATAGGACACGCGGCAGATCACGCGGCCGGTGCGTTCGGGGTAATCGTGGCTGTAGTCGATGACCGGGGCGAGGATGTCGCGGTCGCGCACGCAGGTCCGACGCAGCACCTCCGGGTTCAGAATAGGAATGGGGACGCCGACGCCGAGGGCCAGGGAAACGCCGTAGCCGCGGAAGCTGACGCCGCGCACGAACTCGGGGCGCATCCGTTTCATGTCGCCGGTGAGGGCCAGGGTTCCGGCGCCTTCCATGGGCACGCCATCGGGGGTTCGCTCGCAGGCGCCGGCGTGCTGGGTGCCTTCGGCGTAGACATGGCCGTGCGCGCCCGCCAGCCAGACGCGCGTACCGATGCCGATGGTATCGTAGAACGGGTCGTTCAGCAGCGGCGAAAGCTGGCCCGCGGAACAGTAATTGGCGTTCTTGCGGTTGGGTTCCAGGCGTCCCATGTACGTGTAGAGGACGCGATCGGAGTCGTTGATCGCCACGTTGTAGTTCTGGTAGCAGTTTCGCGGGTTGACCATGACGGCCTGGTTCAGATCGGCGATCGTAAAGTACGTGCGCACTTCCCGGCGCGGGTACTCATCGGTGCCGTAGGACAAGGCGAAAAGCTGCAGTTCCTTGCCGGCGACGAGGTCCTCGATCACGTGCCCGCCGCCGTAGCGGAACTCGCCGGGGTGATCCATATTGGCCGGGTCGTTGTGGCGGAGCTGGGTGGCGCCGAGATAGACATCCACCGCGGCGATGCCGGTGTAGGCGAGGACATCCTCGACCCAGGCTTCCGACATACGGATCTTGGGTTTGGCGTGCCCGAAATTGAGAAAACAGCCCGAGGAGCACATGGGACCGAAGGTGGCGGTGGTCACGACGTCGACCTCGCGCGCGGCGTGGTCGAGTCCCTTGCGGTCGACGTAGTCGATGATCTCCTCGGCGGTCAACACGACGGCCTTGCCCGACTCGATCTTCCGGTTGATATCCTCGTAGGTCTTCATCAGAACTTAAAAGTGTGGCGAGGATTGCCGTGCCTGTCAATCGCGGGATCGAAGCGGCAACGAACGGCAAGCGGCAACGAACGGGGTTGCATCGCCGGAGCACATCCGGTAGGGTTTGGACACCTCTCGCGATGGGCCCATAGCTCAGTTGGTCAGAGCAGGGGACTCATAATCCTCTGGTCGCAGGTTCGAGCC
>CAYYJS010000076.1:0-12771 GCA_964472315.1 uncultured Victivallales bacterium | reverse complement strand
GTCGGCCGCCACATGGCCGCCCTCGACCGTCACCTGCCGGGCCGGCAACAGGCTGCCATCGGCCAGAAACACCAGCCAACCCGCCGTGGCGGGAGGGTTGGTCGTCACGGGAGCGGCCAGCGCGATCCCCTCCACGCCATCCTCGCGAAACCGGATCGTCTTCTTCTGGCCCGCGATGCGCCAGTGGAACACCCCTGCCTCGTAGCCAACGAAGGCGCCCGCGAATCCGTCGCCGTTCGTGCACATGAGCCAGTCATCTCCGGCGCCGGACGTTTCGGCAGGCTGGAACAGTTCCCGCACCCGTGGTCTGGCCGGCGGCGGCGGAACGACCACGGCATCGGTCGGTTCATCCGTGCGCAGCGGCGCGGGCACGTTGATTCCGGGAACCGGCCGGTTGGTGGGTGTGTCAACGATCGGCGCGTCAATGGGGATCTCCGCCCGCGCCGCCGTCAACGCCGCGCCCAACACGAGAGTGAATAGCCAACGGTCCATGACAGACTCACTCTTCGCGTGTGCATGGCGCGCCCGCGACCACTTGCGTTGCCCGGCAAGCGCGGCGTTCACCGCCCCGATCGCGAACATGAACGGAGTTCCGAATGGCCTCGACTTCATAAATGGGCGCGCCGTCCGGCATCTCGCCGATTCTCAAGGTTTGCTGTGCAAGGAGAAACCCTTGCCACCGCCCGCCGTGCTACTTTGGCGCCGGTTCCGCCGGTGCGCGCTTCTTGTAAGGGGACGGTGTAGCGGTCAATTCGACGTCCACGGTCTCGTACTCAACGCCTCGCCGGTACTCGACCTGCACCTTGTCGCCCACCTTGTGCCGGGTCAGAATCTGGATCAGATCCATGCCGCTGGTGACGCGCTGCCCGGCCACGCGGGTGACGAGGTCCTTGACCTTCAGTCCGGCGCTGGCGGCGCCGCTGTCGCTCGCCACGCCGCGCACGGTCAAACCCTCCGAAGCGGGACTCAACTCCAGCCCGAGGGACGGATCGCCTTCCTTCATGCGGATTGGCACCTCGGTCAGCGTCTGAATCCATTGGCACCAGTCCTTCTCGATGTCGGCCACCGGCTTGCCGAGTGTCTGCTCCCACGCGGTGATGCCGTTGGTATCGCTGCCGTAGCCGCTGACGTAGTTCCGGTACCACGGACCGAGTTGGCCCTGTTGGTGGAGGTAGAACATCATGTAGCGGGCCTGGGCGTAGCCGTAGTTGGGCCAGCGGAGCAAGTCCGCCTGCGTCAGGGCCATGAACTTCGGCCACGGCACCTGCCGGTTCACGGAGACGCGGCTGAGGATGTAGTTGAGCCGGTAATTATGGCGGGGAATCGCCCGGCCGTCCAACAGATCGGAATCCTCAAACAACGTTGCCAATCCCTCAGCGAGCCAGATCGGATGCTCCTGCCCCCGGGCATACAGGTCACCTTGGTGAAGAGCATGGGTGAACTCGTGGATCATGTCGTCTCCGATGCTGCGCGACGTCAGATAGGCCGTGGCGGCGCTGTACATGCCGCCGATCATGCCGCCGGTCCACCGCTTCGGCACGACGACCGTCACGTAGCGTTCGGGCTTGAATTCGAACAGTTCCTTGCTGAGCGCGTCGGCGTGGCCCTGCAGGGCGGCGCACAGATCGTCGAGCGTGCGCCGATCCACGGTGGTGGCAAACACGAGCCGGCGTTCGTCGTCAATGCGGTGCAACGAACCCTCGCCATACAACTTGGTCAGTTCCTCGTTGATCTTTCTGGCCCGGTCGCGCTGGATCTGGTCCTTGCGCCCGATCAGCGCCTTGTAGCCGGCCTCCTTGCGGAGGGCTTCCAGGTCCTCGTCGCGCTCCTGGTGAACGAAGTCCGCCCAGCCGTTCTCGACCGCCTTCTCGAGGCTCGCCACGGCGTCCTTCAACTCGCCCAGTCGGCTCTGGGCGCAGGCCAGGTTGTACCAGTGCGCCTCGCTTTCGGGCTGAATCTTGAGCATCGCGTTGACCTGCTCCTTGGCCAGGAGGTAGTTCTTCGTGTCGAACGCCTCCTTGAATTGCTTCGATAGGTCAACGAGTTGCTTGCGCTGGGCGGCGGTCAGTTGCGCGGGCGGCTTTCGGGCCTCCGCGGCAGGGGGCTGGTTGGTGACCGCGGCCGGCGGTGGGTTCGTGACCGCGGCAGGCGGTTGGTTGGTGACCGCGGCAGGCGGTTGGTTGGTGGCGGACTGGCCGGCGACCGGGAGAGTCCAGGCCAGCGCAAGACACAGCAGTGACAACTTTTTCATCGTTCGTAGATCGGGAGATACCGGTAGTTCAACGCCAGCGACAGCAGCGCGCAGGACGTGGTGAAACAATCACCCATGCTGGAAGCGGTCCAACTACCTGTGTTCGGGTCCTGCATGCGGAGCATCCGGGTGATGTTGGCTGAGTTCCACGCCTGCCAGGTTGCCTCGTCGAGGTGGAACGCCGCCTGCGAGGAGTAGTACTCGTGGTAGAACGGGTAGGACGACTGCCCGGGCATGTTCTGCCTGAAGTAGCCGGCCGCGTTCTTCCATGCGGCGGACTCCTTCTGCCTGGCGAGCGTGAACACCAGCAGCCCGATGCCGGCGAGCGTCACGCTGCCGCCGCTCGATCCCGAATAACCTATGCCGCCACTCTCGTTCTGGCAACTGCGGTAGTACTTCAGCCCGCTTTCAATCACGTCGTCGGGCACCAGAATCCCGGCGTTGCGCGCCGCGAGTAGCGCCACCATCTGCGCCCCGGACACGGTGGTGTCCGCGTCCTGCGCCTCCGCCGTGTAGCGCCACGCGCCCATCTTGTTCCGCTTCTGGCAGGCGGCGATGAAATCCACGGCGCGTTGCAGGGTCGGTCCGATCAACTGTTCGTCCACCACGCCGTACGCCTCCGCCAGGGCGAGCGTGGCGAACCCGTGGGAGTACATGGACTTCGTCGCGACGACTCCTATTTGGCCCGTCTTCGCGTCGGCACATGCCAGAATGTACCGGACGCCCTTGCGGACGGCATCCTTGTAGGGCCCGACGTTCGGGTCGTCGCCGTGCGCCAGCATCGCCATCACGGCGAACCCCACCACGCCGGGTTCGGCGCCGTACGTACCGCCCCAACTCCCGTCCGCGTTCTGCGTGGTCGCCAGGTGTTTCAACCCCCGGACATAGGCGTTCTCGACCGCCGCCGGGATCGGGTCGCGGCCCACGAATGCCGTCTGTTGCGCGAGGGCCGCCCCGGCGAAGGCCAGGCACGCGGCCGCTAAAGGCCACCGATTCATTGCTTCGCCTCCGCTGCGTTGTAGTAGCCTTCGAGCGCGTCGCGGAACTCGACCGGCAACGCCGCCGTGTCCCGCCCGCCCGCGTGGTCGAGCCTCCGGTCCGCGGTGGCGGCGCCGTCGCCGCGGCCGCCGGCGCGGCCGCTGGCCTGGCTCGTGCCGCCGCCATTGGGATTGCCGCCCCCCGAGCCGCCCTGCCCGCCGCCGCCAGATCCGCCGCCGCCCTGCCCCATCATCTGCGCCATCTGCTGCGCGCTCGCTTGCCCGCCGCCCCCGCCGCCGCTCTTGCTGGCCTCTTCGAACAACTTGCCGAGGATCTCGATCACTTCCGTTTGCGCCGCGATCGTGTCGCCGCCGGTACTCGGCTTGCGCAGCAACACGATGGTGTCGGCCATCGCCTTGTCAACCGATTCCCACAACGGGGACAGCCGCATCTGCACCGCGGGCGGCAACTTCACGTCCTCGGGAATCTGGTCGAACTGGGTCAACAGGCCGTCCTGCCGGTCCGTCAGCGCCTTGGCGCGCTCGCCGTACTTCTCGTCGGCCGCCCGCCGTTCCTCGACGGCCCGCGTCTGTTCGCGCAGATCTTCCTCCTGGGCCCGAACGCGCGCGAGCCGCAGCATCATCTCCATCAGCCAGGGCGGAGGCTCCGGCTGTTCCTTGCCCTCGCCGCCACTCTCGTCGCGATCGCTCTTCGCCTTCAGTTTGTCGGCCCAGGCAAGAAGCTGCTTCTCCCACCTGCCCGCCTGCTCGACGGCCTGGCCGGCGAGGTTGTTGTTGATGAGGGCGGCCACCCGGCCGAGCTCATCGACGACGTTCATCTTGTCCATCTCATCGTGCACGTCGTGCAGTTCCTGCATGATCTGCCGGCCGAGGAAGAACCCCATATCGTCCTTGATGTTCTTGACCTTCTTCTGCGTCAGCATCTGCTTGGACTCCTGCAACTGCATCCGCTGCCGGAGCGCATCCGGCAACTGCGCAAGGGTCGCCCCGACCGTGCGCGGGGCCACGGAGGCGAGTTCGGCGCCGACTTCCTGCTCGTTTCTGGCCGCCGCCTTGAGCCGGTTGACGAACGTCTCGGCCAGCAGCTTTTCGCCGGCCTGTTGCATCTGTTGGGCGAGTTCCTGAAGTTTTCGGGCCGCCTCCTGCTGCTGCTGCTGCGCCTGCTGCATCTGCTCGCTGCGCTGGTCCTGCTGCGACGGCTGACCGGCGTTCTGCGCGTTCTGCAGCGCCTGCTGCGCCTGCTGCATCTCGCCCTTGGCGAGTTCCCGCAGCATCTCCATCAGTTTCGCCATCGCCTTCATCGCCTCCGACGCAATCTCGTCGTTGCGCACCGCCTCCTGGGCGATCTTCTTCAGATCCTCGGCGGCTTTCTGGGCGGCGTCCTTGTTCGCCTGCTCCCGCAACTTCGCGTCGTTCAACCGGTCGGCTATCTTGTCGAGCTGCTTCTCCAGCGCCTGCCTGTCCTCGGCGCTCGCCGCCTGGTCCATCAGTTTGGCCAGCTCCTCGCGCAGGCGCTGCGTCGTCTCGACCTGCTGCTGTTCCGTCCGGGCGATTTCCTCGATCCGCTGAGCGATTTTGTCCAGCATCTGCTGCACCAGTTTCGCGTGCTCCGCCCGGTCCAGGATCAGGATCGTGTACGGGGCCGACTCCGACTCGACGCGGTCCGGTTTGTAGTCCAGCGCCACGGCCCGCAGCGTGACCCGGCCCGGCCCGATGCCGAGCGCCTTGGGCGCGAAGCGCGTCTCGGCCGCCAACTGCCTGTCCCGCGGCCTGCCGTCGGCTATGTCGCTCGCGCCGCCGGGTAGCCCGTTCGTGCCGCCGGCCGTCGCCGGGGACTCGCCCGCCGCGTCCTGCACCACCTGCCACTTGATGCCGATCTTCCGGACTCCGAAGTCGTCGTCGGCCTCGACGTCGAAGCGAAGCGTCTCGTCTTCGAGCATGGCCGTGGCGCGATTCAGGCCGCGGCAGTCCACCCGCGGCGGTTCGTCCTTGCGGTGGGCAATCTTCAACTCGAACGGCGTCCGGCAACTCAGCCCGATTTCGTCGCGCCAGCTAAACGTCAGCGCGGCCACGTCGGTCAACGGCAGATTAGGCGACCGGAACTCGGCGCCGGCCAACGTCAGCTTCATGTCCGCGATGCCGGTCACGGTCGCCTCGGCCAACGGCCGGCTGACCTTGCCTTCGAAACTGACCCGGCTGCCTTCGAGCACGTCGATCGCGCCCTTGCGCGCGTCGATTCTGAGGGCCGGGTGCTGCAGGTACGCCGGCATCGCGATGTCCGCCGTCAGCGCGGAGAGGTCGGGCCGGAACATGGGCTCGATCGCCGTGCCCTCGCGCGCGTCGCCCACGGCGACGGCCAGGCGGCCGGCCCGGGTCTGGCCGGATACCTCGAACGGGTAGGTGTCGCCCTGGAGTTTAGTCTCCACCGGCGCCTGCCGCTCCACGCGGGCCGTGCCCTCGGCGGGACGCCTTCGGGTCCCGATCGCGAGTTTCGCCTCCACCCGGAACGGCTCGCCATAGGCGACCACGCGCCTGCCGTCGAACGGCATGAGTTGGGTGAAGGTGAAACGCTTCTCGCCCCCGACGGGCCGGACCCAGCGCTTGAACGCGTTGATGCCGGCCGACGGCGCGAACGCCAGCGCGGCCACCGTGAGCCCGACCGCCACAATTCCGGCCGGCGTCCAGCGGCGGAGCCAGTCCGTAGGCACCGCGGACTCGAAACTGAGGGCCGAACTTTCCTGCGCGACCTGCCCCATGGCGGCGTTGAGGAGGGCAGGCGACACGTTGGCCGGCAACTGTTCCTGGCGGGACAACTCGACGACGCTCAGGAGCCGGTCGCCCAGGCGGGGGTAGCGTTTCTGAATGAGCTGGGCCGTCGCGCGCGGGTCGCGCCGCCGTCTCAGGTGCGAGGCCCACCACCATGCCCCCAGCGCGGCGCCGACAACGCCCGCGGCGGTGCAGAGAAACCGGAACGCGGCCGGCGTCTCCCAGAACCGGTCCGAGACGAACAGCAGCAAGTAGCTCAGCAGCAGGCCGCAGAAGCCGCCGACCGCGGCTACGGTCGTTTCCACAGCCCAGAGGCGGCGCTGCGCGGATTCGATCTGGCGCACCAGCGATTCGGGCATTCGGTTCATACCAGTCCTCCCAGTTTGCGGCCGATCCAGTAAGCAGTCAGCATACACAAAAGCAGCGCGCCCCACAAGGGGTGACACCATATCCGCAACCGGCGCTCCTGCGGGTCGGGTTCGGGCAGGCCGGCCAGTTGGTTCACGAACGCCGACAGCTCCGCCGCATCGCCGTACCGGCCGCCGGTGATCCCGGCGATTTCCTTCAGCACGTCCGTCCGGGCCGGGCGACCGACCTCCTCGCGCACGATGCCGCGCACGATCAGCTCGGTCTCCATGACGCGTTGGGTCTGCTCGCACGACACCTTGACCCGGTATGTCCCGCGCTGTTCCGCGACGAACTGCCCCTGATAGACACCCCAGCCGCCCTCCACCGCGTTGAGCGTCTGGCGCCAGGGCGGCCCCTTTGGCGGAGTGACCTCGGCGGTCACCTTCGCGTCGATGAGCGGCATGCCGATGGCATCGAACGCCGTGGCGCTCACGAACACCGTCTGCCCCAACGCCGGCGCATCCGGCGCGAAGGCCAGCCGGAACCCTTCCGCATGCGCCCGGTGCCGCTGGTAGCTCATCCACCGCACGACCTGCCCCCAGAACCGGTAGTGGTAGAGATCCTCGACCCCGCGCCGCCACCGCCACGCGCCGTCGGTGCCGAGGAACAGCGTCTTGCCGTTCCCGGCCGGACGGGTCACGAGGAGGGGCAGTCGGCCGGACTCGTTCGCGATCGTCTCGTGCACGCCGAGCACATCGCTGCCGGGCCGCGACCGCTCGACCGCCGCGCACCAGTTGAAGCCGGGCAGCGAGCGCCACAGCAGCGCGTTGGCCTCCTCGCTGCCGGCCAGCATCGTCAGCAGGTGTCCGCGCCCGAGCCGGGTCAGGTTCAACTGCGCTGGAATCGGCGTGCTGATGCCCTCCGGCCGCGTCCCGTCGAGAATCACCGGATAGAGGCTCTCCAGCGCCGTTCCCGCCAGCGTCGCCTGCCGGCCGCGGCGGCCGGGAATGAACACCAGGCCGCTGCCCTGCTGCTCCACAAGCCCCTTGAGCAACTCCGCCTCTTCGCCCGTCAATTCGCCCTCCCCGATGCCGACGTCGCCGAGGAACACCACGTCGAACACGGACAACCTGTCCTTCGACGCCGGGAAGGCCGGAATGTACGTCCGTCCCGCGGCAGCCTGCATGCCTGGATGGAACAGCAGGCACGAGACCTCGACCGCCGGGTCGCGCTCCAGGGCGTTGCGCAGAAACCGGTATTCCCAGCGCGGCAGCGAATCGATCACCAGCACCCGCAGCGTCTCGCGGCGGATCTGGATCGAGAACTCCTGCTGGTTGTTGTCCGCGCGCAGTTCGTCGCGCTCGACCGGCACCTTGAGTGTGACCGCGTTCGGGCCGTCGCGCTGCGGGCACCACATCACGGCGTCCTGCATCTGCCCGTGGGCGGGGATGACGACCTCCTTCGAGGTCGCTTCCGCGCCGCCGACCAGGAGTTGCACGCGGGTCTTCACATCGCGTTCCAGGTGGCTCTGCACGGCGAACGGGATGAACACCTGTTCGCCCACCAGCCCGTAGGCGGGCACCGCCACGCTGGCGAGGGCGATATCCGGCAGGTACCGGTCGCTGCCGACGCCCACCGCGAAGATCGGCGCGCCTGCCGCCTGGAGCCGGGTGGCCGCGGTTACCGGCGACTTGCCGGTGTTCCAGTCGCCGTCGGTGAGCAGCACGACCGCGCGCAGGTTGCGCGAGCCGGATACAGCGCCTTCGAGGGCGCCGTTGATGTCGGTGCCTTCTTCGGCGTTGTCGGTGACGTTGGTCGGCGGCGCGGCGAAGTCCTGCACCTTGACGCGGTACCGCGTTTCGAGCGGCTTCCAGAACAGCGACGCGAGCTGCTGATCGAGCCACGCGGCGCGCGCGACCGTGTTCGACGGCGTGACCACGTCGCCCGTCGTCATGCTGCGCGACCGGTCGCAGAGGACAACGACTTCCGGCTGCGCCTTGGGCCGCGAGAACCGGCGCAGTTCCGGCTGGAGCAGCGTCAGGAACAACAGGAGGACGATGACCCAGCGGAACACCTCCAGTCCCATGATGAGCGGCCGCGCGCCCGTGCGCCGGTATTGCCGGACGGCGAGCCACGCCGCCGCGCAGAGGAACACCGCTCCGGCGAGCATCCAACCCCAGTAGATGGACAGGCTCCACTTCATGATACAACCCGCGTCCGGCCCCGGGCGAGCGGCGCGTCCCCGCACTTCGGCCTGATCATGTCCGCACCTCCGCCGCATCCTCCTTGCCGAACTCGACCCGGGCGCCGGGCACATCCCAGCGCTTGAGTTGCGCCGCCGTCGGCACCGCCAGAATCGCTTCCGCCGTCAGGAACATCAGCATCGACAACACAAACCACCGCCACATCTCCGCCTGCGCCGCCGAGCGTTCCGCGCCCTTGTCCTCGAACAACCGGTACCGCACCGGGCCGAACACGTCGCGCACGCCGGCCTCGTCGAGCGCCTCCGCGTCGTCCTCGCCGGCCGGCCGGTTCAACGCCACCAGTTTGTCGTCCGTCCTGAACACGCCGGCGCCGCCCCGGATCGCGCCGGCCGCGGCCGAGGCGAACGACGCCAACTCGGCGCCGCCCGCGAACCGCCTGTCGCCCACGTCGGCGTCGGCCGCGCGGCCCAGCCGTCGGGCGCCTTCCTGGAGCATGCGCTGCACCATGGGCACCAGCACCGCGCCTTCCCAGAGGGACGACCAGGACCGTTCCGGCAGGGAGGCGCACCGGTAGACAGCCCCCTGGCCAAGCGGCTGCTTGGTCAGCATCGGCTTGCCGTCGTCGAACAGCGCCAGCATGCCGGCCTCGCTGCCGAGCGCGGCCCGCCGCGCGAACGCCACCTCCGGCAACGGCAGATCCTTGCCGTCCTGCGTTCGTCCGAGGGGGCCGTCGGAGTTGCGCCACGTCGCCACGCGGTACGTGCCGGCCTCGCCCGGCCCTGACGGCAGGTACAGCACCACGCCGCCGGCACGGACGAAGTCGCCAATCGTCTTCTCGACCGAGCCGGTCGGCGCCGCCGACTGCCAGATCAGCAGCGCGACGTCGTCGAGCTTCAGCGGCGCCGCGACCGACTGGCGCGCGACGTCCTGGTTCAACAGCACGGGTGCGGGCGACGCGGCGAGACTGAGCCAGCGCGCCGATTCGTCCGACTCGGCGACGACCAGGGTCCTGGCGTGCAGGTCCTCGGGATAGACGAAGAACGCGATGTTGTCGCGCGCGTTCGCGTCGGTCGGCAACTCGACCCAGCCCCAGCCGGCTGACTGCCGCTGACCGAGGTCGAGCCGGTACTGCGTCGTCAGTGTCTGTCCGCCGAACTTCACCTCCGCGGTCGAGCGCGCGCCCTCGTGGACGACCGTGAGCGGGAACGTCGCCTCCGCCGCGCCATGGCCGGAAAGTTCCGCGGTGATCTGCAGTTCGTGCCCCTTGCCGCTCCGCCGCCGCATCACCTCGACCGCGCGCACGCCGATGTTGTCCTTGACCGGCTGCGTCAGCCCGAGCAGGCGCACCCGCGTCTCCTGCGGCAGAGTCTTGAACCGCTCCCGCACCGCGCCCCAGTGCGGCGAATCGGGGTTCCAGTCCGCCTTCTGCAGGTCGGAGGCCAGCCAGATCTCCGTCCGCCCGCACGGGTTGCCGGCCATGTAGTCGAGCGTCGCGTCCAGCAAGGCCGGAATGTTCGCGGCGGCGTCGCTCGGCCCCGCTGCCGCGATCTTGTCGAGAGCCGCCGGACCGGCGACTTCCTGCGGCGCGCGCGTGGCGCTGTCGAAGAGCACGTACCGGGAACCGCCGCTCTGCCCGGCGGCGGCCTCGGCGAACCGTCGCAGCGCGAGCGCGCGTTTGCTCTGGCGCGTCCGTGAATCCTGCGCCTCCATGCTGGGCGAACGGTCGAGCAGAATGAGCACGGTGTCCGGCGCCGACCCGGCAGCCCGGCCGAGCCAGCCGCCGACGAGCGGACGGGCGAGAAAGATGAGGAGCGTGAGGACGGCGAGGAGCCTGCAGGCCAGGATCATCCATTCCCGGATGCGCGCCTGCCGTGTGGCATGTTTCGATGCCGCGAGCAGGAACATCATCGCCGCCCACGCCACGGTCCGGTATCGCATCCGGTTCAGCAGGTGGATGACCACCGGCACCAGCAGCAGAGGCAGTCCCCAGAAAATGAAGGGCTGAAGGAAGTTCATCCGCCGGCCCCGCAACGCGCGAGAAGGAAGTCGGCGAGGACTTTCTCGTAGTTCGATTCCGTCAGGACGAGTTGGTAGTCCACCTTGAACTCCCGGCAGCCGCGCCGGAGGCGGTCGAGGTACGCGTCGAGCGCCGTCCGGTATTTCGGGAAGATAATGCTGGGCTCCGCCACGACGCTCTCGGCGGTTTCCATGTCCACGAAGCGCACCGGACGGTCGAACGTGAAATCGAGTTCCGCCCGGTCGAGCAGGTGGAAGACGGCGAGGTCGTGTTTGCGGAACCGCAGGTGCTGGAAGCAGTGGAGCAGCTCTTCCGGATCGTGGAACAGGTCGGAGAACACGCACACGAGCGCCCGCCGCCGGATCTGCTCGGCAAGATCGTGCAGCACCGCCACGAGCCCGGTCCCGCCACTCGGCGTGGCCTCGTGGAGCGCGTCGAAGATGCTCCGCAGGTGGGCGGGCTTGCGGCTGGCCGGGATGTCCTTCGTAGGGGTCTCGGCGCAACAGATCAGGCCGACGGCGTCGCCCTGCTGCATGGCGAGATAGCCGAGTGTGGCGGCGAGCTTCTTGGCGTAGTCGAACTTGCCGCCAAACGCCATCGAGCCGCTGCCGTCGAGCACGAGGTGGCAGCGCAGGTTCGTGTCCGCCTCGAACTCCTTGATGAAGAACTTGTCCTGGCGGGCGTACACGCGCCAGTCAAGGTGCCGCGGGTCGTCGCCGGGGACGTACTTGCGGTACTCGGCAAACTCGACGGAGGAGCCGCGATGCGGGCTCTTGTGGCGGCCGGCAATGTTGCCTTCCATCGGCCATCGCGACAGGAGTTCGAGCCGCGACAGCCGCCCCAGCACGGCGGGATCGAGAAACTCGCGTCTGGTCTGGTCTGGTTGCATTGGGACTTGACGGAGGGGGGAGACGCCCGGCGCCTCCCCCCTCCCGTGATCTCCCGTGCGCCGGGGCACTACGCCGCCGGTGCGCTCTCCTGCATCAGTCGCTTGACGATGTCGCGGCTGGTCACGCCTTCGCTCTCGGCATGGAAGTTCGTCAACACGCGGTGGCCCAACACCGGCTCGGCCACCGCCTCGACGTCCTCCTGCCGGGCCATGTAATTGCCCATCAACGCCGCCCGCGCCTTCGCGCCGATCACCAGGTACTGCACCGCGCGCGGGCCGGCGCCCCAACTGACCCAGTTCTTGACCCAGTCCGGCGAGGTCTGCAGCGACGGACGCGACTTGCGAACCAGCGAGACCGCGTAGTCGTACACGTGATCCGGCACCGGCACGCGCCGCACAAGGTCCTGGAAGAACATGATGTTTTCGCCCGACAGGACCTTGTTCAAGCGGGCCGGTGCCGCGCCGGTCGTCTCGCGCGCGATGCGGCGCTCCTCGTTCTCGTCGGGATAGCCGACGTGAATCAGAAACATGAACCGGTCGAGTTGCGCTTCGGGCAGGGGGTAGGTGCCTTCCTGTTCGATCGGGTTCTGCGTGGCGAGCACGAAGAACGGCTCGTCGAGGGGGTAGGTGTGACCGGCCGCCGTCACGCGGTGTTCCTGCATCGCTTCGAGCAGGGCCGCCTGCGTCTTGGGCGGAGCGCGGTTGATTTCGTCGGCCAGCACGATGTTGGCGAAGATGGGGCCCTTGACGTACTCGAACTGCCGGCGCCCGCCCGACTGCGCGTCCTGCAGGATCTCCGTGCCGGTGATGTCGCCCGGCATGAGGTCGGGCGTGAACTGAATGCGGCTGAATTTCAGCGCCATCGTCTCGGCGACGGATCGAACCAGCAGCGTCTTCGCCAGGCCCGGCACGCCCATCAACAAGGCATGCCCGCGCCCGAGGATCGCGATCACCAGTTCCTCGATGACGCGGTCCTGGCCGATGATGACTTTGCCGAGTTCCGCGCGCAGAGCGTGGTACGCGGTGCGCAGTTGGTCGATGGCGGCCACATCCTGGTCGCGTGGTTGCGGCGCCGTGCTCGCGAGGCTCTCGTTCATATCGTGTTTCCTTTCTGTCTGCATCGCGACGCATTTGAGTCATCAATAAAAGCCATAGTGTCTCCAAACCGCGCAAACGTGTCGAGCCCGAAAGCGGACAGCATCGCCCGCCAGAATGCCAATGAAAAGGCGCATGTTTTGCCGCGGATATTCCGGCTGAAGCCGGTACTACAAACAGGGGGCAGGAGGCAGGGATCACAG
>CAYYJS010000075.1:0-13129 GCA_964472315.1 uncultured Victivallales bacterium | reverse complement strand
GAGTAGCGGCCGCCGACCCAGTCCCAGAATCCGAACATGTTGGCCGTGTCGATGCCGAAGGCCGCGACGGCGGTGTCGTTCGTGGAAACAGCCACGAAATGCCGCGCGACGGCGGCCGGGGCTTTCAGCGCGTCGAGCACCCACGCGCGCGCCGTCTCGGCGTTGGTCATCGTTTCCTGCGTTGTAAAGGTCTTGGAGGCGACGATGAACAACGTTTCCGCCGGGTCGAGGTCGCGCGTCTGCTCGGCGAAATGCGTGCCGTCCACGTTGGAAACGAACCGCACGGTCAGTTCGCGCGCCGCATACGGCTTGAGGCATTCGTACGCCATCGCCGGACCCAGATCCGACCCGCCGATCCCGATGTTGACGACGTTCCGAATGCGCCGCCCGGTGTAGCCGGTCCAGACGCCGCCACGCACCCGATCGGCGAAGGCGCCCATCCGCCGCAGCACATCGTTCACCGCCGGCATGACGTCCTCGCCGTCGACGAGCACCGGCGTATTGGCCCGGTTCCGCAACGCGGTATGCAGCACGGCCCGGTTCTCCGTCCGGTTGATCTTCCGGCCGGCGAACAGCTCGTCGATCGCCGCCGGCAGTCCGCACGCGTCGGCCAACCGCCGCAACCCGGCCAGCGCCTCGTCGGTCACACGGTGCTTGGAGTAGTCCAGATACAGGCCGGCGGCTTCGAGCGTCAGCCGCGTGCCGCGCGCGGGATCGGCGGCAAAAAGGTCGCGCAGATGAATGCCGCAAACCTGTTCGTACGTCTTGCTCAAGGCCTGCCATTCGGGGCGATCGATCGGTCTCATCGTCAGTAAATCTCCTCACACGCAACGGATGGGTGGACGAACCATCGCGAACCCGGCGGCGGCCATCGTCGGCAGCCGCACCCGGCGCACGCCACACCGGACGGCCGCCTCGCGATACCGGGCACATACTGGTCGAGCGCGCCATGCGCGTCAACCCGCTTGTACGGCGGCGGAATTGGGATACAGTACGGCGGCGTACGGGCGCCGTGGTACGGTCGTTGACCGGCGCGCGCGGTTGCGGAGGAAGGGCCATCTTGGAGGGCGCGACATGAAACGGACAGTCGAGGTGAACGACCGCATGCAGACGGGCTACCGATACCTGTGTACGGCGCCTGTCGGCAAAGGCTTCGATCCCGAGTTCCAACCGGATCTGACGCCCGGGCAGATGCTCGAACTGGGGGTCTTCGGCGGCAAGTACATGACCGACTGCCGGGACGAGTTTCCGCAATCCTGGTTCGCGCGAGCACGGCTCTCCCCGGCACGGCGGGATCCCGCGATCAACTGCTTCGGTGTCAACGCCTCGAAGCCGCTCGCGTACTGGATCGCGAAGGGCTGGATCGACCCGGAGGACCCGCGCGGCTGGTTCCAGTGGTATTGCCGTTACTACATGGGCCGACGCTCGTGTCACGACGAAAAGCAGATCAAGCGCTGGAAGGCGATGCGGCGGCATGTGGCGCAACTCCGCAAGCACTGCCGCCCCGGCGACGCGAACTGCCGGCCCGTTCAGCGGCAGGCGCTGCTGCATTGGGCCTACGACAGCCGAAAACTCTAGGAGAAGGAGAAAGAGAATGAGCAAGACATGGTGTAGCATGATCCTGGCGGTCGGCATTGCTTCCGGATGCGCCACAACGGATGGCCCGGAAACAGCGCACGAGTCCTCGGGGATGGACCTATCGGCCTCGCGTGAGGTGGTGCTTACCGTCCATGGACTCAGTTGTCCTCTGTGCGCCAACAATCTCGACGGACAGTTGGCGAAGGTTGGCGGCGTGGAGGGGGCCAGCATTGACCTGAAGACGGGAGCTGTAACGGTTCGCCTTGCTGAAGGCCATTCGGTGACATCCGGGGATCTCGCTGACGCAGTCAAGAACGCCGGCTTCACGCTGAAGGAGATCACCCCCAAGAGGCCTGGCCAATGAGATGCCAGAACCTTGCATCGCGTTTCCTGGTCTTGCTCCTTGCCGTCATCGCCACCGATGCCGACGCACAGGAACCGACCTACATGGACGCCGCGACACATCCCGGCGCGGGGCAGTTCTACTCACGTCTCCTCGTTTCCCAATCCGAGTACGCGGACGTCGAAACCGAGACGGAGGAACTCGCCGCGACCTTGAAGCTTGTGTACGGAATCCGTCCGACACTGGCCCTGCTTGCCGAGGGTGAGTTCGCCAACCTGTCTGCGAACGACAGTGACGAGACGGGGTTGCTGCGGTCGACAGTCCAGATCAAGTACCGCCTCTTCAAGAGCGATCTCGGCCCGCTGAACACATGGATGGCATCTGCTTTCGCCGGGGTCACGGTGCCGGGAGATAGCGACACAACGACCGACATGGATGCCTATCCCAGGTGTGCGTTGGTATCCACCGCCATTCTTGGTCGTCACGGCGTGAATGCAGAACTGGAGTGGGAGGCATACGGAAGCGAGCCGGACCGATTCGCTTTCAACGCGTCGCATCTCTACCGTATCGCGCCCGGCGAATACACCGCCGACACACGTGGAGCCTGGTACACCATGGTCGAAAGCCTGAACCAATTCACAGATGACGGGGACGCGCGTTTCGATGTCGCGGTCGGCATTCTCCGTGAAGCGCGTCGCTGGGCCTGCGAAGCCAGCCTTCGGCTGCCGGTCGAGCAAGATTGGCCACGGAAAGAAGATTACAGGATGACCCTGGGCGTGCGCTTCCTGCACTGAACGACGGCCATGCAACACACGAACGAGAAAGCGCTCTTCTTCACATTCCCCCTCCCGCGCACCCACACCGGCGTGGTCATGGGCAACGGACGCATGGGACTGATGGTATGGGGCGTCGACGGGCTGACCCGCGACACGAAGCCCGGCGAGGACCTGCTCCTGTTTGCTTCTGGACACGCCAGCGGTCCTGCGGCACAGTAACCGCCGATGGTGTAACACGCTTCGTCGACCCGCACCGGAGGACACGCCGCGCATGAAACTGGTCCCCGTCCTGATAGCCGCCGTTCCCGCACTCCTCGTGGCGGGCTGCACCCGCCTGCAACCCCAAGCGCCGGCGTCCACCGGCGAGGCGCCCGGCGCCGGCGCCCCGTCCGAACCGACGGTCACGGTCGCCTGGGGAGCGTTCGGCGATGCCGGATGGACCGGCCCGGACTGCTGGCCGCACCCGGTCAAGGCCTGGCGCGGCACACCCGATGGGGCCGCTTTCGCCGGCGGCTCCGATACGTCGGGCACCCTGGCACTCGCCGGCTGGGCGCTGACCGCGGACCCGGCGCCGATACGCCTGACGCTGGACGTGACCGGCCTGGCCGGCGCGACGAACGGCCTGTGCGGCGTGCTGCTGGGACTCGACCACCCGTTCGCCGATCCCCTGTCGCGCCTCGACGCCGGCAGGCCTGCCGTACTCGCCTCCATCAACAGCCAGGGCGCCGTCCAACTTCAGACCATCACGAACGCGGCACAGATTGCCGAAGCCGCCGCCGCGCGCCCCGGCGCCGCCCTGGCGTTGCCGCCACGGATCTCGTTCCGCATCTACGGCCGGCCGCTCGCGGCGAACGCGCTGCTCGTCCTGTCCTGCGTCGATGCGGACTCCGGCGAGGAATTCGGCCGAAGCTCGCTGTGGCAACTCGCGCCCGCCGCCACCGCCGGGCAGGTTGCCGTCGTCGCACGCGGCACGGGCGCCGCCTTCCGCGCCACCCGCCTCGAACTCCAGACCGCCCGGCTGACCGCCATCGAAGCGGGCGATGCCGGTCCCATCCTCGGCGCCTGGTTCCGCTACGACGGCGCCGACCTGCACATGACCGCGCAACTGATGCCCATGCCCGCCGGGGCCGCCACGTCCGCCCGTCTCCAGATCCTGAAGGCGTTCGACTGGCATACCGTCGCCATCGGCACGCGAGCGCCCGACGACGAGCGCCTCCGTTTCAGCGCCCAGGGATGGCCCGCTTCATACGACATCCCGTATCGCATCGCGTACGACATCGCCGACACAAACGGCACGACCCACACGTTCTACTGGGGCGGCACCGTCCCGCGCGTGCTCATGACACGCCATGAACTGCTGGTCGCCGTGCTGCCCGATGCCATTCCCGCGGATGTGCCGGCGCGCGTACACCCCCGCCCCAGCCTCTGGCCGTTCCTCGATCCGCGCCTGCCGCACCTGATCGCCCACGCGCCGGACCTCGTCTGCTTCCAGTCGGCGACCGGCGTGCCGCGGCTGCCGCAACGGCAAGCGCCCACGCAGGCCGACTACGACTGGTTGCTGACGTACCGCGATCTGCTGCGCGATACGCCCGCGCTCGGCGTCGACGTCCCGCGGACGCGTCACGGCCGGCTGTACGTCGGGATGCTGCCCACGGCGAGCGCGCCGGAAATGACCGCCGCGGATGCCGATTGGCAACGGTGGCGCGGCGTGGACGTGCAAGTGCTCCTCGCCCCCGCGGCGTTCCCGGACATCGCCCTGCGGACGGCGCCGGACGGCGCCGGCGCCCATGTCCGCACGGCGCTGGCTTCCGCGGATTGCGGCCTCGGGTTCGTCGCCGTCAACCTGCTCACCGGTCTGCACACCTGGTCGCGCCGTCTCTATGCCGACGGCCCGGGCGGCGAGGTCGAAATGGCCGACGGTTGGCCGATCGCACCGCCGCCCTACGGCACCGGCGCCGGCATCCGGAACCTGACGGCCTTCCAACTGACCGGCATCCTGGACCCCGTCATCCAGATCGTCAACGAACGCGACGGACGGCTCGTGCACGCCCAGCGTTTCCGCGGCGCCGTCTATCTCCCGCGCGTCATCGGCGACGGCCCGTATACGGTGCGGATCGGCGATCCGGAGACCGGCGCCCCGCGGGAGTTTACGGGACTGACCCCGCTCGCGCCCGGCGCCAGCGACACCATCAACGTCACCTTCGGCACGCCCTAGACGCATGAACGTCACCCAGGTTTCCATCCTGCCCACCGAGGCCGCACGCGCCGCCGGAAACCCGTCGCTGACGCCGGAACTGCTCGCCGCCACCGGCGCCCGCTACTCGCGCAGCAACGAAGGCCTCGCCGCCATCCTTTCGCGCATCGATCCGTCGCAACTCGACAAGTCGGTCGACTCCATCTTCCGCCTGATCGATTACGGTCATCAGTCGATCGCCGACATGGCGCCGGTCGCGATGTTCATCGACGACATTTCGCTCTGGCTGGCCTACACCGTCTGGAGCCTGTGCCCGACCGCCGGCGGCCAGGAATCGTCCACGCGCTATATCGAGCTCGATCGCCGCAATCTCGTGCCGCCCGCGGAACTGGGTATCCCCGCCGAGCTCGCGCGCGATTGGCAGGCCGCCATGGAGCTGGCGTTCGACAGCTACGCACAGGCCCTCGCCGCCTGGGAGGAACTCGGCGACACGATGCCGCGGTCTACGGCGATTCCTCCAGCCCTGCTCGACGACCCGTCGGAGAAGGTCCGCAAAAGCGTCGCGCGCATGAAACGCAACTACCGTTTCGACCGGGCCCGGTACTTCCTGCCCATGGCCGCGACGACCAATGTCATGCTCGTCATGTCCGCGCGCGGCTGGGCCTCGTTGTGTCAGTATCTCTGCTCGCACCCGCTGCCCGAACCGCGCCGGCTCGGCGAGGCGATCCGCCGCGAGCTCGGGCTTGCCGCCCCGCGCCTGATGCGGCATGCCACCGCCAAACCCGCCATGCAGGCCGGCATCCGGCGCGAGTTCGAACGCATCCGCGCCGCCGCCGCCGGCGGTCTACCCGCCTATCTTCAGCCGGAAGCGTCGCCCGCCGCCATGCCCGCCACGGCCGCGATGGATGTCCTGTCGCCGAACGGGCTCGCGCCACGCGCGTTCGCGGAAGACCTCGCCGCGCACGACAACCGCTACGCCTGGATCGGTCCCGATCTGCGGCGCACCGCGGTCCGTTTCGGGTGGTCCGCCATGGCCATGGCCGAGATTCGCGACCTGAACCGTCACCGCACCGGCAACAAGTATTGCCCGCTGCGGCCGCTCGGCTTCTACGCGGCGCTGGAACAGCTCCCGACCGATCCGTCCGCGCACGACCAGGCCGACACCCTGGGCCGCCTCGACGCGCACGGCCGCGACATCTCCGCACGCGCCCACGAGCTGCTCGGCGACGGCTGCCCGGCTTACATCTACTGGACGCTCCTCGGCACGCAGTTCGCCTTCGAACACGTCACCACCGCCGACAAGTTCATCTACGAGGCCGAACTGCGCACGGGACTCGGCGCGCATTTCCGTTACGCCGAACACCTGAAGGACGCGCTGAGGCTCTGGTATGCGCGGTATCCCGAAACACGCGGCCTCATCATCGAAGGCGAAGCCGAACCGGAGTAAACCCATGGTCCCTGCCCCGACATACGCCCGTACCCCGACACACGCCCGTTCGACCGCCTTGGTCCTGACAGCCGCGCTGACCCTTGCCGGGTGCGCGACGCTTCACGACTGGCAGGGCCACCGCCGCGCGAGCGGCTATATTCGCAAGAACCCGGACCGTCCGGCGGACATCCTCCGCGCGCTGGACGCCGGACGCGTGTGCATCGGCATGCGGCCGCCGGAGGTCATACTCTGTCTGGGCAGACCGCACCGGATCGCGGCGCCGGGCGACGGCGCCGATCCGGATGCCGTCACGTGGCACTATGACGAGACCAGTTCCGCGCGCGGCGGGGAGCGCGGCTCGGCGCTGTGGGACCTCCGCGTCCCGACCTGGCGCATCGACTTCGGCGACGCCGGCGCCGTCACCAACATCGTCGAATACGCCAGCCTCGCCACACCCTCGCCACGCGACGCGTCCCCGTCGGCGGCATCCGCCGACAGGCCGGCCGCCGGCGCCGCCGCCGTCGCGTTTTCGCCCGGCGACACCCGACCGGATGCCGCGCCGCCACGCCCCCGCCCCCCCGCGAACCGTGTCATACCCGTGCGCGCCGATTTCGCGGGGTGGCCCGACCTGCGGTTGAACGGCGTCACCGCCACCGCGGGACAGGCCAGTGCCGTCATCAACGGCGAACTGGTGGAACCGGGCGACACCGTCGCGGGGGTGCGCATCGTCCGCATCGGCGCCAATGGCGTTCTGCTGGACTTCAGCGGCGCCGCCGGCTTCCTCGCCCCCGGCGAATGCACGCGGCCGCCGCCACGCTGAGCGCCGGCCGCTCAATCCTCATTGTGCGCAAGGGGCGCCGCGCCCAGGACCCGCGCGATCGCACGCGCCAGGTCGGGCAGACCGGGATCGCGGGCGCCGAGGGTCAGCACGACGATGGAGCGGTTCCAGGCGGCATCCGCGACGGCCGCGCACACCGCCTCGTAGTCGGGCGCGTACAGGGCCCGCACCCCGCGATCCCGCAGCGCACCCGCCAGCCCGTCGCTCTGGATGCTCCGGTCGGCCGTCCCTCCGGCGTCGTACACGGGCAGGATGACGATCCGGTCGTCGGGCCGCGCCAGCGCCGTCAGCGTCGCGGTCAACTCCGCCTGCATCGCCCGCAACGGTCCGTACCCGTGCGGCCGCCAGACCGCCACCAGGCGGTCGTGAAACGGCGCCAGCGCCTGCCAGGCCGCCGCGATCTTCGCCGGGTTGTGCGCATAGTCGTCGTAGACCGCCCGCCCGTCGCCGCGCCACACCGGCTCCAAGCGACGGTAGACGCCGTTAAACGCGGCCAGCGCGGCGATGGCGGCATCCGCTGGAACGCCCACGGCGTCGCACAGCGCCAACGCGTGCAGGCCGTCCTCCGCGTTGTGCCGGCCGGGCAGATTGACGACACACGGCCGTCCCTGGTACGCAAAACGGCTGCGTCCGGCTTCGACGACGGGCGCGAACCCCGCCAGGTAGTCCGCATGGCCGCCGGCCCCCAGGACCGGGTGTCGCACGCGCCGCGCGAATTCGGCGAACAGCGCCTCGGTTTCGGCGAGCGGAAAATGGTCGGCCGACATGTTCGTGACCACGGCCCACTCCGGCGCGTACGCGAGCAGCGAGCGATCGCTCTCGTCGGCCTCGATCACCCACAGATCCGAAGCGCCGACGCGAACGCTGCCGACCGCGTCGGGCCGGATCCAGTCGCGCACGGGTGCGCCGCTGACGACGTTGGGATCGAAACCGCACTGCTCGAGAATCCAGCCGACCATGCCGGTCACCGTGCTTTTCCCCGAGGTGCCGGCCACCGCCACGCAGCGGCCGCGCGCCGTCAGTCCGGCCAGGACCGCCGATCGGTGCAGCACGGGCACGCCTTGACGGCGCGCCGCCGCGAGCTCGGGGTTGTCCGCCTCGATCGCCGTGCTGACGACCACGGCCCGCGTATCGGCCCGTACGCCGCTGCCATCCTGCGGGCGCCAGGCGACGCCCGCCGCGCGCAGTTGGCGCAACACGGGCAGATCCTGACCGGTATCGTGATAGCGGTCCGACGCCGAAACGCGGCAGCCCTGCCCGAGCAGCGCTTCCGCGAGGGCGCTCATGCCAACGCCGGCGCCGCCGACCAGGTGATAGTGCGGCGACTCAGAGGCGTCCACGTTCGATCTCCACGGCCACGCTGCGCGCCCCCGTCAGCGCCCCCGGCTTGTCGACCGTCACCCGGACACCCGCGACGCCGGCGCGCCCGAGGCAGATATCGGCGGCACGCCGCGCCACGCGCTCGATCAGGAAGTACCGGCGGGCCACCAGGTCCGCCTGCAGCTCGTCCTTCAACGTCTTGTAGTCGATCGTGTCGGCGAGACTGTCGCTGGCGCCCGCCGCCGCCAGGTCGCACGCCAGCCGGATGTTCAGCAGGATGATCTGCGGTGTCGTGCGCTCCACCGGGTTGACGCCGACGATGCAGGTCACGGCCAGATCGCGGATGTGGATGTAGTCAGCCATCGCTGCCGTCGCCTTCCTTTCCGCGGTGGACATTGCCGAGCAGATGCTGACCGCCGTCGACGAAAACGATCTGCCCGGTCACGGCATCCTGCCGCAGCAGGAACAGCACGGCCTCCGCCACGGCCTCGGGCGAACAGGTACAGGCCAACGGCACGTCGCCGGCGGCTTCCTTCAGATAGCCCTTTCCGGTTCCCGGCGGCCCCAGCACCGGGCCGGGCGCGACGGCATTGACCGTGAAGGCCGGCGCCAGTTCGATGGCGGCCAGCCGCGTGAATTCGGCCAGCATCCGCTTGGAAAGCTGGTACGGCAGAGACCCGGGTTCGGTCCCCGCGATGCGCCGGTCCAGCATGTTCACGACCTTGCCGCGCAGCCACGGCGCCTCCGTCGACAGCCGTCCGCCCTCGCCGCACACGGCCACGAAACGTCGCGTCAGGTCGATCGGCGCGAACGCATTGACATCGAATTCGGCCAGGATCGCGGCGCGGTCGGCATCCGCGAAGCGGTGTTTGTGGAACACGGCGGCGTTGTTGACGAGAATATCGAGCCCGCCGGCCAGTTTGCACGCCTCATCGACGATCGCGACGCAGTCCTCCGCGTCGCTGAGATCGCCGCCCACGACGAAGGACGCGCCGCCCGCGTGCCGGATTTCCTGCGCCAGGGCTTCGGCCGCGTCCCACGACTGGTTGCAGTGAATCACCACCTTGCAGCCCGCGTCGGCCAACCGCCGTGTGATGGCCGCTCCGATGCGCACCGCACCGCCCGTCACCAGTGCCCGACATTCCGCCAGATTCATGGTCATCCCCGCGTTGCTATTGAACTCCGCGGCGGATTATGCACAATCTCGCCGCATGAAGCCAACTCTATCATCGCTCGCCGTTCTCACCGTGACCGTGTTCATGACCGGCGCATCCGCCGCGGATATCGTCTCGCCGGAGGTTACCCCGACGGCCGCCACCAACGCCCCGGCGCCGGTCGCGGCGATGCCGGTCCCCGCCATCGCGACGGCGCCCGGCCGACCGGGCGTCGCCTTCGTGATCCCCATCTCGGGCATGATCGAGCGCGGACTGGTTTACGTCATCCGGCGCGGCGTGGCCGAGGCGGTCCGCCGGGAGGCCGACGCGCTGATCTTCGTCATGGATACGCCCGGCGGACAACTCCAGGCCGCGGAGGAGATTGTCAACCTCATCGCGTCGCTCAAGATTCCGACCTATACCTACGTGAATCCGGACGCCATTTCCGCCGGCGCGATCCTCGCGCTGGCCACCGACCACATCTACATGGCGCCGGGCAGCCGCATCGGCGATGCGATGCCGATCATGATGTCGCCCATGGGCGGCGCCCAGCCGATGCCCGACGACATCAAGGAGAAGATCATGTCGTATACCGCCAGCCTCGTCCGCTCGGCGGCCCAGCGCAAGGGCCATGACGACAAATTGGCGGAATGCATGGTGCGGCCCGATCTGGAATACACGATCGGCGACGACGTGATCAGCAAGAAGGGCGAACTGCTGACGCTGACGAATGTCGAGGCCGAACGGTTTGTGGGCGCGGGCGCCGAGCGCCGCCGCCTGCTCTCCAGGGGCACGGCGGATTCGCTGGAGGACCTGCTGGCGATTATCGGCATCCCCGATGCCACGCTGCACCGCCTCGAGGTTTCGCCGCTGGAGACCGTCGCGCGGTACATCGAGATGTTTTCCTGGCTGCTGCTCGCGGCCGGCGCGCTCGGCATCTTCATCGAGATCAAGACGCCGGGGTTCGGCTTGCCGGGCCTCCTCGGCGGCACCTGCCTGATCGTGTGGTTCTGGGGCCATCACATCGCCGGCCTCGCCGGAATGGAGGAACTGCTCATCTTCCTCATCGGCCTCATTCTCCTGCTGATCGAATTGCTCGTGCTCCCCGGGTTCGGCATCGCGGGTATCGCCGGACTGACGCTCATGGCCGTCAGCCTGCTGATGGCGATGGTGGAGCACTACCCCGGAACGCCGGCGTTCGACATCCCATCCGTACAGATCGAAGGTCTGCTGTGGAACCTCGGCTTGGCGGTGACCACGGCTTTTCTGGCCGGCTTGCTGGTCGTGCGCTTTCTGCCACACACGTCCATCTACAGCCACCTCGTGCTCGCCGCCGAGCAACACGCCGACGCCGGATTCAACGTCGATACGGGCGCCGGTCTGGCGGGGCGGACCGGCGTGGCGGCAACGTCATTGCGCCCGGCCGGCATCGGCCTGTTCGGCGGGCAGCGCATCGATGTCGTCAGCCGCGGCGGCTTTATCGACAAGGGATCGCCCATTGTGGTTGCGGAAACCCATGGAACCCGTATAGTGGTCGACATTCGGCGGGGCGATGACGATCCCGCGCCGGCGACCCGGACATAACGCGCATGAGCACGATGGACATATTCTTGATTCTGCTGGGGGCGGGTCTGATGCTGGTCGGGGCGGAGGTCTTCATTCCAGGCGGCGTCCTCGGCACGCTCGGCGGCATCGCCCTGCTCATCGCCATCGGCATCGCCTTCGGACACAGTCTGACGGCGGGCATTTACGCCGCCGTCGGCGTCATGATCCTTCTGGGTATTGTGATCGTCCTGTGGATCCGCTTCTTCCCGCGCACCCGCATCGGTCGCCGGATGACCGTATCCAACGATTTGAGCGCATCCAAGGCGGCCGAACCGTCGCTGGCGGCGCTGACCGGCAAGGCGGGCCGCACCACGTCCGTCCTGCGCCCATCCGGTTTCGCCGATATCGAGGGACGTCGCGTGGATGTCATCACGAACGGCGAAATGCTCGATGTCGGCACGCCGATCCGCGTGTTGCGCGTCGAGGGCAATCGCGTTATCGTCGAAGCTGTCGAGTCAACCACATAGGAGGAGGGAGTCGTCATGTTCAAAGGGTTCATCCTGATCGCGTTGGTGATCGTCGGTATCGCCATCCTGATGGTCGTCGGAATTTTCATGCATTTCCTGGGCGTCTGGGTACGTGCCTACATGTCCGGCGCGCGGGTCTCGCTGTGGGCGCTGGTCGGCATGAAACTGCGCCGCATCCCGCCGAGCCTCGTCGTCGACGCGCGCATCAGCCTGATGAAAGCCGGAATCAAGCTCGATACCGACTCGCTGGAGGCGCATTTCCTGGCCGGCGGCGACGTCAATAACGTGGTCCGCGCCCTGATCGCCGCCGACAAGGCGGGCATCGCGCTCAGTTTCGCCCGCGCCGCCGCCATCGATCTGGCCGGCCGCGACGTGGAAGACGCCGTCCGCACGAGCGTGCAACCGAAGGTGATCGACTGCCCCGACCCGCACACGAGCAGCACCAACGGCATGCTCGACGCCGTCGCCAAGGATGGCATCCGTCTGCTCGTCAAAGCCCGCGTGACGGTGCGCGCGAACATCGAACGGCTCGTTGGCGGCGCCGGCGAGGACACCATCATCGCGCGCGTCGGACAGGGCATCGTCAGCGCCATCGGCTCCTCGCTCACGTACAAGGATGTGCTGGAGAATCCGGACATGATCAGCCGCAAGGTGCTCCAAAGCGGTCTCGACGCTCAGACGGGCTTCGAAATCGTCTCCATCGATATCGCCGACATCAGCGTGGCCGGCATGGGCGACGTTGCCAACGTCGGCGCCAAACTCGAGACGGAACGCGCCGAGGCCGATAAGAAGATGCGGCAGGCCGAGGCCGAAGGCCGTAAGGCGATGGCCATCGCCCGCGAACAGGAAATGCGCGCCCTCGTACAGGAGATGCAGTCGAAGGTCATCGAAGCCAAGGCCGAAGTGCCGCGCGCCATGGCGGAAGCCTTCCGCAACGGCCGCCTCGGCGTCATGGACTTCTACCGCATGCAGAACATCGAAGCCGACACCGCGATGCGCAACACGATCGCCGGCGTCGAAGGCAGCGACGAAAACCAGAAGGCCTGACCGGACACGCGCGGGCGCCGGACCATCCGGCGCCCGTCGCGATGACTGAACCATGATCGCGGAAGCGAACATCGAACTGATCTGGGCGCTGGTGGTCGTGGCGTCCATCATCGGTCAGATCATGAAGGCGGCGAAGCGGAACGCCGCCGGCGCGCCGCACCCGGAGGACGCCGCGGGCGGCGGGCCGCGCACACAGAACGACGAGCTGCGCGAGTTTCTCGAGAGCCTCGGACAGCGCCCGCCACGCCCGGCGTCGCCGACTGCACCCGCGCCGGCCGCGTCGTCGGCATCCCCTTCACACCCGACACCCGTCCTGCGCCCGGCGCCCGCCCCGCGCCCGGCGCCCGCCCCGCGCCCGGCGCCCGCCCCGCGCCCGGC
>CAYYJS010000074.1:0-13189 GCA_964472315.1 uncultured Victivallales bacterium | reverse complement strand
CTCGCGTTGGGTGTTCGGCGTTCCTTGATCGCTGTTGGATGTTCATGTGTGTCAGTATGTCCAATGACCCATGACCTTTCCCCTTGCCCCGCCGCCATCCGGCAGGTACTTTCGGCGTCGGCTCGGTTCAGGCGCGGCTTGCGCCGTGTGTCGTGGCGTGACGGTCGAAAACCGGGGAAGGGATGGCATTTCCATGGGCGCGATGAATGTGGCGGTGGCATGCGGCGGCACCGGAGGGCATACCTTTCCCGGCGTGGCGACGGCGCAGGCGCTCGTGCGCCGCGGGCATGCGGTGACGCTCTGGCTGGGCGGACGCGACGTCGAATCGCTATCCGCCGGCTCGTGGGTCGGCCCCGTCCGGCGGGTGCGCGCATCCGGTCTGGGTGCCGGGCCGATCGCGATCCCGCGGGCGGGCCTGTCGTTCGTGCGCGCGGTGCGGGCCTCGCTGCGTTACCTGCGCGCCGACCGCCCCGATGTCATGCTGGCCATGGGCAGCTACGCCTCCGTCGGCCCCGTGCTCGCGGCGCGTTGGCTGCGCATCCCGGTCGTCCTGCACGAGGCCAATGCCGTGCCGGGCAAGGCGCTCCGCCTCCTGTCGCGCCATGCCGCGGCGGTCGGCGTCGGCTTCCCCTCCGCCGCGGCGGCCTTTCGCCGGACGCGCGTCGAGGTCACCGGCTTCCCGCTGCGACCGGAATTCGCCGCCGGCCTTGACGATGCCCGCGACCGCGCGCGGTTCACCTTTCTGGTCATGGGCGGCAGTCAGGGCGCGCGGGTGCTGAACGAAACCGTGCCGGAGGCCCTGGGCCTGCTGCGGGAGACGGCGCCGCGGCCGTTCCGCGTCATCCACCTGGCGGGCCGCGCGGATGCCGACCGCGTCAGGGAACGGTACGCCGCACGCGGCATCGACGCCGAGGTGCACCCGTTCCTGGCCGAGGTGTGGCGCGCGTACGGCGCGGCCGACTATGCCATCGCGCGGGCCGGGGCGGCCACCTGCGCCGAGCTGGCCGCGGCCGGCTTGCCGGCTCTGCTGGTCCCCTACCCCCATGCCGCCGCCGATCATCAGACCGCCAACGCCATGGCGCTGGCCGCCGTCGGCGGCGTTGACGTCCGCGCGCAATCCGATCTATCTTCTGACGGATTGGCCGCCCACTTGGCGGACCGCATGCGCGACGCCGGACGGCTGACCGCCATGCGCCGCGCGCTGACGGCCATCGCCGCGCCGGACGCGGATGTGCGTCTGGCCCGCTTGGTTGAACTGGTTGGAGGGACCGATCATGCCGATTTATGAGTTTTACTGTCCGGACTGCCACATGATCATGAGCTTCTTCGCCCGCGGGGTCGGCACGAAGAACGAACCGAGCTGCCCCCACTGCGGCCGCGAGGGCTTGCCGCGCGAAGTCTCGATGTTCGCGGCCGTGAAGCGTGGCAAGAGCGATACCGGCTCCGGCGAGCCCGGCGAAGGCGGCGGCATGGACGATCTGCCGATCGACGAGGCCCGTATGGAACGGGCGATCGAGGCGCTCGCGGGCGACGCGGAATCGGTCAACGAAGACGACCCGCGCGCCGCGGCGCAGCTCATGCGGAAGTTCTCGAACATGACCGGGCTCGAGTTCAACCAGGGCATGCAGGAAGCGCTTGGCCGCATGGAGGCCGGCGAAGACCCCGAACAGATCGAACAGGAAATGGGCGACCTCATGGACGGCGAAGAGCCTTTCGTCCTCGCCGGCGGCAAGGGCGGGAAGGATAAGAAGGGCCGCGCGCGCGGCGGCCGTTCGCGCGGCGCACCGCGGCGGGATCCCAAGCTGTACGACCTGTAGCCCGATCAGAAGTCGCGGCGTTCGAGGCTGCGCAGGCCGAGGTGGAGCGGCAGGAACACGGTCGCGGCCGTCAGCGCGGCCGCGAGGGGCAGACACCAGGCCATTCCGATGGCCAACAGCCGATCGTCGATCGTCGCGATGTTGTGCAGGTGGAAGAGCGCCGCGAAAGGCAGCAGGATCACAAGCATGAACCCCAGGCTGAGGACGAGGTTCAGCGTGCCGCCAAACCCGGAAACGATCGCCGCCGGGTTGCGCTGATCGAGATCGAGAAACACGGCGCCGAGCCCCGTCGACAGGGCGCTGACCGCCAGCGATACCGCGCCGGTCAGCAGAATCGCCGTCACCCGAATCGCGATCGACGCCTTGAGCATGCCCGTGGACAGCGCCACCAGCGCGATGCTGATGGACACCATGGCCGCCGCCGCGGTCAGGAACTTGACCCGCAGGATCCGGCGCATCGTGGTCGGCGCCAGGCCCAGCAGCCAGAACCCGTGGCCTTCGAGGCTGAGTTGCGGATAGACGAAGCGCGACCCGAGCGAACACAGCACGGCGGAGACGCTGAAGATGTTGAGAAACGTGATCGCGCTGCGCCAGGCCATCGGCAACGCGTGGTAGTTGAAGGCGCGCAGGTTCGCGAAATAGAGTCCCAACAGCCCGAAAAACACCAGCGCCTGCGACCACTGTTGGGCGTCGCGGCAGAAAATGCGGATGTCCTTCATGACGATCCCGCGCGTGTCGTGGCCGAGCCGGCCCAGGCGCTTATGCATCCCGTCGAACAGCAATGGTTTGCGGCGCGCGTCGCCACCGCCCGCGACGACCTTCTGCCAGGCGTCGTAGTACCAGTGCCGCGCCAGCCACTCGAAGAGCATCACCACGACCGCCGCCGTCGTAACCGACAGTCCCCACATCATGGCGCCCCGCAGCCAATGTCCGCGCGACAGCGATGTGATGCCTTCCGCGGTCCACCAACTCGGCATCAGCGGGGCGGACGCGAGCCGCAGGCCGGGCACGAGTTTGGCGATGTTGAACTGTACCGAAGCCGTATCGATCTCCACCTGTTTCGACACGCGCCAGAGGGCATAGCCGACCGCCGCGGCCACCGGAATGCCGATGCGGAGCACGATACGGCCGCGCGGCACCCACCGCACGAGGACCAGCACGACGATGGCGCCCAGCGTCGAGAACAGAAAGAGAAACGGCACCGAAAACAGCAGCGTCCAGATCGGCAGCCACAGCGTCGTCTTCTCGAACACCGTATAGGCCGTGATGAACGGCACGATGACGAAGAAAAACGCCCATGACGACAACCCCGCCGCCTCCGTGAGCTTGTACAGCACCACCTCGGTGATCGAGAACGGCCTGGCCAGCAGAAAGCGGATCTCGTCGGAACGGAAGATGGTCGAGTAGGCGGTGACGATGCTGGATACGACCAGCATCGCGCCGATGCCGAGGAAGAACAGCGAGAACAGACGACCGATGAGCAACGTGCCGGCGCCGCCGAAGGCGTTGAGGAACCGGAAGCCGTCATAGAACAACATGCCCAGGCCGATTTCGAAGGCCAGCGCGAAGGCGCCGACGAACGTCAGCTTGAACACCGACTGCCCGCGTACGATACGCCAGCCGTTGATCCAGCTCCGGTGCGTCTTGACGATCAATGCCCGTGTCGCCGACATGCCGTCCTCACATCGCGTAGTGTTCGACCCCGGCGTGTTTGCCGGGGGCGGTCAGTTTCAGAAACATGTCTTCCAACGTCTGCCCGCCGTATCGCGCCCGCAGCTCGTCGAGCGTGCCGAGCGCGGCCAGGGCGCCGTCGGTGACGATGCCGATACGGCCGGCTATATCCTGCGCCAGGGCCAGGATGTGCGTCGTCATGAAGATGGTCATGCCGTTGCGCGTGGAGGTGACGAGCAGGTCCTTGATCAGCCGGATCGTGTAGGGGTCGAGACCGATGAAAGGCTCGTCCACGAACAGCACCTCCGGCTCGTGAAGGAACGTCGACGCGTAGATCAGGCGTTGCCGCAGCCCGTGCGACAGGTCCTTCACAAGCATGTTGGCGTACTCCTCCAGGCCGAAGAAGGCGAAGAGCTCGTCGCACCGGGCCGCGACGCCGCCGCGGTCGACATCGTAAAGGTCGCCCGTGAACTCGAAGAACTCGGTGGCCGTCAGCCGGTCGTAAAGGAACGGCATGTCGGGGATATAGCCGATCAGCCGCTTGGCGTGGGGGGCGTCGGCCTGGATATCGTAGCCGCCGATGCGGGCGATGCCGGCGGTGGGTTTGAGCAGCCCGGTCATGATTTTGATGGTCGTGGTCTTGCCCGCGCCGTTCGGTCCGAGAAAGCAGAACAACTCGCCTTTGGGAATGTGCAGGTCGAGGTTCTTCAGCGCCATCTTGTCTCCGTAGTATTTCGTCAGTCCCTGGATATCGATCATCAGAGTCCCTCCATACCGCCCATCAACAATCGCAGGATCCCGCCCCCCGTGAAGACATCGGGGGGCGGCGTCGCGCCGGATACCGCGGCCAGCGCCTGTTCCGCCGTGCAAGCCTCGATCGTCCATCCCATCGGCGTCTCCTGGCGCAGCACCACGCCGTCGGCGTCGACCCAGGACAGCAGCTCGATGCCGCGGTAGTCGGACCGCAGGCGCGTGGCCTTGCTCGTCACGCCCGCGGCCGTCACCGTCTCCACGGCTTCGGCGGTGACGGCGATACGCGCCGTCGCCATCGTCAGCGGATCGAGCGTCTTGATAATCAGCGATTGTCCGGGCCGCAGCGCACGCACCGACATCTCGGTAACCGGCGAGTAGAGTACCACATCTTTCGGGATCGACACCTCGGTCGTCTGCGTGTGCCCGCCGATCGTCGTCGTGACGCGGTAGCGCTCGCGCGCCAGGCGGGCGCCCTCGACCGTGAACGTCTGGAGCCGCGAAGAGACGCGGAGGGAGAAGGTGTCGAGTTCGTGCAACTCGTCGAGGCGCAGCGAGGTTTGCAGGTGGATATTCTGGGCCGATCCGAGCAGCATCAGCCGCAGGTGCGTACGGTTGTCGACCAGGATGAACTTTTCCGCGCTCGCTTCGTCGATATCGATGCTCGTGTACGCATAGCCGGCGGGCTGTTCGCCGATCATGATGCGCGACCAACTGTCACGCACGAGCACGTTGCGCGAGAGGATGCCCCGGTAACCCGGCAGGCTGTGCGTGAACCACTCGGGATAGGCCTCGAAACGCAGCAGACAGAAGACCATCGCCACCCAGGCCGACGTAATCAGAAACCGTATGTGCCAGGCTTTCATGGTAACGGCGAGAAATGTAGACGGAAGGGCGTCCGCCGACAATGGATATTGCCAATCGACCGCCGACCCGCCGATCCCAGACCCGTCTACGAAGCCAATTCGGGCTTGGATACCGCCGCCCGGCCGTGCTATACTTTTGCCCATGTGTATGAACGTTGATCCGCGGCGACGGATGAAAAGGATGGTTGCGATGCATGCATGGACACAACGCGCCGCGGCTGCGGCTATGACCGTTGTACTGGCCGGCGGGTGCCGCCTCGCCATCGGCGTGTCGGGACCCCCTCAGACGTCGATTCCAGCCGACCCCGTCGGCACGTCGGCGAATGCGCCGACGGCCGGCGTCCCGGCCGATGCCGTCGCCTTCGGCGGCCACCGCTACAAAGTATTCGAGCATGACGGCACATGGCATGAAGCCAAGGCCCGATGCGAGGCCATGGGCGGGCACCTCGCCTGCATCGAATCCGAAAGCGAGCAGCGGTTCGTCGCCGACCTGGCCGAGGGCCGCTACCTCTCGCTGGGCGCCACCGACGCGGACGCCGAAGACCATTGGGTCTGGGTCAACGGCTCGCCCTTCGTCTTCACATGCTGGTTGGACGGCCAGCCGAACAACTACGGCGGCGACGAAAACTACTTGGCGACCTACGACGGAGGCGACTGGGTCGACGTGGCCGCCGAAGGTCACGGGTTCTGGATGCCCACCGGCTTTCTCTGCGAATGGGAGCGATAGCCGGCGAGACTTCGCGCGGATGCCGCGGGATGTTGCGTCAGTCCGACGCCAAGGCCCGCCACTGCGCGATCGACAGGTCTTCGGGCCTCGACGTGACCGGCAGCCCCCGCGCGGCGAGAAAGGCGTGACACGCAGCCGCGGGCATCGCGATCGCCTCGGGCGCATGCGCGAGGATCGTGGCAAGTTGCTTGCGCCGGTGCTTGAAGGCATGGTCCGTCAGCGCGTGAAACCGCGCATCCGCGGCCGGCGGCAAGGCGTCGCGACTGCGCTGCAACACGACAATGGCCGACTTCACCTCGGGACGCGGCCAGAAGCTGTTCGGCGTCACGACCTTCACGAGCGCGCAGTCGTAGCGGTATGCACACCATACCGTCAGCAACCCGCATTGCCGGCCGCCGGGCGCCGCCGTCAGCCGCTGCGCCACCTCCTGTTGCACGGTCACGACGATGCGCGACGGCGCGCGCGGCGCGCGCACCAGCTCCACCAGAATGCGACTCCCGACACTGTACGGCAGGTTCGCGACCACCTTGTCGACCTCGCCGGCCAGCGCCGCCAGGTCCTGGTCGAGCGCATCGGCATGTATCAGCGTCAGACGGGGTTCGTCCGCGAAGAATCCCCGGAGATGACCGTACAACGCGTCATCCTTCTCGATCGCCGTCACATGCGCCACACGCGCCACGAGCGCACCCGTCACCGCTCCCAACCCGGGGCCGATCTCGAGGACGCGGTCCTCCGGCGACAACGCCGCGTGCCGCAGCAGGATATCGAGGATGTTGCCGTCGATCAGGAAATTCTGGCCGAGCATGCGCGAGGGATGGAATTCGCGCGAGATGACGAATTCGCGCACTTCCGAGAGCGTTCTGGGCCATGACGGCATCAGAACGGCTCGTCTTCGACGATGCGGACAAAGGCGTCGCGCCGCAAGGCGGCAATCCAAGCCTGGTACATGCGAGCGGCCGCCCGCATGCGCAACTCGCCCGAAATCGCCGACTGCACGTCGTCGAACGTCTGCGCATGGCCCTCCGCGCGCTCATCGACGCGCAAGATGTACAGGTCCGAGCCCACCAGCACCGGGTCGCTCGTCTTGCCGGTCGGCAGCGTCCGCGCCGTCGCGGCCAGTTCCTCGCGCAGCATGTCGAGCGCCATCCACCCGCGGTCGCCGCCGTCGGCGGCCCGCGGTCCCGTGGAATGCTCGCGCGCCAGCGTCGCGAAGTCCGCGCCGTCCCGCAGCTCAGCCGCCAGCCGGTCCGCCTTTTCGCGTTCGCCGGACGGCAACACGAGCATTCGCAGACGCACCTTGCCGACCTGGACGTAGTCCTCGCGGTGCGCGTCATAGTGCTCGCGTACCGCCACCGGCGACACGCGGATCTTGCTGTCGATCTCGACGTTCCGCATGGCGCCGACAATGATGTTGTCGCGGATCTGGTCCCGCCACGCATCGAAGCCGATCCCGTCCTGGGTCAGCGCTTCGATCAGCGCCGCGCGGTCGCCATGGAACGAGGTGTTGATGATCGTATCCACACGTTCCTGCACCATCGCATCCGGCACGGCGATCTTCTTCTGACCGGCATAGGCCTTGAGCACCAGCCGACGTCCGATGGCCGTTTCGAGCGCCTCGGCATACGCGGCATTGAGCGCCGCCGTATCCGGCGCGGCCTTCGCCAGACCGGCCTGAAGCTCGCGCGACAGACGGACGACCTCGCTGATGGTGATGACGTCGTCGTTGACGAACGCCGCCACGCCATCGAGCCGGATGCGCTTGGCTTCCGCCGCTCCGGCAACCAGCCACGCCCACCCCGCCACCGCCGCAATCATGCCTAGTGTCCGACGAATTCGCATGACCGGACTATATACCGGCCACCCCGCCCTCTGTCAGTAACTTTCTCCCCACACCCATTCGCCGCTTGCCACGCGCCGCCGAGTCTGATACCGGTATGCGCCTCAAATCTATGGAGGAAGTCATGAACCACAAGTGTCTCCGTTCCGGATGTTCTGGGCTCGCCTGGGCGGCCCTGCTGGTGACAGCCGCTTGTGCCGAGGAGGACAAGATGGCGACGATCCTGAAACAAGACGGTCTTTACGCGGAAATCGCAACCACCCGGGGCACGGTCCTCTGCGCGCTGGAATTCGAAAAAGCTCCGATGACGGTCGCCAACTTCGTCGGTCTCGCCGAGGGCGCCATTCGAAACGACGCCAAACCCGCGGGAACCCCGTTCTATGACGGATTAACGTTCCACCGCGTGATCGCCGACTTCATGGTTCAGGGCGGCGATCCGAAGGGAACCGGCAGCGGCGGTCCCGGCTACCGTTTCGAGGACGAGATCGATGCCTCGCTGCGCCACGACAAGCCCGGCATCCTGAGCATGGCCAATGCCGGTCCCGGCACCAACGGCAGCCAGTTCTTCATCACACACGTTCCAACGCCGTGGCTGGACGGCAAACACACGATCTTCGGGCGCGTCGCACTCGGCCAGGAGATCGTAAACGCCATCAAGCAGGGCGATAAGATCGACAAGGTGACCATCCATCGTGTCGGTGCGAAGGCCACGGCATTCAAGGGCGACGGCGCTCACTTCGAGTCGCTGCGCGCCTCCCTTTCCGAACGCGCGCGGCAGTCGGATACCGATCGTGCCACCCGGGAATCCGAAGCGGTGCGCAAGCAGTTCCCCGACGCCGCGACGACCGAATCCGGCCTGATGTATATCGTGCGCCAGGCCGGCATCGGCGCCTCGCCCAAGGCGGGCGCCAACGTCAAGGTGCATTATACCGGTCGTCTGCTCGACGGGCGTGTCTTCGACAGTTCCGTTCAGCGCGGGCAGCCGCTTGCGTTCGCCGTCGGACGCGGTACGGTCATCCGCGGCTGGGATGAGGGCATCCTGATGATGACCAAAGGCGAAAAACGGACGCTGATCATTCCCCCGCAACTCGGCTACGGCGCCCGCGGCGCCGGCGGCGTCATCCCGCCGAACGCCTGGCTGGTCTTCGAGTGCGAGCTCGTGGACTTTTAGCTAATCCGCCAGCAGGCACGCGCCCCGTTGGAGCAGCAGCCCGCGCGCGATACGCGACAGGTCGCCGTCTCCATCGGCGGCGCCGAAGAACCGCAGCCGGATCGGCACATGGTTGGGCAGCGCGGCCGCGAAGTCGGCCAGCCGCGTGACCTCGGCGACATCGTGCACGCCCTCGACAAGCGACACGCTCAGCCAGAGGCGGCCCGGCATCGCACCGGCCAGATAGGCGATCGCTTCGAGTATCGCCCGGTTGTCGCTGCCCGTCCAGCGCCGGTGCCGCGCGGGATCGATCAGCGCCAGGCGCGCGATGACCAGGTTGACCATCGTCGGCAACCGCTGGATCACGCGGTCGGCCGCCACGCACGGCGTCTCGACAGCGACGTGTACATGCGCATCGCGCAGCCGGTCGGCCATTGCCAGCACAAAGTCGCACTGGGCCAACGGCTCGCCGCCGCCGAAGGTGACACCGCCATCGGCGCCGTACTGCTCGCGGCACTCCACCAGGCGCGCCGTGAGCGTGTCGACATGCACGGCCTCGCCGACGATACGCCGGACACGTCGGGGACAAGCCGTCACGCACCGCCCGCAGACCAGGCATCGCCGCCCCAGCACGAGCGGCGTGTCCGCATCCGCGGCGGCATGCGGACAGACCTGAACGCAGGATCCGCAGGTGACACATCCCGCCCGGTCAACCGCCAGTTCGGGCACCGGATCGATCGCCATGGGCGTCGGGCACCAGGCGCAACGCAGCCGACACCCCTTGAGCAGCACCGCCGTGCGCAGCCCCGGACCGTCATCGACGCAGTACTGTCGGATGTCGAGAATACGGCCTGTCATCGCGGCTCCCTCGTGAACGTCCATCACGATAGTTGCGGACATCGCTCATCCTGTCGAGCCAATCGAACGCCGGCCTGCGCGGTTTCGCTCACTTCCGCCATGCCGCCGCGGCCCTTGTCGCCATAGACGTTTTCAGCCGTGATCGAGCGCGTCTTCGCATCGGACAGCTTAGATGTTCCCCAACCCCAATCCCATTCCGTTGAACTTCATGCCATCTTCTCTTCACCTTGCCAGTATCCATCCTCAGCTACCCGCCGGCCGGGACACCGCAGGCGCCACGGAGATCCTCAAGCCAGCCCGGTGCCGCATCCCCGCGCGCGATCACGGCCAGTCCCAGTCCGCGTACGCGGATCGACACCGGCGTCACCGTCACCGCCCCCGCCGCGAGTTCGACGTGGTTCACCGGCGCATGCCCGACATAACCCTTCGCGCGGTACAGCGCCCCGGCCTGTCGCGTCAGGGCCGCGGCGACGGCATCGGCCGTAACCGCCGGGGCGCAGTCAATCCAAACCGATTCATAGCGTGGGTCGCGACACGCCGCGTACTCGCCGCGCGACTGGGCCGTGTGCGTGCCATGCCACGGATCGATCGCGGCGTCGGCCCGCGCGGCACGCAGCACCGCGACCCGTCCGTTGATCCCGCGCACGGCCCGTTCCACAGCGTCGACCGCCTCGGCGCCGTGCAGGTCGACCTTGTTAATGAGGACGACATCCGCCGCCGATACCTGGTCGACCATGTTCGGCAACGTCGCCCGCAGCTTCGGAAACGTACCGGGGTCGACCACCGTGACGACGTTCGTCAACAGGAACCGCCGGTGCAAACCCGTTTCGCTCAACATCCGGTCCACCACCAGCGGATTGGCCATGCCACTGGCTTCGATCACGACGCCTTCGGCATCGGGATACGCCTCGGCCAGCCGCGTCAGTTGACCGACAAACTGCGTCACCAGACACGCGCAGAAAATGCTTCCGCCCGGGATCGTCACGACATCCGCGGTATCCGCCGACAGCAACGCGCCGTCGATATCGGCCGCACAGAATTCGTTCACGAGATAGATGATGCGGCGATCCCGATACCGCGCCACCAGCCGTTTCAGGAACGTCGTCTTCCCGCTTCCGAGAAACCCGGTCACGAGACACATCGGTATCATCGCCATGCGCGCCCTCGCCAGACCCCGCCCGCTTACCGACTGAACCGGTTCTTGACGATCGCCGCGTCTTCGATCGCCCGCACGAGGGTGTCGTGATCGGGGATGATCGACGCGAACCGCACCTCGCCGTCGATACAGATCGTCGGCAGATTCTGCACGCCGAGTTTCGCCATCATGCCCAGCCCGTTGCGCACCTTGATCTTGTGCTCGTTCACGAACGTCTTCACGAAGGCGTCGCGGGCGGCCTGCGTCACGGCTTCCATCATGTACTGACAGGGCGCGCAGGAGGTGGAGTCGAGCGTGATCACGTCGACGATCACCGGCTTGTGGTTGTCGTAGTCCGGCAGTTCGATATCGTCGAAGCTGTCCCGCTCCTTCGCGGGCGTGGAGGCCCGCGCCACCTTGCGGGCGTAGTCGTCGTGCACCATGTCCGCGACCGCCCGCAGATTCCGTTCCGGCGTGTGATACGGCAGATCGCACCCTGGCGCGAGGATGAAGCCGGTGGCGCCGCTGGCTTCCATGACCTCGATGGCCTCCCGTCGCGCGTCGTCCTCGTTTCCCAGCAGCAGCACGGCGGTCAACTTCAGGTTGCCGCCGAACGACTTGCCGCGCGCCAGGCACAAGTCGCGCAGGCGCGCCATCGGGATCTGCTCGTCGACCGAGATATTGTCGGCATGCGTGTCGCACATGGCCTCCAGATTCCGCGAGGCGTCACCGCAGACGAACAGGGACGATAGCCCGCCGCGCCCGCGGATGTGGTCGAACACCCGGTTCACGTTGGGCGTCACATAGTCGACGAAATGCTCGGGCGAGATCTGGCTCGTCATCGGATCGACGACCCCCACGACGGTCGCGCCGCGGTCCAGGTAGATGTCCGCCGAGCGACAGGCCACGTCCGCGCAGAACGCGATGATCCGTTTCACCTTCTCGGGGTCGTCGAACATCATCAGGAAGATGTCGTTGCCCAACAGATGCAGCGCCAGCGTAAACGGCCCGCACACCAGCCCGTACAGCGCAACCGAGTCGCCGAACTCGGCCGTGAGGCGATCCATGGCCTCCAGAATGACCGGGAACCGCCCCGCGGCGGCATCGATCGGCGGCAACGTGTCGAGCGTCTGCATCGTCAACGGATGCGTCACCACCGCCGGCGGCACGTCGTCCGCCCAATGCAACTGGCAGCCGAGCACCTCCGCCTCGACCTGCAGATCGAAAACCACCGGAAGGCCATCCGGCCGGTAGCTCTCGCGGGCCTTGCGGAGCCCCGCCACGAGCAGGTCGGCGCTGCGCAGGTAGTCCGCCGCGGTGCGCCCGATCAGCGCGCCGCCATGGACACCCACAAACGGCACCCACGCCGGACGCGGCGTCGCGCGCCCCTTCATCGCCTCAATCAACAGGGCCTTGCCCGTCATGCTCGCCATGGCTGTCTTCTTCACTCGCTTTTCGCCTCCATACGGTGGTTCGAGAACGCGCCCACTTTGCCTCGCGCCGCCATTCCGGTATAGACACATGTGGCCATGTCGTGCGATGTTCTTGCCGTCAATGGAAGGCTATTACGCCATCTTTAGGCTAGTTCATGGCGAATGACGCCACGCCAATATGAATATCTTGCCGACATCGGTGTCCCGCAAACTGGCCGCCGCGTACCGCGCCGAACACGGCCTGCCGCTGTTCCTGATCGCGCCGCCCGGGACGCTGCACGCCGTGCGGCGGGTTTTGCCGGCGGATTGGCCGATCCTTCAGGAGGCCCGGCGGCACGCCCTGCAGGAGGCGGTGCGCTGGGGCGAGCCTTATACGACACACCTCGCGCCGGGCATCCTGCACTGGGTGGTGCCGGTCGTCGACGGCGAGACCGTACGCGGGGGGTTGACCGCCGGCGGCGTCCGGATCGCCGAGGACGCCGAAAACAGCCTGGACGCGGCGGTCGCGTACCTGATCCAGCACGGCGCGACGCGGCGCGAGGCGCTGGCCTTCGCGACACGGCTTCCGGTGCTCCGGCAGGAGCAGGTGCGCGCCGCCGCCGGGGGTTTGCACGACGACCTCTATGCCGGCTCCGGGCTCCGCCCCTACCGACTGTGGCGCAACCGGGACAACGCCCAGCAGCAACGCATGATCGGCGAAGCCATTCAGGACCGCAAGAGCCAGGGCGACCCGGGACACTCCTCGCTGGATCAGGAGCGCATGCTTCTGTCCCTGATCCGCGTGGGCGATCGGAACGCCGCCCGCGGTCTGCTTAACGACATGCTCGCCGGCCTGTTTCTCCACAGTCCCCGCACGCCGCTGATCAAGGCCCGCGTGCTGGAACTGATGGGTTACTAACCTTCCCATAATAATATGGACTTAAGCCGCGTACTTTGTTTCGGGCG
>CAYYJS010000073.1:0-13351 GCA_964472315.1 uncultured Victivallales bacterium | reverse complement strand
TCTGCACTCACTGGGTGCGGACGACGGCTGCACACTTCGTCCCACACTTCGTCGCAAACTTCGTCCCACACTTCGTCGCACACTTCGTCCCACACTTCGTCCCACACTTCGTCGCACACTTCGTCGTCTACGCTTCGTCGCACACTTCGTCGGCTCTTCGACCTCGGCGGCTTGAGCATGGCCCCGCTTTCCGTTCAATGAAGAATCCCCCCCCAACCCGGAAGCGCCTTGCCCTGGGCGTGCCGGCGATGGCGGACGCCGGCAGCGGAGCGGGCCGGGGGTATCGCTGTGGATGGCGCAAAGATTGCAGTGGGTGCAGGACGAGACGTGGGGGGCGCCGTCCAGCAGCCGTCGGGCGAAGGCGGGATCGTGTAAGAGCGCCCGGCACAGCGCCACGGCGGGCAGTCCGAAATGCCGCATGCAGCGGTCCACCGCCTGCGTCGAGACGATGCCGCCGACGGGTACGAGGGGCGTGTCGATGCCCTGTTGCAGCGCCGCGGCGGCCTCGGCGTTGTAGGCTTCGGTAAAGGGCGCGAGTTTGCGCAGGACCCGGTGTCCGCGCGTCAGCAGCCACCATGCCCGGCCCGCGCGCGAGCGGTGCGCGAGCACGGCATTGACGCGCAGGGAGGGCCGGATGGGGCAGTCGCCGCGGAAGATGTTCATGGCCCACGCCATGGTGCCGTAGCTGATTTCCACGAGATCCACGTCGGCGCGATCGAGCGCTTCGACGGTCCTGCGGCAGTCGGCCGGCGCGATGCCGCCGGGTTCGTCCTCGCCGCGGCTGAGTTTGACCCAGATGGGGAACCGGGCGCCGCAGGCGCGGCGGACGGCGTCGATGCAGGCCAGCAGGAAGGCCGGCGGATCGGCCCAGCGGTCCGTCCGGCGGTTCGTGACCGGCGAGAGAAACTGGTGGATCAGGTAGCCGTGCGCGGCGTGGAGCTGGACGCCGTCGAAGCCGGCATCGAGCGCCAGGGCGGCGGCATGGCCGAACTGGTCCGCGCGTATGCGCACCGCCTCGGTATCGAGTTCGGCGACGGGTTCGTTGAAGAACGGGCAGCGCGCGGCGCCGGCGCCGACGGCCGGCTGGCCGGTGACGCGGCGCAGGGTCTGGCGTCCGCAATGCGCCAATTGCGCGACGATCGCGGTCTGGGGGAAGTCGCGGTGCAGGGCATCCAGTACCGGTCTCCAGGCGGCGGCCTGCGCGTTCGTGTGGAGGCCGCATTGACCGGGGTGCGAGGCGCGTCCTTCGGGCGACACGGCCATGAACCCGGTGATCAGCGTTCCGATGCCGCCGGCCGTCAACGGTTCGTACAGCGACAAGGCGTCCGTTGTCGAAACGCGGCCGGAGACATCGGCAAACCCCTCGAAGGTGGCGGAGCGGATCAGGCGGTTCGGCAACACGTGATGCCGCAGCGTCAGCGGCGCGGCGAGCGAGGCGGCCAGGGATGATGGTGTCACGATACGGCTTTCGTTTCGGGTTCAGTCGCGCAGTCGAGCAGGCGGGCGGTGGCGATGACGGCGGCGAGGTAGTCGTCGAAGCGCGTGAAGGCGCGGGCGTCGGGACAGGGCGGGGCGGGGCGCTCGCGGCCGGCATGGCGGATGGCGAAGCCGCCGGCGGCGTGAGGCGTGGCGTGGCCGATCCGCGTGGCCCCGACGGTCTCGAATGTGGCGCGGTGCGCGGCCGGCGCCGCGAACAGGTATTCGTACTCGCCGGCGCCGCCGATCAGGGCGGCCGCGGGCGGGATGCCCGCGCGGCGGCAGACCGGCAGGACGGTATCCGCGAGCGGGACGGCGCTCAGGTCGAGCGCGAAGGCATGGGTCGGGTTCAGCCGGGTGAGCGTCCAGACCGCATCCCAGAGTCCGCCGCTCGTATCGATGCAGGCGACGGCATGCGCGCGCAGGCGATCGACAAGCGGCAAACGGAGTTCGAACAGCGGTGTCGGCAAGCGGCCCGCCCGCGCGGCATTGGCATCGCCGAGGGGGCCGCTGACCCAGAGGTCGGCGTCCCCCTCCGGCAGCAGCCGGGTCAATGGTCGCGCGACCGGGCCCATGCACCAGCCGGTGAAGCGCCAGTCCGGCGCGGAACCGATATCGCCTCCGAGCATCGCGCAGCCGCAGGCGTCGAGCGCGCGCGCCATGCCGGCGGCGAGCCGCGTCGCGAAAGCCGCCTCGGTCGCCGGCGGCAGTACGAGGGCCTGCATGAAAAAGCGCGGCGTGCCGCCCGCGGCATGGACATCGCTGATCGTCGCCGCGACCAGGTTGTGCCCGAGGCGTTCCGGGTCCGCGGTGTCGAAGGCGTCTTCGGCCGCGCTGAACTCGTCGATGGACAGCGCATAGCGGACGTCCCCGATGCGGACAATCTCGGCGTCGCAGGTCATCGCCGCGTTTTCGCGCGGCGACGTGCGCCCGAAGGCGGCGGTCAGCGTGGCGATGAGGTCGGCTTCGGTCATGGCGACACCCGCGGTGCGGTGTCGGGGGGCGGGCTCCCGCCCAGCAGGCGCAGCGCCCGCGGCACGATGCGGATGGCGGCGGGAAGCCAGCCGCGGGGATCGCCGTCGAATTCCACGCGGCACGGGGATTCGGCGTCGATGCGGACCGCGGTCGCCGTTGCCGCGAATGCGCCTGCCAGGGAAGCCATGCCGCCACGATACAGCGCGGGCAGGCGCCGGAGCAAGGCGGCGCGGCCGGTGGCGTGAATGGCGACGACGGCGGCGCGTCCATCGTCGGGTTGCGTGGCGAGGCCGAGGCGGATGCCGGATGCGATGAAGGGATTCTTGGCGACGGCGAGATTGCAGCAGCGCGTCAGGCGGCGGGGAGGGGCGTCATCGAGCGTGACGGCGAGGGTGGGGAAGCGGGAGGCGAGCGCGGCGATCAGCGCCAGGCCTGTGCCGGCCGTATCGCCCAGCCACGGGCGCCAGCGGTTGGCGCGTCGGGCGACGAGGGCGCCGATGCCGATGTTCGCGCCGCACACGAAATGGCCGTCGGTCTCGCGTCCCGCGTCGTCGCGGCAGCGTATATGCGCGATGTCAATGGCGCGGGCGGGGCGTATCAGGAGCGCGTCCACGGCGGCGTCGGGGTCGATGGGAATGCCGTGCCGGCGGCAGAAATCGGGGCTGGTGCCGGCGTAGAGCACGCCCAGCGGCGGACGGCGGTCCGGCGGTTGCCGGAGGAGTCCGTCGGCGACGCGGCCGATGGTGCCATCGCCGCCGCAGGCCACGACGGCATCGACATCGCGCGCGGCGGCGGCGAAGGCGGTGGCATCGTCGAGCGTCCGGGTGATTTCCGTGGCGACGTGGCAGCCGCGCGCGTGCAGCGCATCCAGCCAGCGACGCCAGAGACGCCGTCCGCGTCCGCCGCGCGAGCCCGGGTTCAGGATCAGCAGCAGACGGTGCGGCGTCGTTCGATCCGGTGCGTGCATCACCGGTAGATCCCCAGCTTCCGGTAGATGGGGGTGGGGCGTTCCGTCACCCAGGTGCGCGTCAACGCGTCCGTGGCGGGCCGGCGCAGCGGGGTATCGCCGCCGGCGGCGCGGATGGCCTGGTCGATCGCGTGCGCCCGGGTGCAGCACAGCCAATCGACGCCCGGCGTCGGAAAGGCGGCGCGCATGCGGGCGAAGATGGCCGCGAACGGTTCCTCGGCGGCGTTGCCGAACGAGATGTTCAGGAACTCGCAGGGCTGCACTTCGCCATGGGCATTGACGTAGAAGCGGTCGATGGCGCCGGCCGTGCAGCCGAGCACTTCGGGCGACTCCTCGAACGCCTGGGCGGCGAGGGCGGGGTAGTCGCGATGGCGCGCATCGTTGTATGTCCGATGCGCCTGGCGGATGGCGGCGAGCAGGTCGGGGTCGGTCTGCATGCCCTCGGTGCGGCCGAGCCAGAGTCCGGCCGGCTTGGGGTGGATGAGCTGCACGAAATCGCAGCCGAGGGTGCGGGTCAGCGTCATCAGGTCGTCCAGGCGCCCCCGGCGCAGGTCCTCCTCCGAGAGTACGGTGTTGGCGGCTGTCACGAGGCCGGTGGCGCGGCAGCGGCGGAGCATCGCGCAGGCCGTCTCGAACGAGCCGGGCACGCCGGTGAGCGCGTCGTGTGCATCGGCGTCGGGCGCGTGGAGCGAGACCATGACGCCGTAGACGCCGGCGCGGCGCAGGGCGTCGGGGGTATCCGGTTGCAGGGCGTCGCCGGTGGAGTTCACCCAGGTCTCCACGCCGTCGCCGAGCGACGCGCAGAGTCGCAGCAGGCGGTCCGGGCGGAGCAGCGGTTCGCCGCCTTCGATGTCGAACATCGACGTGCCGGCGTCGCGGACGGCGGCGGCGATCTCGAGGAGTCGGGCTTCCGGCACATCCTGGCCGCGGTCGTGTCGCTGGTAGCAGTGACGGCACTTGAAGGTGCAGGCCTTGGTCATCGAGAACACGACCGTCACGGGTCCGGGCGGGGTGCGCAGGAGTTTGGCCTCGATGGCGCGGAAGAAGGCGCGACTCGGGTAGGCGGGCAGGTAGAGGTGCAGCTTCCAGCCGCGCGGTGTGCGCACGGGCCGGTTGTGGCGGAACACGAGCAGCAGGCGCAGGGCGCGCGCGAGGAAGCGGAAATAGGCGCGGATGGAGAAGAAGGGAAGACGGAAGATGGAAGATGGAAAACGGAAGATGGAAGATGGAAAACGGGAGAAGAAGGCGGGACGGATCAGATAATGACCGGCCACATGCAGCGCGATGCGGGCATAGAGCAGGGCCGTTGTCATGCGTGGGCGTCCTTGTGGAGATCGAACAGGAAGCCGATGAACACGTAACTGGCGCAGAGCAGGTAGAGCGCGAGGGTGCCGTTGAAGATCGAGATCAGCGTAACCTGTCCGGCGACGCAGGCGCGGAAGTTGGTGACCAGGCTGAAGTAGGTGCGTTCTCCATGCGGGTAGCGGAAATAGAGCACGGCGGTCCAGAGCTGAAGGAAGAGTGTCATAAGGCCGCAGAAAACGAAATCGCGCATGTAGAGAATGTCGCCCAGCGGCAGCCAGCCGACGTAGGTGAAGACGAAAAAGAGCAGCGTCGGGACGAACGCGCCGACGAGGCCCGCGTGGCGGGAAACCGACAACCCGTGCCGGACCACGAACGTGCGTTTGCCGGCGGCGGCATCGCCCGCGGCGTCCTTGAAATACGTGTAGTACGTCATCAGCCCGTTCAGTACCGCGACCAGCGCGATGGCGCTGAGACGGTTGCTCGTGAACAACGGCGAGGGCGGCGGCCCGGCGGCGAGGAACCCGTAGAACGTGCACATGGCGATGCTGACGCCGAAGATGGCGTTGCCCCAGAGCGACCAGGCTTTCGCGTATTCGTAGACGACATTCAGCAGCACGCCCGCGGCGACGGGGACGACCGACCAGGGGCTGAGGAACCAGCTCAGCACGATGACCGCGCCCATCAGGCCGAGCGAGACGCCCAGGGCCAGTCGCGGGTTCAGCTCGCCCGTGACCATGGGGCGGTGCGGCGCGTTGATGCGATCCTCGCGCAGGCCCAGGAAGTCGTTCACGACCTGGTTGATGCCCCAGCTCAGGAACAGCAGGACGATGATGAGGGTGCTGTGCCAGGCCGGGGTCCGTCCCGGACAGCAGAACTGGTAGAACGCCACGCCGAGCCATCCCGCGATGCCGGTGACAAAGGCGTAGTACAGGCGCATGGAGCGGATATAGGCCGGCACGAACCGCGTCATGAGCCGACTGTGCCACAGGTGCCGATACCGGGTGAAGCGGATTCTTTCCGGCGGGCCGGCTATGCCGTCGCGGTGTCGGATCGTCGCGATTCGGCTTCGCGGGCGTGGGCCGCGAGAACCGCTTCCAGGGCGCTCTGGCAGTCGACGAAAGCGTCGACGACGGCCGGATCGAATTGCGCGCCGCGGTTGCGCACGATCTCGGCGCGTGCCTCGTCGGCGCCCATGCCGTCGCGATAGACGCGGTGGGTGCGCATGCAGTCGTACGCGTCGGCGACGGCGAAGATGCGGGCCCGCGGGTCGATGGCCGCGCCGACGAGGCCGTTGGGATAGCCGCCGCCGTCGAAGCGCTCGTGGTGTTGCAGGACGATGCGGGCGGATTCCTCGAGGAACGGGCTCGTGCGCAGGATCTCGTAGCCGATCGCCGGGTGTCGCTTCATGATGTCCCACTGTTCGTCATCGAGTGCGGTGGGCTTCAGCAGGACCTGATCCGCGATGCCGATCTTGCCGATGTCGTGCAGGAGCGCGGCGGAGGCGATGACCTCGATGTCGCGGCCTTGCAGCCCCATCTGCGTCGCCAGAACGACGGCCAGTTCGCGGACGCGCATGCTGTGCTCGCCGGTCTGTCTTTCGCGGGCGTCCAGCAGTCCCACGAAGGCCTTGAGCGTAAACTCGTAGGAAGCGCGCAGCGACTCGACGGCGGAGGCGAGCTTGCCGCTGCGATCCTTGACCATCTGTTCGAGGTTGTCGCGGTAGCGCTGATTGTCGATCCGCAGCCGGCGGTAGTCGAGCGCCCGCCGGATCAGGACGGGCACGTAGGCGATGTCGATGGGCTTGTCCAGAAAATCGTACACGCCGATGCGCAGGCATTCGATGGCGTCTTCCTTGGTGCCGACGGCGCTCATGATGATGGGTACGGCGAGGCAGCCCGAATCCCGGACCGCGGTGACGACCGCGCGGCCGTCGACGCCGGGCATCACCAGGTCGGTCAGAACGATGTCGTAGTTGGCGCCGTGGGCCGCGATCTCGTCGATGGCCGCCTGTCCGGAGTCGATGGCGGTCACGTCGCAGTCCTGCATCTGGAGGAGGGACCGCAGGGCCGCCAGGACGGCGTTGTCGTCGTCCACGGCCAGGATCCGCGCTCTGCGGTTCGCGTCGGCGGGCGGTTCGCGCGTCGGGCTCGCGCCCGCATCGGACGCGCGGCGTTCCTCGTGCACGCCGGGCCATACGACGACGCGGTCCTTGCCGGCGCGTTTGGCCATGTAGAGGGCGCGATCGGCCTGGCGCAGCAGTTCGGGTCCGTTGCCGGGGCGCGTGGGATTGGCGCTGGTCGCCGCCCCGATCGAGAGCGACAGGTTCAAGCGATGGCTATCGGCGCAGAAGACGTGCTTGCGCACGGCGCTGAGGAGGCGCCGGGCGAAGGCCGCGATCTCGGCGTCCTCGGCGCGGGGCAGAATGGCGATGAACTCGTCGCCGCCGTACCGCGCGACGACATCGGTGGCGCGCGCGACGCGTGTGACGATGGCCGCGAATTCGCGCAGCACATCGTCGCCGACGGCATGCCCGAACGAATCGTTGACGGTCTTGAAGTCGTCCATGTCGGCCACGAGGATGCCCATCGAGAACTCGTAGCGACGGCTCAGTTGCCAGGCTTCGGACAGGTGTTGTTCCAGGCGCATGCGGTTGGGGAGGCCGGTGAGGGAATCGTGTACGGCGAGGCTGTGCATGCGGTGCAGCGCCAGAAACACGGCGGACACGTGGTTGGCGGCATGGTAGAGGAGCGACACGTCCGACGGCGAATAGGGGATGGTGTCGACCGTGGCCAGGGTGAGCAGGCCGCGGACGGCGCCCTCGATCATGATGGGCACGGAAATCAGCTTCCCGGGGGCGGCCGGCGCCTCGGCGGCGGGCGCGCAGCCTTCCGTACGTTGTTCGAAGCTGTCCAGCGCGACGGTCTGGCCGGACAGCCGCTGATAGCGCTGGGTCATCTCGGTCCGCATGGCCGCGAGGAACTCCGGCGCGAGCGGACGGCGCGGCGTGATAGTGAGGGTCCGTTCGTCGTCACGGCTGAGCATGATGCCCGAGGCGTCGGCATGGAGCATGTCGGCGAGCGAGCCGCTGAAGTGGCACAGCTCCTCCGCCAGCCGCCCGGGCTCGGCGTTGGAGGCGGTCAACCGGGTGAGGAGCCGGATGTAGCTGCGCATCAGTTTGAGCGTGTTGTCCTGGGGCTCCCGCGCGGCCGTGGCCCGTTTCGCGGCGGCTTCCTCGAGGACATTCCGGACGAATTCGCTCAGCTCGGCGGTCTTGCGCAGCACGCGCGTGACACCCAGCGCGGCGGCACGGGTGACGATGTCGGCCGTGACGAAGCCCGAGCTGATGACGACGCCGATCCAGGGCCAGATGCGGAGCGCTTCCTCGACGAAGACCAGGCCGTCCATCTGTTCCATGCGCATATCGACGACCAGCACGTCGAAGCTCTGCCGCATGAGCGCCTGCAAGGCGTCGCGTCCGTTGACGGCCTTTTCGCAGACGCACCCGTTGCGGGTCAGGTAGGCGGCATAGAGGACCTGGATGGACGGGTCGTCATCGACGATCAGCACGCGCGGTGGCGTGTCGGTTCCAACCTGTTGCGGCACGGTCATGATGTAAGCCCGCTCCGTGGCGCGGGACGGGTCGCCGCCGCGCCATCCATCTTGACATCTCGACGGTACTATAGGTCGTTTCATGCGCCGGGCAAGAAGAATGGCAAGGATGGAAAAGGCCGCTTCCGGGTTTATGGGGGGAAATCGTATTGGTCCGGCGTAATCGGGATGGGCTGACAAGCCGGGTATCGGGTATCGTGCGGGTATGAGAGACCTTTGTGTGTCAAGAGATCGCTGGCCGAGAGCAGTCTCGACAAAGTCTTGCGACGAAGCGTAGACGACAAAGCGTGGGACGAAGAAAGCGACGAAGTGTGGCGTGGTATGGATAGGAGCAGCAGGTATGGCAGAGCTCTTTGGCCATGAGAGACCGAAAGTCTACCAGAAGGTCATGCACTTCGCCTGTTTGGAGAGATTAGGGCAAATGATTAGGGCGAAAGATTAGGGAAACAACGAGATGCTCCCTTAATCGTTCGCCCTAATCGTTCGCCTTAATCTGCACTCACTGGGTGCGGACGACGGCTGCACACTTCGTCCCACACTTCGTCGTCTACGCTTCGTCCCACACTTCGTCGCACTCTTCGTCGTCTACGCTTCGTCCCACACTTCGTCGGCTCTTCGACCTCGGCGGTTTGAGCATGGACCCGCTTCCCGTTCAATGACAAATCCCCCCACAAACCCGGAATCGCCTTTTTTCGTTCCATGCGCACCGGCTTGTGGTAAAAGGGATACTTGCAATGAAAGCGAAACGCGATTCCTTCGATTTCTGGTACGCCGTGAACAACACGGAGGTCAAGGTCATGCCGACGCGGCACCTGGAAACCTTCGGCACGACCGTATTGCACTACCATTTGATCTCGCAATTGATGGACAGCGTCGACCAGGTCCGCATCCGCGAGGGCAAACTCCAGGCCGGCAAACCGCAGATCATCACGCCGGAAGCCTACTCGCGAACCGCGCTCGAAGGGTTCGGCGACGAAGCGCGCAAGTATGTCGACTGGCTGAAGGAGCACGAGAAGGATATCCGCATCCTCCAGTACGGCTACACCCTGCGCCAGGAAGCGTTCACCGAGAACGTCGTCACCGACACCATCGACGCGGTCGTCGGCCGGGTGACGCAACTCGTCGCCGCCAAGGCGGACCCCCTCAGCGCCGTCGTGCTCGGCGTCGACGACCCCTGGGACGTCTGCCTCGTGCGACTCTTCTGGGAAGTCATCCAGAAGTCGGCCCTGCCGAATATCCGCGAGATGCAGAAGCAGAAGTTTTTCGACGACGAGGGCGGCGTGCCGCGCGGCGTGCGCAGCGATGTCGAGGAGTCGTTCCGCGCCGCGAACCGCAACCCCGCGCTGATCCCGGCGCTCGGCCACAAATTGCACACGTACGGATTGTTCGAGGATTACGAGGACCGCTTCTTCGCGCTGGTCAAGGCGCACCGGAAGGCCTGACCGCCGGATGCGGCCGCCACGCCGGAAACACCCCCATCCAAGGCGCCACAAAGATTATGAAAGCAACGATAACCGAGAAGATCCTGGCCCGCGCGGCCGGCGAACCCATCGTCCACCCCGGCGACAACATCTGGGTGGAAGCCGACATCCTGCTGACCCACGACGTCTGCGGTCCAGGAACGATCGGCGTCTTCACCCGCGAGTTCGGCAAGGACGCGCGCGTCTGGAACCCCGAGCGCATCGCGATCATCCCGGACCACTACATCTTCACGGCCGACGAGAAGGCCCATCGCAACGTCGACACCCTGCGCGAGTTCGTGCGCGAACAGGGGCTGCCGCACTACTTCGACCCCGGCACCCCCAACTACCGCGGGGTCTGTCACGTCGCGCTGCCCCAGGCCGGCCTCGTGCGCCCCGGCGCCGTGATCTTCGGCACCGACTCGCACACGTGCACGCACGGCGCCCTCGGCGCCTTCGCCACCGGCATCGGCAACACGGACGCCGGCTTCGTCATGGGCGCCGGCAAGCTGCTGATCAAGGTTCCGGAAACGATGCGCTTCATCGTCGACGGCCCCCTGCCGGACCGCGTCACGGCCAAGGATATCATTCTGCGGATCATCGGCGACATCGGCGTGGACGGCGCCACCTACTGCGCCATGGAGTTCCGCGGCACCACGATCGACGCGCTGCCGATCGAGGAACGCATGACCATCTGCAACATGGCCATCGAAGCCGGCGCCAAGAACGGCATCATGGAGCCGACACCCGCCGTCCTTGACTATGTGCGCGCCCGCACGAACGCCCCGTTCCGCGCCGTCTACGGCGACCCGGACGCGCCGGTGGCCGTCACGCGCCGCTACCAGGCCCGCGACCTCGTCCCCTGCGTCGCCCGCCCGCACCTGCCGTCGAACTACGCGCCGGCGGCCGCGTGCGGCGACGTCGCCCTGGACCGCGCCTACATCGGGTCCTGCACGGGTGGCAAACTGACCGATTTCGTGATGGCCGCACAGATCCTCAAGGGCCACACCGTGGCCATCGATACGTATCTGGTGCCGGCGACGACCGAAGTCGCCGAGGGCCTGCGCACCGCGACCATCGACGGCAAGCCGCTGGCCGACATCTTCGCGGAAGCCGGTTGCCTGCCGATCGCCGAACCGTCCTGCGCCGCCTGCCTGGGCGGCCCGCTCGACACGTTCGGGCGTACACACGGCACGGAAGTGGTCATCAGCACCACCAACCGCAACTTCATCGGCCGCATGGGCTCGAAGCAGTCGCAGGTCTACCTGGCATCGCCCATGACCGTCGCCGCGTCCGCCATCGTCGGCCGCATCACCGATCCACGCGCCATCGATTGAAGGGAGCCGCCATGACCACAGCATCCAAGATCATCCGGGGCACCGTATACGTGCTGACCGACAACATCGACACCGACCAGATCATCCCGGCCGAGTTCCTCAACCTCGTGCCGACCATCCCGGCGGAGTACGCCGCGCTGGGAAGCCATGCGCTGGCCGGCATGCCCGACGATGCCGAACCGTTCATTCCGGCGGGCGCGACCACGACGCCGCACCGCGTCATCGTGGCCGGCCGCAACTTCGGCTGCGGGTCGTCGCGCGAGCACGCGCCCATCGCGCTCGGCGCCGCCGGCATCCAGGCCGTGGTGGCGCAGTCCTACGCGCGCATCTTCTTCCGCAACGCCGTCGCCACCGGCGAGGTCTTCCCGCTCGAATCGTCGGAACGGCTGTGCGACGCCTTCGCGACCGGCGACACGGTGACGGTCGACCTCGCGGCCTGCACCATCGTCAACGAAACCCGGCGCGCGTCACACACGCTGAAACCCATTGGCGCCGTGGCGCCGGTTATCGAAGCCGGCGGCATCTTCAACTACGCGCGCGCCACCGGCATGATCTCGAAACGCCGCTGACCGCCGGGAGACGAACATGGCGACGAAAGTTGTTGCGGTGGCCAACCAGAAGGGCGGCGTCGGCAAGACCACGACCGTGATCAACCTGTCCGCCTGCCTCGCCGAGCTCGGACGGAAGGTGCTCGTCGTGGATGTCGATCCCCAGGCCAACGCGACCAGCGGCCTCGGCCTCGCGCGCCAGACCGGCACGAGCATCTACAAGGTGCTGCTGCGCGAACAGGCGCTGGAGGGTCTCATCCAGCCGACCTGCATGCCGGGCGTCGATATCATTCCGTCCGAACTCGACCTCGCCGGCGCGGAGATCGATGTCGCGCGCATGGAGGGCTACCTCCACTGCCTGAATATGGCCATGGCGCCGCTCGTCCGCGCCGACCGCTACGACTACGTGATCGTCGACTGCCCCCCCTCGCTCGGGATTCTCACGATGAACGCCCTGACCGCCGCGCAGTCGATGCTGCTGCCGATCCAATGCGAGTACTACGCGCTGGAAGGTTTGAGCGTGGTCACCCACGTGATCGAGAAACTCCGCGAAAGCCGCGCCAACCCCGAGCTGTACATCGAAGGCATCCTGCTGACGATGTACGACGGCCGCACGCGGCTCGCCACGGACGTGGTCAACGAGGTGCGCGCGCATTTCGAGGAGGCCGTCTACAACACGATCATTCCCCGCAACGTCCGCCTCGGCGAAGCGCCCAGCTTCGGCCAGCCGGTCATCCTGTACGATGCCGCCTGCCCCGGCGCCGTCGCCTACCGCCGCTTCGCGAAAGAGTTCGCCGACCGCGCCGAATCCGGCATCTTCGTCGCCCGCCCCGCCCCCCTCCCCGTACCCGCGGCCAACCCCGCCGCGGACTAGACCGGCGTCCGCTACTGCTCCCGCCCTTCCCGTCGCAGGCGCTTCAGCTTGCCGGCATTGGCCACTTTTTGCACGGCGGACATGTGGTCGACGAGCAACACGCCGTTCAGATGATCGAGCTCGTGCTGCACGGCGCGCGCGACGAGGCCGTGCGTCTCGACCGTCTCCTCCGCGCCCTCCAGGTTCGTGAACCGAACCGTCGCCATCTCCGCCCGTTTCACGTTGATGTAGATGCCGGGAAAACTCAGACACCCCTCCTGCCCGTCCTGCTCCCCGTCGGTCGCCACAATCTCGGGATTGATCAGCACCAACGGCATCTTGATCCCGCCGCTTTGTTCGGCCGGCACGTCGATCACGCAGACCGCTTCCTCGCGCCCGACCTGCTCGGCCGCCAGACCCAGGCCGTTCTCGGCATACATGGTCGCGAACATGGCCTTGACCATATTCCGGATGCCGTCATCAACGCCCGTCACCGGCCGCGCCTTGCGCCGCAGGGCCGGGTTTCCATATTTCGTAACCGTGTACACGCGTATCTCCTCATCCAAACGACCGGCCTAGTTTAGCCTATCCGCCACCGTCATTCAACCCCGCCGTGCCTTTTCCAGGCGCCTCCGGGTTTGTGGGGGGATGCTTCGTTGAACGGAAAGCGGGGTCATGCTCAAACCGCCGTGGTCGAAGAGCCGACGAAGTGTGGGACGAAGCGTAGACGACGAAGAGTGCGACGAAGTGTGGGACGAAGCGTAGACGACGAAGTGTGGGACGAAGCGTAGACGACGAAGTGTGGGACGAAGTGTGCAGCC
>CAYYJS010000072.1:0-13378 GCA_964472315.1 uncultured Victivallales bacterium | reverse complement strand
GCATCGACACGGCCAACATGTTCGGATTCTGGGACTGGGTCGGCGGCCGCTACTCGATGTGTTCGGCGATCGGGCTGCCGCTGATGGTGGCCATCGGGCCGGCGGCGTTCGGCGGCATGCTGGACGGCTTCCATGCGATGGACCGTCACTTCGCCACGGCGCCGCTGTCGGCGAACATGCCCGTGACGATGGGGTTGCTGGGCGTGTGGTACAACAACTTCTTCGGCGCGCAGTCGCACGCCGTGTTGCCGTACGACCAGTACATGCACCGGTTCGCCGCGCATTTGCAGCAGATGGATATGGAGAGCAACGGGAAATGCATCGGCAAGGACGGCGCCCGCGTGGCCTGGGAAACCGGACCGGTCATCTGGGGCGAACCGGGCACGAACGGGCAGCACGCGTTCTATCAGCTCATCCATCAGGGCACGAAGTTGATCCCGGCGGACTTCATCGGGTTCTGTCGTTCGCAGAACCCCATCGGCGATCACCACGCCAAGCTGATGGCGAACTTCTTCGCGCAGACCGAGGCGCTTGCGTTCGGCAAGACGCGTGCCGAAGTCGAGGCCGAAGGCACGCCATCCGCGCTGGCGGCGCATAAGACATTCGAGGGCAACCGGCCGACGAACACGATTCTCGCGGACCGCCTGACGCCGCACACGCTTGGCGCGCTGACGGCGCTGTACGAGCACAAGGTGTTCGTGCAGGGCGTCATCTGGGACGTCTTCTCGTTCGACCAGTGGGGCGTTCAGCTCGGCAAAGTGCTGGCCGGCAGGATTCTGGACGAGCTGGAAGGCGCATCGAAGGTGTCGGTGCACGACAGCTCGACCAACGCGCTGATCGCGCGGTTCCGGGCGCGCCGCGGATAGCCGTCGGGTTACCCGAACGGGAACCGGCGCCGGCGTTCCGGCCGGATTTCGGCCGTGGTATTCGGGCCGCGCTCGTAGGGCGGGGGGCTGATGACGACCCGGTCCTCGTCCTCGTGCGGGTCCGTGCGGGGCGGTGGCTCGGCCCAGCCGGCGGCCTGCGGTCCGTACGCATGCTTCATCGCTTCCTCCGTGCGGGCGAAGCGGTATTCGCGTCCGGCCGATATGTACACGAAGATGCCGACTGCGATCAGCCCGTAGTTTCCGGGGGAGAAGAAAGGGACGCCGCGCAGGCCGAAGACGCCGATAAACATGAAGGCGATCGCGACGGCGCGGCCGAGGCGCGCCGCGATGAACGTGGCGCGCAGCCGGCCCTTGCGGGGTGTCAACGCGGCCCGCAGCACGCGGCCGCCATCCATCGGGAACGCGGGCAGGAGATTGAAGACGCCCAGAATCAGGTTGACGATGCCGGCCATCATCAGGATGCCGCCGAGATGCGGGGCCTGCGCGCCGACGGATCGGCCGCCGAAAAAGCCCAGCAGACCGAGCGTCAGACTGACGGCCGGGCCGGCCAGGGCCATCGTCAGTTCGTCGCGGGGCCGCGAGGGTATCTGTTCCATCTGGGCCGCGCCGCCCATGAACATGAGCGTGATTTCGCGCACTTTGCAGCCCTTGCGGATGGCCACGAAGGAATGGCCAAGCTCGTGCAGCGCGATGCTGGCGAACACGAGGCACTCGAGAATGATGACATCCAGGACGTAGCCCGATCCCAGCCCGCCGGTGCGGTGGATGACATAGAGCAGCAACAGGAGCAGCGAGATGTGCACCTTGATGGGGATGCCCCAGACGGTGGCGATTTTGTAGGAACCGTGACTCATGGCGTGTGGGCTTTCTATTCGAGCCGTGACAAGACGATCTCGCGGATTTCGGCCGTGCCTTTGAAGGCGCCGGCGATGGCCACGCGGATGGCTTCGCCGCCGGCGGGGATGGAGAATGTTTCGGTGGCGTGGAACCAGCCGTCGCGTCGTGCGCTGTCGGGCAGGTCGCCGGCGAAATGGTCGACGCGTTGGCGGCCGGTGACGCCCCGTTTCCACAGCGTCACATCGAGCTGGACGGCACCCATGTCGCCGCCGGTCCTGCGGACGAGCGCCTGGAAGCAGAACCGCATGCCGGGTTCGACGCGGATATCCGGCGATTCGATGCGGAAGGCTTCGTCCGCGTCGGCGGAGGCGACCCGGAGCCACGCTTCGTCGGCGGGATTCCAGGCGACGCGCTGACGGCGCTTGTTGTCGAGGCGGATGCGCCAGCCGAACAGGGCGTCGGGGGTACGCCCGGCGATATCCGGCATCGACAGCAGGTTTTCCGTGGCCGAGGCCCTGGCGGGCAGATCGAGGGGCGCCCATCCGGGCGGGATGAGATCGGCGCGGCGGCTGACATGCCAGAGCGCGGCGCCGGCGGTCAGCGCGGCGGCGAGCAAGGCACCCGCGAGCGACAGGATCGTGGCGCGTTTCCAGCCGCGCACCTGTTTCTGAAGCACCTCCAGTTCGGCCACTTCGACGACATCGCGGGCGCCGTCGGCCGTATCGGCGGGCGGCGAGAACCCGAGCAGTTCGCGGACGGGCACGAGTTCCTTGCGCGGATCGAACGAGAGGAACGGGCTCGCGTCCGGGTCGATCCCGGCGGCATCCAGATCGCGCCGGTAGGCGTCCAGGTCGAAGGGCAGGCGTCGCCAGACGATCGACCGCGCGGCGGTATCGACGATGCAGTAGCACGCGCGCGCGTCGCCGTCGCGGGGCTGACCGACCGAGCCGACGTTGACGAGAAAGCGTTTACCCGCTTCGAGTTCGAAGTCCTGCGGCGCGAGTCGGTGGGGGGTGCCGCTCTGGCCGATGACGAAGATGGCCGGGTCGTGCGAATGGCCCACGAAGAGGAGGCGGTCGGGGACGGCCTGCCACGAGGGCATGGCATCGGGGGCATCGACGACGTAGTGGAAGGCGGCCGGCGCGGCGAAGTCGCCGTGTGCGCAGCGGAAGTCGCCGCCGCTGAGCGTCAGCGGCAGACCGCGGAGAAACTCGATGGCCCGCGCGTTCGTACGGGTGCGGGTCCAGCGCACGAGCTTCGCGGCGGCATCGATGAACAGACTCTCGTCGAGTTTCCCGCAGACGGCGGCGTCGTGGTTGCCGAGCACCACATGGTGGGCGTGCGTGTAGACCGATTCCAGCACGTCGGCCGGTTTCGGGCCGTATCCGACCATATCCCCCAGGCAGACCACGCGGTCGACGCGCGAGCTGCCGATGTCGATCAGCACGGCGTTCCACGCCTGCAGGTTGCCGTGGATGTCGGATACGATGGCGTAACGCATGCGGCACTTTCGCGTTTGGTGTCGTACGTGTCAAGCGCCCCGGTATGGACTTTTGCTTGAGCTGGCAGCGCAATCGGGTAATGTTCCGCGTACCGAAGGGAGACGGAAGCGCGTGGAGACCGACAGCGAAACCTTCAGCTTCTCGCAGTTGTGCCGTGCGGTCGGGCGATCCGGCCCGTACATGGCCCGGCTGCAGAAACAGATCGAAGTCGATGCGCCCCGCGCGGGCGAGGGATACACGGCGGGGTACGTCCGGTTCATGGAAAAGGTCATCGCGCTGCGTACGCTGGCTGTGGCGCTCGACGATATCCGCGAGTTGCTGGCCAAGGAGAAACGCATCCTCGAACTGCTGCGGTTCGACAGTCTCAGCGCCTCGTCCACCTGGTATGTCGATGCCTGCGGCATCCCCATGCGCTCGTCGCGGCACCTGTTCCTGACGGGTTTCGATGTCGGCTTCGACCTGTCGTCGACGGCGATCCAGGCGAATCTGGATTTCGGACCGCGGCATGACGAACTCTTCGCCGGCCACGAGATGGGCGAGGATATCGTGCGCAGCCTGCGGCTCTACAACGAATTCGTCGAACGCGTGCGGGCGCGTGCCCGCGGCGAACGGCCGGTGCTGGCGAACGCGATCTTCTGGTGCGACAAGGCCTTCTAAGGGCCCTGTGTGCGACGCCGGACAGGCGATGCGTTCTCGGAATGATGGAGGATAGATGAGCCGATATGCGATTCGCGAGTACGGCGCCCTGCCGCTGACGGAGTCCGACCAGCCGGCGACGGCCGGCATCCAGGCGGCGCTGGATGCCTGCCGCGACGCCGGCGGCGGCACGGTGGTCGTGCCCGCCGGACAGGTATTCGTGAGCGGCTCGCTCACGGTGTACGACAACACGGATTTGCATCTCGAGCCGGGGTCCGAACTGCGCGGCAGCGAGCGGCGCGCGGACTACCGGCCCTGCCGTGTCGCCGGCGAGTATGCCGCCGGCGAATCGGCCTTCCTGATCGAAGCGCGCGACGCCGAGTACGTATCCATTACCGGCGCCGGGGCGATCGACGGGCAGGGCCTCCGGTTCATGGACGGCTTTCGTTCGACGGACGGACCCTACATCCGGGAGCCCAAGTCATGGCGTCCCCGTCTGATCGGACTCCAAGGCTGCCGGCATCTGACGATTCGCGATGTTACGCTGAGGAACTCGGCGAGCTGGTGTCTGCACCTGACCGGCTGCGACGATGTCGTCATCAGCGGCATCCGCATCCTCAACGACCTTTCGATTCCCAACTGCGACGGCATCGATCCCGACCATTGCACGAATGTCCGGATCAGCGACTGTCACATCCGGGCCGGCGATGACTGCATCGTCATCAAGGCCACGCGCGACGGCGCCGCCCTCGGTTACCGCGGCTCGCACGATATCACGGTCGCCAATTGCACCTGCATCTCGACGAGTGCCGCGCTTAAGATCGGCACCGAAAGCCACGCCGCCATCTCGAACATCTGCTTCCAGAACTGCGTCGTCCGATCGAGCAGCCGCGGGCTGGCGATCCAGTTGCGCGACGGCGGCGACGTCGAGAACGTCCTCTTCGCCAACTGCACGGTCGAAACGCGGCTGTTCAGCCCCCACTGGTGGGGGCGAGCGGAGCCGATTTACGTGACGGCGCTGCCGCGCAACGAAGCCACGCGGGTCGGCCGCGTGCGTCACGTGCGCTTCAGCGACATCCTGTGCCGTTCCGAGAACGGCATCTTCGTGGCGGGTTGCGAAAGCAGTCCGATCGAAGACCTCGTGCTGGACAACGTCCGTGTCGAGATCGACAAATGGACGAAGTGGGAAGGCGGGCGTCACGATCGGCGTCCGGTGCTGGGTGGCGAGCACACCGGTTTGTCGGAGGCGCCGACCGACGGCGTATTCATCGAGCATGCCGCCGGCGTGCGACTGGGCGGCGTCGATGTCGCTTGGGGCGCGCATCGCCAGCCGTACTGGGGCGAGACGCTGCGTACGCGGAGCGTGACCGGCCTGGTGGTCCGATAGCGGGGGCCACGTGCGGCCGTGGGGCGTCGTCCGGGCGTCGTCCGGGGCGAAACGAAAGCTTGAGGGGAAGGGCGTGGCGCGGGTATGTTCGGGGGCATGGCGAAGACCCTTCATCTGATCTACGGCGATGACGAATACATGGTGACGGCCCAGACGCGCACGACGCTCGATGCGCTGGTGCCGAAGGCCGAACAGATGATGCGGCTGGAGATCGTCGATGGCGCCGTCGATACGGTTGACGCCGCCGTGGATTGCGTCCGCGCCTGCCTCGGCGCGCTCCGCGGTATGGGGCTGTTCGCGGCCGAGCGCACGGTCTGGTTGCGCGACGCGCGGTTCCTCGGCTATTCGCGTGCCGCGCAATCGGACGGCACCGTGGCGGCGGTGGGGCGCTTGACCGAACTTATCAAGGCCGGACTGCCCGGCGGGATCACCTTCGTGATCTCGGCGCCGGATGTCGACAAGCGCCGGGGCTTCTACAAGACCTGCAAAGCCGTCGGCGACATCCATGAGTTCATGGTGCCGGATAAGAGCCATCAGCAGGATCAGCAGGCCGGCGAACGTCTGTCGCAACTGGTGGAGAAGAGCGGCGTGACGATGTCGCGCGATGTTCAGACCGCGTTTCTCGGTTGTACGGGAACGGACACGCGGCAAGTGGTGAACGAATTCGAGAAGCTGTGCGTCTATCTGGGCGACCGCAAGCGTGCGACGAAAGAAGATGTGACGGCCGTCTGTTGCGCCACGCGGGAGACGGCCGCGTGGGATCTGGCCGATGCGTTCGGAAAGCGCGAGCTGGCCACGGCGTTGCATGTCCTGCGCCGCCTGTTGTTTCAGCGCGAGTCGCCGATCGGTCTGCTGGTCGGCGTCGAGTCGCGCATCCGCGACCTGCTGGTCTACCGCGAGGGGCTGGAGCGCGGCTGGTTGGTGGCGCGGGGCGGGGGAGGGCGTGGGGGGGGCGACGTCGCGTGGGGTCCGGTCGAGCCCGAGATCGAAGCGCGCTTCACCCAGAATCTGGCGCGCGACCCGCGATCCATCCATCCCTACCGTGCCGGGCTGCTGGCGGCGCAGGCGCGGGGGTTCACGCGGCGGCGGCTGCATGCGTGTTTGAAGCTGGCGATCGAGACGCACGAGAGCCTGGTCAGCAGTCGTGTCGCCCCGGAGGTCGCGCTCGAGCGCTTCCTCGTGCGCGCGCTGTCCGGAGCTTGACATGTGCTTCCGGGCGGGTAAGGTATGGCCCGTATTTTTTCCGAAAGGGCCAACGTAGCTCAGTTGGTAGAGCAGCTCATTCGTAATGAGCAGGTCGTCGGTTCGATCCCGACCGTTGGCTCCAATAAAACCGGGGTTTTGTGAACATCACTGACCCCGCCAGAATCGTGTTTGCAACCTATGTGCAACCCGGCGCACGATTTCGGGAGCCCTTTCCGGGTTTCGCCGCCGCTCTCCCCCTTGTGCCAAAACTGCCAGAACTGCCAAAACCCCCACCGCTGCCATGACCCGAAAAAAAGACCGCCCCCCGGAGTGTGATCCCCGGAGAGCGGTCATGCGGCCACCTGGTCAGCGTCGCCGCCGCAACGCCATGAGTACCCCGCCAGGCTGGAGCAGATGGTACGAAGTGCCGGTCGGCGCGTTAGGGTTCCGGCAACCCCCCGAAAAAGCGCGGCCGTCGCCTGAATGTCATCAGCATTTCAACGCCACGGCGAATGCCTCGCGAAGCTCCATCAGCAAGGTCGCCTTCGCCGTGCGCAACGTCTGTTCGGACCACCCCCAGAACGTCGCCGGCGTTGGGTTCTGGGCCTGCGTCGCCGCCCGTTCCGTCGCCGTGACTTCCGCGACGTGCGCCGTTCGCAGGCTGTCCGAAACCGGCAGTTTCGCGGCCTGCTTTTGTGCCGTCGCCGTCGCGGCCACCAGCGCCTTATCGAGATTGTCCTTGTGTGCCGCCCATGCCGATTGAACGGCATCGCGCGCGGCCTCGACTTCCGCGACGATACGCAGCCCGCGCAACGGCAGTTCGATACGTGCGGCCTGCAACCGCGCCAATTCAGCCAGCGCCGCCGCCGGATCGGTGAACGTCGTTTCCTGAATCCACGAGGTTTGACCGTTGATCGAACTGCCGTTGACGAACTGCGTCGCAGGTACCTCGCGGATTGCCGACAACCGCTCTGCCAGCGCCCGGCGCTCAGCATCCCATGCGTTCACCGCCGCCGTCGCCGCATTGCAGCGCTCAGCCAATTCCGCCGGCACGAAGTCGCCGCGCGCCGTCCCGAGTCTGATCTGTGCAAAGTCCATGTGCGTTCCCTTTCCGTGTGTTACGCCAATTCTTTCACGTCCATTTCGGTTACGGCCAGGTCACGCGACAGCCCGATAACGGCGGCATGGGCCTCGTCCAACCGTCGCCGCAATTCGTCGCGTTGCGCTTCGAGTTCCCTTTTGACGGCCTTCTTGGCGTCCGATTCAAGCGCGAAAAAGCCGCGCCGCCCGCAGTCCAGGTCGTACTGCCTGCTTACCATTTTCCGCACACGGTCATTCATGCTTCGTCTCCTTCTGCCGGGTTGTCCGGCTGTTGTCCGCCCCGCCCGACTGCCGGGCGAGAAGTCAGTTCGATGTTACGTCTTTTCCGTTTCGTAATACTTTTCGTTAGTCACTCTCTTCTGCGCGGGTCGCTTAGCTTAGTTCCGCCGGGGGGTACCGCTTGGAAAGCCTCATGCCGGGGGGGGTCCAAGCGGCCCTTGCCAATACTGCCAATACTGCCGAAACCTGTTCTCATGACCTCACCTTCGCCGGAATGGTCAAGACCTCACTCGGTCGCCCGCCCTGGTCGCCGGGTCCGATCCGCTGTACCTCCAAGAGCGCCGGGTACGCCGTCGCCAGCCGTACCACTTCGTCTTGATCATATCCATGAGAGCGCCGCAGGTCCCGGAGCGTGACCTTCCCTCCTGCATCCGTGACCAGCCGCGCCAGTGATTGCGCCCGCGCCAGGCGTCGCCCCTCCCTGCCGCCCTGCATCATGCTCAGCGTGGAGAAGCACGCCCATCGTGCCAGCATGACCCCGCGCTCCGCATGGTCAGCCGTAAGCGTGAGATCGTCGCCCGTTGGCATGGAGAAGTGATCTGCCACGGCCAGCCCACCGGCCAGCCGTATGGCATTCTCCCGCCACCGCCCGAGCTCGCCTTCGATGTCCTGGCATGATCCGTTGCGGAGCCTGACCGATTCGTTATGCCACACACGAAAGACCTCACGAGCTTCCCTGCTGCATTCGATGATCGTCGGCTCTGTCGGCCTGCTCGCGAGTATGTCCTTCACGAGCATGGCCCACCGATCCCTTGCCCGGTCACTCACGCGCCGGTGTACGCCGTCGTCCTCGGGGATGTCGCCATGCTCGCACACAAACGCGAGCGCCCGCGCCGTGAGCCCCCGCTCTGCTGCTTCATCGTTGCCTGCCAATTCCCGGAGCAGGAACGGTTGGCAGAACCATAGTGAGGTGATGCACGGTGTGAGCAGGTTGTCGCCCCGGCCGACCCGCGTCTCCCGGTAGGGCTCCACGGTGTACCCCGAGAGCAGTAGATCGAAGTCCGCTGCATCGTTCTTGGTGAATCGCCCCAAGGCGATCCGCACGAGCTCACCGGCTTCCGGGGAGTACGAGAAGATGCTCTCGCCATTGCGTACAAGGCAATCGACCATCGCCGGTGTGGTTGCGCTCCCGATCCAGTAGGACGGCAACTGCTTCGCGAGTAGGGTGATCTCATCAAGCCGCGCCTGCATCCGGGTCAGTTCATCCTTGCGCTCGTGCTTCTCGATCATGGTCATGGGCTCGCCGCCGATCCCATCCTTACCGAGCACGGCCACGAGCGCCTTGATCCGTGCCTCAAGTGTCCGCTGCTCCGTAATCAAGTCGGGTCGGACGTTGGCCCGGAAGTTCTCTGCAAGTTCGGTTGAGGCATCAATCAAGGGCCTGGTGATCGAAGACGCCGCGCCCTTCCCGTAGGATTTCGGAGCCCCTGCGAGGATGTACAGATTGAGCGGAGTGTCCTTCCCGTTCACCGCCCCATGCACGATGTGTCCCTTGCCTATGGCCCCGGCCACGGTCGCCACCGCTGCCATGCCGGGGAGCGCCGGGTCAATCTGGTGGACCTCCGCCGTCTCCGCGACAATAGCCCTCTGTACGCCGCTCAGCGCCTCGATAGGGAACGGCCCCGGTTCCACTGCCACCTGCTCGTGATCGTCGCTCGTGGCCCGCTGTACGGCATGGTAGGAACGTGCGTTACTCATGGCCCACCTCCGTGAAGTCGAATAGGCTCCACGTAGAGCGATCGCTCTCGAAGTCATCGGCATGAATGCTGGTCAGGTCGTTCAGGTCCCCGACCGGTTCGCCGTCGCTCTTTTGGATCCCCGCCAGGCTGAAGCAATCGACATCCGCCCCGGCATTCACAAGCTGCCCTTCCCATCGCGCGGCCGCCGCGTGGCCCGCATCGTCAAGGTGTGGAAAGATTCTGACCCGCTTCCCGGTGAACATCGGGAGCGCATCGTCGGGAATGGTCAGACTGGCCCCGAGCATCGCCACCGCCCCGACCGCGCTCTCTTTTCCCTCAGCCCATGCGAAGTGGATCGCCGCGAGCAGGTCCGGCCCGCCCTCTGTGAGCGCCACGCACGGGTACGGCTCCACCTCTGCGATCCCGACCGGCCACGCCGCTCGTGATCCCGCAAGAGTTTTCGCTTTCGGTGTACCGGGGAGCGCCTGCCACGGGAGCCCATCCAACCGCCGTGCCTGACCATTTCGCCGCGCTTGGTCAGTAACGATCCACGCCGTGACGGTAGAGCCCCCATCCTGCACGGTCCCGAATTGGAGAAGCCCGCGCTCGCCAGCCAGCGCCACCGCCTCACCGGAGAGGTTCCGCAGCGTCGCCAGCCGCCCGACCTCCGCAGCGCTCCCACGGTGTAGATCGTCGGGGAACGTGGGCTTGCGGTCGGGTTCCTGAATCTTCTCCATGCACCGCTGAATGGGTACGGAGATATGCACCGGCCCGCCGCCGCCCATGCCGGCCAACCTCAAGAACTCCTTCACCGCCTCAGCATTCGAGAGCCTCCGAGCCCGCGCCAGGAACTCTATCGCGTCGCCGCCCTCATCGGTCGCGAAGTCATTCCACGCGAGCCCACCGTCAAACACGCTGAAGGACGGTTTCCGATCTTCCCGGAATGGTGATCGACACGACCGCCCCGGTCGCCAGTCGGGGAACAACATCGCCCCGAGCGCCGGAATGGTCAGTCGATCCTTAGCCTGTGTGATTGTGTCGCTCATGACGACCTCACTCTCTGCGCTACTTGCGCTCGTTGCCCTGGTCGGCCCCGATGGGGTCAACGAGGTTCTGTTCGATGAACTTCGCCAGGTCGCTGATCCGGTATCGGACCCGCTTCCCGATCTTCACGTGAGGCACGCGCCGGAAGCCCGTGCTCTGCCAGTTCGCCAGAGTGCCCGGAGAAACCCCCAGGAACTCAGCCGCCGCCGTTCGGTCGATCAACTCCGCTGTCATTGTGCGCCACCTTTCATTGGTTCTGTTTCAACTGTCTGCGAACACTGTACAGACGGGTCATGCCACTCCGGTTCTGTGTGGCATGAGATTCTTGAAAACAGAAAGACCGCCCCGGAAAGGGACGGTCTCTCACGTGCAATATGGTGATGGTCGGTTATTTCTTTTTGCGCTTCGTGTCCTTCTTACCGAGCGCCCGGTCGATGGTCGAAAAACTCACGTGCTTATTACGGTCATCGGAGTTCGGGTCATCGAAGTGCCGCGCCACCATATTTTCAATCTCGTAGTACGCTTCACTCACCCGCAACTCGCCCGATCTGATCTGTGGCTCCATCGCCCTGTACTTCTGGCGTATGAATGCGTGGAGTTCCACGGCCCTTTTGACCTTGGTCTCATTGTTCACCGCCGCCTGTACTTTTCCGAGCTTGTGCCACGCCAGCGCCTTTTTGACGTAATCATCGAATGCGCTCGCATAGTGCCTCTCGACTCGCCGCCCGAGTTCAAAGAAAACCATCGCCGCGCCGTGCGGATCGCCCTCTTGAATCCACTCGATAGCAGCCTGAAGCGGCTGAAGCATGAACGTTCTCTCGAAGTCGGTCGGCGGTTTCCCGCAAGTCTCCCCCACCGCATCAATAACGTACTCCAGCCGCTTGGCGTAGGGTAGTGCATCCGCCGGTATGGTCCCGTACATGCCGCCGCCGCGTTTCATGGCTTGCTCTGGCGTTTGTGGCCAGCATTGCCGCGCCGACCTCCGTTTGGTGACCCTGGCTTTCTTCTTCATTTTTCACCGCCTTCCGGGGTTTCGTCGGTTTTGTCAGTTCTGGCATGGCCGTTTGCCGCGTGGAGCATCGCCACCGCCGCGCCGGTTACGCTGGCTCTCACCGGGTCAAGGTCCATCCGTGCATAGACCTCCGTGGATTGCAGGCTCCTGTGGCCCAGGCTCCGCCCGATGATCTGCAAGCTGGTCCCCATCATGGCCTGCCACGAGCCCAGGGTACGCCGTAGATCGTGAATGCGGACGTTATCAAGACCGGCCTGCCTGCATATCGTCGCCCATGCCTTCTTGGGCTCCACGAGGTGCGGGGTCTTGCTGCCACCTCGCTTGGCGGGGAACACGTACTCACCCCGTAGGGTTTTGGCAGTTGTGGCAGTTTTGGCATGGCCCTCATGCCGCCGATTGAGAATGCTCGTGACCGGCTCCACGAGCACGACCTTCATGGGCTCCTTGTTCTTCGATTCCGTTCCCGGAATAACCCATTGCGGTTTCACCGGGTCCGACCGATCCATGTCGGCCCACCGCATAGCCTGCACGTTACCCCGCCGCGCGCCGGTGAACAGCGCCACCATGAAAAAGTCGCTCGTGTCCTGGTCGGGGTACTCTGCCAGCGTCTTGAGCAGTCGGCCGATCTCATCCCCGGAAAGATACCGCTCCCGCCCGTACTGCTTCGCGCTCGTGTAGAACTTGCGGACGGTCGCTGCCGGATTCCGGCCCTCTATGACCTCGGCCTCAAGCGCCTTGGCGAATACCGTCTTGACCATCGCGAGCACGCGGTCGGCCTGGTGTTGCCCCCGGTCCCGCCCGATCTGCTTATGCCACCGGGTCACTACGTCCACGGTAATGGCCGTGTACGGCTTCCGGGTCCACTGCGAGCAGTAGAGCCCGTTCATGTCCTGATCGTACTCCCAGGTCCGTTTGTGTGGCTTGGCGTGGGTCTCCATGTACCAGCCGAAAAGGTCTTCCCAGGTCATGAGATTGCGGAGCTTCTTCTTCTCTGCTGCCGGGTCCCTGTCGGCATCGTACTCCGCCCCGACCCGCTTCGATTCCCGCCGCGCCTGGTCGGGTGTCATGTCGGGGTATGTCCCGAGCGTGACCTTCCGGGTACGACCGGCCACCTTCCGCACGTACCGCCAGGTACGCCGCCCCTCAGCCGATACCACAATGCGAAGATGCCGCTCTTGTGTGTCCCGGTACTCGACCCGATCCGTCGCCGGTATGGGTAGAGCTTCAATCACTCGCTTCGTCAGGTTCCGTTTCTCACTCATGGCGACCTCCATTTCTCCGCGTGCAACCTCGTTTGCAACCTATTTGCAACCTCGTGACGTGATTTCGCGTGATTTACGGTTGCACAAGTTATTGTGGAGTGAATCATAAACCATTGCGGGATTAAGTCAAATGAGAAAAGACCCACTCGCAATTATGCCGCGTTAAGGCTATGCCGCCTCATTCGTAATGAGCAGGTCGTCGGTTCGATCCCGACCGTTGGCTCCATGCGCGGCACGCACTGGACTTGAGTATTGGAGGCGGCTCGCCACCGGTTCGCCCGTCAGGAGATGGGAGCGAATCGAGAGGGAGAGACGCTGAAGGGCGTGTTGATCCATGGGCGCCTCCCCTCACGAAGTCGCCGTGGATCGAGTGTTGAGTCTTTGATCGCCCTTTTCGCCATCCGCGTGGGTGTACTTGTCGTTGCCGCCCCGCCGATCCCGGACGGGACGATGCCGGACATGGAACGGCAATCCCAACCGATGCGGGGTGGGGGATGAACCAGAGCTGCGACGCCGGGTTGAGCTTCAGCGAACGGGGCATCCTCCACGCGACAAACCACTGGTCGA
>CAYYJS010000071.1:0-13511 GCA_964472315.1 uncultured Victivallales bacterium | reverse complement strand
GTGCGAATACCCCATCAGAATCGGTCCTCGACGTTTTCTGTTTTGGACTCGCCGGACGGTAAACAAGATCGTTGTTCCAACCGAGCGCGGCGAGCAGGAAGAGAAGTACACATGTCCGTCTTGCGGCTGCAACCTGTTCGAGGAGTGCCCGTCTTGTCACAAGGTAAGACACGCGATGCTTCCAAACTGCTCGCACTGCGGAGCCGAGAAGGAAATCAAATGAGGTTCCATCGGGATGGGAACCCTCCTTTCGGAGAATCTTCCACACACCACTGATCGTACGGATCGCGTAATCAGCGGTTCCTCCTTCGCAAAGTGTTACAGCGGACACAGTCGGCTGTTATTGACAGTAGGAGCCCGGCAGGCGCGCCCCTGGCGAGCGTGTGAACCAGTCGCCTGCCTGTGCGTGCCGCACGCAGACAGGTCGGGCAGTGCCGCGTATACCGTTCCGTGCTTGCTTAGCCGCCACGCGCCCGTGCGGGTGTTCCCGACCATGACCACCCATTTCCGTGCAGTCCCGCGCTGCATGAGGTTTCTGATGATTGCCTCCAGACTCATTTCCCTTTCGCGGTGAACGTGATTTTCAGTTGGCAGCCGCCGGACGGCGTTACTTCGGTGATCGAAATTTCGGTTCCGGGGGCTATCATGGCTACAGCCTCCTTGTTATGCGTTCGGTGGAAACGGGCTTGTGCCGAACAAAAACGTCTACCCATTTACGGACAATCTCATCGGCGTAGGTGGATACTAGCGTTTTGAAATTGGCAAGGTGGGCCGCATCAAGTGGCCTGCGGCCTCTGACAAGTCGGAATATAGCGTCAACAACATTTCCGTCTTGGATGACGAGTTCGGCACGGCATTCCGCCCCTTGATATACGCAATGGACATGCGCAGGGTCATGCTCGTTAGCGTAAAAGAGGACAATCAATTCGAAATACTCGTGAAGTTATGGCATTTACCCCTCCAGTGATGACAACAATCCATAATGGCGGCTTCTGCTTGATCTGTTATCCCTTCCCGCCTTCCACGATGGCGATTTCGGCATCGGTTAGGTTGTAGAGCTGGTACACGAGGCGGTCGATCTGGCGGTCGGTGGCGGTGATCTGCGTTTCGAGCTGGTCGAGGATGTTCGGGTTCTTCTCCGCCGCTTTCTTCTTGTTCAAGTCCAGCATGCGCACCATTGGGTCGCCTCGCTATATGTCGCGCAAAAATATCCGGACATTCAAGCAGAGCCAGGTTCCACTCCAGAATTTGCCTTCCAGCTTGCCGAAGAGAAGTTTCCCCGCGTCCATCAGGCGCGCCAGCGCTTCGTTCTTCTGGCGGGGCACGTACCCCAAGTGACGGGAATGCTCGTCGAGGATCATGATGGCTAGCGGGTCGTGCGGATTTGCCGGTTCGCGTTGCAGAACCAAGATGCAGCCGGAGGCCAACTCCGGTTCGACCGTCTCCAAGTCGCGATGACTGGTGCCCGCCACGTTACATTCGATCAGCATGATCTCACGCACGAATGGCTGCAACTTGCCCGAACCGTCAATGGCACCCCGTATGAGCGCCAGGATGGCAGGATCAACCTTCACCAAAGAGCTGCTCGATTCCATCTGCCTTGTCTCCCATGAGAAGATGCAGTTCTTGCCGGCAATACACCAGTCGCTCCTCGGATTGCCGGCGGGATTCCGCGATCTTCTCAAGTCGCGCCCGCACCCAGTCCTTGTCCTCGATCTTCTCGCGCAGATCGAACGGCGATTCCGAGGCCAACGTGTCCATCCGCTGCTGAACCCGCTGAAGTTGATCCAGCAACCGCGTCTTACGATCCAGCAAGGCATTCAAGACACCAGGCGCAGTCGGCTCCGGCATGGTCTCGATGCTCTGCCAGACGATTTCAAGGGCCTGCATATCCCTATCCTGATAGGCCTGCTGGACCCGTTGCCAAAGCAGTTTCTCCCTCGGCCCCACATCCGGATTCACATCCGGGTGAAGCCGTTTGACCAATCGATAATACAGTGAGCGAAATGCTTGCGCATCCTTTGGCTGCATCAGGTCTCCAAGGAAACGTTGCGCGGCATCCACCTTTACCGCCGCCTCGCGCAACCCTGACCAGAACGACTCCATTTCGGCGTGCAAGGCCGCCTCGATATGTTCAATCAGAATGGGTTCGGCGCGATTCCGTGCGGCCCGGATGCGTTCGGCAAACCGCCGCATCCATTCCGCCTTACAGTGGATGCGGAGAACATCCAGCTCGGACGCCCCGATCGTTTGCTGATACAAAGCCAGCAGATAGGGGCGGACCGCGGTCAACAGGTGATCCAACTCGCCGAGTGCATGGGCAAGCTCATCCTGGAGGCAGCGCAGTTCATTTAGCAATGCCGCGTATTTGGGATGTTGAATCGCTTCGTTCATGCCGTCGCTCTCATCCCGGCTTTCCCCTCTATTGGATCATGCCGAATCTTCCGATGCCTTTTCAGGCAGTAGGCCATGGTCACATTTATACTCGTAGGATTGTTCCCTTATACACCGGTTCACGATGGTTGTCTCTTCGATTGGGGCGCCCATTGTCCAGTACACCATGTCGTCGTGATCGAAGTAGGTGATCGGCTTCTGGTAAAACGTGCCTTCGTATCCCAGATTGCGGATATGACGAACCAGATCGAGGAAGAGCTTCTCGTCCACCCGATCACGTACAATATACTCATGCGGCCAGGTTTTGGCGTATGTCTTGGCAAAAACCCAAGGTGTGGTGGCGACAAAATCGCGCAGTTCGAGCGGCAAGCCGGAATCATTCATCGGCCGCCGCCGATTCGGTGGAATTGGCCAATGTTGCTTGATCGGGAACCGGCAATCAGATTCTGCATCCCTCTTCTGGCCGCGGGACTCGATTCCAGGATGTAGGCTAGCGCATCCGTGGCAACATCCTCGTTTACCGAAGAAAAGCGCTTCTGAATAGCGTGACTGAATACCGTTGTCATGAACATCGTTCCTCAAGCTTCTATTTCAATTATTCAACCAAATCCTGATGCCCCAGTGCCCGCCACCATCTACAGCCAAGTGTTTATAGAAATCCATATCGCTGCTTCAGCATTCCTGCGGTAACCTGGTAGATGGAAAACAATCTTTTGAGGTTATATTGGAAACTACCCCAACGTGCCGCCCATCGTGCGCACCTGGCGGGCCTATGCCGGGGGCTGTCCGGCTTCCGGCTTCCGGTTGGTGACGTAGCGCCAGAGCAGCTTGACGCGCAGCAGCGGATCGAGGGCGGCTTCTTTGTGGACCTTGCCCATGTAGTAGAGCCACGAGCGCAGCAGGTAACGCAGCGCGACGCCGTTGGCGCCCCGGTTGTGGGCCATCCACGATGCGGAGGAGTATTGTTCCGCATGCGCCTGACGCCGCCATTCGGGATGCCGCTCCAGAACGCCGCCGGGACCGAAAGCCTTATCGAGTACGCGCAGCACCTGCGGCAGGAAATTGCGCTCGTCCATGCTCAGGCTGCCGACCGTGTGTCGATAGCGCGCCAGCGGCACGTCCAGGTCCAGACAACAGGCGGTCGCCGCCACGCGCAGCCAGAGATCGTAGTCCTCCGGGCCCCGGAACTGTTCGTCGAAAAGGCCCGCGGCGATCAGCGCGTCGCGCCTGGCGGTAACGGTCGAGGTGGCGATGGGGTTGTGGGCGATGAACTCGTCGATGGAAAGGAGGCGCGGGTGGCTGGGTTCGTCCGGCGGCGGCGCGGCGCCGGGTTCCAGCGGGCAGGTGCGTCCGCACAGCAACGCGACGTCCGGCGCGGCGGCGGCGGCGGCCATCTGGATGGCGAACCGTTCGGGCAAGGCGGCGTCGTCGGCATCGAGAAACGCGACCCAGGGCTGCGTCGCGGCCCGGATACCGGCATTGCGGGCCGCGGCCGGCCCGCCGTTGCGGGGCTGGCGCAGGATGCGGGTGGTGGGGCGCGGCGCCGTCGCGTGCCGGCCGATCCAGGCCTCCACGGTGGCGACGGTCGCATCCGGCGAGCAGTCGTCCACGACGAGCATCTCCGCCGACGGCAGTGTCTGCGCCGCGAGCGAGTCGAGCGCTTCGACGATCGTTCCCGCCGAACGGTAGGCGGGTATGATCACGCTGATGGGTGCCGGATTCACACGGGAAGCATAGCGGGTGTGCCGCCGCGACGCCAGCGTCGAAGCTTCCGGCGTTAGGGGCGCATTTGCGATTGGGTGCAGTCATGGACATTCGCCGTTGTTCCCCTGGGAGCGCGGGCGTCTCGCCCGCAGTTGCCAGACATGTGCATTTCCAAGCGGGCGGGACGCCCGCGCTCCAGGGATGCACCGAATCGCAAATGCGCCCCGGCGTTAGCCCGAGTCGGGTTAGCATCCCGGTGCGCGGCCCACCGCCACGCGGTCGCGGCCGGTCAGATCGGGCTTCACCAGCGCGTCTTCGAAGCCGGCTTCCTTGAGGAGCGAGAGTACGGAGGCGCCCTGCTCGTCGCCGATCTCGAGGAACAGGTATCCGCCCGGGATCAGGGCCATCGCCGCGTCGTTGATGGCCGCCTCGATCGGGCCCAGCCCGTTTGACCCGCCGTCCAGCGCCATGCGCGGCTCGAACGCGCGCACCGTTGGCGGCAGGCGCTCGTAGACCGCGGTCGGGATGTACGGCAGATTGGCGACGACCGCGTTGAGCGATTCGGGTTCGACCACGTCCGGCAGTTCGCCCTGGGCGAACCCCACGCGGTCGGCCACCGCCAGCAACTCGGCGTTCTCGCGCGCGAGCGCCAGGGCTTCCTCGCTCGTGTCGAGCGCGATGTACCGCCCCTGCGGTCGGGCCAGCGCGAGGCTGAGAACGATGCAGCCGGTGCCGGTGCCGACATCCACGATGGCCGGGTGCTCGGGCTTCCAGAGCGGCTCGCAGTCCAGCACATGCCGGACCAGCACCTCGGTCTCCGGACGCGGAATCAACGCGCGACGGTCCACCTTGAACACATGATCCATGAAGCCCGTCTGCCCCACGACGTGCTGCACCGGCTCGCCGGCGCCCACGCGTTTAATGCCCCGGCGCATGGCATCGAGCTGTTTGTCCGCCAGCATGTCGCTGGACTTCAGGTACAGTTCGAGGCGCCGGCACCGCAGCACCCGACAGAGCAACAGCTCGCAGGCGAGACGCGGTTGCTCGATGCCGTGCTGCTCGAGATACGTCGCCCCGGTCGTCAGGATATGGAGAACGGTCTTGGCTTCGTCGGTCATGGGCGTAAGGTAAACACTGCCCCGCCGCCGGTCAACAGGGGAATGGGCCTTGCCGCGCGAAGGGACGCGTGCGATTCATTGACCGTCCGAGCGGGCCAGTTCCTGCGATGGGGATGGAGCGAAGGGCCGAATTGAAATCGCGCACGGTCCCGCTGAACGGCGGGGGGCGCCACGGGCATGGCCAGTCACGGCTTGCCGCCCAGTGTCGCGAGCGCCTCGTCGAGGTGCTCGGCGAGGATGTTCAGGAAGAGCAGCAGACTGCGCTGGCGCGAGATGGACTCGGAGCTGGACGTGGCTTCGGTTTCGGCGCCGGGCGCCAGGCGGTGACTGATGAGATCGCGGGTGCCTTCGCGCAGCACGTAACCGCCGCCGGTGCGGAACTTGTGCACGCCCAGCCCTTTCATCGACGTGTCGGATTCGGTCGTCAGCGTGACGATCAGACTCTGGCGGCCGTCCGCCGTCACGGTGGGCACGCCGTGGCCGGCCAGGACGCGCTGGAACCCGTTGACGACGTCGGGCGACACGGACCGCCCGTCGAGGTCCTCGGCGGTGATGCGGACGGCGACGTTCGAGGCCAGCGCCGACGCCTCCGCTTCGCGTTCCGCCTTGAAGGTCGCGATGCTCTCGATCGTGAACTCGCCGGTCGCTCCGCCCAACAGGCGGTTGGCCTTGAGCAGATCGTCCAGCGCCGCGCCGTCGGCCTTCTGCATCGCGGCGCGGAGATAGTCGCCCATGTCCGAGCCCGTGCCGCGGGCGCCGCGCGCCCGGGCATCGGCCATGCACTGCCGGGCGGCTTCGACCGCGCCGCGCGCGGCCTCGCGGACCTCGAGCGCGGTCAAGACATACCACTTGCCGCCTTCCTCGTCGAAGTAGACCCGTTGCGTCCGGCACGCGCGCATGAGGATCTCGACGGTTTCGGGCAAGAGGGGTTCCTCGAGTCCGGACGCCAGTGTCTGCCGGATGCGGACGCCGGCGACGTCTTCCGCCTTGCGGCGCTTGTCGCCCTCCAACCGGCTGTCGGCATCGGCCGCGCCGACGCCGACCAGATGGCGTGCGGGCGGAAACGCCTTTTCGCGCGCGGCCACATCGTCGATCCAGTCCGGGCGTCCCTTGGGTTCCCAGAATTTCCAGGCCGCGCGCGCCGCCGGCGCGGCGCACAGCGAAACCAGAGCCAGCATCGCCAGGCGAGTCATCGTCTTATTCATGCGTATCGCTCCCCATGGCGCTCGCGTGCCCGATCCGTCACCCGCCACCCGATGCCCGCCGTCGAGCGCCCATTGCCGGGCACCGGATTCGCCCGCTAGAATGTCCGCGCCATGCACACCACGATGGTCGAGGTCTCGATGCCCACGATGAACCCCATGAACACCTCCAGCCGCGTATGTCCCAGCAGTTCCTTGAGCTTGCGTTGGGAGAAGTGGTGCGCATGGAACAGCTCGTCCACGATGTCGTTGAGCAGACTGGCCTGTACGCCCGCCGCGCGCCGAACCGTGGCGGCGTCGAACATGGTGATGAACGCCATGCCCATGGCGATGACGAACAGCGCGGACGAAAACCCCTGCAACAGGCCCACGGCGGTCATGAGGCCGCTGACCAGCGCCGAATGCGCGCTGGGCATGCCGCCGGTGCTGACCATGTACGTGAAGTCCATCCGACGCGTGCGATACAGCCCGCAGAGCATCTTCGTGAACTGCGCCACGCACCAGGAAATGAAGGCCGCCCAGAAATAGACGTTCCTGAAGATGGCAAGGATGTCGGTATCGATCATCAGTAGGCGTTCTCCCGGGCCAGCACGGTCCGCATCAGGATTTTGAAGTCGAATGACAGCGACCAGTTCTCGAGGTAGTAGAGGTCGTACCGGATCCGCTCTTCAAGGCTCGTGTCGCCGCGCAGGCCGTTCACCTGCGCCCAGCCGGTCAGGCCGGGCTTGGAGACGTGCCGCCACATGTAGCGGCCGATATCCTCCTTGAACTTCTCCACGAAGTGCGGGCGTTCGGGGCGCGGCCCGACGAGGCTCATGTCGCCCCGGAGCACATTCCAGAACTGCGGCAGTTCGTCGATGTTGCGCTCGCGCAGGTAGGCGCCGATACGCGTGCGCCGGTCGTCGTTCGGCCGCGCCCAGACCGGTCCCGTGGCCGCCTCGGCGTCCGCCCGCATCGTCCGCAATTTGTACAACGTGAACGGACGCCCGTGTTCGCCGCAGCGCTCCTGGCTGAAGAAGATCGGGCCCGGCGAGGTGCGTTTGATGACCAGCGCCGCGACGGCGAGGACCGGCGCCGACAGCAACAGACCGACCGCGCCGCCGACCACGTCCTCGAGGCGCTTGACGAGGCGGTTCCAGAAGAAATCCAGCGGCCACTTGCTGACGCCGAGCAGCGGAATATCGTTCAGCGACTGGACATCCATGCTGCTGGTCATGATCCGGAACAGGTCCGGCACCATCTGGAACTCGATCAGGTTCCGCTCGCAGAGGAGCAGAATCTGCACGACCCGGTCATGCCCGAGCGAGGCGTCGGTCAGGATGATGCGATCGATGGCGCGCGTGCCGATCAGTGCGGCCAGCTCCTCGATCGACCCCTGGATCAGGCGCGGTTCGATGCCCGCGTCGGGTTCCGCCATCGTGGTGCGCAGGTAGCCGATGACCTTGGAGCGCAGCATGGGCTCCTTCTCGATCGAGCGCCGCAGGTGCGCGGCGACGGCATCGGTGCCCAGAATGAGCACGCGTGCCTTGTGTCCGGCGTGACGCGCCAGGTTCCACTCGATACGGTACAGGATCCACCGTTCCAGCAGGACGAAGGCGACCGTCGTGAACAGGGCGATGCCGATCACGAGGCGGGCGAAGTCGATCTCGTTCTGCAGGGCGAAGGCCATGACGGCGGTCAGGACGATGCCGATGCCGCACGAACGTACGATCCGCGGGATCTTGTCGGTGAACCGGCCCACCTGAGGGCGCACGTACAGCCGGCCCGAACGGAACACGAGCAGGAAGCCGAGCACGGCCGCCGTCGCGCCCAACGCGTATTGGTGGTAGTAGTTCGGCGGCGGCGGCACGACGATCGCGAACCAGCCGCTGTCGAAGCGGACCCATGTCGCCAGCAGGAGGCCGCCGAACACGGCCAGTCCGTCGCAGACGACGGCCACAAGGCTGAGCAGCACATCCGAGGTATCGCGGGATCGCATGACCACATAGTTGCAGGGGCTCCACGCGCATTCAAGACCGAACTCCCCGCCACGCCCCCCGTGCGGCGACAATGACGCGCCCATTGGCGCCTGCGGCGTCACACGCTTCGCCAGCCCGGCCTCCTGGGCCGCCTTGCGGATGGCGGTCCGAGCAGCCGAACCGCCGTCTACGTGATCCGTTGGCTGTTGGATGGTTGCCCCGCGCTACAGCACCCATCGCGCGTTCCGGCGCACGTCCGAAGGCGACAGACCGGCATGTTTTCTGAAAAAGTGGCTGAACGTGGCCACATCGGTGTAGCCGACGGCGTGGGCGATTTCGCCGATGGCCATTTCCGTCTGTTCCAGGCAACGGCGCGCATGCGTCGCGCGCAGGTCGGCGAGGTATCGCATGGGGGATTTCCCGTGGCGGGCGCGGAAGCCGAACCCCAGCGTGGACTTGGCACAGCGGCAATGCCGCGCCAGGGCATCCAGCGTCACCGCCTCGTCCAGGTGCGCCTTCAGGTACGCCGCCGCGCGGTCCGCCGCCGGCGGCTCCGTCTCCGGCGCGGCTGCGCCGGCCGCCACATGGTGGCAGACGAACGCCAGGGCGGCGTCGCGATGCGCCGGCCGGCAGGCGCGATCGATACAGACGGTATCGAGGACGTCCGCGCTTGTCGGATCGATGGCGACCGCGACGCCGCGCGGCAGCGCCACCGTATCGAGCTCGGGCGTCGTGAAGACCATGGCGGTCGCCGCGCGGAAACGCAACGTGAGCGACGGCTCGCCGGGAAGCACGCACAACTGACACGCCGTCAGCATTCCCGCGTGCCCGTGATGGCCGATGCCGCATTCACCCGCCAGCATGGCCACGCCGACCGACGCCGCCGTCGGTTCCCAGTCCAGCCGCCACGCCCAATCCCGCGTGCCTCGGACGATCTCGGTTCGTGTTTTCGTCATTTCGGACAAAACTACTTGTCATAAACGACGGGATCAAGCAGTATCGGCGCGGTTTTGAACATCCAATCTTCTGGGAGGCAAGAACATGGCCCATGTGACACTCGAGCATGTTTACAAGGTCTATTCCGGCGATGTAACGGCGGTCAGGGACTTCAATCTGTCGATCCGCGACGGTGAATTTCTGGTGTTGGTCGGACCGTCGGGCTGCGGCAAATCGACCACGCTGCGCATGGTGGCCGGACTCGAAGAGATCACCAAGGGCGACATCTGTATTGGCGACCGGCTGGTCAACGACGTTCCGCCGAAAGACCGCGACATTGCCATGGTTTTCCAGAACTACGCGCTGTACCCGCACATGACGGTCTATGACAACATGGCGTTCGGTCTGAAGCTGCGCAAGCTCAAGAAGGATGACATCCAGCGACGCGTCCAGGATGCGGCGCGCATTCTGGGGCTGGAGGATTACCTGGAGCGCCGTCCGAAGGCGTTGTCCGGCGGGCAACGGCAGCGCGTCGCGATGGGGCGCGCCATCGTGCGCGAGCCGGCGGTATTCCTGTTCGACGAGCCGCTGTCCAACCTGGATGCCAAGATGCGCGTCGAGATGCGCAAGGAGATTCTGCAACTGCACCACCGCATCAAGACCACGATGATCTATGTGACGCACGATCAGATCGAGGCCATGACGCTGGGCGACCGGATCTGCGTCATGCGCGACGGCATCATCGAGCAGGTCGGCGAGCCGATGTCCGTCTTCGACCATCCCGCGTCGCTCTTCGTCGCGCGGTTTATCGGCACGCCGCCGATGAACATCTTCAGCGGCACGCTCGTCGCGGAGGGAGACCGGTTGGTCCTCGACGCCGGCGCGGTGCGTCTACCCGTCGATGCCGCGCAGACGGCGCGCGTGCGCGGTCTCGTCGGCAAGCCGGCCAGCATGGGCATCCGCCCGAAGGCCTTTGTGCTGAAGGAACTCGCTCCCGAAGCCTTGCGCGGCGCGGCGATTCAGGCGCGCGTCGAGGTATCCGAGTTGCTGGGCGAGGAGGTGCTCGTGCACGCCGTCGCCGGCGAGCACCATTTCATCGTCAACCTGGACCCGCATGGCGTGGCCCGGCTTGACGGGGCGCTCGAGGTGGTTCCGATGGTCGATCGCGCGCACATTTTCGATACCGGGACCGGCCGCAATCTGACGCTTCCCGAGCACATGCAGACGGGCGCCGCACCGGCGCCGGCAACCGCTTGAACGACGGTGGCGCCGGGTTGCACGTCGTCCAGGGTTGGGATGTCGGTCCGCATCGCCGGCTGGCCTGCTACATTCGCCACCACGTACCGTTCGCGCATGCCGTGGGCAACCGGCTGCGGGGCCGGCACATCCACGATCCCCGGATGCAGATGAACCTGTATGACATGACACGGCTCTTCCGTCTGATCGCCGACGCCGGCGCGCGCAGCATGCATGTCGACCTCGTCCGGCACGGGGACCATCGTGGCGCTGTCCTGTACATCGGCGCGGGCTCCTGACGAACGGTCTTAGCCGCCACCGGGCAGGTGAACCGTTCACGGTCGCTCCATCCGTGACTCGGCGGCTGACGCGGCCTCCAGCGCCGTCAGGGTGTGGTCGAGCATGGCGGGGCCATCGAAGATGAAGTAGCCGATGAAGCGCCTGCGGGCAAGGAGCAGGGGCAGCCAGTAGGTGTCGTCGGCCCACATGCGCGTGTAGGGGATGGCGTCGAGCGACACCCAGAACGGCGTGGCTTCGTCGGTTTCGGCGGGCGAACCGTCGCAATCGTCGGCCCTGAACACGGTGCAGTGGAGGGAGAGCCCGTCCACGAACTGGAAGAACAGCTCGCCGCCGGCGGCGATGCCGCGGGGCGTGACGCAGACCTCCTCCCGGACCTCGCGGATGGCCGCGTCGAGCGCGGTTTCGCCCGGCTCCAGGCGTCCGCCGGGCGCGCTGATAGTGCCGGCGCCGAGGCCGCGCTTCTTGTGGATGAGCAGCATGCGGCCGTCCCGGATCACGAACAGCAGCGTGGCGCGTTGCTCCGGCGTCCACGATTCCCAGGCGATATCCGCGACACGCCTGGCCGGCGGATTTGACGTTCCGGGCGTGGGCACGGTCAGTAGGCCCAGCGGTAGTGCAGCGGGGAGTCGGTGCGCGGCGTCAGCACGCGCTCAAGAGCGCGGGCCGCGCCGGCGCCGCCGCGCGCGCGGAAAAACGCCGAAAGCGAAAACGTCTGTTCGTAGCGGTAGACGATGACGCGGTCGACGACCAGCAGGTCGGCGATGCGGGTCATGGCGTCTTCCCAGTAGCCGACTTCGTCCATCAAGCCCAGTTGAACCGCGTCTTGTGCGAGCAGGATGCGGCCATCGGCAATGGCGCGCACATCCGGTTCCGGCAGACGGCGGTTCTCGGTCACCAGCGAGACGAACCGCGTGTGCAGGTTATCCACGACGTGCTGGAGCATCGCGCGTTGCTCGGCGGTCAGCTCCGACAACGGATTGAGCAGGTCCTTGTTGGGGCCGGACTTGATGGTGACGTCGGCAATGCCGAGCTTCTCCCCCAGGCCCTTCATGTTGAGCGACTGCATGATCACGCCGATCGACCCGGTGATGGTGGTCGGGCGTGCGACGATGTGATCGGCGGCGAGGGCGATGTAATAGGCGCCGGAGGCGGCGACATCGCCGCAGAAGGCGACGATGCGGCGGTCTTCGCGCGAGGCCCGAAAGCGTTTCAGCGCATGGTAGAGCACATCGCTGGCCGTGATGCCGCCGCCGCCGCTGTCGACATCGAGGATGATGCCGCGCACGTCGGTGTCCAGAGTGGCGCGCCGGATGGCGTGCAGGGCCATGAGCGTCGATCCGGGTTCCGTGAAGAAGCCGCCCTCTTCGTCGAGCGTGATCATGCCGCGGACGGCGATGCAGACGACCTTGTTCGAGCCGCTGCCGAACGACCAGACCTCTTCCAGGTCGGGGAACTCGTCCTCGCCGTACGCAGGTTCGCCGCCGAACCCCGCCAGGGCGTCGGCGATGGCCGGTCCGGCGACGATGCCGGCCACGACGACGATGGCGCCGATGCTCAGCAGGATGGCCAGCGCGATCAGGCAGCCATGGCGGCGGCGCGGAGCGCGGGGCGTGGGAGAGTCGTGTTCGTTCATAGTTGTTCCACCTTGTACCCTTTCTTGCGCAGTTGCTCCAGGAGCCCGTCCGGTCCCGGGAAATGGCCGACGCCGACGACCACCATGACCGTTTCCCCGCCTTTCAGGAACGCCTCCAATTGCTTCATCCAGGCGGCATTGCGTTGCGTGATCAACTTGGCATACAGGTGCGGATAGTCCTTGAAGTTCGCCAGCAGCGTCTTCTCCAGCGCGTCCATATCGCCGCCGCGCCAGGCCGACACGATCGTGTCGAGATCGCCTTCGATCGTATCGAAGTCCTTCATCATCTGCAGAAGCATCGCATCCTGATCGGCCTCGCCCAGGCCGTCGAACAGGCCGAGTTGGTACTCGATCGTTTCCAGGCCCTGGATAGCCTTCCCCTCTTCCTTCGCCTTCCGGTAGAAGTGCCAGTCCACGCCGAGTTCGGGATCGAAGCCGAGCTTGCGAAGTTTGATCTCGGTCATCGCGAGCATCAGAAACCAGGGTTTGAAGCGTGCGAAGGTTGCGATATCGGCGCCGAGTCCGGCGAGGCATTGGCCGACGAGCGCCTTGGTCTCCGGTTTGACCAGATCGCCGAACGTCTGTTTCCCGGTCAGGAGCCCCCTGGTCAATACGAGCATTTGCGCTTCCGGAGTCTCGGCCATGCCCAGGTGGATTTCCAGCACCAGCGTATCGCAGGCCGCGAAGGCGTTCTGGAGTGCCGGCGGCAACGGGTAGTCGGAGGCCTTGAGCAAATGGAGCGAGCCCTGGAGATAGAGCGTCTGCCGGTCTGATGTCACCTTCCAGAGACAATGCCGGCGCGGTTCGGCGTGGACGGCGGCGGTCAGCGCCGACAACAGGACGAGCGCAACGACCATGCCGGGGGCGCATCGCCGGAATCGTGTGACTGCATGCATGGGAACTTACCTCCGCGAATGGCCCGGAGCATACCAAACCGCGCGACGGCGTCGAGCGGGGTTTTGCGGTCAGGCTCCCGCGGGGCGCATTTGCGATTCGGTGCATCCCTGATCGGGTCGCCTTGACGGGCTTG
>CAYYJS010000070.1:0-14107 GCA_964472315.1 uncultured Victivallales bacterium | reverse complement strand
CGACCCGATCAGGGATGCACCGAATCGCAAATGCGCCCGTGACGACGGTGGTGGGCGATACAAGACTCGAACTTGTGACCTCCTGCGTGTGAAGCAGGCGCTCTAACCAACTGAGCTAATCGCCCGTGTCGAATATGCGTGCATACTGGCAAACATGGGCGGTGTTGTCAACGCCCCGTCGATGCCGCTTGATTGTCGCACCCGCGCACGCGTAGCATGCGCACGCGGCAGGGGAAGCCGTGTGGCCAACGGAAAGGTGGAGGATACGCATGCGGTCGCGCGCGGTGAAAGCGACACAACTTTGGCGGTTGCGGGGCGGGCGGGCCGTCGCGGCACGGTTGCTGACCCGTTGGCTGGAGTCCGTGTACGCCGTGCGAACGGACATCGTTTATGCGTTCGACGGTCTTCTGACGCCGCTCAAGCCGATCTCCGGATATGCGGTGGATATCCGCCTCACGCCGCCCGGGGCGCCGCTGGCCTGCGCCGCCGGCCTGTCGACGGACCCCGCGGTCGACGCCGACCGGTTCCGACAAGGCGCCCGTCGCTATGCGGCATTCTGGAATGGGCGTGCCGTCGATCTGTGCTGGGTGGCGACTGACGGGCGGTTCCACGACTGCCTGGACGGGTTCACGTTGCAGCTCGGACCCAAGGAAGGGTATTTCTTCGACTACCGCGGCATCCAGGCGAACCGTCCCGCCGCGTTCAGCGGATTCGCCCTCTGGACGCTGATGGCCCACACCGTCATCGCGGCCGAGCAGGCGCGTGCCGGCGGCGGGGTGCGATTCTACTCGCTTGTCGACGCGCGTAACCGCGTCTCGAATGCCTTTCACGTCCGCCGTCTGAATGCGGTGCCGATCGGGCGGCTCCGTACGCGTCGTCTGTTCGGCAAGGCCATCCCGCTCATCGAGCCCGCGACACCGGCGTTCTTCGTGCGCGGGCCCGGCGCACCCGCGGCACGGGAGGGTCATGACGGATGAACCTGCGTGCGCTATTCTCGCGCGAACGGTCAGTGCTGCTCGGCAGGACCGTGACGGCCATGGCGGACCAGGCCTTGCGCTCCTGCGCCAATTTCCTGGTGGCGATCATCATCATCAAGTCGGCCTCGAAGGCCGAATACGGCTACTACGCGCTGGCCTTCCCCGCGTCGCTGTTTCTGGTGACGCTGCAGAACGCCATCGTCACCGGTCCGCTCACGGTCCTGCTGGTCAACTATCGCGGCCGGCGGCGCAAGGACTACATTCGCGCGCTTTGCTGGGGCCAGTTGCTCGTTATCGTGCCGCTGGCCGCGATCGGTCTGCTGACGGTCGCCGGCCTGTGTCTGGCGGGATTGGAAGACCGCCGGTATGCCGTGATCGCCGCGCTCTGCGCCGCGGCGACCGGCCTGCTCCTCTTCGAGTACCTGCGCGCCTACTACTATGCCGAGGAGCGCCCCGGCCGGGTGCTGCTGATCGATGCGCTGCAAACCGCGGGCTATGTGGCGTTGCTCCTGCTGTCGCTCCTGGTTCAGCCGCTCTCGTCGGCCACAGCCATTCTGTTGAGCGGTCTGTCGGCCATGGTTGTCTTCGGTCTGTGCCGCCGCCGGTGCATGCGACCGGGGTGGAGCGATGCGGCCCTGCGCAAGGGGTATACCGAGCACTGGCAGTATGGGAAGTGGGCGCTGCTGGGGGTTGTCACAACCCACATTCAGATGTACGGATCGACCTACCTGCTGGGGGCCTTCGTCGACGCGACGGCCGTGGCCGACCTGTCGGCCGGCAGGCTTCTGCTGATGCCGTTTCTGCTCCTGCGGATGGGGTGGGGGCAGGTCTCGGCCCCGCACGGCGCGGCGCTGCTCAAGCAAAACCGTATGCCGACGTACGTGCGCGAATTGATCGTGGCCGCTGTCGTAGGCGTGGCCATGATCGCCGTCTACACCGTCATTCTGTATCGGTTCGATGACGCGATCGGCCATTTCCTGTTGTCGAACAAGTTCGATCGGGCGTTCGACTACATCCCCCTCTGGGCCGCCGTGGCAAGCGCCCAGTTTGTACGCTTGAATGCCGGCATGGGTCTGCTGGTGCTGAAGGAATTCCGCTTCCTGGCCATCGTATCGACCCTCGTCACGGTGGTCACCGTGGCGGGCGCCTGCCTGCTCATCCCGACGCAGGGGGGCATGGGCGCGCTGCTCGCCATGCTGGTCGGTGAAGTCCTGATGGGCGGCGTCCTGTGGATCGCCCTGATACGCCGGGTGTCGCGCCGGTCCGATTCGCCGACGGCGTGAAGGCACGGGGGCGCATTTGCGATTCGGTGCATCCCTGGAGCGCGGGCGTCTCGCCCGCTTGGAAATGCACATGTCTGGCAACTGCGGGCGAGACGCCCGCGCTCCCAGGTGAACAACGGCGAATGTCCATGACTGCACCCAATCGCAAATTGGCCCCGGCGCGGGCGTGACGCGATGCGGTGCGCTTGCATACGTCAGGGGTGTTCCTCTATGATCGGCCCGCGTGTGGCAGGAGCGGCGTCAGGCGCTAGGAACGTGCATGAAAAGCGAGAAGCATCTTTGTCCCGCGCTTCGTCGCGCCGCTTCGTCGACTGTCTGAACACTAACGCCTAACGCCTAACGCCTAACGCCTAACACCTTCTTGACAGAACGCGGGATGGAGACACCATGGAACCGGCAATCTGCGACAGCCGCATTTCGGCCTGGAATCGGACGGACGCGCCCTATGACGTGACGGTTCCCGTTCACCGATCGGTTGAAGCGCAGGCCCGCAGGGCGCCGCATGCGGTGGCGCTCGAACAGGTCGGCGAGACGATGACTTACGCCGAGTTGAATGGCGTAGCCAATGCCATCGGGTGGCGCCTGCACGAGTTGGGAGTGGTGGCGGCCGAGACGCCCGTCGTCGTTCTGGCGGAGCGCTCGATCCAGGCCGTCGTCGCGTTCCTGAGCATCCTCAAGGCGGGTGGCTCCTACGTGCCGATCGATGCCGCGGCCCCGAACGAACGTGTCGTTTCCATGGTGCGCGACTGCGGTGCGCGCATCGTGATGGGGCAATCGGCCGATCTTGCGCGCCTGGCGCCGCTCGGCGATGTCGCGACGCTGGACATGGACGCCACGTTGCGTCAGGTGAAGTTGCGTGCCGACCCGCCGCCGTCAGCGCACCGCGGGCCGTGCCACCGGGCCTATGTCATCTACACCTCGGGTTCGACCGGCGCACCCAAGGGCGTGGAAGTGGAGCACCATGCCGTCGCCAACCTGATCGCCTTCTACCGGGAACGTCTGCGTCTGGGTCCGCGCGATCGCGTTGCGCTCACGGCCAGCATCGGGTTCGACGCGTCGGTGGCGCAGCTATGGCCGGCGCTCGCGAGCGGCGCCGCCGTCCATGTTCCGCCGGAGGATCTGCTGATCGACGCGCCGGCCCTGGTCGCGTGGCTGAGCCGGAACGACATCACGGTCGCGGACGTGCCGACGCGTCTGGCCGAAGTGCTCTTCGACGAGCCGTGGCCGTCCGGTATTGCCCTGCGGACGATGCTGACCGGCGGCGACACCCTGCGGCGGCGGCCACCGCCCGGCCTGCCGTTCGACGTCATCAACTGTTACGGTCCGACCGAAAACACCGTCGACAGCACCTGGGGCCTGGTCGCGCCCGCGGACGATCCGTATCGCGATCCGCCGACCATCGGGCGGCCGATCGGCAACGTGCGCGCCTATATCGTGGACGCGGATCTCCGACCGGTGCCGCCGGGCGTCGAAGGCGAACTCGTTTTGTGCGGCGAACAGGTGGCGCGCGGCTACCTCAACCACGCGCGGCTCACGGCCGAACGCTTCCCGCCCGATCCCTTTGGCGCCGGCGGCACGGGGCGCATGTACCGCAGCGGCGACCGTGCCTGCTTCCGGGACGACGGCGACATCGTTTTCCTGGGGCGCATCGACGATCAGGTTCAGTTGCGCGGGTTTCGCATCGAGCCGGCCGAGATCGAGCAGGCCATCCTACGTCACCCGGAGGTGCGCGACGCGGCGGTCCGTCCCGTCGTTACGGATTCGGCCGTCGATGAACTGGCGGCCTATGTCGTCGGGATCGACCAGGAACGTATCCATACGACGCTGCGGGCCTTTCTGGCCGAACGACTTCCCGAGTTCATGATCCCGGCCACGTTCACGGCGTGCGCGTCGTTGCCGCGGACGCTGAGCGGCAAGGTTGACCGGCAGGCGCTGCCCAAACCCGTACGCAGCCGCGGCGCGGACGGTCCCGCGTTCGTTTTGCCGACCGACGATCTGGAGCGGAGGCTTGCACGGATCTGGCAGGAGCTGTTCGATCTCCCGGCGGTCGGCATCGACGACAATTTCTTCGATCTGGGCGGGCATTCGCTGTTGATCCTGCGCCTCATCTCCCGGATGCAGCGCGAGGGCAACCTGCGCCTGTCGCCGGCCACGGTGCTGCGCGCGCCGACGATTCGCAAGCTCGCCGCGGCCTGTCGCGGCCAGGGGGACTCGGCGCTGCCGGCCTGTGTCGTCGGTCTGACCGAATCCGGCGCGCGTCGGCCGGTCTTCTGTGTCGCCGGCGCCGGCGGCGGCGCGCATTGGTTCCATCCGCTGCTGCCGCATCTGGAGGCCGACCGCCCCTTCTACGTGCTTGAATTCCTGGGCCTCGACCCCGTCCTCAGCGCCCGCGGCGGGGTCACGGAGATCGCCGCGGCCTTTCGCGAGGCGGTCAAGACCGTTCAACCCGAGGGGCCGTATCTTCTGGGCGGTTTCTCGTCCGGCGGCCTTTTCGCGTGGGAACTGGCGCATCAGCTCCGGACCCGCGGCGACGACGTGCGCCTGCTGTTTCTTCTGGACGCGTATGGACCGGGCATCCGCCTGCCGTTCTGGCCGAAGTTGAAGCAGTACGCGCGCAACTTCATCGCGCTGTCCTGGCCGGATAAGGTTATCTTCTTCACTGAAAAGCGGCGCTGGATCGCCAAGAGCATCCGCCTGCGGCTGGCTGCGTCGGAAACGCGCGACCAGGCCCTGCATCACCGGTCGCTCGTGCAGGCGCACATCGCCGCCGCCAATCGCTATGCGCCGCCGGTGCTGGAGGGTGTGGTGGATATCTTCCGTTCGGAACGGCCGCCGCGCAGCGCGCCGCCCGACCCGTATGCCGGATGGCGCGGCTATGCCACGGGAGGCGTTTTCGTGCATGAAGTGCCGGGCAACCACTTCAGCATGTTCCAGCCGCCGAACGACCGGATCTTCGCCGAGGCGCTGAAACTCTGCATCGCCCGTGCCGAGCGGAACCCGGAAGGCTGAAGCGTGACTGAGACGCGCCCCTCTCCTGAAGGGCGAACCCGTGGTGAGCCGCCACTGATCATCCGCCGAGGATGCGGCGGTCTTCGTCGAGAAAGATGCCCTGCAGATTCATGCGCAGCGACTCCGGGTTGGTGGCGGCGCGCATACCTTCGGACTCGGTGACGAGTCCGGCCTTGATGTGCTGGTAGATGGACTGGTTGAAGCTCTGCATGCCGTCTTCCTTGCCGGTTTCGACGGCGGCGCCGATGACATCGAGCTGATTTTTTTCGAGCAACTTGCGGACGGTCGAGGTGTTGATCAGGATTTCCACGGCGGGGATCACGCCGCCGTCGACATCGGGTACGAGGCGCTGGCAGACGGCCGCATGGAGATTGGCGGCCAGCGCCATGCGAATCTGATCCTGTTCGTCGGCCGGGAAGACATCGAGCATGCGCGGCACGGCCAGCGAGGTGGTGCCCGCGTGCAGCGTCGAGAGTACGAGGTGGCCGGTCTCGGCCGCCAGCAGGGAGGTGCGGATGCTTGTGGCGTCGCGCATCTCTCCGATGAGGATGACATCGGGGTCCTGTCGCATGAGGTGCTTGAGCGAGTGTTCGAAGCTCAGCGTGTCGAGACCGACCTCGCGCTGGGTAATGACCGACTGGTCGTCCCGGAAGATGTACTCGACGGGGTCCTCGATCGTGATGATGCGCCGGCGCTGGGTGCGGTTGATCTCGCCGATGATGGCGGCGAGCGTGGTGGACTTGCCGCTGCCGGTGGTGCCGCACAGCAGGATGATGCCGCGTTCGGCGTGGGCGAGGTTCGCGAGCTGCGGGGGGACGCGGATGTCCTCGAACGTCGGGATCGTGTCCTTGACGTGGCGCAGGGCGAAGGTGGGGATCCCCTGCGCGTGGAAGACGTTGACGCGGAACCGGCCGACCCCTTCTTCGGCATGGGAGAAGTCCGCCTCGTGCTGCTGTTCGTATTGCGCGCGGATGTGGGGCGGCAGCATATCGGCGACGATCGCCTGCATGGCCTCGGGCGTCAGGGTGTCGAAACCACTCTCCGAGAGTCGGCCCGACACGCGGAAGTAAGGCTCCTGATCGGCCTTCATGTGGATGTCCGAGGCCCCGAGTTCCACCGCTTTGAGCAGCAGATCATGCAGTATAGACATGGCCGAATCTCCTCATCGGTTGCCGCCGGGGCCGTCAGCGCATGCGCGCCATCATGCCGAGCCCGACGAGCAGGAACACTATATTCGATAGCCAGGCCCCGAGCCAAGGATAGACCGTCCCGGTGGTGCTCAGGATCATACCGAGTTGCGACATGGCGTAGAACGCGATCATCAGAGCGATGGCGGTGAAAACGGCCGACAGCGCGCCCTGGCGGCCGGTGCGGGCGCCGGCGGGGATGGCGAAGAGGGTAAGGATCAGACATGCCCAGGGCGAGGCGAGGCGGGCGAACAGGTCATACCGCTTCCGGGCGCGCGCCGTGTCCGACAAGTCGACATGGGTGGCCAGGTACTGATACATGTCGCGTGCGGTCAGGTACTCCCACGAGCGCGCCGCATTGGCGAAGACCGCGGGGTTCTCCCTGAGCGCGCGCATTTCCGCCAGGCGTGGGGCGCCGAGACCGATGGGCGCCGGTTTGCCGATCGGGTTGTCGTTGGTGCCGTAAGCCTGCACGAGGGCGTTCTCGAACCACCACTGCCCGTCGAGCCACCGCGCGCGGTCGGCGGTTACGACGGAGGCATGCTTGCCGGCCTCGGTTTCCTGCGCGACCTCGACGCCGATGAGTTGCTCGGGATGCTTGACATCGAATTGGCTCACCTGCCACTGACGTCGGGCGGCGGTGTTGAAGTAGTAGCCGTTCTCGAACGTACGATTGGTGACGGAGTGGAACTGGTTCCCGCGGAACTCGTCCGCCCATTCGGTGGCGGATGGGATCGCGGTCTCCCACAACACCAGCAGCGCGGCGCTGAAGACGATGCCGACAGCCACAAACGGCAGCATGATGCGGTATAGGCTGAGGCCGCAGGCGCGCATGGCCACCAGTTCGTTGCGGCGCGTCAGTGTATACAGGGCATAGAGCGCGGCCAGCATCAGCGACGCCGGCGCCAGGTATTGGAGCGAGGGGCCGGTCATGCAGAGGTAGTAGCGTGCGACCATCCAGGCGGGGGGACGCGCATCGATGAGTTCGCTCAGGTGATCGAAGATGTCGAACACGATGAAGACCATCGTGAATGTCACCAGGCAGTAGGTGGCGGGAATGAGAAACTGACGCAGCAGGTATCGGTCGACGATCTTGATCATGTGCCGCTAGACTACCCGCCGCGCGGGAATTGATAAAGGGCGTTTTTCGAGATGCGCCCTGGGGGGCGCATTTGCGATTGGGTGCAGTCATGGACATTCGCCGTTGTTCCCCTGGGAGCGCGGGCGTCTCGCCCGCAGTTGCCAGACATGTGCATTTCCAAGCGGGCGGGACGCCCGCGCTCGTGTGCACCGAATCGCAAATGCGCTCGCCCTGGGTCCGCGGGCAGCGGATGTTGACTCGCCATGGGGGGCGGAGTAGACTTTGCTCCCGTTTGGAAACTCGTGTGGCGCAGGCCGACCGCCGTGGACGGCGGATGGATGTGCGCGGGGCCTCGACAACGCGCCCGCGCCCGCGCGCATGCCACCGCAAGACACAAGATCGGTCCGGCTGTACCTCCCTGAGCGGCATGGGTGCCGCCCAGCGCGTTGCCGCCCGCCGGGAAATGCTGGAATATGACAACACAAATGTGCAGCGCGCGCCGGAGGGCCATCACGCCGGAGATGGTCGCGGCGGCCGCATCCGAGCGCGTATCCCCCGAAATCGTGCGCGACGCCCTGGCCGCCGGCCATGCCGTTCTGCCGGCCAATCCCGCGCACGTCGGACTGATTCCCACGCTGGCCGGGCGCGCATTCCGAACCAAGGTCAACGCCAACATCGGCTGGTCGCCGGAGCGTTCGACACTGGACGAGGAGCTGGAGAAAGTGCGCGTCGCCCTCCGTGCCGGGGCGGATTTCCTGATGGATCTGAGCGTCGGACGCGATCTGGCCTCCGTGCGTCGGGCGATCCTCGCCGCCTGTCCCGCGCCCATGGGCACGGTGCCGGTCTACGAGGCGCTCTCGCGCGTGAACGGCAAGAGCCGCGATCTGACGCCGGAACTGTTGCTGGACGTGATTCGCGATCAGGCGGAGCAGGGGGTCGACTTCATGACGATCCATGCCGGACTCAAACGCGCCCACATTCCGTTGGCCGTGAAGCGACGCATGGGTATCTGCAGCCGCGGCGGGGCGATTCTGGCCGAGTGGATGCAGATTCACGGACGCGAGAACCCGTTCCTCGAACGGTGGGACGACGTGATGGCCATCTGCGCCGCGCACGATGTGACCGTCTCGCTGGGCGATGGGTTGCGGCCGGGGTGTCTGGCCGACGCGAGCGACGAGGCCCAGTTCGCCGAGTTGGACGAGCTGGGCGCGCTCGTGCGGGTGTGCCGGCGGCACGATGTGCAGGTGATGGTGGAGGGGCCGGGTCACGTGCCGTTCAACGAGATTCAGATGAACATGGAGCGCGAGGCCGCCATCTGCGATGGCGCCCCGTTCTACGTGCTGGGGCCGGTTGTCATCGACATCGCGCCGGGATATGACCATATCACCTCGGCCATCGGCGCCACCGCCGCGGCCTATTACGGGGCCGCGTTGTTGTGCTACGTGACGCCGGCCGAGCATCTGGCGCTGCCGACGCTCGACGACGTGCGGACGGGCGTCGTGGCCTACCGCATCGCCGCGCACGCCGCCGACGTGGCGCGCGGGCTGCCGGGCGCGCGCGACCGCGACGACGCGATGGCCGCCGCGCGCGCCACGTTCGATTGGGAGCGCCAGTTCGAGCTCGCGCTCGACGGCGACACCGCCCGGGCCCGCTACCAGGCCGGGCGCTCCGCCGAACCGGGCGACCCCGACCATTGTTCCATGTGCGGGCGCGATTTCTGCGCGGTGCGCACGACACGCCGGTTGGGCGGACTGGCATGAGCGGGTCCGACGCCGAGTCCGGCATGGCGCGGCTCCTGGCCGTCGTCGCGCGGTTGCGCGGCGAGCAGGGCTGCCCGTGGGATCGCAAGCAAACGCTCGAATCGCTCAAGCCCTGTGTGGTTGAAGAAGCGTACGAGCTCATCGACGCGATCGACGACGGCGATACGGCGCATCACCGCGAGGAACTGGGCGATGTCCTGCTGCAGGTGGCGATGCAGAGCCGCATCCGCGAAGAGGAGGGCGTCTTCACCTTCGACGACGTGGCGGCGTCGCTGGCCGACAAGCTGATCCGCCGGCATCCGCACGTCTTCGGCGACGCCGTCGCCGAGACGTCCGAGGACGTGCTGCGGCGCTGGGAGCAGGTGAAGGCGGACGAGCGCCAGGCGGCGGGCAAGACGGCCTCGCTGGTGGAAGGTCTGCCGCGGCATCTGCCGTCGCTCCGGAAGGCCGACCGCGTGCAGACGCGCGCGTCGCGCGTCGGGTTCGACTGGGCCGATGTGAGCGATGTCTTCCGCAAAGTCGAAGAGGAGCTCGCCGAGGCCCGCGAGGCGATGACCGAACGCGATCCCGAGCGGTTGCGCGAGGAGATTGGCGATCTGTTGTTCGCCGTGGTGAATCTGAGTCGCTTCCAGCGGATCGACGCCGAGGAGGCGTTGGATCGGGCGGTGGCCAAGTTTGTGCGGCGGTTCGGCGAGGTCGAGCGTCGCGTGCATGCCGCCGGGCGTACGGTGGACCAGTGCACGCTTGCGGAGCTGGATGCCGAATGGGATACTGTCAAGGCAGCCGAGGGACACGGCGCGTGACCGTTCGTTTACAGATGGCCGTGCTGGCGGTGTGGCTTGTCGGCGTCGCGGCAGGGGAAGGGAACGCAGTCATGAACAGCGCGGGAGCAACCGGAACGGTGCATGTCGCACACGGCGCCGGTCGTTGGTTCCCGGCGGACGGGCGGCCGTTGCGCGCCGATGTCAAAGGGTACATCGACCAGGCCCGGGTCCCGGCGGCGCGGTCGCGCGTGCTGGCGGGGATCGCGCCGCACGCCGGTTTCCCGTACTCGGGTCCCGTCGCGGGTTGGACCTTCCGGGCGGTGCGCGAATCCATCGCCGCCGGCCATGCGGTCGATACCGTCGTCGTGCTGGGCTTCAGCCACCGCGAGGCGTTTCGCGGCACGATCCTGATGGATGGCGACGGCATCCGGACGCCGCTGGGAACGGCGCGGCTCGATACGGCCGGCGCGCGGGCGTTGGCGGGCGGCGGCGACCGCATCCGCATCGGGTACGGCCCGCACGAGGGCGAGCACTCGGCCGAGAACGAGATCCCCTTCGTGCAGGTGGCGGCGCCGGACGCGCTGCTCATTGTCGGACTCGTCGGCGACCATGAGTCGGCCACGCTCGACGCGCTCGTGGATGGCCTGGTGGCGCTGTCGCGCGCGAAGCGTCTGCTGGTGATTGCCAGCACCGATTTGCTCCACGACGCGGATTACGAGCGCGTGACGTCGCGGGACCGGACGACGCTCGAAACGATCGTCCGGCTGGATCACGCCGCGCTGGCGGCACGGTGGAGTTATCGGGACCAGGTGTGCTGCGGCATCGGACCGGTCCTGGCCGTCATGCGGTATGCGGAGAAACTTGGCTGCCGCGGCGGCGCGCTGCTGCGCTACCGCAACAGCGGCGACGAGCATCCCGAAAGCCGCGGCCATTGGGTGGTCGGCTATGGCGCCGTCGTGTTTGCGGCGGACGAAGCGGCGGGAAACGCGCCGCGTCGCGTCGGTGGCGATTTGTAATCCGAATATCCGAAGGAGGAGCGATGGAACTGACCCAGGAACAGAAACAGACGGTGGTGGGATGGGTGAAAGAGGGCTGCGGCTTGTCGCAGGTCCAGAAACGTCTGCATGACGAGTTGGGGATTTCGATGACGTACATGGATGTGCGTTTCCTCGTGCTCGATCTCAAGGTGCAGGTCAAGGACCGCGAGGTCGCGCGACCGAAGGCGGCGCCGGCCGTGGACGCGGAGCCCGTCGCGGGCGATGACGACGAAACGGCGCCATTCCCCGGCGAGCCGACGGCCGGCTTGGAGGGTGTGCGCGTGGGTGTCGATACGATCATGAAGCCCGGCTCGCTGGTCAGCGGAACGGTGGCGTTCAGCGACGGCAAGGCCGGCACGTGGATGCTCGATCAGTACGGACGCCTGGCCCTCGATGTCGGCGACCCGGCCTACCGGCCGTCGCCCGAGGACCTCCAGTCGTTCCAGGCGCAGCTCCAGCAGACCTTGATGAAGCGGGGTTACTGACGACGGTCCCGCGGTTCCGGAGCCTTCATGCCGCCGATCTTACGACTGATAGTCACCGACCTCGATGGGACGCTGATCGGGAACGCGAACGAATTCGCGTTGTACGACGAGTTCCAGAAGCAGCTTGACCACATGCGGGCCAGGCATGGCGCCGTCTGGGTGGTGTGCACGGGGCGCACGCTACGCAGCTTCCGGCATTTCATCGAGCCGATGCAGACGATGGGCGTGGCGCCGGAGTATGCGATCATCCGCCATGCCTACGTGTACCGACATACGCGGCTTGGGTACCGTCCGCATCTGACGTGGAACTTCTGGATCCTCATGCACCTGCTCATCAGTCGCCTGCATATCCACAGCGCCATCAACGAATGGCATGCGCTGATCACCGGTATGACCCGTCACGTGACGACCATCTACCGCAAGCGGAACCGGTTGTGTCTCCGGTTCGACCGCGAGGAGGATGCCGAGGCGGCCACGGAGATCCTGACGGAGAAGGCGCGCGAGTTCCGGCACCTGCGGGTGTTCCGCTATCTCCGCGAGGTCGACATCCGGATGGTTCCGTTCACGAAGGGCCTGGCCGTGTACGACCTGGCGTCGCGTCTCGGCATCCCGCGCGAGGAGATCCTGGCCATTGGCAACGGTCACAACGACATCAGCATGTTGGACGGCCGGATCGCGAAGTTCACGGGATGCCCCGGGAACGCCGAGAGCGCCGTCATGGAGATCGTCCACGCGAGCGGGGGTCACATCGCGCGCGAACATTGTCTGGGCGGCGTCGTGCAGATCCTGAACGCCTATCTGGACGGGACCATCGACAGTTCCCTGCCGCCGTGGTGGTCGCCGGCGGCGAGCGGCCTGAACCCGCATACGAAGGGGTGGTCGAGCCGTCCGCCGCGCCGGCCCGGAGGGCGGCGGAAATCGCGCGCGAGCGCGTTGATCTTCGTGGCGGTTTGTTACGCCGTGCTGGTCGTGTTCGCCAGCTTCGACCTGATGCCGTTTTCCGACTGGATCATGAAGCCGGTCGTTTCGGTAGGGCGGATTGCGATGCGCATCCTTACGAGATTGGGAGGATCATGATGAAGATCGGTTTTGTGGGAGCGGGGAAGATGGCCGAGGCGATCATGGCCGCGTTGATTCGCGCCGGGCTCGTGGAAGCGCACGAAGTATCCGCCAGCGACGTCAAGGCGGCGCGGCGCGATGAGATCCGCAAGCGGTACGGGATCAACATGTACTCCAGGAACGCCGAGGCCGTGGTGGCGGCCGATGTCGTGTTCCTGGCGGTCAAGCCGCAGGAACTGGGGGTCGTGTTGGGCGAACTTTCCGGGGACCTGGCCGCGCGGCATCTGGTCGTATCGATCGCGGCGGGGAAGCGGCTGGCGTTCATCGAGAACCTCCTGCCGCGGGCGCGCGTGGTGCGTGTGATGCCGAATCTGCCCTGCCAGGTGGCCGAAGGCATGAGTGTGTACTGTCTCGGCGCCGGGACCCGCGATGCCGATGCCCGCACGATGGTCGCGCTGCTGAGCTGCTTCGGCAAGGCCCTGGAGTTGCCGGAAGACCAGTTCGATGCGGTGACCGCCGTCAGCGGTTCGGGCCCGGCGTTCTTCGCGCACGTGCTGGAACTGATCGCCGATGCGGGCGTCCGCGAGGGGCTCTCACGGGCCGACGCGGTGTTGCTGGCCGAGCAGACGATGTTGGGCACCGCCCGCGTGCTGATGGAACGGGCGCAGGAGCCGTGCGATCTGATCGCGGCCGTCAAGTCGCCCGGCGGCACGACCGCCGCGGGGCTGGAGCAACTCCAGACGCCCGCGTTGGCCGAGATTTTCCGACGGACGATCCATGCGGCGACCGAACGCAGCCGGGAACTGAGATGAACGTCGGCGTAGCAGGCGTGTCGCGTAGGGGCCGATCTGAGTGACGTGTCGCGTGGAGGCGTCCGATTCTCGTGTGCTTGGCTGTGGGACTCACGCCGACGGCGAGGTGTAGTCTGAAGTTCCAGCCTCTTTGTCATGCGCATCCCATGCGCATCTCATCCTGGTGTAGTGTCAAGAATTCGATGAAGACGAATGGAAGCGGGGAATCGGTGAACGAGAACGGCGACGAGAGCGGATTACGAGTAGAATGAACAGGCCCGGACGGAGGGAGAAATGAAACGAACAGTGACACCGAACGGGACTTGGGCCGGAGTACGGATCGGAGGCGCGGTCGCTGCCTGCGCGATTGCGTTGGCCGGCGGGACGCACGGATGTGCTGGTGGTCAGGGGCGAGACGGGCAAGTACGCGCCGGTGCAGGCGATCCTGGACCGGTTGGAGGCGGACAAGGTCGTGTTCACTTACGATGGGCGCATTTGCGATTGGGTGCATCCCTGGAGCGCGGGCGTCCCGCCCGCTTGGAAATGCACATGTCTGGCAACTGCGGGCGAGACGCCCGCGCTCCCAGGGGAACAACGGCGAATGTCCATGACTGCACCGAATCGCAAATGCGCCCAGCGTTACCCTTGCCTCCTGTTCTGCCTTGTCGCCGCGC
>CAYYJS010000069.1:0-14121 GCA_964472315.1 uncultured Victivallales bacterium | reverse complement strand
GTCTGGGCAGTGTCTCAGTCCCAGTGTGGCTGACCATCCTCTCAGACCAGCTAACGATCAAAGCCTTGGTGGGCCGTTACCTCACCAACTAGCTAATCGTACGCAGGCTTCTCTCCAAGCGGCAGGTCCGAAGATCCCCACCTTTGGTCCTCCCGACATGCGTCAGGAAACCATATGCGGTATTAGCCCCGGTTTCCCGGGGTTGTTCCCCACTTAGAGGCAAATTACCTACGCGTTACTCACCCTTCCGCCACTCTCACCCCGTTGTATTGCTACTTCGGGGATCCCGTTCGACTTGCATGCCTAATCCACGCTGCCAGCGTTCGTTCTGAGCCAGAATCAAACTCTCCATAAGAAATCTTTCGCCATCCGAAACCCCGCCGAAGCGCGGCCCCGGATAACTAACAAGAGTAAATTCCGTCACATGTTCCGTCCGCATCTTGCGACGCGGACGGATATTGGCAAGTCGCATCACTTCCGGTTCGAAATGATGTAACTTTCGCAGACTATTCGGTTATCAAAGAACTCAAGAACAAATCTTCTTCGTCACAAAAGCGGCTGTCAACTTATCAAGGCCTTCAAGGAGCGTCAACCCCTTTTTCGAACTTTCTTTCGTTCGTCTCAGCCCTGCCTGACTGCAACCCCTCTCGTCGGGGTCGATCCGCTTCAAGCAACGGGGGGTGACAATAGGACAGCACAGCGCAGGATGCAATACCTTTTTCATTTTTTTTTGGCGAGTCGGCCGGACGGGTCCGCGGACGGGTCCCCGCGAGGGGACGTCGCGGGGGATGTCCCTGGCCGGGTTTGTGCAACGCGTGAATGCCGCCGGCGGTTTGGCAACCCGCCTCGGCGTGGACGCGACAACTCCCGAATTGCGGGGCAACCCCGGTTGTGCCACCATGGTTGTCGGCGCCACGCGGCGTCTGGATGATTACGCTCATTGCTAGTGAAGGAACGTCACGATGTCCCTCGAAACCGGATCGGTCAGTTGTCGCCTGTTCTACCTAATTCATCCCCTGCAGGATGAACCCGTCCCGCTTTTCGCCAAGCATGCCGCCCCTCCCATCGAGACGCTGGGGGTGGGCGAACTTCACGGTTGGGTTACCGGCCGCCACTTGCTCGACCGCCATATCACCGCGGATACCGCCACGCTGGCCGGCTATCTGCGGCTGACTCTCATGAAGGCCGAACGGAAGATTCCGGCGGCGCTTCTGCGGGCGGAGTGCAAGCTGGAGGAGCTTGCCGAGCTGCAGGCGCGCGGCCTTGCATTCCTGAAGCGTAACGAGAAGTCGGCGATTAGGAAATCCGTCACGGACCGCCTGCTGCCGACCATGCCGCCGACGCTCACGGGGATCGATATCGTGTCGGAGCCGCACGGGGATTGGGTCTATGCCACCGCGACGTCGGACAAGCAGGTCGAAGCGCTTACGGCACAGTTCCGCGCCACCACGGGACGCGACCTGATTGCGATGATGCCCGCGACAATCGCCGCCAAGCACCGCAAGCTCGATGTGAGGAACCTGCCCGCATCGAGCTTTTCGCCCGAGGTGGACGACGGGGATGCTGGCAATCACACGGGGCACGAATTCCTGACCTGGCTCTGGTTCTTTTCGGAAACCCGCGGCGGCATCGCCGACCTCGATGTCGGTCAGGTGGCCGTGGCCATCGAAGGGCCGCTGACCTTCGTTTTCGAGGGTAGCGGCGCCCATGAGACATCGTTACGCAAGGGGACGCCGGAGATCAGCGTCGAGGCCAAGTCAGCCCTCCTCGGCGGCAAGAAGCTCCGCCGTGCCCGACTCACGCTTGCCTGCCACGAGCAGACCTGGGAACTCGGCCTGGACGCGAGCGAATTCGTGCTGCGCGGCATTAAGCTGCCCAAGGGCGAGAACGTCGATTCGATCAGCCGCTTTCAAGACCGCGTCCTTGCGCTCGGCACCTTGCGCGACATGCTGGAGCAACTCTACCTGCGCTACCTCGACGAGCGTACGGATGGAAAGGCGTGGGCATCCACCCAGACGGATATCCACAAGTGGGTCGCCCAACGGCAGGCCCGCAAGTAACCGGCATGCCCGGATCTCCGAGACGGGCGTCCCTCCGGTGACTGCCGTCTATACGGAACGACACGGCACCGTAGCGGTCAGGGCAACTGCGAGAAGAACGTCCGTGCGGGCACGATCGTCGCGACGTGGCGTGCAAAGCAATCCGCCGCGACGTAGTCGGCATGCATCGCGACCTGAAAGGCATGTTGTGCTCCCGTCACTTGCTGGAAATACGCGAGATGGGGGGAGAGTCCGGGCTGACCACATTTGGTTTCGACCAGGAACCAGGGTGTCCCGTCGCGCACCACGAGAAAATCGACCTCGCGTTTCCGCGCATCACGGAGGTAACGCAACTCGAAGACGCCCAAACCAAGGTCGGTCCACCCTTCGACCGCCTTGAGCAGATGACAGGCACAGAACGTCTCGGCCCGCTTTCCGGGATCGGCGATGTCACTCCAGTCGCGGAGAAACCACTTCGGCTCCTTGCGCAGCGCTTTCGACACGTTGCGGAACCAAGGCTTGATGATGAACCCGTAGTGGAACAAGCAGAGCGTCGCAACCCAACTACGCACCGTGTTCTCACTGACCCGCACGAGCTTCGCCAGATTGGCGTAGATGAGTTGGTCGCTGCTGCGCTCGGATAGCAGGCGTGCCATCAAGGCAAACTGATCGAGATCGCGGATGTCGGTCATATCGCGAACATCTTCGCGCAGCAGTTGCTGCCGACGAAGTTCGTGCCACCTGACCGAAAACCGCTTCGTCCGTTTTACGAAAGGCTCTGGATGCCCCCCATATTCCCACAGCGCCTGCCATTCCGACTCGGCGAGAACCATGGGTTCGAGAGGCGTCGCCGGCACAGGCCGGGGCCGGCACAGTTCGCCGACACTCAATGGGTGCATGCGATAGAGGAAGTAACGTCCCATCAGGCTGTCACCCCCCCGCCGGTAGACATCGAGTCGCGAAGATCCGGTTATCATGATGCGGACGCGGTCTTCGTAGGTATCGAAGAATCCCTTGAGAAACTGCTTCCACCGTCGGTACTTATGCAGCTCGTCGAACACGATCCTGATCTGTCGGTCGGTGAGTGTCTCGACGCCTGCATGCGTGGCTACGGCGGCCGGCCCGGCCAGAATCAGGGCACGATGATCCTCGTTGTCCCAGTCCAGGTACACGTCCGCCAGCGTTCGGCATGTCGTGGTCTTGCCCACCTGCCGCGGCCCGACAACGAACGCCATCTGCCGATTCTCGCGAAGGGCTTCATCCAGTATGGCGCCATAGGATCTTTGCAGCGCAGTCATTGTGGATATTAATTCATACAACTGCGGAATTATCCAGACAATTCCGCAGCATCCTTCGAAACACTCCAGATGCCGGTGAGTGGCACGACTCCGTCAACCCCAGCCGGCGGCACGTTTCGGAGATACGTGCCTACTTAGGCTTGCCAAGTTCGTCCCGTGCTTTCACTATCACGCCCAACGATGAGTACCCACCCACAGACCACCCATGCCGGCATGTTGGCGCCGTGCGACTGGCGGGATTTCGAGCTGCTGGACTGCCATGAGGGACTGAAGAAGGAACGCTGGGGCAACGTAACCGTGGCGCGGCCGGATCCCCAGGTCATATGGCCCAGCAGCGATGCCGGATTCCTCAAGGACTGCGATGCCGTCTACCACCGCAACGACCGCGGCGGCGGCGAGTGGGACGTGCGTCGCCCCATCCCGGACCACTGGACGATCCGCTACGACAAGCTGACGTTCCGGATCAAGCCCACCGGCTTCAAGCACATGGGGCTGTTTCCCGAGCAGGCGGTCAACTGGCGCTGGATCATGGACGATATCGCGGCGGCCGCCGGGCAAGCCGTGCGCCTGATCAACCTGTTCGGCTATACCGGCGGCGCCACGGTCGCCGCCGCCGCGGCCGGCGCTTCGGTCTGTCACGTCGATGCCGCGCAAGGCGTTGTCAACTGGTGCCGCGACAATCTGGAACTCTCCGGTCTGCACGACCGCCCCGTACGCCTGATCGTCGACGATTGCTTCGGCTTTGTGAAACGCGAGTTGCGACGGAAACGGGAGTACGATGCCATCGTCATGGATCCCCCTTCGTTCGGCCGCGGCAAGAACGGCGAGATATGGAAGATCGAGGGCGATCTTTACCCGTTTCTCCGCGAGTGCCGCGGATTGCTCTCGGCGCATCCCCGTTTCGTGCTGGTCAACTCCTATACGGCACACTTCTCGCCGACAGTTCTGGCCAACCTCCTGACCGCGGCGCTCGGCACCGGCCGTGTCGAGGTCGGCGAATTGGGCCTGCCCATCGCCCGCGACGGCAAGATCCTGCCGTGCGGGATCTTCGGGCGCTGGCAACCGCGGTAGCTATGCCTTCCCGCAGACGCCGGCGGAGCCGAACGTGGCCATCTCGTTGTAGATGCGAACCGCGGCCTCGACCAGGTGCATCGCCAAGGCCGCACCCGTGCCTTCTCCCAACCGCATGCCAAGGTCGAGCAGCGGGTGAATGCCAAGGGTCGCGGCAAACACCCGGTGTCCCGCCTCCTCGGAAAGGTGGCTGAAGTACAGGTAATCCCGCACGGCGGGACACAGCCGACAGGCCGCCAGCGCCGCGGCCGACGAGATGAAGCCATCCACGACCACCGGCGTGCGCAGAACGGCCGCTCCGAGCATGAGGCCGGCAAGGCCGGCAATCTCGTATCCGCCCAACGACGCGAGCACCGTCAGCGGGGACGCGGCTGCGCCAAACGCCTCCGCGTGCCGCGCCAACGCCCGCGCGACCGTGGCCACCTTGTGTCCCAAGCGCGCATCGTCAAGCCCGGTGCCGCGCCCCACCATGGCGTCAGGCGCCAACCCGAGCCAGGCACACATCAACGCCGCCGAGGGTGTCGTATTGGCAATCCCCATGTCGCCGGTACCCAACAGATGCACACCGTCGTCAACGGCATCGCGGGCCAGACCGATCCCCGCCTCCAACGCCTGACGGCACTGCTCCTCCGCCATCGCCGGCTCACGGGCGATATTGCCGGTGCCCAAGGCCACCTTCCGGTTGACGACCCCCAGCAGCGCGGTCATGTCGGCCGCCACCCCCATGTCGACGACAACCAGCTCGATCCCGCCGAAGCGCGTCAGAACATTGATCGCGGCCCCGCCGGCGCACATGTTGGCAACCATCTGGGGGGTGACCGCCTGGGGAAAAGCGGACACGCCTTCGACGGCCACACCGTGATCCCCGGCGCAACAGACAATCCGCTTCCGCGTCAGCACGGGGCGATCCGTGTCGGTGGCCAGGCAGTATGCCATCGCAACCGATTCCAGACGCCCCAGACTGCCCCGCGGTTTCGTCAGGTCGTCCAGATGCGCCTGCACGGCCGCCCGTCGGGTATCGCTGACGGGGCGTATGGCGGCAATGGTTCGATCAAGTACGGTGCTCACGCCGGGCCTCCCTTTTCGCATCCCCCGATCCCGCCGCCTCAGAACCGCACGGCGACACCGGACTTGAAGGTCGCCGCCGGCGACGGGTAGTAGCCGTCCTCGGCAAAGCCGCGATATCCCAGGCCGGCATAGTCCTCATCGAACACATTCTCGACGCCGACATAGGCCTCCCAGGCGCCGCCGCACTCGCAGGCATAGCGCAGGAAGAGATCGACCGTCGTATAATCGTCAAGTTTCGGTCCGACATTGGCATTGTCACCGCCCAAATAGCTCTCCCCCACATAGGTGGCCGCCGCCTGCACGGCCAGATTCAACGGGAGGGCGACGCGCGCGGATACGGTGGCCTTGTGTTGCGGGACGAGCGGGATCTGCTTGCCGTCGTTCGCGCCGTTGGCAAAGGTCGCGTCGGTGTAGGTGTAATTGCCGGCCAAACCAAGCACCCCGCACCGGTAGGCCGCCCCAGCTTCGACGCCCTGCCGTCTCGTCTCGTCCAGGTTCTCGTTGCGGAAGGTGACGCCGTTGTAGGCAATCTCGTCTTCCATGCCGGACACGAAAGCCGTGACATCCAACGACAGGCCGCCGACCACCGGCGTGGCGCCGCCCAGTTCGGCCGTCCACCCCGTCTCCGGCTCGAGGTCCTTCAGGAACATGTCGCCAAACCCGTAGTAGCTGACCTGTTCGTCGACAAACGGGTACCGATAGACCGTGCCGCCTCTTGCAAACACCTTGCCGCCGCCGGCAAACGCGCGCAGCAGCGACAAGTCGCACGCGGCGCCGTCATGGCTGACCGTGTCGGCAACCGTAACGGCGCCCATGGCCGTGACGTCCGCCGCGATTTCGGCGCGTTCGGCACGGGCGCCCGCCGCCAGAATCAGGGAATCCGTGATCCCGAACTCGTCCCGCGCATAGACCCCGATCGTTTCTTTCGTGACGTCAGCCCCTCCGACGACCGTCGCATGCGCGGCGCCATCGAACCGATCGAGGTCGAGTTCGTCACGGTAGTAGTCCAAACCGGTCAGCAGCGTGTTGGCGCGGTCGAACAGTCGGGCCGTGCACCGGTAGCGCGGCGTCAACGCCAGCGTATCCACAGTCAGGTCGGAGAAGCTGAACCAACTCGCGATGTCAGCCGCGACCTCTTTCCACCCATACGCCGCATCGAGATCGACCCGGTTGACGCCGACCGCATAGCCGACCCCCGTGTCCAGTGTGAGGTACTCGCTTTCGGCGCCATCGTCCGGCGTCAGGCTCTGTCGCGGGTCGGCCTTCATCTGCGCCTTGGACAGGAAACCTGGAAGATCGTTCTCCGCATCCTGCCAGGCCAAGCCCACCCGCAGCGTCAGCGCATCCGCCAGATACCGCAGTTCGGCGCCGACGCCGTACGAGGCGAACGCCCCGTGGTCGCGGTATCCGGCCGAATCGTACCCGTTGGCATGGGCTGCATAGGCCAGCGGCCCGGTCTGACCGGAGACGCCCGTACGCCCCATCAGGGTATCGTAGCCGGCCACGTCGACCGCCACTTCCCGGACCGTCCCGGCGCCGCCCTGACGCGTGATGATGTTGATGACCCCGGCCACGGCGTGGTCGCCATAGAGGGCGGAGTTGCCGCCGCGAACGACTTCGATGCGCTCGACACTGCCCAAGGGAACCTGCAGCCAGTTGACGGCCGCCAGATCCGGCCGGTTCAGACGGCGTCCGTCGAGCAGGACGAGCACGCGTCCGTGGGCATTCTCACCGAACCCACGCATGCTCACTTCCGCCAGCGCCGAGTTTCCGGTGGTCGACCGTACATGCACGCCCGCCAGCGTGCGCAACGCCTCGACGATGTTGAACGCGCCCGACTGGCGGATCGCGTCTCCGGTCAACACGGTCACGTTCGCCGCCGTGCGTGCGGTCGCGGTCTCGTACCGCGCGGCGGTGACCGATACGTCCGGGAGATCCTGTGTTTCCACCGCCGTCGCGTGTGTCGCGCACGCCGCCGCCATGATTGCCGTCGTGACCCATGCTGTCTGTTTCATCCTGCCTGCACCTCTGCCCGTAGCGGGCATTGCCGACGCAAGCCCCCGACGACAAAAAAGGCCTTCCGCCACCGCATGGGCAGCAGAAGGCCGATTTCGCCAATGGCGCAAAACAGACTCTGGAGCTCCCCTGACGCGGAGGGGCCGGCATCGATGCCGCGAGAGCGTGAGCTGCAACGTCTTCTGGCTCCCGGCATCGAACCTTGCGCCCGCCTTCCCGCGTCAACCCTGTGACGCAGTGGCTGTGATGGGCGTTTGTAGCCGGTTACAGCGGCGCGACCGCACCCGATTTGCACGGGTTTCCGTTCGCCGCTCACGTGTCCGCCGGATTTCAAAGAACGGGCGCACCTTACCCCCGGCATCGCGCCCTGTCAACCCCGCGCCTCCAAAAAACGCGCGCGCCGCGCCGCGTGACCCATGTGCCGATAGTACGACCGGCTATCCCTCGAAATGCGATGGGGCAGCCGAAACGGCTGCCCCATCGCTCCGTCATGCTCCGACCGCCGAGCTTACGGCTTGATGCCGAGGAAGCCTTGCACGACCGGCGCGAACCGCAGGATGACCGGTGTGAATACGATGGCCACCATGCTCATCAACTTGAGCAGAATGTTCAGGGACGGTCCCGCCGTGTCCTTGAACGGGTCGCCGACGGTATCGCCGATGACGGTCGCCCCGTGCCGCGGGTTCTTGGCCTTGGCGCGATCCTTCACCACGTTGCCCTCGGGATCCACGTACTCGCCCTTGGCGTTTTTCAGGTACTTGCCGCCGAAGTTGCCCTTCTCGATATGCTTCTTGGCGTTATCCCAGGCGCCGCCCGCGTTGTTCATCATGCAGGCCAGCGAGAACCCGGCCACCAGACTCCCGGCGAGAAGACCCATGATGCCCGGCACACCGAGCACGAGGCCGCATACCACCGGCACCGTTATCGCCATCACCGACGGCAACATCATGGCCTTCTGCGCGCCGGCCGTCGAAATCTGTACGCAACGCGCGTAATCGGGCGTATCCTTGCCGGACATGATGCCGGGCTTCTCGCGGAACTGGCGGCGGACTTCCTCCACCATCGCGCCGGCGGCGCGTCCCACGGCCTTCATGGCCATCGCCGAGAACACAAAGGCCATCATCGCGCCCAGGAACATCCCCGCGATCATGAAGGGATTGAGAATGTTCAGGTGGTAGAAATCGATGTAGTAGTCCAGCTTGTTGGCAAAGGTCGCATAGTGCGCCGCATTGAAGAAGTCGACCTTGCCCGCTGCCGCCAGCTTCTTCGTCCAAACATCGAGTTCCATCACCTGCGCCGCCAACAGGGCCAGCGCCGTCAACGCCGCGGAACCGATGGCAAAACCCTTGCCCGTCGCCGCCGTCGTGTTGCCCAGCATGTCCAGGTTGTCGGTACGCATGCGCACCTCGGGAGGCAGACCCGACATCTCGGCATTGCCGCCCGCGTTGTCGGCGATCGGACCGTACGCATCCGTGGCCAGCGTGATGCCCAAGGTGGCCAGCATACCGACCGCCGCAAAACCGACACCGTAAAGACCGCTCATCGGCTCGCTGAAGCCGCCCGCGAAGCCGTAGGCGGCGATGATGGCGAGCACCGTCGTCACGACCGGCACGCCGGCTGACTGCATGCCCACGGCGAGGCCTTCGATGATGACCGTCGCCGGCCCCGTCGAAGACGCCTTCGCGATCCCCTGCGTGGAGGCGTAGCTATCCGAGGTGTACCGTTCCGTCGAGTAGCCGATGGTCACGCCCGCCAGCAACCCGGCCAACGCGGAGCCAAAGACGCCCCAGGAGATCACGCCCACTTTCGCCAGAATCGCGAGCGCCACCACGATCAGCGCCGTACTGCCCCACGTGCCGAGGCGCAAGGCCTGCAGCAGCGTCGCCATGTTGGCGTCTTCCTTGCAGCGCACCGCGAAGATGCCGATGATCGAGAGCAGAATGCCGATGCCCGCGATGATCATCGGGGCCGCCACCGCGTTGGCCGATCCGATACCGGTCAGGCCGGGAATGGCCGCGCCCAGCGCCGCCGTGGCGAGGATGGACCCGCAGTAGGACTCGTACAGGTCCGCACCCATGCCCGCGACGTCGCCGACGTTGTCGCCGACATTGTCCGCGATCGTCGCCGGATTGCGGGGATCGTCCTCCGGGATGCCCGCTTCCACCTTGCCGACCAGATCCGCCCCGACATCGGCGGCCTTCGTGTAGATGCCGCCGCCGACGCGTGCGAACAGCGCCTGCGTCGAGGCGCCCATGCCGAAGGTCAACATGGTGGTTGTCATCTCGATCAGTTTGTGGTCGGGATCGAACCCGGCCGGAACCAGGAACCAGAGACCGTTCTTCATGTGCTCGGGCGTATAGACGACCTGATCGAGAAGGAAGTACCAGATCGAGATGTCGAGCAGGCCGAAACCGACGACGACCAACCCCATCACGGCGCCCGAACGGAACGCCACTTGCAGACCGCGGTTAAGTCCTTCGCTCGCGCCCTGCGCCGTGCGGCTCGATGCCGACGTGGCGGTCTTCATCCCAAGGTAGCCGCACAGTCCGGAGAAGAAACCGCCCGTCAGGAAGGCCAGCGGCACGAACGGGTTCTGCACGCCTAAGTACGCCAGCACGGCGAAAATCGCCACCAGCACGGCGAACACCAGGCTGACGCGCGAATACTGCTGACGCAGGTAGGCCATGGCCCCCTCGCGCACGTAGCCCGCGATCTCCTCCATGCGTGCGTTGCCCTTGGGGGCATTCATCATCAGGCGATAACACACCCAGGCAAAAAACAGGCCGATCACCGAGGCGATCGGCGCGATCCACCATGCCAGAGGAATCACGGAATCAGCACCCATAGCACCACGCACCTTCCTTAGTGACGGACTCGCTCGCCCGACGCGTTGGTTCACGCCGGCTCACCCGGCGAATTGAATGGGCCAGTATTTAGACCATGTATTCGCCGCGATGCAACCGAAAACGGAAAACAATCCCCGGCAACCCCGGCAGGGATCGGCCAACTGGAGGGACGCGCCGGTGGAATCCGGGGCGGGACGCGCCGGATGGTTTGCGAATGACTACCGGAACAACTACCGCCACAAGGGAGCCTGGCGCCGGAATCGCGCAAATGGCCAACAAAGAAGCCATCTACAAAGAATGGTGGCGAGGAACGGAATCGAACCGCCGACACGGGGATTTTCAGTCCCCTGCTCTACCAACTGAGCTACCTCGCCACATTGAAAACAGGCTCGTCCGGCGCCTGCCGCCGCTGAAATGTCCGCCTTGTATAGGGGATTTCGCCAACCGTGTCAACCCCGCGAACGGCGTTCAGATCCCGGCGCCAAGATCGTCCCAGGGACCGTCGACGGTCGTCCAGGTGCCGTCCTTCTCGCGGATAAGCGGTTTCGGCTGGCGATTGTAGACCTTCGAATGCGCCGGCACGGAATGCGTCAACCACACGTTGCCGCCGATCTCGGAATAGGCGCCGATCCGCGTTCGACCGCCGAGAATGGTCGCGCCGGCGTAGATGACAACATGATCCTCAACATCGGGATGGCGCTTGATGCCCTTCACAAGCCGCCCCTGTTCGTCCTTCTCGAAACTCAGCGCGCCGAGCGTCACGCCCTGGTAGAGTTTCACGTGCATGCCGATCTCGCAGGTCTCGCCAATGACCACCCCCGTCCCATGATCGATGAAGAAACCTTCGCCGATGACGGCGCCGGGATGGATGTCGATGCCCGTCACCGAATGCGCGTACTCGGACATGACGCGCGGAATCAGGGGTACGCCGGCCGTCTGAAGCTGGTGGGCGATCCGGTGCACGATGGTGGCGAACACGCCGGGGTAGCTCATCACCACCTCCATGGTCGACTTCGCCGCGGGATCGCCCTCGTAGGCCGCGACGATGTCCAACTGCAACACCTTCAGGATCGCCGGCAACGCCTCGACGAGGCCGGACACCGCCTGCACCGCGTTCACATCGCACCTGTCGCATTCCTCGGGCTTGCAGTCGGTGACGACACACTGATAGCGAAACGCCTCCCGGCACAGGTCGCGCAACACGAGCGCCGTACGCTCCAACTCGATCGGGAAATAATCCTCGAATGCGCCCGCCGGGATCGGCTGGCGCATGTGGCAGCCGGGAAACATGAGCGCCATCAATTGCCGCAGGACATCCTGCACGGCCGCCTGCCCGGACATCGAGAAGCCCTTGTTCATGCGCACCCCGGCGGGGCAGTGCTCGCATTCCGCGAACGCGGCCATGATGCGGGGAGCGATCGCGTCGAGTGTCTCTTTCAGTCTCATGTCTTTCCCTTTCGCTTGCCTCAACCGGCGCAGACCCCGCCGATGACATCCCGCCCCGAACGGGCGATCTTGACGAGCACACGATCCGCGCCGAGGTTGCACCAGCCCAGTCGCACGAGCAGGCGGCTCACCCAGCCCTGCGGAATGCAGGAGATGTCGAGAATACGGATGCCTTCCTCGCGGCACAGCGCCACGAAGTCGCGGAGCGTGCACAGGTGAATGTTGGGCGTATCGAACCAGCGGTACGGCAACGCGCCGCCGACCGGCATCCGTCCGGACAGCCACAGCCGCATCCGGTGCGAGATCTTGCCGAAGTTCGGGAATGTGACCACCCCCTCCCGCGCCACGCGCAGCATCTCGCGCAAAACGTCGCGCGGACGCTGCAGCACCTGGAGAGTCTGGCTGAGCACGGCGTAGTCATACGCGCCGTCCGGAATCATCGCCAGACCCCCGTCGATGTCCTGCTGCACGATGTCATAGCCGCGATCCAACACGCCGATGACCTGTTCGATGTCGGTGTCGACACCCAGACCCGCCGCGGCCCGCCCGCCCGCCAGCAGCGCCAGCAGATCGCCGCTGCCGCATCCGAGATCGACCACGCGCGCACCGGGCGCGATCGTGCGCAGCACGGCCGCCCGTTCCGCTTCATCCACGGCGGCGCGCACGCGCTCGGCACGCGCCACGCCGCGGCGCGCCGGTTTGTGCAACGCGGGGGTTCGCGCGTCCGCCGAACCGCCGGACGCCACCCATGGCAGGAACGCGCGGATGACTTCGCGCAGATGCTCGACATCCACCAGAAACGCGTCATGCCCCTGCGGCGCCTCGAGGACGCAATAGGAAACGGCGCGGCCCGCGCGCAGCAGGGCATCGGCGATCTCGCGCGATTGCCGCACCGGGAAAAGCCAGTCGGTGCTCAATCCAACCGCCAGGAAGCGCGCCCGGATGCACTCGCAGGCCGCCTGCAACGATCCGTATTGCTCGACCAGATCGAATTCGTCCATGGCACGCGTGATGTGCAGGTACGAGTTCGCGTCGAACCGTCGGATGAACTTCGCGCCCTGGTACTCGAGGTAGCCCTCGACCTGGAAATCGGTTTGAAACTCGTGCCGGACCGACGAGGCGTGGTCGGCCGCGACATCCGGTCGGCGTTCGCGGCCGAACTTCCGTTCCATCATGCCGTGCGAAAGATACGTGATATGACCGATCTTGCGGGCCTGCGCCAGCCCGCGGACGGGCGCGCGGCCGGTACCGTAGTAATCGCCCCCCTGCCAGTCGGGATCGGCGGTGATGACATCGCGACCGACGGCATCGAACGCCAGCGCCTGGGCCGACAGCGAGCCCGCCGAGGCGATGCAGATGCACCGTCCGACCATCTCGGGATACCGGATCGCCCAGTCAAGCACCTGCATGCCGCCAAAGGATCCGCCGACCAGCGCCGCGACATGCTCGATGCCGAGCTCCCGCAGCAACAGGCGGTGCACATCGACGATATCGCGGACCGCCAGCCGCGGGAACGCCGAACCGTAAGGCGCCCCGGTGCGGGGATCGGTCGAACTCGGACCGGTCGTCCCCTTGCAGCCGCCGAGTATGTTCGCGCAGACGACATGGTAATAGCGCGTGTCGATGCCCTTGCCCGGACCGATCATCTCGTCCCACCAGCCGATGGCGTCGGGGGCATCCGCACGCGTGCCCGCGGCATGCGCGTCGCCGGTCAGCGCGTGGCAGATGAAGACGACGTTGTCGCGCTGCGGCGAGAGCGCGCCATAAGTCTCGAAGGCGACGTTGACTTCGGGCAGCACGCCGCCATGCGCCATGACGAAGCCGCCGGGCGGCAGCTTCAGCGTCACGCACCGCGTTTCGACCATGCCGACGCCGGCAGGCGGGGTATCGGTAAATGTCTTCATTCGGTACGTTCCACTTCTGCCGCGACCTTCGTGCCCACGGTTTCCTCATCGATCCAGGCCAGATACGCGGGCGACCCGGCCATGATCGGCGTCACGGTCAACTCGGGCGTTTCGTAGGTGTGCCGGCTATGAATGAAGGCCATCAGCGCTTCCGCCAGACCGACGCGCGTCTTGGCCTGCAACAGAAACTCGGCCGTGCTTTCGACCTGACCTTTCCATCGGTAGGTGCTCTGGATCGCCGTATGCTGCACGCAGGCGGCCAGGCGGGCGTCGACGACATCGCGCGCCAGCTTCCGCGCCGCTTCGATGGTATCAACCGTTGTCGACACGATCACGTACCTGCCCACATCCTTCATGCCGTCATGATACACAACGCCGCACGCCGGGCAAGCGCACGAAACAGGAGTCCGGAATCGGGTGTCCTGATCAGCCG
>CAYYJS010000068.1:0-14129 GCA_964472315.1 uncultured Victivallales bacterium | reverse complement strand
TCGTCGCACACTTCGTCGTCTACGCTTCGTCCCACACTTCGTCGTCTCTTCGACCACGGCGGTTTGAGCATGACCCCGTCCGCGACAGCTTTCCTTTCAATGAAGAATCCCCCCACAAACCCGTCAACACCTTTTGCGGGGCCGGCAGGGCAAACGCATCTTCATTCGCAACGATAATGGGGATCGGCACACGATAGCGGGCGACATTGACAAGACTCCGTCCCGCCCGCCACAGTATGCACCCGAAACCGGCGCCGTGCGTCGGCGCGCGGATGCGCACGAGGAACAGCGGACATGAACGCGTCAGACCCCGGGCTGTCGGGTATCATTGAAGTGAAGCTGAAGGACCTGCCTCAGCTTTTCAATTCCATGGACCCCACGCCGTTTCCGGATCGGGACATGGACGCCGATGCCGAGGAATTCATCGTCGGCTGGGCCATGGAACATCCCCGTCACGCCCCGCTCCAGCTTGTCGTGCATCTCACGTCGCCCCTGCAGCCGACGGAGACCGAAGAGACCCTGCGCACGTCGGTGAATCACTACTTCGCCTATCGGGCGGGCGTCATCGGCCGCGAATTCCGACTCCTGATGCGGCAGGGCCGGTTGTCTCTGCTGATCGGCGGCGTCTTCCTGGCCCTCTGCCTCACGGCCGCCCGCGTGGTTGCCCTGCGCTGGCCCGGCACGGCCGGGTCACTGCTGCGGGAGAGCCTGACGATCGGCGGCTGGGTTGCCATGTGGCGCCCGATCGAGATCTACCTGTATGGTTGGTGGCCGCTGCAGCGTCGGCGCCGGGTGTACGAGAAACTCGCCCGCATGCCAGTCCGCATCCGCGACTCCGACCACGCCGAAGCCGCCCGGACGAACGGCGCGTAGCGCCGTTCACGGCGGGGGCAGCCGTCCCAATCCGGTGCGGGCGGCCCATTCGGTTTGGCGGGCGATGCCCATCATGATGCGGGCGTCATCGTCGGTCAGCGCCCCGCGGCCCATGATCCGGCGGAAGCCCTGCATCATATGGTCGGCCTTGTCGGACTTCATGAAGCCGATTTCCAGCAGCAGCGCGCGCCAGATCTCGAACAGGCGCTCCCGCGTGGCGCCGCTGACCGGCGGCGATTTCTCCGTCGGCGGCACGTGTTCGCCCTGGACGAGGAACAGCTCGTAGCAGCAGATCATCACGGCCTGCGCGAGGTTGAGCGAGGTGTAGCCGTCGGTGGTGGGGATCTGCACGACGTGGGCGCACAGCGCCAGTTCGTCGTTGCTCAGACCCTTGTCCTCGCGGCCGAACACGTAGGCCACGCGTCCCATCACGGCGGCTTCCCGCACGGTCGGCGCCCATTCGCGCGGCGTCCGTGCATGTTGCCGGTAGAGGCCGGGGCGCGCCGAGGTGCCGATGATCAACCCGCAATCCGCCGTCGCCGCCGCGAGCGACTCGTGTTCCGTGCGACCGTCGAGCACCCCGACCGCGTGCACCGCCATCATCCGCGCCTCGTTCATGTCCAGATTCCGCGCCTGAACGAGGGCCAGATCGGACAGGCCCATGTTGGCCATCGCCCGACAAACCGAGCCCACGTTGCCGCCGTAGAGCGGGCCGACCAGAACAATCCGGACGTTGGCGATACTCATGCTGTTGCAAGTTGGCCTTTCCATCGCTATAAAGAAAGCCAATTGTAATGCAGGAATGGCGATACGAAGCAGGATGGCAATACCATGGATGAATTACTGACGCTGCTGCGAAAGAACGCGCTGGAGTCGCCCCGGAACCTGGCGCGGATGCTTGACACCACCGAGGACGACATCAAGGCCCGCATCGCGGGGTACGAGCAGGCGGAGATCATCCGCGGCTACCAGGCGATCGTCAACGAGGACAAGTTGGGACTGGAACGCGTACGGTCGGTGATCGAGGTGCGCATCACACCGGATCGCGGCGGCGGATATGACCGTATCGCCGAGCGCATCAGCAAGTTCCCCGAAGTGGACTCGCTGTTCCTCATGTCCGGGGGTTACGATCTGCTCGTTTTCGTGACGGGCCGCAACCTGCGCGAAGTGGCCGCCTTCGTCAACGAACGGCTGGCGACGATCCAGGGCGTACTGTCGACCTCCACGCACTTTGCACTCAAAACCTATAAGGATCAGGGCGTGCTGATGCACGCCGAGAAAGCACATGAGCGACTCACCGTCTCCCCGTAGCGTCATCGCCCGTCACTTGCGCGACATTCCGCGCTCCGGAATCCGCGACTTCTTCGACATCGTCAGCACGCGCGACGATGTGATCAGCCTTGGCATCGGCGAGCCCGATTTCGTGACGCCCTGGCACATCCGCGAGAGCTCCGTCTACGCGCTCGATCACGGGGCCACCTCCTACACGGCCAACCTCGGCCTGCTGGAGCTGCGCAAGGCCATCGCCCGCTACGTGGCCGCGCGCTATGGGGCCGAGTACGATCCGCGCAACGAGATTCTGGTTACCGTCGGCGTCAGCGAGGCGCTCGATCTGGCCATTCGCGCGGTCGTCAATCCCGGGGATGAGGTGCTCTACCACGAACCGTGCTACGTGTCCTATGGACCCATCGTGCAGTTTGCGCACGGCGTGCCCGTGCCCGTGGAGACGCGGTGCGAGGACGGTTTCCGGCTGACCCGCGCGTTGCTCGAGCGGCACGTGACGCCACGCACGCGGGTCCTGATGCTGAACTTTCCCACGAACCCGACGGGCGCCGTCATGACCGCGCACGATCTGGAGGAGATCGCCGCGTTCGTCATCGAGCACGATCTGCTCGTGATCAGCGACGAGATCTACGCCGAGCTGACGTTCGAAGGACGGCACACCAGCATCGTCGGCATCCCCGGCATGCGGAACCGCGTCATCTTCCTCAACGGGTTCTCCAAGGCCTGGGCCATGACCGGCTTTCGCATCGGCTTCTCCTGCGCGCCGCCGGAAGTGACCGATGCCATGATGAAGATCCATCAGTACACGATGCTCTGCGCCCCGATCCTGGCGCAGCAGGCGGCGATCGAGGCGCTGGAGCACGGCGACGGCGACATCGAAGAGATGCGCCGCGCGTACCGCCTGCGTCGCAACTTCATCCACGGCGCGCTGAACGATGCCGACATGCCGTGCGAGCCGCCGCGCGGGGCGTTCTACATCTTCCCCGCCATCGGGCATTTCGGGATGCCGTCGAAGGCGTTCGCGTTGCGGCTGCTGGAGGAGGAGAACGTGGCATGCGTGCCCGGCACGGCCTTCGGCGCCTGCGGCGAGGGTTTCCTGCGGTGTTCGTTCACGACGGGGATGGAAGACCTGAAGGAAGCCTGCGCGCGCATCCAGCGTTTCACCGGCCGGTTGCGCGGGACCTGACCGGGGCCGATTCCCCGGCGGTTTCGATGTCGACGATGCGATCGCCGGGGAGTTCCCGGGTGGCATGGTACATCCGGTAGGGCACCGTCCGGTAGGCGCTGACGTGGCGCAGTTTGTCGAGAATCTCCGAGATGGCCTCGATCGAGGCCATGCAGGCGTCCAGTTTCTCGTGCATTCCGGCGTCGGCCACCTCGTCGCGCAGCATGGCGATGTACATGCGCAGCACGGTCGCCGGTTGCCCGATATGGTGGCAGGCCGCCCCGAGACTCTCCAGCATGACCCGGTGACGTTCCGCATCGACCAGTTCGACCGATTGCTTCTCGATCGTGTCGCGCATCTCGCGCGCCAGGTGGAGCTGTTCCTCCAGCATCGCGATCTTCTCGCGGAGGCCGTCGATGATCGTGTTCAGGTATCCCTCGATCGCGTTGACGTCCTCGGTCATCTCCAGCAGATTGACCTTCTCCGGCAGCGTGCCGCGGGCGATGTCGCGCAGATAGTCGCGCAGACGCTCGAGGTTCTCGGGGAACCGGCGCAGCATGGTGTACCCGCTACCCGCCAGCACGATGCCGAAGACGGTGACCGCGAGTTGCGTCGTCGGCGAGTAGTCGTGGTCCGCGTAGTTGGCGAACGCCAGGAAGCCGATGCCGAGCAGCGGCACGGTGGATACCAGCGCGATGGCGATCTTGAGCTGATAGCGCGAGGACTGCGCATCGAGCGAGAGCGCATGCAACGCGGATGGTTCCTGTCGCGGCTTCTCCATGGGCATGCCCCTTCACGGCGCCGTCGGGCGACCGCCTACTTGATGATCTTCCGCGTCACCTTGATCAGCGTCTTCCACAGCGTGGCCGCATCCTTCGAGGCCAGCAGTTGCTTGCGGTTTTCCGCCACCATGAATGTTTCAGTCAGCCCCGAAAGCAGCTTCAGATAGAAGGCGCTGGCGGCGATCGGGATGACGAGGAAGAAGACGATTTTCGTCAGGTTGGTCTTGGACCCCTCGAAGTCGATGCCCTTCTGGCTCAGCCCCACGGCCAGCGTCAGGCCGCCACCCTCGACGCCGCGCACATGCGGGAAGGCGAGACCGTGGTCAACCGCCGTGCACAGGATCGCCTCGCGCCGCAAGGCCTCTTCGACGAGCAGATCGCCGCGGTCGACGAAGCCCTCGTCGGCCATGCGCATGGCCAGTTCGCGGATCGCGCCCTCGCGGTCGTCGGCGTTCAGTTGCGCCAGCATCAGCGACTCCGCCGAGAAGCGGGCCACGCCGGGCTTCGGGGTGTCGAAACGTCCCGGCCGCTGACGCGTGTTCCGCGGCGCCCCCTCGGCCAGGTACAGGATGCGCGCGCAGTTCGGACACGGGTGCAGATCGCGCCCCAGCCGGATGGCCTGCTGCAGGCTGCGGGGCAACTTCATACCGCATACCGTGCAGCCTTGATCCGCCACCGGCACGACGACGTTCTGGTCGCGGTGGCGCAGTTTCTCGAAATTCGTGCGTATGTCTTTCGGCAGTTGCCTGGTCATGGCGGCGATCGACTCGTCGAGCTTCTCGAGGTGTCCGGCCCCCCCCGCCACCTTCTGCTCGCCCCGGATCAGCACGAGCTCCTGGAGTTGGACCAGGTGATTCATCAACGGATGCATGCTCTCTCCTTACAGGCGGACCCACGGCGAAACGCGTCACGCCCGTTCCATCTGCGAGTCGCATTCTAGCGCGCGGAAGCGGCAAGTCAAACGTATAGCCGCGCGCTGCGGCCCGGGGGGCGCATTTGCGATTGGGTGCAGTCATGGACATTCGCCGTTGTTCCCCTGGGAGCGCGGGCGTCTCGCCCGCAGTTGCCAGACATGTGCATTTCCAAGCGGGCGGGACGCCCGCGCTCCAGGGATGCACCGAATCGCAAATGCGCCCCGGCCCGGGCTTGCGTCCGTGCGGGGTTCTTCATACTGTAACGGCCATGGAACGGGTTTTCGAGACGGTTACGGATGCGTTCGTCATCACGGGTTTCGTTTTCATCACGATGGTGGCGCTCGAGTATGTCAGCGTCCTGACCCGCGGGCGCTGCGATGCGGCTGTCCGTCGCTGGCGGTGGGGACAGTCGTTGCTCGGCGCCTTCCTCGGGGCGACGCCGGGGTGTCTGGGCACATACGCGGTCGCGAGTTTCTATACGCACCGTCTGTTCACGTTCGGGGCGATGCTGGCCGGCATGATCGCCACCTGCGGCGACGAGGCGTTTCTCATGCTGGCGCTCTTTCCGGGGCGCGCTCTGGCGATCTTCGGCATCCTCTTCGCCATGGGGCTGGCGGGCGGCATGGTAACCGATCTCGTGCTGCGTTCGCGCCTTACGGCCCCGCGCGGCGAGCGGGCGTATACGCCGGTTCACGTCGAGCGCCCCGAGTGCCTGCCGTTCTCCCGTCGGGAACTGGCCGGTCAGTGGCGAAACTGCTCCCCGCAGCGCGGACTCCTGACCGCCGCCCTTGCGCTGTTCCTCATCGCCGTGCTCTCCGGCCACGTCGGACACAAACACCTGGGCTTCGATCCCGTCCACCACGGCCACGCCGATTCCGTCCCGGCCCACGCTGCCGCCGTGGAGGCCGTCGCGGCGCCGGCCGACGCCGTCGCGCACGCCGGGCACACGCACGCCGCGCACGAGGACGCCGGACACGCGCATGCCGAATGGGACTGGGTACGTCTCATGCTCCTCGCGCTGGGCCTGGTCGGTCTGGCCATCGTCGCCACCGTCCCCGATCATTTCCTCGACGAGCACCTTTGGCAGCATATCGTTCTCGTCCATATGTGGCGCATCCTGTTGTGGACCATCGGCGCGCTGGCGGCAACCCATCTGCTGGTCTCGGTCGTCGATATCGAGCGTCTGGTCACCGGGCACAAACTGCCGATCCTGCTTCTGGCCGGTCTTGTCGGCATCATCCCGCAGTCGGGGCCGCATCTCGTGTTCGTGACCCTCTACGCCAATGGATCGATCCCGTTCAGCATCCTGCTGGCGAACTCGATCGTGCAGGACGGGCATGGCGCCATCCCGCTCCTGGCCCATTCGCGCCGTGCGTTCGCCGGCGTCAAACTGATCAAGTTCGCGCTCGGGATGGCCGTCGGCATCGCGGGCCATGCGCTCGGGTTCTGATGCCCGATCTCGTGAAGTACGTGGAAACGCCAGCCGCCCATCCGATTCCGCCCCCGACCTCCGGCCGGCGTCCCGTGCTGGCCGCCATCAACGCGCGGTACAGTCACCCCAGCCTTGGCGCCCGCTACCTGCTGGCCGCCCTGCGCGCGGACGGCCAGGACGCCGTGCTGCGCGAGTTTACGGTTCGCGACACGGCGGCGGCCATCGTCACCGACCTGCTCGCCGAAACACCGTCTCTGATCGGGTTGGGCGTCTACATCTGGAACCGCGATCTCGCCGAAGGGGTGGTGGCGGGCCTGCAAACCGCGCGCCCCGATATCCCCATCGTTCTCGGCGGTCCCGAGATCGGACACGATACCGGGTCCGCGCTCGCCCGCTCGGTCGCGTGCGTGATCCGCGGCGAAGGCGAACGCACGTTTCCGACCGTCTGCCGGCGTCTGTCGGCCGGCGAACCGGTGCCGTCCGTGGTCGATGCCGAACGGCCCGATGTGCGGGCGCTCGCGCTGCCCTACGACGCCTACAGCGATACCGATATCCTCCGCCGCACGATGTACGTGGAGAGCAGTCGCGGATGTCCGTTCGCCTGCGATTACTGCATCTCGGCGCGCGATCCCGGAGTGCGCGACCTGGATCTCGATCGGCTGCTGCCGGCCCTGGATACGCTGCTCGAGCGCGGGGCCCGGCGCTTCAAGCTGGTGGACCGCAGTTTCAACGCCCATCCCGCGCATGCCTGCCGCCTGCTGGACTTCTTCCTCGCGCGCCTGCCGTCCGGTCTGCACCTGCACCTGGAAATGACGCCGCAGCCGCCGGTCGGGGCGCTCCGCGAACGTCTGTGCGCGTTTCCGCCCGGCGCCCTGCACATCGAAGTCGGTATCCAGACCTTCAATCCCGAAGTCGCGCGACGCGTCCACCGCATGGCCGATGCCGCGGAGGCCGAGGCGGCCGTCCGGTTCCATATCGAGACCGCCCGCGCCGATGTCCATGCCGACCTGATCGCGGGGCTGCCCGGCGAATCGCCGGCGTCGTTCGAAGCCGGCTTCGATCGCCTCGTACGGCTCCGGCCGGCCGAATTGCAGGTCGGCATCCTCAAGCGACTGCACGGCGCGCCCATCGCCCGGCACGTGGAGGCCTGGCAGCTCCGGTTTCGCCCGACGCCGCCGTATGACATCCTGTCCACGTCGACGATGGACGCCGACTACCTCGCCGGTATCCGGCGGTTCGCGCGGCACTGGGAACGGCTCGCCAACCGGCGGCGCTTCCCGCGGGCGATGGCGATGCTCCTGGAAGGCACCCCTTCGCCGTTTCGCGCCTTCGACGACCTGAGCCGACGCATCGCGGACGATGCCGCCGCGGAGACGCTCGACCCCGTCGCCCTGGCCCGCGCCCTGCATCGGCACCTGGTCGCGCGGGGCACGGCCGCCGAACCCGTCGTACGGCGCGCGCTCCGCGAGGACTACCTCGGCGGCCATGCCCGGCACGAGCCGGCGTTCCTACGGGAAGGGGCATGAACTGCCGACGGCAGGTTTACCGACAAGAAGCGAACGGTAGACTGCGCCGCGGTACATATCGCGTGCGTACGAGCCAGGGGGCCAATCGTACCAACGCCGTCGCCTTGAAGGTTTGCCCGCTCAGCAGCGGTCGGTACAACCGCAAGACGATCAGCCCCGATGCGGCGTCCGCGTACTGCACGGCGCCCGACTCGCGCGACGCCTGGACCGGGAAACGCTCGAATGACGCATTCCGCGGCAACCTGATCGCAAGAAGCATGTCATAGGCATCCGAACCGCCGTCGTTACGAGCCTCGATAGCAAGCACGAGCGATTGTCCATGCCACACCGGTCCCGGAGCGACGAACGAGAGCACGACCGATACGGTCCCCGTACCTTCTTCAGTTGGCATGCGAAACGACTGCGAGAACGGCCGATTCAGCAGTTCGCGGATGGTTGCGCCCTCGCGCACCAGTCGGATGAACTCGTCCACTTCAGCCTGAGGCACGGCATATGCGGCATCGTCAGCCAGGCGTGCGCGCCCCGCATAGAACCCGTCCGCCACGAAACTATCCTCCAGAAACCGGATCAACTCCTCATCCGAAAGCCCGAGCAACACTCCGGATTCATTCAGACCGCCAAAGCCGGTGAAGAGCGTGGCGCCATCCACCCGCACATCCCGACGCGCAAGTCCGGTGTCACTGCTGGATTCCAGCGCGAGTCCGGTCCGAACCGTACCGGAGGCGGGCTTCACGTCCGACGAACGATCGTCCGGAGTCATGGCGATCGCGGCCCGCCCGTCGACGCTGCTCAAGCCGTCCGCGCGGCCGCGCCCTGCGCCGACCGCAACATGCCCTTCGGTCCTCTCCATCCGGTCAGTGCGTCCATGCGCCTCACCCACCAGGAGATGGCCGCCGACGGCGCCCACATTGTCGGTACGCAGAACCCCGGACAGGCGGGCCGAGGATTCCGTCATGGCGATCCGCCCGATGTAGCGTTCCCCGGCGCCCGCCACATGGTTGGTTGCCCGGCCCATGCGGATATCGCCAACCCGCGCGGCACATCGCATGTCCGCACCCGACTGCGCCGCCGGCACGGGCGCATTCGTGGCCGTCGGCGTCGCGGTATACACGGTCCCCGTGCCGCCGACAAAATGCCCGCCGATCAGGCCGCAAACGGATCCGCCAGGGGATGCGAACGGGTCGTGAGACTCATCGCCCGGCATAAACTCGATGGTGCTGTAGGGTGGCGTGGCAATCATGCGCCGATCCGCGACCGGAACAACCGTGCAGCCCGCTATTGCCAAGAAAACCAGAGCGACCGGAAAGGCTCTCATCGTCCGCATCATTCGTTCACTCGTGGCCGCTTAACACGATCTCGGCGACATCGACCTCGGCTGCACCACTGCTGCGCACCGTGAACTTAGAGACGGTCCCGCGATCCGCCGCATCGAGCAGAACATCGGGTATGGTGCAGGGCACACGCACGAAGGCGGTGAACTCGGTGGCCTTGAGGTTGCGTATGTACCCGCGGTACTTGCGCCCCTTCACAGCAAGCGTGATCGCATGCTCATGGAGTGAGGGCACCATGCGGCGCGTCCGCGCATCCCAGACGGTCCCGCGCGCAACCGCCACAACCGCGCGGAAGGTCGGCGCATCCTTGCCGTTCACGACAAGCGACTCGATACCGGAAATACGTGAGAAATCGACCTCGCAGGTGCCTGATGGAGACCCACAGGGCTTCTCCCGATTGCCCAGCCAGTAGGTGACAACATCGGTTCCATCGAACGAGATGGTGTGGCTGACGAGTTGGCCCTGCGATGCCTGTTTCAGCAATTCGGGATTGAACATCCGTGTATCGTCATTCTTCCCAAGCGTTGCCAAACCGACTTCCTTCGTCACGTTACGCACCAGTAGCAGTCCCGAAAGCAGCAGCGTCTTCTTTGCGGCATGCTCCAATTGGATGGGATAGAGCCCCGGTTGCAGCTTGAGGACCTCCGTGTCCTTGCCGACGATGGCATGCCGCCGCCCGGATTCGAAGACGATCGCGGAACCTTCAGGCGAACTGATAAACACCGAGGCGGTATCCGTCGTCCGCATCGAGGATTTGTAGCCACCGGAAAGAGGAATGTACTCGACGTAGTTGGTGTCGGTCACCATGAAACCCGGCGCCTTGTTGCTCCGATGCAGGGGCAACTCCCTCGGCACGGACGTCGCACACCCCACCGTCAACACCAACATGCCCGCCACCGCGAGCCGGCCCAATTCACGCCACCCATACCCGAGATCCACGACCATCTGACACCTCCCATCGCCTCGACGCACACAAACACCCATTCGCGCATCAATACAACAGACTCATCACATACGAAATGACTTCGCGCTCGCCCGTCACATCGTTGATCCGCACCGAATACCTGACCGGCCGCCCCTCCAGTGCCGCGCGAATATGGTGCGGCTGGAAGAAAATCCCGCGCCCAAGACCAAACTGCGTGACCGACGCCCCCTCGTCGACATTCCCGATCGTGATCATGCCCCCGAGCCTTTCACCCGTGTCGAGTTGCATGCTGAACCGATGGCGACCCTGGGCCAGCGAAATATGCGTAGCGCCGTCCAGCGTCACCTGAGGTCGGTTTTCCAGCTTCAAACGCCCCGTCTGCGGATTCGTCACGAGCAGCCTGATCGAACCGTCAAACTCCGGAAGGTCAAGCTCGGTGTCCGCCGACGCATGGGACGCCAGAACCGCAATGGGCACAATCGGCCGGATCGGCACATTCGTCAGCGATGCGTCGAAACTGGACCGGAAAAAGACGAACTGGCCCGAGGCGGAACCCGCATCCAGGATCTGTCCATAGACGGGATGCTGCGGCTGCTTCATCGGGTTCGCCGCCAATCCATTGAGAATGTAGCCGAACAGGGGTTCGGCCGGCGCAATCATATACGGATGACGGTTGGCCTTAAGCGCGTTAAGCAGGAAGAAGGCGAACACGCTATGCTGCGCGCTGATCCCGCCATCCTTCACCGGTTCCATGCCTCCGGACGTAAGGGCGAACCGTGATCGACGGTTGTAGACGGCACGGAGATCGACCGGCATGACGGGAACGGCCGTCCGCGCCCCATCCATGGCGCCGCGCAGCACGAGCCCGCCGGAGAAACATGAATCCGAGATCAGGAGGATATGCCGGGCGGGAATGCGCTGGAGGAAATCCTTGACGACCACTGTGGAAAGCCAATTCGCCCGACTATTAAGACCCCCATCTTGCGGAATCCAATAGCCGTCCTCATGCCCGTGCCCGGCGAAGTAAATGAGAATGGAATCGTTCTCGTCGGTCCGTGCGATCAGCGTCTCGAAGCCTTTGACGATACCGGCATACGTGGCCTGCTCATCCAGAATCTCGCGGGTATGCTCGGCATCGAAGCGATATTCGCTCTGGAGGACCTCCCGCAGCGCCGTGACATCGGAAATGGGCGTCTGCAGCACCGGCCACTCTTTGTAGTTCGCGATCCCGATGGAAAACAGCCAGAAAGCCGCTTCGCCGCCTTGTTCGCCAGCCATCGCCTGGATGCACACGCCTCGCGTGCCGGAGTCGGCGGCCCAAACATTCGCCGCCCCGCCACCGAACCCCAAGCAGACGATTCCGCAGATGATGATGCCCTGTCGCGTGCCCCAACCCATCAAGAACACCCCTCGGCCAACTCCCCATGAACGACATGCCCAAAGGAAGCGTCACTATGGGGCAGTGAATCAGAATGTCAAGTCGCGGAGCGAAACACCGCGGGCAAGGGGCTAGGACTCTTCGACGACCGCCTTCTCGCGCAGTTCCCGCACGTGCGCGGAGATGGCTTCGCCGCGCCGCGCGTGCCGCAGGAATTCGCGGATCTTGTCGGCCGATTCCGCGTAGGTGGCCGCGCCGCCGTCCTCATGTCCCGTCTTGTGAATCAGATGATAGCCGAACTCCGTGCGGACCACATCGCTGACGTCGCCGACATCCATCGTGAAGACGGCCTCGTCGAACTCCGGCACCATCATGCCGCGCGCAAACCAACCGAGGCTCCCCGACGTCTGCTTGCCGCTCGGACATTCCGAATGCATCTCGGCCAGATCCCCGAAATCCGCCCCGTCCTCGAGCTGACTCCTGAGTTCCTCCAGCCGCGACTGCGCCACTTCGCGGTCGGCGTGCGAGGCGGTCGCCGGCTTGATGAGAATGTGCTGCGCCGCCGCCCGGTCGGGCCGCCGATATTCCTCCCGATGGGCCTCGAAATGCGCCTGCATCTCCGCCTCGGTCGGATCGTCCAACCCGGCGCAGACCTGCTCGATCAACACGTTCACCTTGCAGCCTTCTTCGACGCTGCGCCGCAATTGGTCTTCCGTGATGCCGCGGTCCGCGAGGCTCTTGAGAAACGCCTCCTCCCCACCCGCCCGATGCATCAGCTTGCGGACCTCCCGATCCGCCATCTCCGCCGGCACGGCCAGGTCGAGGCGGTGCGCTTCATCGATCAGCAGTTTGGCCCCGATGGCCTGCTCCCGGGCCCGGGCGCGCAGAACCTCGCGCTGCTCCTTGAGCTGTTCGGGCGAGAGATGCTCGGAATAGAATTGCAGCAGACGGCGGTATTCGAACTCGATCGCCTCAGGCGGCAGCGGCTGTCCGTTGATCGTTACACTCATGACAACACTCCATCTCCATACTGTCGGTTCATCAGCGCGAGGATCGCCGCCGGTTGCGTATCGACGTCGACCGTCACACGCAGGATCGGAACGCCAAGCGACCGGTAATGATCCACGAGCGGCAAAGTCCTGTCACGGAAAATGTCGAGTTTGCGCGCGATATCGGCCGGCGTATCGTCGCCGCGTCCGCCGCGGTCGCCGCCGCTGTCCCCCGCGATCCGCGCCCGCACGACCGCCGCCGCACAGTCCAGGTACACCACGAGGCGCACCTCCAGCAGACCGTCGACATCGCCGGCCTGCCCGACATGCCGCGGCAGCCCGTTCAGCACCACCCAGTCGTCAGCCCGCGGGGCATGCGCCGCGATGAACTGCTCGACGACGCGCGCGGCGATGTGAAACGTCTCGCGCTCCAGCAGCAGCCCCTCGCACAGCACGCGCCGGATGAAGGCCACATCCCCGGGCGCCAGACGGTCGGCCACGCCGGCGCCGGCCGCGATCGCGCGCAGATTCGCGCCGAAGTCGAAATGCGCGCACCGGCCGCCGCCAAAGCCGGCCGCCGCGAGCGCTTCCCCCAACGGCGTCTTGCCCGATCCCGTCGGCCCCACCAGCAGCATGGCCCGGTGCCGCATCGTTCCGCCTCCGCGTTTCATTGGCCACCCCCTTGTCAGGCGCTATCGTCGCCGACATCGATCGTTGACAGCCAACCGTGGTTCAGATCGGTGCACGATAGCGGCGACGAGAACGGATAACGAGTGCGAAAGTCCTCAATCGTCCGCCGCTCTCGCCCGCTATCGTGTGCCGATCCCCATTAGCGCCGCGAATTACGCTGCGTTTGCTTTGTTCCGCCCTGCTCCCGCACTCCCCCGCACCCGCACCGTCCGCCAACTTCGCGCTTGCGGCCCGGCTGTCGTTTCCCGCACGCTTGCCGCCGGTTTGGAGCGGTACGCATGCGAACGATCATCCAGCGGGTTTCGAAGGGCAGCGTCACTGTCGATGGCGCCGTCGTCGGCGCCATCGGACAGGGTTACGTCGTGCTGCTCGGGGTGACCCACGGCGATACGGCCGACGACGCGCGCGCCCTCGCCAACAAAACCGTCAACCTGCGCATCTTCCGCGACGAACAGGACCGCATGAACCGGTCCATCGAGGATGTCGACGGCAGCATCCTGGTCATCTCGCAGTTCACCCTCTACGCCGACACGCGCAAGGGAAACCGCCCCAGTTTCGTCAACGCCGCGGAACCCGCCTTGGCCGAGGCGCTGTACCGCGAGTACGTCGCGGCCCTGCGTCGCGCCCTCGGCGACGGACGGGTTCACACCGGCGTTTTCGGCGCGCACATGGACGTCGAAATCCACAACGATGGCCCGGTAACGATCGAACTCGCCTCGATCCCGCGTCCCGTCACACCCCCGCCGACGTGACACCCCCGCCCTTTTTTCGGGTGCTTCCGGGTCTATGGGGGGGGAATTGTATTGGTCCGGCGTAATCGGGATGGGCTGACAAGCCGGG
>CAYYJS010000067.1:0-14256 GCA_964472315.1 uncultured Victivallales bacterium | reverse complement strand
CTTCTACGGCCCCTCATGCAGGAGTATCTCGCATGAATCTTCAACACCGTTCGCCCCGCCCTGATGGCCTGTCCCTTGACGCCCCGCCCTGATGGCCTGTCCCTTGACGCCCCCTTGACGCCCGCTCAGGTAGCCGCCCGCCTTGGGGCGGCTACCTGAGCAGTTACTTTCCGGGTTGCGCGGGTTCTCCACGCCGTATACCATTCGAAGGCAGTAATCGTAACGGACAACGCGGACGATTTTCAGGCAACTCGCGAACCCTCGGCACGCTATGACCGTTTCATTGGTTGGCATCAGTCATCGGACCGCCCCCGTCGCGCAGAGGGAACGGGTGGCCGTACGCGCCGCGGGCGTGCCCGCGTTGCTGAACCGGATGGCCGCCGGGTTCCCCGAAACCGAATGGGCGCTGATTTCGACATGCAACCGCACCGAACTCTACGCGGCCGGCGTCGATGTGACGCTCCACAAGGACCGATTGGTGGAAGCCCTCCTGCCCGACGCGACTCGCGAGCAGGTCACGGAACTGGCGCCGCTTTTCTACGTCAAACGGGACGTGGAGGCAGCCAAGCATCTGTTCGCCGTCGCTTCCAGCCTCGATGCGATGGTCGTCGGCGAGACCGAAATACTGGGTCAGGTCAAGCAGGCCTGGGCGCTGGCCGAGGAAGCCGGGACCGCCGGCAACGCGTTGTCGGCCCTGTTCCAAAACGCCTTCCGGACGGCGAAGCGGGTCCATACCGAAACCGACATCTGCCGGGGACGCGTATCCGTCAGCTCGCTGGCCGTGGAATTCGCCGAGACGGTCTTCCATGATCTGAAGCGCAAGACCGCCATGATCGTCGGCGCCGGGGAAACCGCCGAGCAGGCGCTCAAGAACCTGGTGGACCGGGGCATCGAGGATGTCCTCGTGCTCAACCGTTCGCACCACCACGGCGAGGCCCTGGCGCGGCGCTGCGGTGGCCAGGCCCATCGCTTCGAGTTGCTCGACAACTACCTGTCCCAGGCCGACATCGTGATCAGTTCCACGAGCGCGCCGCACCTGGTCATCGGCACCGATGCCGTAAACCGCGCGATGGCGCTGCGCCAGGGTCGCCCGCTGCTCCTGATCGATATCGCCGTCCCGCGCGATATCGACCCGCGGGCGGCCGGGATCGCGAATGTGCATGTCTGTACGATCGACGACCTTCAGCGCGTCGCGGCCGAGAACCTGTCCAAACGCCATGCGGCCGTCGAGCAGGCATGGCGGGTGGTCGAAGACGAACTGCGCGGCAAACGATTCGTTCGGACTTGCCCGACGGAGCCACGCGCGTGATCGGGATCTCCAAACTCTACTGCGGCACGGTTGAGGCCTCGGACCCGCTCCGCTACGGTCGCCGGTCGCGTGACCTTCCCGCGCACCTGCTCCAGTTTTCCGCCGACAAGAAGCCGGTGGTCGTCTGGAATGTGGGACGTCGCTGCAATCTGCGCTGCGTTCACTGCTACTCCCGGTCCCGGGATCTGGACTACGCCGGCGAGCTCTCGTCCGAGGAGGGCCGCGCGCTGCTCGACGATCTCGCGGATTTCGGCGTCCCCGTCGTCCTGTTCTCCGGCGGCGAACCGCTGATGCGGCCGGATGTGTTCGATCTGATCCGGCATGCCACCGCCCGGGGCATGCGGGCCGTGGTCTCCACCAACGGGACGCTGATCACCCCCGTGCTGGCCGGCCGGTTGAAGGAAGCGGCTCTTTCCTATGTCGGCATCAGCCTGGACGGGTTGGAAGACACCAACGATCGCTTCCGGGGCGCCCGGGGCGCGTTTCAGAAGGCCCTCGCCGGCTTGCGGAACTGCCGGAACGCCGGCGTCAAGGTCGGGCTGCGCTTCACCATGACGCGGTCGAATGTCCGGGATGTCGACGGGATATTCGATCTGGTGGAAGCGGAGGCGATCCCGCGCGTCTGTCTTTATCATCTGGTGTATGCCGGACGCGCCGACCGGATGCCGGCGGACAGCCGTCTGTCGCATGCGGAAACCCGGAACGTCGTCGATCTCGTTTTGAAGCGCACCAAAGCCTTGCATGCCGCCGGCAAGGCCGTGGAAGTTCTGACCGTGGACAATCATGCCGACGGACCTTACGTCTACCTGCGACTCCTGAAAGAGAATCCGGAACGCGCCGCGCAGGCACTTTCGCTGCTGAAGATGAACGGCGGCAACGGCAGCGGCCAGGGCATCGGCTGCGTGAGCTGGGACGGCGCCGTACATCCGGATCAGTTCTGGCGTCACGCCATGCTCGGCAATGTGCGCCGGCGTCCTTTCAGCGCCATCTGGACCGATCCGTCGGAACCGCTCCTGGCCAGACTCCGCGACCGCAAGCCGTATCTGAAGGGACGCTGCGCCGCCTGCCGGTGGCTGGACATCTGCAACGGCAACTTCCGGGTCCGCGCCGAGGCGGTCACCGGCGATCTCTGGGCCGCCGAACCGGACTGTTACCTCACCGACGCGGAGATCGCGCAATGAAGGATACCCTCCGTCTCGTGTTTTGGGAACTGACCGCACGCTGCAATCTGAAATGCCGCCATTGCCGGGCCGAGGCCCAGGCCGAGGCCGCCGACGGCGAGCTGTCCACCGCCGAGATTCTCGCCGCGGCGCGGGACATTCGGGCGACGGGCGATCCGATCCTGATTCTGACCGGCGGGGAGCCGCTGATCCGGAAGGACTTTTTCGAGATCGCCGATGCCTGCACGGGACTGTTCAGCCGCGTCGCGCTGGCAACCAACGGCACGGCGGTCGATGACGACATGGCGCGTCGGATCGTCCGGTCCGGCATCCGTCGCGTGAGCGTCAGCCTGGATGGCGCCGCGGCGGCAACCCACGACCGGTTCCGGGGCGTCGCGGGCAGTTTCGACGCCACGCTGCGGGGCTACGACGCGCTGGCGCGCGCGGGAGCTTCGCTACAGGCGAATGTCACCGTGGCCAGACACAATGTCACCGAAGTCGACGCCCTGCTGAAGCTGCTTCTGGACCGCAAGGCGGATGCCTTCCATGTCTTCGCGTTGGTTCCGGTGGGCTGCGGCGCGGAGCTCGGCGACGACGCGCGGCTCGCGCCGGACGAACTGGAGGCGTTCCTGCGGTGGTTGTTCGCGAAGTCCATCGAACTGCGCGACCGCATCCACATCAAGGCGACTTGCGCTCCGCAGTACTACCGGATCGCGCGGGAGGCATCCCGGACGAACGCGCCATCGGCGGGCGACGCGCGGGACGGCATGCAGGCGATGACACGGGGATGCCTGGCGGGATCGGCGGTGTGCTTCATCTCGCGCACGGGCGACGTCCAGCCCTGCGGATACCTGCCGCTGCGGGTCGGCAACGTTCGCGAGCGGCCGTTCGGCGACATCTGGCGCGACGCGCCGGTGTTTGCCGCCCTGCGCGATCCCGCCCGCCTGGAGGGCACATGCGGCGCCTGCGGCTACCGCACCCTCTGCGCGGGCTGCCGCGCCCGGGCCTATGCCGCGACAGGCAACTTCCTGGCCGCCGATCCGGATTGCGCCTACCAACCGACATACGTATGAACGCGATCTCGAAACTATCCGGCGGCGCCCTCCTGGTCGCCCTCCAACAGGGAGTGCCGATCGTGGAACGTCCGTTTGCGTCGATCGCGCGCGAGTTCGGTCTGACGGAAGCGGACATCCTGGACCGCATCCGGGCATGGTTTGCGTCGGGCGTGGCACGGCGCTTCGGGGCCGTCTTCGACTCGCATCGTCTCGGCTACGCCAGCACCCTCTGCGCGGCGGACATCCCGGCTGGAGAACTGGAGACGGCGGCGAGTCGACTGACACCGCATCCGGGTATCACGCACTGCTATGCGCGGGAAGGCCGCCCGAATCTCTGGTTCACCCTGACGGCGCCGACGGAAGACCTCGCCGCCGAGGTGGCGCGAACGGCCGACGCCGTCGCACCGTATGCGCTGCTGAACCTGCCCGCGGTCCGCCGGTTCAAGATCGAGGCGGTGTTCGGGGCCACCCCCGGAAGCGTCCACCACGCCGGAACGGATCCGGGGCCGCAACCTTCCGACGACGAAGACGTCACGCCCTTGAGCGAACACGAACGGCAGGTCGTCCGCCACCTCCAGGGCAACTTGCCTCTGGGACCGGAGCCCTTCGGGGACGCGGCGCGGACGCTCGGTTGCGACGCCGCCGATCTGCTGGCACTCCTGACGCGCTGGCGGGAACGTGGGATCATCCGACGCCTTGGGCTCGTGGTGCGCCACCAGGAAATGGGCTTTACGGCCAACAGCATGTGCGTATGGAACGTCGCTCCGGCGGCGGTCGCGGCGGCCGGCGCCGTCCTGGCGCGGAGTCCGCATGTGACCCACTGTTACGAGCGGCACGCGGCGGCGGAATTCCCATACAACCTCTATGCCATGCTCCATGCCGGAAGCCGCCCGGAAGCGCTCGCGCGGTTCGAAGCGCTCGCGCGGGAAGCCGGACTCGACGGCGGCCGGATGCTGTGGTCGGCACGCGAGTTCAAGAAGACAAGCCCGGTCTTCTTCGCTCCCCGCCGGGCCCTGCTGTTCGCCGCTGCCGGCACCTCATGCCCGGAAGCCCGCGCCGTGTTCGATCGCATTGGACGGACGGCCGCGGCACGCTTCCCCGGGGTCGCCATCCGCTGGGCGTTCACTTCCGCCGGCGTCCGACGCAAGTTGGCGCGGACGGACGTTCCGGTCGCCAGCCCCGAGCAGGCGCTCTCCGCGCTCCAGGCGGACGGGATCGCGGATGTCGCCGTCGTCTCGCTCCATCTGTCGGAGGGCATGGAGTACAGGGAACTCGACGAGACCGTCCGGACTTTCCGGCAGGCGCCCGGTCACGCGCGGCATGTGGTCCTTGGCCGCGCCCTTTTCGCGGACGAAGCGGCTTGGCGCCGCGTTCTGGAAACGATCCTGAATGAACTGCGGACGGAGCGGACGGCGGATGACGCCGTGGTGCTGGTGGCCCATGGGAGTCCGGACCCGCACGGGGCGGCAGGCTTTGCCGCGGCGGCCGCCGCGTGCCGCCGGGTTGATTCCCGCCTGTTTCTCGGTATGATGCTCGGCAGTCCGTCGCTGGCCGACAGTCTGGACGAATGCCGACGACTCGCCGTCAGGAGGGCGTGGCTTATTCCCTGCCTGGTGGCGGCGGGCTACACGGCCAGGAACGACATCGCCGGACCGGCTGAGACATCGTGGAAGTCGCGTTTCGAACAGGCCGGCATCCCGACGGTCACGGTCGTCAAGGGGTTGGGTGAATACGAGGACGTCGTGAACGTCTGGATGGAACAGGCTGACCGTTTGCTGAAATCGCTGGAGTGTTGAGATGCGAGTGGACGCGCCGCCGAAGAGGATATTGCCGATCGGCCTTCTGCTGGAGGGCAAGCCCTGCCTCGTGGTCGGCGGAGGATCCGTCGCGGCACGCAAGGTCGGGCATTTGCTGGATGCCGCCGCCCGCGTGACCGTCGTCAGTCCCGAGTTGTGTCCGGAACTCGCGCGGCGGAAGAAGGCCGGTCGGATCGCGCACCGCGATCGCCCCTTTGCCGCGGCGGATGTCAATGGGCAAACCGTCGTCTTCGCGGCGACCGACGACGGGGACGTCAATCGCCGCGTGCTCCAGGCCTGCCGGCGCCGCCGGATCCTCTGCGGTGCGGCGGATGCGCAGTGGAGCGCGGGCGATTTCATCACGCCGGCCATCGTCCGGCGGCGCGGCGTCACGGTGGCCGTATCCACCGGGGGGGCGTCCTGCCGGCGGGCCCGCGACATCAAGGAAAGGCTCGCGGCGTGTCTCGCGGGCGAACAGTCATGAGTCCCGCGACACGCATCGTGAAAGTGGGCACCCGGGGCAGTCGGTTGGCGCTCCTGCAAACGCGGATCGCCATCGACCGCTTCGCCCGGTTGCTGCCGGACGTCCGTTGGGAGGCAATTCCTTGCTCCACGCCGGGGGACCGCGATCGATGCCTGGATCTGCGTATCAGTCCGGCGGATTTCTTCACGCGCGACCTTGACGACGCGGTGCGCCGGGGGGATCTGCACTGCGCGGTTCACAGCGCGAAGGACATCCCCGATCCGATCGGCGAGGGGCTGGACTGGTTCTGGCTGCCGTGGCGCGAGGATGCGCGGGACGCCCTGATCCGCCCGCACGGCCGGGACATGGCGGGGATGCCGCCCGACGGGAGAATCGGCGTCAGCAGCGGTCGGCGCGAGGCGTATTGCCGAACGCGTTTTCCGGCGGCCCGGTTGATCCCGGTTCGGGGAACGATCGAAGACCGGCTCAGGCAGTTGGATGAGGGAGCGTTCGACTTGCTCGTCATGGCGGGGGCGGCCCTGACCCGCCTGGACCTCGGGGAGCGCATCGCCGAGTGGATTCCCGTGGCGGACCTCCCGCCCCCCGAAGGCCAGGGCGCTCTGGCCGTGACCTTTCGGGCCGGCGACGCCTGGTTCTTGCGCTTGCGCCGCCTTTACGTCAAAGCCGTGACCTTCGCGGCGGCGGGGGTCGGCGCCGCCGGCGCCTGCACGCTGGACAGTCTGCAGGCCCTGCGGCGTTGCGATATCGTCTTGCACGATACGCTCTTCGGGCGCGAGTTGCTCGATCGCCTGCCCCCGTCCGTGCGGTGCCTCGACGTCGGCAAACGGTGCGGTGTTCACGGAAAGTCACAGGACGAAACCACCGCCCTGGTAACGCGTTACGCCCGACAGGGCGCGCGGGTCGTGCGACTCAAGGGCGGCGACCCCGGCATCTTCGGCCGGCTGGCCGAGGAGATCGACGCGATGGATGCCTTGGAGTTGCCGTACCGCGTGCTGCCCGGCGTCACCAGTCTGAGCTCGGCCACGACGGGCACCGGCATGTTGCTGACCCGTCGGGGCGTCTCGCGCGGGTTCACCGTGATGACGCCGCGCGAGGCCGGCGGGGCCGTGGGCGCCGTGACCGCGGATACGCGCCGCGACTTGCCGCTGGTCTTCTTCATGGCGCTGGCCGTGGCGGAGGAAGTGGTCGGACAACTGCTGGCGGAGGGCAAACCCGCGACCACGCCCGCCGCCGTGGTATACGGAGCGGGGAGCGACCAGAGCCGGGTGCTGTCCGGCGACCTCTCCACCATTGCCGCCCGCATCCGGGAGGCCGCCTGCGCCATGCCCGGCATTCTGATCGTCGGCGAAGCCGCCCGCCACCGTTACCGCAAGGGTGGCGCCTTCGACGGACGCCGCATCCTCCTGACCGTCAGCGACGCCCTGCAAGATCAGGCGGCCGGTCTGGTGGCGGACTTCGGCGGCGTGCCGGTCTGCCGTCCGCTGATCCGGATGCGGACGACGGCGCAGGCATCGAGTCGGATCGAGCGGCTGGCCTCGTATGACTGGGTGGTGCTGACATCGCCTTCCGCGGTCCGTTGTTTCGGCGAGCTTCTGACCGCCGCGGCAACCGATCTGCGTCGCGTGCCGAAGCTGGTCACATGCGGCGAAGGCACGTCGCGCGAGTTGCGGCGGATGGGCTTGAAGGCCGATCTCGAACCGGCGTCCGGCTTTGGCGCCGACGCGCTGCTGACGGCGGTCAAACCGGTGGTGACGCCGGGGCTCAGGATTCTGCGACTGCGCTCGGACAAGGCGGGGCCGACAGTGGCGGACGCCTTGCGCGGGTTCGGCGCGGACGTGGACGATTGCATGCTCTATCGCAACGAGCCCATACCCCATCCGGTCCGTCCGACATTCGACATCGTGTTCTTCGCCAGCGCTTCCGCGGTCGAGTCCTATGCGGACCAGTGGGGCATGCCATCGCTCGAAGGCCGGTTTGTCGTGGCCATGGGCAAGCCGACGCTGGCGGCGCTGAGGCATAACGGGGTCGAGGCCGACCTGGTCCCCGACGAGGCCACGGTGGAGGCGAGCATCGAGGCGCTGGCGGCACACTATGTGCAACGGGCGTTGTGTTGATGGGGACGGCGAATCACCTGCAAGGAGCGCGATTATGGGCCAGTATCCGGAAATTCGATTGAGGCGTTTGCGTCGCACGCCTGGGTTGCGGCGCATGCTGGACCAGGCGCCGCCGGGTCCGGAGAAGTTCATCTGGCCGGTTTTCGTGCGTGACGGCAACGGCATCCGGGAACCGATCGACGCCATGCCGGGGCAGTACCGATTCAGCCCGGACACTCTCGTCAAAGAAGTGTCGCGCGTGGCCGGCATGGGGATCGGCGGCGTCCTGCTCTTCGGGTTGCCGGACGCGGCGTGTAAAGACGGGACCGGGACTTCGGCGTATGACGAACGGAGCGTGGTGCGACAGGCGGTGCGCGCGCTCCGACGCGAATTCCCCGGGCTCGTCATCGCCACCGACGTCTGCATCTGCGCCTACACCACACACGGGCATTGCGGGCCGCTGAACGCGGCCGGCGAGGTGGATAACGATGCCGCGCTGGACGCGCTGGCGCACATGGCGGTTTCTCATGCGGAGGCCGGCGCGGACCTGGTTGCGCCCAGCGCGATGATGGATGGTCAGGTCGCCGCGATCCGCCGGGCTCTGGATGGCGCCGGGTTGCAGGACACGCTGGTGATGAGCTATTCGACCAAGTTCGCGTCGGCCATGTATGGGCCGTTCCGCGAAGCGGAGCAGTCGGCCCCGCGGGAGGGGGATCGCCGCGGCTACCAGACCTCACCCGGCAACCTGCGCCTGGCTTTGCGCGAGTCCGCTTTCGACGAGGCGGAAGGGGCCGACATCCTGATGGTGAAGCCCTCCTTGTTCTATCTGGACGTCCTCGCCCGCCTGCGGGACCGGACGGACCTGCCCATCGCCGTCTACAACGTCAGCGGCGAATACGCGATGCTGGTCGCCATGAGCGACCGCGGATGGGGGGACTTGCGCGGCATGGTCCGGGAATCGACCGCGGCGCTCGTGCGCGGCGGGGCGGACATCATTCTCTCGTACTGGGCAAGCCGATACGACGAGGTATTCGGAGAAAGGCGGTGATGCAATGACCTCGCGCGAACTGTTCGACCGCGCCAAGCGGGTGATTCCGGGAGGCGTCAACAGCCCGGTTCGGGCCTTCAACGCGGTGGGCGGCGATCCGGTCTACGTCGTCAGCGGCAGCGGTGCCCGCATGCAAACGGCGGACGGCGTCGAGTTGCTGGACTTCTGCGGATCGTGGGGCCCCTTGATCCTCGGGCATGCGCATCCCGAGGTGGTGGATGCCATCCGCCGGGCCGCGGCCGACGGTACGTCCTTTGGCATCAACACGCCGCGCGAAGTAGAGTTCGCCGAACGGCTGTGCCGTCTCGCGCCCTCGCTGGAGATGGTGCGCCTGACGAGTTCGGGGACGGAGGCGGCGATGACCGCCATCCGCCTGGCCCGCGGGTTCACCGGTCGCCGGAAGGTCGTCAAGTTCGACGGCTGCTACCATGGCCATGCCGATGGCCTGCTCGTGGCGGCGGGCAGCGGGCTGCTGACCGGCGGCATGGCCGCGTCCGCCGGGGTTTCGGCGGCTGTGGCGGCCGAAATGCTGGTGCCGGCATACAACGACCTCGCCGCGGTGGACGAACTGGTCCGCGCGCAGGGCGACGACATTGCCGCCATCATCCTCGAACCGGTGGCGGCCAACATGGGTCTGATCCCGCCGGCGCCCGGTTTTCTGGAAGGCTTGCGGAAGGCCGCGGACCGCTGCGGGGCGCTGTTGATTTTCGACGAGGTGATCACCGGGTTCCGACTGGGACCGACCACCTATGGCGCCCTGTGCGGCGTCACGCCGGATCTGACGTGCCTGGGCAAGATCGTCGGCGGCGGCATGCCGATCGGCGCCGTGGGCGGAAGAGGCGATGTGATGCGCAAACTGGCGCCGCTCGGGCCGGTATACCAGGCCGGCACCCTGAGCGGGAACCCCGTGGCCGTCGCCGCCGGATCGACGACCCTCGCCCTGCTGGAGCGCGAGAATCCGTACCCGCGGATGGATCGTTTGGGCCGCACGCTCGCGGAGGGACTGGCGGCACGGGCACGGGCCGCGCGACGGCCGATGCACATCGCGCGCATAGGGAGCCTGTTCACGCCGTTCTTCCGTGCCGGAACGGTGGAGAACCTGACCGATGCCAAACGCAGCGACACCCAGGCGTACGCTCGCTTTTTCCACGCCATGCTGGATCGGGGCATCTACCTGCCGCCGTCCCAATTCGAAGTGGCGTTTGTGTCGGCCGCCCACACGGAAGCGGATATCGAGCAGTTCCTGACAGCCGCCGGGCAGGCGCTGGATGCTGTTGGGTGTTGATCCGGTCATTGGTCATTGGCGGGCGAACCTGTGCCGAGCCGCCTCCGAGCCCAGCGCGCTTTCCCCGCCATTGCCACCAAACGGCTCCGCACAGCGACAGCGAACATCAACACCCAACAGCCAATGCGATCCTGTTGACCGGCGGCGTTTCATGTTTGTTTAGTCGCCTACGCCAATGGCGCGCCGCGTGCTACGGAAGGCCACGCGGCGCGCCACCGGGTCCGGCTCCCGCTCCGTTACGCGCATCGAGGGCCGTCGCATCCTGGCCACTACGGGACCAGGAGGGAGAGAGGTAGAGAAGGTACCAGGCCATCTGCGCGCGGGGATCGCGGCGGTTGACGTTTGTGGCGGGGAACGAGTCGGATTTTGAAGGGGAGAGTGTCCGGAACTGGCCAGATTCCCATGCGCCGATCATCGGTCGGGCGCCGGTTTGTCGCGCCCGGCTGAAATACGCGCGATGGCGATGGAAGGCTTCGTTGACGAATAGCCGCCGCATCCGTCCATGTCGGCGTCTCCCCCAGGCTCGCCACGGTATGACAGATTCCGGCCTGTGCCGCGCGCCCCCCCGCGACCGCCGCCCCGTAGCTGCTGAAACGGTAATCCTTCGGGTCTTTGACAAGGCCCGCCCGCACCGGGTTCAGGTCGATGTAGGCGGCCACCGTGGCCAAAGGCAGGTGATAGTAGCCGGCGCCACCCTCCTTGATCCTCGGGGAACGCATATCCTGACGCCTGCTGTTGGGTGTTCCGCCCCACTGCGGCGTCGATGGCATCTTGGCGGTCTACAGAGAAGGGCAGTGCCAATGCAACCGGCAGAAAAGCTTTACCCACAGTATGTAACCGATCAGGCAGGCCACCAGACGGCGGTAATATTGCCGTTCGGCGAGTACACCGAACAACACATTAACCTTGCATATCGGGAGGCGGCGTCCTATATTGCAATGATATGGAGAATATACCACGCCATCTGCAAGACAAGCTTGACACCTATCTCGGCTATTTCCCGGTGACGGCAATCCTCGGCCCACGGCAATGCGGAAAAACCACTCTGGCGAAGCATTGCATTTCGGGGCATTCGAGTTCCCTATATCTGGATCTTGAACGTCCTTCCGATGCCGCAAAACTGGCCGGCGATGCTGAAACATTCTTAAGGCGGCATCGCGGTCACATCGTCTGCCTCGATGAGATCCAGCGCGTCCCGGACATATTCCAGCTTCTCCGCGGTCTTTGCGATGAGCTCGGCACACCAGGCCAATTCCTGGTCCTCGGTTCGGCCTCGCCTGACCTGTTGCGGCAATCGTCCGAGACCCTTGCCGGGCGCATCGGATATCTCGAATTGGCGCCCTTTTCGGAGGTCGAAGTCGGATCCGGGCAGCAAGAATGCCTATGGTTAAGAGGGGGATACCCAAAGAGCTTTCTGGCACCCACCGACGAGCTGAGCAAGGTGTGGCTGGAAAGCTTTATCCAGACATTCCTGGAACGTGACTTGCCCCAGTTGGGAATCCGTGTTCCATCCATCACGATGCGTCGTTTCTGGGAAATGTGCGCACACCTGCATGGAGACCTCTGGAACCATGAAAAGGTCGCCTCTTCCCTTGGAGTCAGCGGCAAGACCGTCGGACACTACCTGGATGTTCTTGAGCAGGCTTACATGCTGCGGCGACTTCATCCACATGCCGCCAATCTCAAGAAACGACTTGTGAAGTCCCCCCGCGTGTATCTTCGCGACTCAGGCTTGCTGCACCGTCTGCTGCGTATTGACTCGATGGATGCGCTCAGCAGCCACCCTGTGCGCGGAACCTCGTGGGAAGGCTATGTCATCGAGCAAGTCGCCGCGGCCGTTCCGGACGCCGATCTCTCTTTCTACCGGACCTCCGCCGGCGCCGAAATCGACCTGCTGGTACGACATGGGGGGCAGTTGACGGCGATTGAAATCAAGGCCACATCCGCCCCCCGCATGGAGCGGGGTTTCTGGTCGGCCTTGGAAGACATTCAGCCTGACCAGGCGTGGGTGGCGGCGCCAGTGAAGGATGCTTTCCCGCTCAGACAAGCGGTTACGGCTGCCCCAGTGTCCGTCATTTGCCAGACGCTCATTCATCCAATAACCAGGCGGGATGCATGACTCGTCCCTTGCCTCGGGAATCCCTCTCCTCGTCCACCGCTCGCGTCGCCGCTCTCGTTTTACCGATCCTCTCCCCCGTTTCCTTGGTCATTGGACATTCCGTGTTGGCTGTTGGGTGTTCATGTCGCCGTCCGCCGGGGGACAGCGGGCACATAGCGCCACGCTGTACTGACAGGACTTTATCCCCTGGAGGGCGAACCTGTGGTGAGCCGCCTCCGAGCCAGTGCGCTTTCCCGGTTCCAAACCGAGATAAACGGCCACGGCGCCGGCCACTCCCATGCCCGAGGCCGGCGCGCAACCGCCAGCTTCGGAACAAGGCCGTTGACAGCCGCGATTGCCCGAGCGTAATCTCCGACAGCGTGCGCGTTGTAGACGACGGCAGGGCGGTCGGGGTCGCGGGGTTGCGGGCGGAGAGGCGTTGTGAAGGCGGGTGACTATCAGGTCGAGGAGCGATACTGAAACGAATCCATATCCTGCTGGCGATCCTCGTGCTGGCGATCTGCGCCATCCCGTTCCGTGCGACACTGCGGCGTCCAGTTGTTGCCGCCATCCAGATCTTACGCGGAAAGCAGACAGTCGCGGAACGTGTTGAACAATTCGGCGGTGTCGTTCGCGAACGGCTCGGGCCGGAGTTCCGCAAAATCGGCGTTGCGTACCCACCAGAGAGTATCACCCTCGTAGGGATCAAGCAGGAAAACCTGCTTGAAGTGTGGGTCTCCGACCCACCCAAACTCCTCAAGTCGTATCCCATCCTGGGAGCAAGCGGAGGTCTCGGGCCGAAATTGCGGGAAGGAGACATGCAAGTGCCAGAGGGACTGTATCGGGTCGAGTCCCTCAATCCGAACAGCATGTACCATCTGGCGTTGCGCGTGAACTATCCGAACCAGTTCGACAAGGCGAAGGGAAAACTCGATGGGCGAGAGGATTTGGGGGCCGACATCATGATTCACGGTAAGGACTGCTCCATCGGCTGCCTCGCCATGGGAGACGAGGCCGCCGAAGAGTTGTTCGTCCTCGCCGCTGAGACTGGTATCGACACAATCTCGGTGATATTGACTCCAGTTGACTTTCGCCGTCAGGAACTTCCGGCGCGCATGCCTGAAGTCCCGGAGTGGGCGCCGGAACTGTATGCCGCGATCAAGCAGGAACTGATGAAGCTGGAAAAGCCAAAATGAAGGCGCTTCCGGGTTTGTGGGGGGATTCTCTATTGTCTAATCGAGAGATGGTTGAGGCTTTCATATGATCGCATCCGACAATGATCGGGACGATGATCGGGACAACGATGGAAATCGACAATGATCGGGACGATGATCGAGACAAAGATGGCTATCGACAATGACCGGGACGATGATCGGGACAACGATGGAAATCGACAATGATCGGGACGATGATGATGATCGGTTTTGCTCACGGCATCGTTGTCCCGATCGTTGTCCCGATCGTCGTCGATCTTTATCATCGTCCCGATCGTTGTCCTGATCATCATCGAACACCAATGACTGACGCAGGTTGCCATGACAGATTGTTGGCATATCCAATGAAAAATCCGCACGTAAACCCGGAAGCGCCTGACTGCGGGACAATACGGCTGTTGATGGCCTCGGCTGGTCAGTTGGATATCCGGTGGCGGAAGCATGTGAGGGGGCGAGCGGTGTTGCCGAGGACGGCCGCCCGCCGCCAATTCTTCAACTTTCAACACCGTGTTCGCCTGGATCTCACTCGGAGCCCTCTTCTGGAGCCTCGGCGCGGTCGGCAACCACGCCGCACGCGAGGAGACGGTCGGCCTAGCAGCCTGTCGGACTTAGCTCGCGCCCACTACAGACCCGACTGCCGCCACCCCAAAGTCGCGATAGGCAAGACTGCCACTGCGGCGGAAAGCGTGTACCGATGGAACGAATAATTTCATT
>CAYYJS010000066.1:0-14633 GCA_964472315.1 uncultured Victivallales bacterium | reverse complement strand
GCGTCCATCATTTACCGCGACCAGAACTCCATCAACTATCGTGACCGCGCTCAATGGCGCTTGCGCGGCTGGGCGACTGGGGACAGATGCGTCCATCAAAGCTGCCGGAGTGCGGTGCGGAGGTGGTCGAAGCCGATCCGCTCCTGTTCGAGGCGCACACGGTCGCCCCAGTGGTTTTGGCGCAACTGCTCGTAGAGGGCGCTTTCCCCGGCAGTCAGACGCGCAAGGACTGCCGTTTCCGGTTTCGTTTCAACGCCCCAGAGCGGACGATGATCGAGAAGGGTCTGCCGATCCATCAGCAGGGATTCGACACGGGGGAAGCCGGCGCGCAGTTGGTTGAGGATGGCAAACCCGTGGGTGTCGATATCGCCCCAGTAGTAGATGGCTTCTTGCCGAAGCCAGGCGGCCGTTGCCAGGTTGTCGAACCCGTACCCCGCCCCGAAGATCGCCATCGCCCCCGGCACAGGCGGGAACGCCAGGAAGTTGATTTCATTCTCGGTGATGAACACCCGTGCAACCGATGGCAGATCCAGCCCGGCAAAGGCGGCCTTCGTCAGGGTGATGTCCTGATCGGCGTCCACGTCCAGCAACCGGATCGCCGGATCGAGAAGCCGGAAGCGCACACGCTGCGGTTTGTCGAGGAACCCATACCGGCGACAAAATCCCCCGGTGCCGGTATGGGAAGCATCAATGGCGTCCGACGGCAACACGAGATCAAGCAGTTCCGCCAGCACACCGCGGTGGCGTTCGATCCATTTGGTGTGGACCCCTGGCAGCTCCATCTGGCGCAGGTAAACCCCCGCGCGGGGATGCGCCCGGACCCAGGCGACCACCGACAGCAACGTCGACCAATCCTCGCGCAATGGCAACGCGACAAGCGGTCGATTTGCCAGCCAGGGAACGAGTTCCGGCTGTCGCTCGCGGGTCTGCGCCAGCAACGCGACAAATGCGTCCGCCACCCGGCGCTTTCCGATCAGACCGAGGGCATCGTCCAGGGAATCGACCCACACCGCCGACGGCAGTCGATTGGGTCCGAGGACGCGGTGATTGACCTGACGCCATTCGAGGCGATAGGACCCTGCCGCCGCGGACAAGCAGGCAATCCAGTCGCGCACCTCGGAAAACCGCTCGCTCAAATCGCGCGACGTGGGGGCCGTGAGTGTCAACCGCCGGGGAAAGACGGGTTCGCCGTCTACAAGGCCGGTCAGCAGCATGCCGCGATCCCACAGTTTGCGCACCTGTGCCTTCAGCTCATCCGGCGTCGTCCAGCTCATCCTTGGACCCTTTGCTTCTCCGCCCGGTATTCCTCGATCGTCAGATTCCGCAGGACCGACTGGCGGCCATCCTCGTTATGCACAAAGCCGACACTGGCGACAAAGCGCTCGATCACATGAATTTTCTGGAGGGGAGTGACAATCAGTAACTGCAGGTTGAGTTGTTTGAAAAGCTCCAACCCGTACTGGGCCGACTCATCCGAACCGCGACCGAATGCCTCGTCGATCACCACAAACCGGAACGAGCGCGAGCGCACCTCCCCCCATTTCAACCCGAACTGGTAGGCCAGGCTGGCGGCCAGCACGGTATAGGCCAGCTTCTCCTTTTGACCGCCCGATTTGCCGCCGGAGTCGGCATAGTGCTCATGCTCGATGTCATCCTCGCGCCAGCGTTCACTGGCGGCAAAGACGAACCAGTTGCGCACATCGGTCACCTTGGCGGTCCAGCGCTGGTCAGAATCGGTGGTTCCCTCGCGACCGCGGAATCGCTCGATGATGCGCTTGACCTGCAGGAATTTGGCCTCGGAGTATTGCGTGTCTTCCGAACCGGTCAGCGCCCCCTCGGTACATGCCCGCAACTCGGCCTGGAAATCCCGGATATCGGTGTCTGGATTAATTTGCGCCTCCAGGCGGATGTACCGGCCGGGATTGTAGTCAATCTGGGTCATGGATTGATTGATCTGGTCAATCCGCTCCCGGATCGTCTCGCGCTCCCGCGCCAGTTGCGACTGGAAATTGGCCACTTCGCGGATGGTATTCTCGTTGAGCAACTCCTTGAAACGGTTTTCGAAACGCGGCAGGTCGTCGGCCTGAAGCTGATCCAGCATGGTCTTGAATTCGGCGACGGCGTCGAGATGGATATCCACATCCCGCGTTTCCAGCGGCCAGTCCTTCTTGTATTCCGCCATCGCCCGGATGATCTTCTCGCCCAGTCGGACGAGTTTCTTGTCTTCCGCGTCAATCCTGGCGGTCAGCCACTCGCGCATGTCGCGCTCGCGATTGTCGCACGATTCCACCGTCAGGACATGGCTGCCCAAGGCCTCCTCGCGCAGGGCTTGGAGCAGGTCAAAGCGCTGGAGGACATCCGCCGCCGTTTCCGCCAGTATATCCCGTGCCTGCTGCCGGAACTCGCCGGCGGCGCTGATCTTCTGCTCGGTTTTGGAGCGCTGGTCCTTGCGCTCGTCGAGCTGGCCTTCCGTCGCCCGCAGCGCCGTTTCCAGCGCGGTCAATTGCCGCGTGAGCGTCTTGAGCCGGTCGGACGCGGCCTCCAGCTCGCGCTTTTCGGCCTCCAGTCTGGCGATGGCAACGGCCAGGGGTTGCCAGTCCAGCTCGCGGAAGTCGGCGTATTCGTCGAGTTTCGAGAGCGCCGAGATGCGCTCCTTGAGGTTGGTCTGCGTCTTTTGCAGTGCGCCGATCCGTCCGGCCAGTTCGGCCAGTTCGGTCTCCCGCCGGCCGGCATCCGCCTCCAGCGCCGCGATTTTCTCGGCATTGCTCCAGCCCAGGACGTAGCGCCGACGGTCATCGATGCGGTTTCGGTCATCCTTATCATGCCGCTCGCCGGGCGTCTTGATCTGGCCGGCACGGGTGATGGCACGGATTTCGCGGCGGAACTGTTCGGAAGACCGGCAGCAGGCGAGATCGAAGCGATGCGCCACTTCGCGCTCGATCCATTCGCAGAAGGGCGAATCGGATTTGACGTGCAGCTTGCGCACCAGCGAATCGGGATGCAGCGCCGGCAAGTCGCCGCGGCTACCCTCCCGTACGCGGAAGTACACCAACCGTCCGCGCAGATGGGTGCGATCCACCCATTCGGCCACGCTGGCGTAATGGCCATCCGGCACCAGCAGCGACAAGCCGAACCCGTGAAGCAAGCGCTCGATCGCGCCCTCCCAGTCGCGTTCTTCCTCGCGCACCTGCAATAGCTCCCCGGCAAAGGGCATGTCCTCCTCGGCCAGAGTCAGTGCCTCACAGAGCGTACGCCGCAGGGCAATCTGCTGCTCGTCAATATTGCTGACCCGCGCTTTCAACCCGCCGATTTCCGCCTGCAACTGCTCGTAGGCCTGCCGCCCCTGGGCAAATTCGACTTCAGCCTGGGTACGGTCATTCTGGGTCCTGGCCTCGGTCTCCGCGGCCGCGTCGCGCCAGTTCGCGGCTTCTGCCCGCTGGTGTACGAAGGCTTCCGCATTCGTGGCCGGCTGCTGACCCAGGACCCGCAGCAGATCCGCATAACGGGCCGCCTTCTGCCGACGTCGCTCCAGTGTGTCCTGCTTCTGCCGGATTTCTGCCCCGAGACTTTCGATGCGGTCCCCGCCATTTTCGGCGATGGTGCGGCGTAGTTCGCGCTCCTGTCCCTGTTGGTCGCGACGCTGCTCCTCCAGCCGCGCGATGGTGGCCTGGTGACGGTCAAAATCCTCCTGGAGCGAGGCCAGGCGCTTATCGAGCAAATCCAGTTTCAGACCGGCAAACCAGGGGCGCAGGGCATCGCGGCAGGCCCGCCAATCCTCCGCCGTGCGCGCCAGTTCGCGATGTCGCTCGCCGTCGGCCACCAGCGGAGCGAGCATTTCAAGCTGACGCTTGGCCTTCAGCACCGCCTCGTGGGCGCGGGTGAGATCCTCGAAATGCGCGATCAAAGCGGTGATCCGCGGCGCGACCTCGAAGGGTTCGAGCATGTGGTTGCGCACGAAGTCGGTCAGGTTGCCCACCGATTTGAGCGATACGGTCTGGTGGAAAAGGTCGAGCGCCTGCTCGTTGGCGATGCCGAAACGGCGCCTGAACCAGGCCCCGTAGGGCGGAAAGCCGTCGAACACGTCGACGCCATCCGCGCGCAACCGCTTGCGCAGACCGGCGATCTCGCTGCCGAAACCGGAAAAGTCCGCCGCAATCGACAGGTCCCGCTCGCACGCCGCGTACAGCCGGGCCGGCTGCGCGTTGGCATCCTTGATCCAGAACACCTGTGCCAGGGTGACCGTCTTATCGTAGCCGACGTTGCGGAAGACGCCGAGGATGACCGAATAGCGATTGGCATCGCGCAGCGCGACGGGTTTGGTGCTGCCAAGGGTTTCCTGCCGTTCGGTCTTGTAGTAGCCGAGCACATACGATTTGAGCGAGCGTTCGCGACTGTCGGCCCCCGCCGCCTTGTTGTAGGCGACGCGGTGACTCGGCACCAGCAGTGTCGTCACGGCATCGACCAGGGTCGATTTCCCGGACCCGATATCGCCGGTCAGCAGGCTGTTGCGACCATCCGGACGCAAGGTCCACACCCGCTGGTCGAATGTGCCCCAGTTGAAAACCTCCAACCGTTCCAGGCGGAACCCGGCCAGCCGGTCATCGGCCATGAACTCGAGTTCAAGGGCCTCATTCATCCGCCGCCTCCATCCGGTGCGAAAGCGGCTGGCGGTACTCCTCCAGCCGCTTGTCGAAATCGGCCAGCCACTGGGCATCGACAAACGCCTTGATAATACGCCGCACCTCGAACATCTGTCGCTGTCCCCGCAGGCGGCGCACAAATCCCAGCTCGGCAATCTTGTTCAGGTGGGTGTCGAGCTGGTCGATCAACTTGACCTCGTTACTGCCCGCCGGCAGGAAAATCCGGATCAGCTCCACGACCTCATCGCGCGAGAGGATCAGCCGCGTCTCGCCGCCACCGGCATCGCACTCGGCCAGCTTCTTGCGCAGGAGCGCAAGCAACAGGCTTACCGGATACGAAAGCGGCCGCCGGGCGACCAACCGCGGCGGCGCCGCCGCACCCTCCGGCTGCTCGTCCTCCGGGCGCGAGCGCAGGAATGCATATCCTTCCGCCTCGTCGAGCATCAGTTCGAGTCCGAGTACGGCAACGTAATCGCGCAGCGTCGCCTGTAGATTGAGCAGGGCGCCCCACACGCCGGGGTTATCCTCCTGATAGACGACGCCCTTGAGTAGGGGCACCACCACGGACGAAAGTTCATGGTTCGGGTTCGTTGAACGATCGAGCTCACTCATGGTATCCATCAATCCCTCAACAAGATAATCCGCGGGAGGGTGGCCTGCCGTTGGGCGCCCGCCTCCGTCTGCCAGATTATCCGTTCCTGCGCGTCATCGTCCACGACCGTCCCCGGCCAGTCCGCCGCCAAATGCAGATAGGCCACCAACTCGGCCAGCCCGTGCCGCAGCGGATGGTGTTCGACCACCTGGCCGAGACTCACCTGGGAGTGTTCTTGGAGTGCCTGTCGAATATGCTGTTTCAGCTCGCCCCGGTCAACGACGACCTGTGCATAGAGCGCCGCCGTATCCACCGCGGCATCCCCTTCGTCCCGCGCCATGTCGTCAATCAGTGGCTTGAAGGGAGGGCGGTAGAACGGACGTTCCAGGGGCAGATCGATGGCCGCGCCGATTTCGGCCAGCGGCATGAACGCGCCCGGCGGTGGCGCCTCCCGCAAGTCCAGCGCCTGGGTTTCAATGCGATGCAGAATATCCATGATGCGACGGTTCTCCAGCCAAGCCTGATCGTCAAGGAACCGGCGCAATTGCTCCGAAAGCCTGGCCACCGTGCGCTGGGTATGTTCGCCGGCTTCCAGCCAGTCGTAGTGTACCCGCCGCAAACGCGGATCGGGCTGCATCGCCAGTACCGGGGGCAGCGACAGGATCTGCTCCAGCAGGCGGCTCAATTCATCCTGCCGGGACTGCGACATCAGAAAGTCCCAGAATGCACGGAAACTTCGGCCCTGGTCCGAATCGGCAATGGTATCGCGCTCGCCCATGATCTCCTCGATCAATGGCCCCTTGCCTCCCTCCCAGAGGGCAATCCGTTCGCGCACACGGCGGTCCAGTATCCGGAAATTGTGCTCCACCTCGCGAAAGTCGCCGAGCAATTCACGCGCCAGTTGCAGGAATTGCTGGAAGCGGTCGCGCAGGGCCGTGTCATCGAGCAAGGGGACATCTCCTGAGAGAATGCGGTCGATTTCCCTCCCGATATCATCGCGGCGCTTCTGCAGCTCGGCAACCCGCACCCGCGGGTCGGTCTCGCTGCCCTCGCTCATCTGTCGCAGCAGATCGAACAGGGTCAGCAGGCGCGATTCCGTGCCGACAAACTCCCGTTCGGTCAGCCCTTCCAGCCAGGACAGCGCTTTTTCCGTGGCCGGCGTCAGGTCAAAGTGCGGCTCATCCGTCCCGGGCGGATAGAACTTACGCAGCCAGCCCTTGCTGTCCTCGGCCCAGTCGTTGAGATAACTTTGCGCGCCGGCGGGAAAGGCATCGGCGCCTAACTGCTGGCGCAAGGCGAACAGTTCATCCTCCAGCGCCTCGACCAGATCCGCCTGCGGCATGTTTCGCACATTGGGATCGACAAACACCCGGTGCAGGAAGCTGGTCACCAGTGGCGCGTGCTGGGCGCACAGCAACCGCCAGGCCGGATGGTTCTGGCGAAGCAGATCTAAAGTGGCATAATCCAGTTCCATAAGGTTCGTCCCATCGATAGACGCCATCCATTTTGACAGAAATCAGCGTCGGCACGAGCCTGTTTTACAAAACAAAGCGGTTGCACCGAGTAACGCGGTATTGCTTCTCGAACCGGGTTCGGATATCAATGATGAGCCTTGACCATTTCCGATTTGCCGTGCCGGAAGCGACGAAGATTCCGCGCCTGGACAGGTGTGCCGGGGCGGACAGATAAGGACTGCAATGAACCGACGAAACCGCGAATGGACGGTCATCCTGGCCGCGATGGCGGGGCTCGCGCTGCCCGCGACGCTGCCGTCGGCGCCGGCGGACGCCGCCCCGGCGCCCGCCAACCTGGCGCCCGCCAACCCGGGGCGCAACCCCGACGCGCCGATCGAGGCCGATGCGGACCATCTGGACTACGACCATGCGACCGGGCGCATCATGGCGGAGGGGAACGTCGTCATCCGACAGGGCAACGCCGAACTGCGTGCCGACCGTGTCCTGGTCCATACCGAGACAGGCGATGCCTACGCGCTGGGCCATGTGGTTCTGAAGCGCGACGGTGAAGAACTCCGCGGCGATAAGCTGCGGTACAACTTCAAGACCGGCAAGTCGGACACGGAGAACATCGCCGTGGACGCCACGCCGTTCCATATCCTGGCCGGCGAGGCCACCCGCACCGGCAAGGATGCGTACGAGCTCCGTGACGCGCGTGTGACAACCTGCGAGAACCGGTATCCGTTCTGCCACTACCATGTCAGCGCGAAGCGGATCGTCGTATACCCCGGCGACTACTTGAAGACATATGGCGGCGTCTGGTGGTTCGGAAGGGTCCCGGTGATGTACATGCCGTTCTGGTACCGCAACCTGGGCGAGGATTCGGGCTTCCACTTTCGCCCGGGCATGGACAGTCGCATGGGCCCTTACATGCTGTCGTCCTATACCCACCGTGTCAGCCCGTACCTGCGTCTGGAGCACCACCTGGACTACCGGGCCAAACGCGGGGTGGCGGTGGGTGAGGACTTGCGCTGGAACGTGGACGGCGGCGCCGGCGATCTGATGCTGTACTTCGCCGACGACGAAGATCCGATCGACGGCGATGAAGATGCGGCGACGGGCGATATCGATAGCGAACGCTACCGGGGTCGTGTGCGTCATCAGCACACACATGGCATCCGGACATACTCGCTGTTCGAAACGACCTACCTCAGCGACACCGACATCGAAGAGGACTTCTTCGAGCGGGACTACCGGCGGCGCACGCAGCCGGAGAATTACTATGTGCTGACCCATCGTCAGGACGCCTACACGGTCAACCTGCTGACGAGCTATCGCGTGAACGATTTCTTCGGCAACGTCAACCGGTTGCCCGAACTGTCGCTGGACGTGATGCGTCAGCAACTGTGGGATTCCTCTTTCTACTATGGCGGGCAGACGACCGCGGGATTTCTGCAACGCGTCTTCCCCGAGGACTCCGGAGCGGATGACTACGACACCTTCCGCATCGATACCGAGCATGTCGTCTATCAGCCACGACGTTTTTTCGGGTGGCTGAACGTCGTGCCCAGGGCGGGCTACCGCGGCACGTACTATACGAAGACGCTTGAGACGGATGTGCTGACCGATGTGGTGACGACGTTCCAGACCAATACCGTCGTGCAGGGCGGGGTCACGAACACGGAGGTCGTTTCGACGACGGCGACGAACGAAACGACGGTGTTCGAGGATGGCGTGAACGCGTTTCGGTCCATCCCGAGCATCGGCGTCGAATTGTCCTTCAAGGCCTACCGGATTCTCGATCCGGCGGGGCCGGGGTTGCGCCACGTCGTCGAACCGTATCTGGACTACACGTACGCGATGGATCCGACGGTCCCGCCCGAGGACCTCTACCAGTTCGATGCCGTCGACACCCTCGATAAGGCGCATCAGACGCGGGTAGGCGTGCGCAACAAGTTCCAGACGCGACGCGGCGGGCGTGTCAGCGACATCCTCGACCTGGATGTCTCGACCATCCTCAACTTCGCCACGGAGGGTGACGAGGAGTTCATCGAGAAGCTGTACGCGGACGCCGAATTCGATCCGACGCTCTGGCTGAGCGTGCGTGCCGATGGGGTTTTCGACGTCGACGAAACCGTCATCGATCGGTTCAACAGCCGTCTGCTCGTGCGCAGCGAGAAGCGATGGGAAGCCGGGCTGGAACACCGGTACATCCGCGAATTCGCCAGCGTCATGTCCGGCGATCTGACCTACTATGCGAATCGGCACTGGGCCGCCAACGCGTTCGGGCGATACGACTTCGAGGCCGGCCGCGTCGAGGAAGAGGGCGGCTATCTCCAGCGCAATCTCGACTGCCTGTCGGTGCGGTTGGGCGGCAGCATACTTCCCGGTTTTACGCGTGACGACGGCTCGGAGCGCGACGACGAGTACCGCGTCATGATCGAGTTCTGGCTGACGGCGTTTCCCGACTACAGCGTCCGAAGCGGGTCGCGTTACTGATGGCCGCCACACCCCATAACGCCCTTCTCTTTGGCCGCGCCCGGCGCGAGGGACTGGTCGCGGTGGAGGTCGGCGATGTCGAGGGCGCCTGTCGCGCGACATGCGTGCGCGTGGACGGGGAGGGCCGCGCGTCGGAGGATCGCGTCTTCCAGCCGTGGGTGCTGACGTCTGCCGCCTACGCGGGCGACATTCCCGAGGCAGTCGACGTGGCGAGCCTCGCCGGCGCCAACCCGCTGAACCGTCTCGTACGGTTCGGGTCCTGGCAGGCCTGCGCGGCGGGCGCGAAGTGGCTGGCGAAGGCGGCCGGCAAGTCCGCCGCGGCCGCCGATGCGCCGTACTGCTACATCAGCGACCCTGTTCAGCAGTACCTGATGAGTTCCGGCGAGACGCTGTTTCTCGGGATGTCGTTCGAATCGGTCAGACGGATGCAGGTCGACATCGAATGCACGACGACCGAGGGCTACGACTTCTGCAATGCCGAACGCGAGGGCGACGCCATTATCGCCATCGCGATGGGCGACCAGACCGGCTGGATGGAGGTGCTTCGCGGCACGGAATTGTCGGAGAAGGCCATGCTGCAGCGGTTTGTCGAGATCCTCCAAACGCGCGATCCGGATGTCATCGAGGGGCATAACCTGTTCAACTTCGATCTGCCGTACATTCAGACGCGGGCGCGGCGGCATCGCGTCAAGCTGACGCTGGGACGCGACGGCAGCGTGCCCAAGGTGCGTGCGAGCCGGCTTACGATCGGCGAACGGACGATCGGCTACGAGCGCTTTTCGATCCAGGGGCGTCACGTGGTCGACACGATGTTCCTGGCGCAACTGTACGACATCACGCACCGCTCGCTGGACAGTTACGGACTGAAAAGCGTGGCCGTGCATTTCGGCGTGGCCGCCGAACACCGCGAATACATCGCCGGCAGCGAGATTGCCGCGACTTTCCGGAAGGACCCCGAACGGGTGATGCGTTATGTCGGCGACGATGTGCGCGAAACGCGGGCGATCGGCGATATCCTGTCGCGCAGTTTCTTCGCGCAGGCGCGGATGCTTCCGTTCGGCTACCAGAACGTGTGCGTGCGCGGCAACGCCACGAAGATCGACGCCCTGATGCTGCGCGCCTATTTGGCGGCGGGCGCCGCTGTGCCGCTGCCGGATGCCGAGCGGGCGTTTGCCGGCGGCTACACGGATATGTTCGAGACGGGCGTGATCGCCAACGTGCACCATTGCGACGTGCGATCGCTGTACCCGTCGCTCATGTTGAAGCACGGGATTGCGCCGCGGACGGACACGGCCCATGCGTTTCTGGATATGCTCGCGTCGCTGCGGACGTTCCGCATCGACGCCAAAGTGTCCATGCAAGCCGCGCGTAGCGACGCCGAGCGCAAGAACTGGGATGCGTTGCAGTCGACGTTCAAGGTGCTGATCAACTCGTTCTACGGCTACCTCGGCTTCGGGCAGGGCCATTTTTCGGACTTCGACGCGGCCGAGAAGGTGGCGGCCGAGGGGCGCAAACTGCTGCACGAGATGATCGAGACGCTGCGCAAGGCCGGCGCGCGGCCGATCGAGATCGATACCGACGGCATCTACTTCGTGCCGCCCGAGACCGGAGCGAAGGCGCCGGCCCGCGCGCGGGAAGCGTTCCGCAAGGCCTTCGCGGAGACGTTGCCGGAGGGCATCGATATCGAATTCGATGGCGAGTTCACGGCGATGTACAGCTACAAGATGAAGAACTACGCGCTGCTGGACGCGCAGGGAGAGATGGTGATCAAAGGCGCGGCCCTGAAGTCGCGCGGTCTCGAACCGTTTCAGCGCAAGTTCCTCGAACGCCTCCTGCGCCTCAAGTTGGAAGGGCGATCGGCCGAGATCCCGGCGCTGTATGGCGAGTTCGAGAAGGCGATCGCGGAGCGCGCGTGGCCGATCCGCGAGTTCGGCAAGACGGAGTCGCTGCAGGACTCGCCGGCGACGTACAAGAGCAAGCAGGACAAGCAGGAGGGCGCCCGGCGCGCGGCCTACGAGCTGGCGCTGCGATCCGCCCGGGAGTACCGCGCGGGCGATCAGGTGACGTACTACGTGACGGGTACGCGCAAGACGGTTTCGGCCGTCGAACAAGCCAAGCTCATTGCCGACTGGGATCCCGAGGCGCGCGATGAGAATGTGGCGTACTACATCGCCAAGTTGCAGTCGCTGTACGAGCGTTTTCACGAGGATGGCGCACCCCGACAGGGGGAGTTGTTCTAGGCCATCGGTTCCGTGGAGAGGGACACGGCGCCTGAACGCCGTCAAGGGTTGATACGGGCTGCCGGTTTTGGTATCACCTTTGCCCTTGACCCATCGAGGAGTGATTGGAGGATATGGACATGACGACATCGCGACGCAAATTCAAGACCGAACTGAAGCAACTGATGGACATCATCGTCCATTCGCTGTACTCGCACCGCGAGATCTTTCTGCGCGAACTGGTCAGCAACGCATCCGACGCCATCGACAAGGCGCGGTTCGAGGCGCTGACCCGGCCGGATGCGGGCGGCGACGCATGGTCCATTCGCATCGTGCCGGACAAGGCGGCAAGGACGCTGACCATCACCGACAACGGCATCGGCATGTCGCGGGAATCCATCGTCGAAGACCTGGGCACGATCGCGCGTTCGGGCACCAAAGCCTTCCTGCAACGGGCCAAGGAGGCGCAGACGGCCGGCGCCCCCGAACTGATCGGGCAGTTCGGCGTGGGCTTCTACTCGGCCTTCATGGTGGCTGACGAAGTCACCGTCGTATCGCGCCAGGTCGGCGAGGATGTCGCCACGCGATGGTCCTCCACGGGGGACGATACATATGCGGTTGAAGATGCGGCGCGTGAGGGCGCCGGCACCGACGTGGTGCTGCACTTGCGCGAGGATGCCGACGAGTATCTGGACCCGTGGCGGTTGCGCCAGATCGTCACGCGATTCTCGACGTTCATCGCGCACCCGATCGTGATGGTGACGAGCGAGGAGACCGACGGGAAGGTCGAAGCGAAGGAAGAGACGGTCAACCAGCGCAAAGCCATCTGGTTGCGCCCGAAGCAGGATATCACCGCCGAGGAATACCACGATTTTTACAAGCATATCTCGCACGACTTCGCCGATCCGGCCAGGACGATCCATTACACCGCCGAGGGCGCGATGGAGTTCAAGGCCCTCCTGTTCCTGCCCGCGCACAAGCCGTACGACTACTTCATGGCCGAACCCAAACCGCGGCTGCATCTGTACGTCAAGCGCGTGTTCATCACCGACGCCTGCGAGGCGTTGCTGCCGCCGTACTTGCGATTCGTCAAGGGCATGGTGGATAGCGCCGACCTGCCGTTGAACGTTTCGCGCGAGATGCTGCAGGACAACCCGATGCTCGGGCGCATCCAGAAGAGCCTCGTGACGAAGATTCTCGGCACGATGGCCGAGATGCTCGAGAAGGAGCGCGAGGCCTACGCGAAGTTCTTCCATGAGTTCGGCATGACCCTGAAGGAAGGCGTCAGCCGTGACTTCGCGAACCGGGAGAAGCTTGGCGAACTGCTGCTGTTCCGGTCGCTCCGAACCGAAGCCGGGAAGTTCCTCACGCTGGACGAGTATGTGGCGCAGATGAACGAGGGGCAGACCGAGATCTTCTACCTCTGCGGCGACGATGCGGAATCCCTGCGGCATTCGCCGTACCTGGAAGCGTTTCGCGCGAAGGGCCAGGACGTGCTCCTGCTGTCCGACCCGGTCGACCCGTTCCTGACGAGCGAATTGACCGAGTTCAAGGGCAAGAAGCTCCATGCCGTCGACCAGGGCGACGTGAGCGCGGGCGACGCGGTCGATGCGACGGTCAGGGAGCGGTTCGCGCCGGTGCTGGAGGCGCTCAAGGGCAAGCTCGATGGAGTGAAGGATGTGCGGCTGTCGGCGCGGTTGAAGGAAAGCGCCGCCTGTCTCGTCGGCGACGAGGCCCAGATGAACATCCACATGGAACGTCTGATGAAGCACTTCACCGGGCAGGATGCGCCGGCGGCGCCGCGTATTCTCGAGCTGAACCCGGGACACGCCGCGGTGCAGCGTCTGCTGGCCCTGCATGAGGCCGACGCGGGCGACGCGCGCATCGTGTTGCTGGGACGGGTGTTTCTCGACCAGGCGCTCATCGCGCAAGGGTCGCGCATCGGGGATGTGACCGGCTTCGCGCAGCGCATCAATGCGCTGGTCACGGATTTCGGTGCGGCCAACGGTTGAAGCAGGCGCGTTCGGCGAAGGGCAGTTTCTCGCGCTGCCGCCAGACTTCGGCGGGTCTGCCGACCGGCAGGAGTATCCGGACCTCGCGCTCGGGTGGAACGCCGAGGAGCGCCGCGATACGCGACGCCCGGCCTTCCATCCGTAGCACGCCGTCGATCCAGACCGTGGCATAGCCAAGGGCGGCGATGGCGAGAAGCATGTTCTCGGTGGCGGCGGCACAGTCTTCGGCGGCAAACGAGAGGCCGTTGTAGACGGGCTTGTGCTCGACCACGCAGAGGATCATGGCACGGGCCGACCGAACGACCGGTTTATCGACGATGTCGGCGATCGCCCGCAGAACTTCGGGGTCATCGACGATCACGAACGACGTGGTCTGCGCGTTGCAACCGGACGGCGCCCGGATGCCGGCGTCGACGATACGCACAAGATCCTCGCGGGGTACGGGCGTCGGCGCGAATGCGCCGCGGTAACTGTGACGGTTCTCGAAGACGCTGAAGATGTCCATGCTACCCCGATGCCTCCACATAGTGTTGGACTTTTCTGAGCTTGCGATCGGCGAAAAGAAACGCGGCATGCGCGAGACCGGCGGTCTGGATCTCGCGTTCGAACGCCGTGCGAATGGCATCGATCAACGCGGGAAGCGACGCGAACGTGGTCACATCCAACTTGTCCAACACCCGCACAAAGTGACAGAACCCGCATTCCTCGTTACGCAGAACGGCGACGTTCTCGCTGCACACGTGCTCGGTGACCTCGCGGCGCGTCTCGCGTTCGTGGTACAAGTCGATGAGAATGCGCGTGTGCGCTTCCAGATGCTCGAGTTCGACCTTCAGAATCTGCAGGAAACGCAGCAAGTCGATATCGAGAATGGCGCGGTCCTGTTCGCTTCCGGTTTCCATCATGCATGCTCCCCGGCAATGTGGTTCACTCGCTCGTCTTGAGCGTAGTCACGACGGCTCCTGACATCAAGCGCGGAATAGCGGCGCCGCGAGTTTCGCCACGGGTCTGCATTTCTCGGTGTCGGGTGTCGCGAGCCTGGCGAGCGGCGACGAGAGCGGCTAACGAGTAGTGAGCATCTCGATTGTTCACCGTTCGCGCCGCCGTTCGCGTCAACCGAAATGGACCGAAAGCGCTTCCGGGTTCATGTGGGGATTCTCGATCGGCCGTTGCGCGCGTCATCACGCCGGTCTGTGCGCCGATGCGCCCGGCCCGCGGGG
>CAYYJS010000065.1:0-15461 GCA_964472315.1 uncultured Victivallales bacterium | reverse complement strand
TCAGCCACCACGACAATCGCGGCGCCAGGCAGTCCATGCCCAGCGGGTTCTCCAGGAATTCGCAGCGCAGGTGAGTGGGCGCCTCGACCGCGATCAGGAGCATGGTGGACAGTCCGAAGGACAGCAGAATGGCAGGTACGGGCATGATTGGATCCCTTCGTTATGGACGACGCGCTCCGGTTTCATTTCTGGCCATCATCACTAGTCGCCTTGATGGCAGCATCGGAGCGTTTGCAGATAATGGTTTTACGCAGGTAGACCACATCGTCGGTTTCGAACTGTTTGGTCCAGATCCAGGCACTCGGACGATATCCGGTAAAACCAGCCACCTTATCCCCCCATGGCCCCTCACCACGGTATGCGTACACGGAGGCCGCCTGCCATTGACTGTCATCGAAATCAATGGCCATCCAATGGTCCGTGAGTGTATTACTGACTTTCCAGGTTTCGTCAGAAACGATGAAAGCCCCCCGGGCTTCGCATTCGGCAAGTACCGCCCCCACGCCCCCCCCATCAATCCCTTTGATCGCGATCACATTCTTCCCTTCTTTGAACGTCACCTTGGATTGCAGGGCGGAATTCCAGGATTGTGACGCTCCCACTTTGACGCCATTAAAATAGACTTCGTGCGCATTGTCGCAGGTGGTTCGCAAGGTCGCATCGCCGGGAGTGATCGCGACCTCAGACGGTGGTGGTTTTGGGCACGAGGCGGTCTGGAAGCGGTATGTTCCCGAGCGGACCTCGAAACGCGCGCGGCCGTTCTCGTGGCCCAAAAAGGTCACTCCCGTGGCGCCCTTCGCCGGCTTGCCGCCTTCTTGTACGCTGTCGGAATTGGTCGTGGGTACCGACACGATCGCCGACGTGTTGGCGGGAATGACGACATCCATGGTCAGATCGGTGCTGTCAACCGCCGGCCGGCTCCAGTCACTGCGGATCAAGCCATAGGGCGAATCGTAACTGCATCGGACCTGCGTGAGGGGCACGTTGACCAGCGGCCGGATTTCAAACTTCTTGAATCCGGGCGTGGAAAAGTCGCTCCTGATGCCGGCCAGTCCCCGGTAGAAGAACAACGCGATGCTGCCGCCCAGAGAGGGCATGAACTTGGCCCCGGCCGAATTCCAACCCTCGCCATACATGCCGGTCAATCGGTGAAGCGAACCGGCGCACCTGAACCATGAGAGCCCCGACTTGCGTTTTGCCATGGTGTACAACACATCCTCAGCCCCCTGATCCATGAGCACCTTGAGCAGATAGCCGTTGGAGACAAACCCCGTGGTTGGATGATATTTCTTGGCCCTTATCGCTTCAATCAGTCTGTCGTAGGCCAGTTGCTTCTTGTCGGCAGGAACCAGGTCCATGCCCAACGCCAGCGCCTGGGCGCTCTGCCGCAATGTGCCGTCGTAAATGCCCGTGGCCGGGTCAAAATACCGCCGGTTGATCGCGTCGCGCACCTGGGCGGCCTTGGTGGCATACTGGATCGCATCCTCCGTCTTGCCCAAGACCGACGCCAGGGCACCGGCCTGCCGGATGTATTCGTAGTATCCCATTGCACCGATGTAACTCTTGCTGCAATGGTCGGGACTGAGGTGATCGCCCCAACCTTCTCTGCAAATTTGGACATGGTTGGCATCTTCGATGCGGATCATGGCATCCACATTGGCCTTTACGACCGGGTAGGAGGATGCAACGCTGCGCTGGTCAGCATAATACTGGTGCAGCATGAACGGCATCCAAGTGATGTTGTTCCACCACAAGGTACAACCTGCGACAACGCCGATGCTCCTGCCCGCCCTTGACCCAAGCATGTTGCCGAGGCAGCATGTGTTGTTGCGCATAACCGCCTCCAACGTCTCGCGATAGAGCGCCATGGACTGGAACAGGTAGGACGACGTCTCCTGCATGTTCTGCTGGTCCTCCTGCCAGAACCGGTACTCCTCCGTCGTGTCCATGGGAAGGTCGACGACAAAGTTGGCCTGCGTCCGTCGGGAGACATCATGGAGATAGTTCAAATCGGGATCGGAACAGGAAAAGGAACCGGCGGGAATGAGGTCGGAACAAACCGAGGCCCTTTGAACATTGACGGTCGCGGCGCCCAGCGGACCCCAAACGAACCGGTCGCTGTCGGTTCCGCCCCAGCAGAATCGGGGTTCGAAGACCTCCACGGGTTTGCCACTACAGACGAGGGTGTAGGTCCTGTTCTTATTCAGTGAATAGTCTCCCAGTTTCACGAGGCAGGTGATCGTCTGACCCGCGGTACCACCACTGACTGTGATGATCGGCCAACCGCTCGTACGGTAGTTATCGTCGTCGGTCCCGGCGATCGGACGAGCCACAATCGGCCGGACCGTCCGCGCCGTCATGGGTCCGGCCACACGAGTTCTGCCCTTATCAACCGCCGCGTGCCAGGCTTTGTCGTCGAAGCCCGGTGTGTCCCATCCGGGCGTGCTCTTGGTCTTGTCAATCGTTTCGTGCCGGGAAGGCACGGTCGGACCGATCTCGCCGGTAGACCAGCGCCAACTGGCATCGCTTGTCACCGTCATGCGTGTGCCATCGGCATACGTGAGATCGAGGTCCAGAATGAATTTGGGGGGAAAGCGTAAGTTGGTTTCTGCCTCCCCGGAGGTGGTGCCAGCGTTGGCATAACCGGTGGCCAGGATGACACCCAGGGTATTCGGGCCGTTGCGCAAGCGCGAGGTGATGTCCACGGTATTGTAGAGATTTCTTCCACCCACATCGGTCGCGTTGTTCACCGTGCCGAAACGGTCCATCGTTTCGCCGGTCACTCGCCTGCCGTTGCACGACAGTTCACCGAACCCGAAATAGCAGATGTTCAGGACGGCCTGCGCCAGGGGTTTGTCGAGGGTGAATTCCTTCCGGAAGTACAGGGTCTGTTGATCGGTGAGCGACGAGCCGATCCAGGCGCCGCCCCAATCGCTCTGGTTCATCTTGCCGGTCAGGAAGGTCGCCGTCGGACTCCATGGAGTGGCCTCACCCTTGTCGTCCCAGATCTTGACCTTCCAGTAATACCGTGTCGTCGAACGAAACGCGGCGCCAGCGCCGAAATCGATATGCAAGGAGCGCTCCGATGTGACCCGCCCGGAATCCCAGACATCGCCCTTGTCGGCATCGAGGAGGGCCTTGCTGGAGGCGACGAGAATCTGATAGGCGCTCTGGGAAACCGCCCTGGCCATACTGTCGATGCGCCAACTGAACTGGGGTTGCGCAATATCGATCCCTTCGGGCTCGGTCCGGCCCTCGCAGAGAAGACCGCGGACCGAGGTGCCCTCGCTCTTGGCTGGAGTCGTCGTAGCGGGTGTGACGATCGCAACAGGCGTGTTTGCCGGCGGTGTGGTGTCCTCCGCCAAAGCCGGGGTCATGGCCAGGGCGGACCCGCAGACGGTCAGACACGCGAACGAAACGAGGCCAACGTTGTTGCGCATAGATACTCCTCTTACCGAATGTAGAACCCGAATTCGTACGCCGCGTCGTAAAGCGCCACGATGTTCTCCGCCGGGACGCCGCCCTGGATGTTGTGGACGCTGTTGAAGACGTAGCCGCCGCCGGGCTTCCAGATTTCGAGATGACGCCGGACGTCGTCCCGTATCTTCGCCGGGGATGCCGACGGCAGGACGTGCTGGGAATCGATCGCCCCGCCCCAGAAGACGATGTCTCCGCCGAACCGCGCCTTGAGATCGGCCGGATCCATCCCCTTGGCGCTGATTTGCACCGGATTCAGAATCTGGACTCCGTTTTCAATCAGATCCGGGATATACTGCGCGCAGCCGCCGCACGTGTGGTACCAGAGTCTGGCTTTCGACCGGGAACGGATGTAGCGCGCCACCTCCCGCTGGCGCGGTTTGACGATGCGGCGATAGAAGTCGGGGTTGAACAGCGGCCCGGACTGCCCCGCCAGGTCGTCACCGATCATAATGACATCCACGACATCGCCGACCTCGTCGAGGAACGCGCGGAACCAGTCGAGCCAGAACGTCTTCGTCCGGTCGAGGAGGGCTTCGCAGAACTCCGGCTGCGTCGCCATGTCGCAGAACCACTGTTCCAGGCCGCGCATGTACCAGCAGATCTCGTAGACGACGCCGGAGATGCCGCTGACAACGGCATAGGGTGTGTCGCGGCGGATGGCCAGCGCCTTTTCGCGCAGGCCCGCGAACCGTCCGGGATCGTCGCCCTTCGGAAACGGATAGGACCGAATATCGTCAACCGTGGCCTCCGCCAGGGGGTGGTGACTGATATCCATGTAGCATGGGTTGTCCTCCGGCATGGACCAGGTCACGCCGAATTCGTCGGTCAAGTCGTGCCACAAGCGACCGTCTCTCTCGCGTTTGACGATGCCCCCCTTCCAATCCGCCGCCGCCCCGGCAGCGATATAGCGCGTATCGACGTGGAAGCGCTCCAGCACGGCCTCGCCGGGCCGCGCCAGTTGTTGAACCGCGTCCATGATTTCGATCGGCTCGTTCAACCCGAGGTGACGGAGCAATTCTCCGTACGCGGACTTGTGGATTCCGGTTTGATTCCCGCCGAGATCGATGGGAACCCGGTCCGGTTCCTCGTGAGCCAGCGCCTTGAGAAGGCGCTCGCGCGATGTCATCGTCTCACGCTGCACGAAAAACTTCTTTCCGCGGCATGCCGCCGCACTACTGCTGTAGCGGCAAGTTGTCCTTGGTGATGAGTTTGACCGGCGCGAAGATCTCGCGGCGTTCCGCGTCGTCGAACTTCAGCGGTTGCTTCTTCAGTAGTTTGTCGACCAACTCGGCGCTGAGCCGGCCCATCTGCTCGGGAAACTGGGCGACGGTCGCCGTCATCGTGCCGGCCTTGATGGACTGGAGCGCGACCCCGTCGGCGTTGAAGCCGATGACCATGACCCGGCCCGTCTTGCCCGCCTCGGCCACGGCCTGGGCGGCGCCGACGGCCATGGGATCGTTCTCGCAGAACACGGCGACCAGGTCGGGCGCCGCGGCGAGGATGTTCTTCATCTTGGCGTAGCCTTCCTCGGTTCGGCTGTGGCCGGACAGTTCGGAGGCGACCGCATAGCCGTTGGCCACGACCACGGCCTTAAAGCCTTCGCCGCGCCGGATCGCGTAGGTGGCCGACGGCTCGACCTTGAGGATGGCGACCTTGCGGCCGTTGCCGGGACCGAGGCCGGCGACGACGTGGTCGCCGGCCAGTTTGCCGCCGCCATAGTTGTCGGAGATGACGATCGCGTCGTACGGCGTGCCGCCGCCGCCGATATCGTTGATCACCACCGGCAGACCGGCCTTGTGCGCCGCCTCGACCACCGCGCCGAGCGCGTCGGGCTTGATCGGACTGACGATCAGCGCAGCCACGCCCTGGTTGACCAGGCTCCTGCAGCCGGACACCATCTGCAGTTCGTCGCTTTTCTGGTCGTGCCGCTGGTAGCCGTAGCCGAGTTCCTTCGCCCGCTCGCGCACGCCTTTTTCCATCGCCTGAAAGAACTCGTACTTCATGTCGTAAACGGAGAACCCGATCGTCCGCTGTTTCGATGCGGAACCCGGTCCGCCGCAACCCGCGGCGGCGATCGCCGCAACAGCCAACAAACAGTGTGCGTATTTCATGCCTGACCTGACTCCTTTCGCCGGCCTGCGCGCCTGATCCGCCACTGCTCGACCTTACCGCGCAGGCAGTTCATCGAGAACGCCGCCAACAGAACACCACCGACAATGACCCTTTGCAAGTAGGAACTGACCGCCAGGAAAGAGAACGCGCTCTGCAGCGTGGCCAGCAGGATGGCGGCCGCGGCGGTGTTGATCACGCTGCCCTTCCCACCCGCCAGCGATGTGCCGCCCAGCACCACGGTGGCGATGACGTAGAGCTCGAACTCCGTGCCGCGCCCCGGCTGCGCGCCGCGCAACAACGAAGCCTGCAGCACCGCCGCGATCGCCGTGAACAAACCGACGAGCGCGAACACCGTCAGCGTTGTCCCCCGGACCGGGATGCCCGCCGCGCGCGCGGCGGCGGGCGAATTGCCCACCGCCTGGATGCGCCGGCCCAGCGGATGCCGGTTCAGGAGGAACGTGCCGGCCGCGACCAGCGCGAGGAACATGAGGAAGACCACGGGGATGCCCGCCGCTTCGCGGTTGGCCAGGGCGAGGAACCAGGGGTCCGCCAGCCGTTGGTCGTTGCCGCTCGAGACAAGGAAAGCCGCTCCGCGGTATACGTACATCATGCCCAGGGTCGCGATGAAGGCGGGAATGCGAAACCCCGCGACCAGCACGCCGTTCGCAAGCCCGCAGGCCGCGCCGATCGCCACGATCGCCGCCAGGAAGCCGGCCGTGCCCACCGCCGGCTGGAGCCGCGGCGCCAGGCTCACCGCCACCACGCCAAGAAACGCCAGCAACGCTCCGACCGACAGGTCAAAGGCGCCGTAAACGATGCAGAGCGTCATCCCGATCGCCGCAATGCCGATGTAGGACGAGTCGCCGAGAATGCTCAGAACGTTCGCCGGCGAGGCGAACCTCGGGTTCGCCGCCGACACCGCGGCAAACAACAACGCGAGCGCCACGAAAACCATCCGTTCCCGCCATTCCAGCGCCGCGGCGACCCGAAGCCATGGAGAAGAGGCTCTTCCGTTCACCGGACCGTCCTCCGTTTCCGGCGCAATCCGTCCAGCGCAAGCGCGGCGATGAGAAACAAGCCGATCGCCAGCCGCTGATACTCGTCCTTGACGTTGGCGAGATCGAGCGCGATTCGCATCACGCCGAGCAGCGCGGTTGCCAGCAGCGTTCCGCCGAGGCGTCCCAGTCCGCCCCGCAGCGCGGTCCCGCCGAGCAGCGTCACGGTGATCGCCTCCAGTTCGAACGCCACGCCCAGGTTGCACCCGCCGATCGCCAGTTGGGATGTCGTTACCGCGGCCGCCAGCGCCGCCGTCAACCCGGCGTATGCGAAAACGAACAGGATGACCGCGTCCGGGTTCACGCCGGACGCCCAGGCAGACGACGCGTTGGAACCGACCGCGCGCACGCGCATCCCCAACGGCATCCGGTAGAGGATCCACGCGCTCACCCCGTACACGATCGCCACCAGCGCCGCCAACCACCACCCGTTCGACAGCGCCTTGACGGCCGGCTCATGCACGAGGTTGATGTCCTTGCCGTCGCTCACCCACAACGCCAGCCCGCGCCACACCAGCATGGTGCCCAGCGTCGCGATAAACGCCTGAATGCACAGGCGCGTCACGATCAGGCCGTTGAACAACCCGGCCAGAGCGCCGACAAGCAAACCCGCCGCAACGGCGCCCGGCACGCCGAGCGCCGGCATCGTCAGTCCGATCGTCACGCTGACCAGCGCCAGTAGCGCGCCCACCGACAGGTCGAACACGCCCGCCGTGATGGCCAGCGTCATGCCCGCGCCGGCGATGGCCACCGGAGCGCTCGCCGACAACAGGTTCAACGCCGTATACCATGACCGGAACCGGGGCTGAAACGCCGAGACCGCCACGGCGCTGACCGCCAGCAGAACAAGCAGCCCGTAGCGGTCCCACCATCGCCAGAAACTCCGCCCATTCATGCGCCCGCCTCCGCGGTTCCCGTGGCGCAGTGCATGATCGCGTCCTCGGTCATGCGCTCGCCCGCCAGGTCGCCGGTCAGCCGCCCCTGGAACATCACCAGAGTCCGGTGGCACACCGCGAGCACTTCCGGAAGATCGCTGGAAACCAGCAGCACCGCCACGCCCTGCGCGTTGAGTCTGGCGAGCAACCCGTAAATCTCCGCCTTGGCGCCAATGTCCACGCCACGGGTGGGTTCGCAGAGGATCAAGACCCGGCAGTCCGCCGCCAGCGCCCGCGCCAACAGCATCTTCTGCTGGTTTCCGCCCGACAGCAAACGCACTTCCTGCGCCGGCGAGGCGTACCGGATCCGAAGCGCCTCTCCGTGCCGGGCCAGGACCGCGCGTTCGGCAGCCGCCGGCAGCCAGCCGGTCCATCGTCGCGCCAAACGCCGCAACACCATGACCGTAACGTTGGCCGTCACGCTCATCTGCGCGAAAATGCCTTCTTCGCGGCGGTTTTCCGACAGGAACGCCATCTTCCGCCGGATCGCCTCGGCCGGCCGCGCCGCGGGCAGGAGCGCGCCCAACAACTCGACCGTTCCAGCGGCGTACGGCCGCAAGCCGGACAAGGCGCGGGCCAGTTCCTCCCGGCCGCACCCCGCCAGGCCGCACAGGCCGAGCGTCTCGCCCGCGCGCAGATCGAACGTCACGCCGGCAAATTCGCCCGGCGCCGTCAACCCGTGCGCCCGCAATACCACGTCGGTCCCGGGCCGGTCGCAGCGCCGGTTGTTTTCCGAAATCTCGCGTCCGACCATCATTCGCACAATGTCCGAACGCCCGAACCCGGCCAGCGCGCCGCCGCCCACAACCCGTCCGTCGCGCATCACCGTCACGTCGTCCGCCAGATCGAATACCTCCTGCAGCCGGTGCGAGATGTAAACGATGGCCCTGCCTTCGGCCCGCAGTTGACGGATGACACGGTAGAGCACGGCGACTTCGCGATCCGTCAGGGCCGAGGTCGGTTCGTCCATGATGATCGCCCGCGATTGCCTGGCGATGGCTTTGGCAATCTCCACTATCTGCTGGTCCGCAAGCGATAGATTGCCGACCGGCTCGTCGGCCGGAACGCGGACATCAAGTTCGGAAAACACCGATTCCGCCGCGCGCGTCATGGCGCCGCGGTCGGTCGCCAACAGGTGACGGCGCGGTTCGCGGCCCAGATGAATGTTCTCCGCGGCGGTCAGGTGCGGCGCCAGATCGAGTTCCTGATAGATCACGCTGATGCCGGCTCGGATCGCCTCATGCGGCGAACGAAAACGAACCGGCTCGGAGTCCACTCGCACTGTCCCGGAATCCGGCGCATGGACTCCGCCCAGCACTTTCATCAAGGTGGACTTGCCGGCGCCGTTCTCGCCGACAACGGCATGTACCCGGCCGGCGGCGGCCGCGAAGTCCACCCCGTCCAACGCCATCACGCCGGGAAACGACTTGCGGATCCCCACCGCGGCAATGCATTCCGATGCGTGGGACACCTCAGACATGCGGCAGATTACCTTGGCAGTCAGAAGATGTTCTCGACTCCGCCATCGTTGTCTTTCTTCCAGGGTTGCTTCGTTCCTCTGGCTCGACTGTAAACATGGCCTGAACCTACCTGACAGTTGTCATCCTGATATACCGCACCAGCGCTTCCGTCAGCGGTCCGGTCTCGAACGGGCGCAGGTTGTGGTCGTTCGGCTTGCGGTCGGCCGAGTACCATTCGTTCACCAGCCCGTAATGCTGGAGCAGGGGGCCGCCGAGGATCAGGTTGACCAAGTGATCGCACGTGGCGCGGTCGGCGCCGCTCGCGATCAGGGCGTTCAGGAGCATGGCCAGGGTATGTCCGCAGGTCGCCTCGGCCCGCCCGGGCCGGGCGCTCAACCAACCGTGTTCGCTCACGTGCCACGCGGCCTCCCATGCCGAGTTGCGTTTCACCTCGTCGGACAACGGCGCATCGAGCCAGGCCGGGAAACACGCGTAGTTCGACATCGGGTGATCGGGCACGATGCCGCCCTTGAAGATGGTCCAGGCGGGGACCGTCCCGCCGTCCGGCAGGAAGGTTTCCGCGAACGATTTGCGCAAAGCCTCGACGGCGTCGCGGTACGGCGCGGGATCGAGGCTCCAGCGCGGGGCCAATTCACGGGCGAAGAAGTCCACCGAGGTCAACCCCAGCACATGCGAGGGCATGGACCACGTGGCCTGGTTGAAACCCGGCGGAAGACCGCCATAGAACAGGTCCGTGTACCTCTCGGTCTCGTCGCCGTTGAAGCCGAAACGCCAACCTTGCTTGCGCGCATGTTCGATCTGGACATCGGCTGCATGCCCGAGGCTTTCGCGGAAGACGTCGAGATCCTTGGCGTCGCCGCCCATGCGTAGGTAGCCGCGAGCCATGAGCAGGTAGTAGCCCGGCAGTTCACTGCCCTTGTGGCCGCCGACGAAGTCACGCACGTCGGCACCCATCTCGCTGGAGTTCACGATGGTCCGGAACTTCCGATACTTGCGGTCCAGCCATTGCAGTTCGTTCAGCAACTCGCGCCGGTGTCCCGTGGACATGAAGGCGCGCGCCGCGCCATGCATGTCGCGCGGATACGAATAGGCGTAACGGCGCACGCCCGCGATGAGGCCGCCGTCGTAACTCTGCTGCATGCGGATGAACGCCAACTGCGACTCGACCAGCAGTCCGAACCGCGGATGCGCCAGCACGCCGGCATCGCCCTGGCTGAACCAGTCGCGCCACTCGGCCAGCGCCGCGTCGAGAACAACCTTGCCCCGATCCCACGACTCGACCGGCTTCAAGTCCGCGTCCCATTCCACCCGATGGACCAGGCAGCGGGTGAGGCCGGCATTCCCGCGCAGATCGAACGGCGCCGTGCGCATGACGGCGCCGTCCTTGCCGTCCTCCTCGACCGTTGCCGCCGGATCGCTCCAAGCGATCCGCGCCGTGCGCGGCGCCCAGTTCGGGCATTCCTTGCCATAACTGGCCGCTCCCGTGCCGCGCGGAACCGTGACGATGTTGCCCTGAACCAACCTGCCGCCGGCGTTGACGCGGGCCTGCAGGCGCACGCCCGCCACGCCGCCGGATTCGAGCGGGGCCAGGTGCACCAGGCGCAACGCCTCCACGCCGTCCCACGGGACAAACTCGTAGAGTTCCACCGCCACCCCGTTCTTCTCCGTGCTGCCGAACAACACGCCGCTGCCGGCGATCCGCCGCATGGAGAACGCCAGCCGCTCCGGTTTGGCATTGCCAACCTCCAGCAGCAGTCCCTCCGAACTCAGGAAGACGGGCGAGGAATAGGCCGGTCCGATCAGGTGATCCCAGTTGCCGTTCGCCCCACCGGCGCCGACCCGGCCGCTGCCGAGGAAGGACGGTTCCGCCGCGCCGAAGGACGGCACCAGGGCGATCTCGCGATCAAGCAACCGCGACCGGACCTTCTCGACCTGAAACGTCTTCGCCTTGCCCGCGGCGGCCACGGCCGGGGCCTTGGCCAGGAAGCGCTCCCTCTCCCAGGCCGCGGCCTCGCGCGGGAAGTCCCGGCGCAGCAGGTCACGGAGCCGGTTCTCCCGCCGCTTCAACTCATCATCCGTCCGAGTCTGGAACGCGAACCCAAACCCCATCTTGCCCTGGCAGACCTTCAACAGCAGATGGTTCACACCCTGTTTGAGTTTCAACTCGGCCCTGTCGTCGCCCAAACGGCACGCGCGCGGTTTGTTCGCGGCAAGGAGTTTCTCGCCGTTCAGCCAGACCGTCAGGGTGTCGTCGCTGCCGAACAAGACCGGAATCTCGGCAGGCACGGCGCTGGTCACCGAACGATACAGATACACGGTCACGTCGGTGTTCGGGGTCACATGCGGCAGCAGGTCGTGCTCTTGGCCGTCCGCAAACGCGGGTTTCTTCACCCAGCCGATCCGCTGCGTGTTCATTCCATCGTACTGGGCGGACAGGTCCACGCCGGCCTCGGGCGGATAGGCCTGCTCGAATCCTTTCCCGTCCGGATTCGGGAAGGGCCCGACGAGATGCCAGGGGCCCCATTCCTGTTTCGGCGGTGCAGACGCCGTGGCGGCCGTCACGGTCTCCTGCAATGTCGCCTTCTTCGTGTACCAGGACGGGTCCGAGCCGGCCGGTTTCTCGGCGGCCCCGGCACCGGCACACAGAAGAAGAACGATCGCGAGGGCGAGATTATCCCTCAGGACTCTCGGAGTCAGGTTTGAACGGTGCATGGTTATTCCTTTCCTGGTTTGGTCGTGAAGCGATCGAGGTTCTTCTTCGTCACCAATTGGAACGGAATGTAGTTCATGTGCTCCGACTTCCGTCCCTGCACGGCATCCATGGCCTTGACGATGGCCATCGCCCCCTGGCCGCGCGCATCCTGGAACACGGTGCCGGCCAATGAACCGTTCTTGACGGCGGCCAGCGCGTCCGGAATGGCGTCAATACCGACCACGACGATGCCGGTCCGTTTGGACGCTTCGATCGCCTTGTAGGCGCCGAGCGCCATCTCGTCGTTCTGGGCCGCAACGGCATCGATCCGCTTCCCGGATTGCAGCCAGTTCTCCATCAGGGCCATGGCCTGGGCCCGGTCCCAGTTGGCGGTTTGCTCGGCGACCACCGCGATACCCGGGTACTTGGCGAGAATCTCCCGGATTCCCTGGGTGCGTTGAATCTCGGCCGAATGCCCGTTGGGGCCGTGCATGATGACGATGTTCCCCTTTCCGCCGAGTTGCTCGGCGATGTACTGCATCTCGATCCTGCCGGCCTCGATGTCGTCGGAACCCACATAGGCAAAGGCCTTGTCCAGGTTGTCAACGATCGCGTTGACGACGACAACCGGAATCCCGGCGGCAACGGCCTTGTCCACCGCCGGCATGCAACTGTGGCGATCGAACGGATTGAGAACCACGGCATCCACCTTCTGGACGATGAAGTTCTCGATCTGGGAAATCTGGTTCTCCGCCTTTCCCTGGCCGTCGGCTTCGACGATCCTCACGCCCAGTTCCGCCGCTTTCTTGCGCAAGGCGTCCTGGATGTTGATGACAAACTCGTTCTGCAGGTTCTGATACGAGACGCCGACGGTCACAGTCTTCCCCGTCGCCGGAACGGGGGCCGGCTTCCTGTTCCACACGGCGAAAGACAGTGAGATCGCGCCGAAGGTCACAACGAGAGCAAGCGCCGCCTTGATCAGTCCCCTGTTCGCGCCGGCCGGCCGGCTGCGCATGGATTCGACCAGTACGGCCAGGACAATGATCGCGCCCTTGACGATCTGCTGGTAGTAGGACGAGACGCCGAGCAGATCGAGCGCGTTGTTGATCACGCCGATCAGAAGGGCGCCAAGGATGGTGCCATGCACGGTTCCGACGCCGCCGCTCAACCGGGTGCCGCCAATGACCACGGCGGCGATGGCGTCAAGTTCGTAACCCTGTCCGGCGGCCGGCGAAGCGGCCATCACCCGCGACGAGATGACGATGCCGGCCAGTCCCGCAAGCGCGCCGGCCAGGGCATAGACGGCGATTTTGATCCGATCGGGATTGATGCCGGAGACCACGGCGGCCTTTTCGTTTCCGCCAATGGCGTAGGTGTGGCGCCCGAAACGGGTATGCGCGAGAACGAAATGGCCGATGGCGGCGACAACGAACAGGATGATGACCGGCAGGGGTATGCCCGCAAGGTATCCTCCCCCGATCCGATTGTACGCGTCGCTCAGGTCAATTACGGGACGGCCGTCGCTAACGACAAAGGCCAACCCCCTGGCGGCCGTCATCATGCCGAGTGTGACGATGAACGGCGCTATGCGGCCATAGGCGACAAGTATGCCGTTGAGCGCGCCGCAACCAATGCCTGCCGCGACGCCGCAGAGGATCGGGACGGCGAGCGGAAAGGCGTCAGGATGCGCGAACTTGCAGGCCAGCACCCCGGCCAGCGCCACGATCGCGCCAACCGACAGATCGATCCCGCCGGTGATGACGACCAGCGTCATGCCAACGGCAAGGATTCCGTTGATGGACACCTGGCGCAACACGTTCAGGATGTTGGCGGGCGACCGGAACTCCGGCGACACAAAGGAGATCGCAACGCAGATCGCGAGGAACGCGAACAGCGTTGTCTGCCGTTTCATCGTGTCCATGAACACGCCGAACCTGGGACTGTCCGAGTTTGTCTTCATTGCAGCCTTCCCTTCTCTGTGTGGATGTGGCCGGTGGCGCAGGCCATGATCTTCTCCTGGTTGAAATCCTTCCGCGCAAACTCCCCGGCGATCTTCCCGCCATGCATGACCAGGATCCGATCGCTCATGCCCATCACCTCGGGCAGTTCCGAGGAAACCATGACGATGACCTTCCCTTGCCTTGTGAGTTCGTTCATCATGCCGTAAATCTCGGCCTTGGCGCCAACGTCAATCCCGCGGGTCGGCTCGTCCAGGATCAGAACGTCGGGGTTGCACAGCAAACGCCGGCTCAATGCAACCTTCTGCTGATTCCCGCCGCTCAACGTAACGACGGGAGAGTCCCCCGACGGCGTCTTGATGCGCAGCGCCGCGATCTGCCCGTCCACCGCCGCGCGTTCCCGTGCCGCCGCCACGATCTGCCCGAAACGGCAGTATTCCCGCAGATTGGCGAGCGTCATGTTCTCCCTGACCGTCCCCTTGAGGTTGAGTTCCGTCAGTTTCCGATCCTCGGAAAGCATGGCAATCCCGTTGCGAATCGCGTCGCCGGGCGATCGTACATGCACCTCCCGCCCGCGAACCGCAATTGTGCCCGACGACGCGGGAGCCAGGCCGAAGATCGTTTCGACGAGTTCCGTCCGGCCGGCGCCCATCAACCCGGCCAACCCGACAATCTCGCCCGCCCGCGCGTCGAAACCGATATCGGACACGACACCGGGCCGGGTCAGGTTCCTGACCGACAGGAGAACATCCCCGGGCGTAACAGGTTCCCTCGGAAAGAACTCCTTCAAGTCGCGACCCACCATCAGCGAGATCATGGCCCGCGGCGTGAGTTCCGCCTGGGGCCGGGTGGCGACAAGCCGGCCGTCTCTCAGCACGGTCACGCGATCGGCGATCCGCGCGATCTCGTCGAGTTTGTGCGAGATGTAGACGATCGCCTTCCGCCTGGCGGCAAGCCGGCGGATGGTCGCGAACAGCCGTTCCGCCTCGCGATCGGACAACGCCGAGGTCGGTTCGTCCATGATGACGATGCTCGAATCGTGGGAGAGCGCCTTGACGATTTCGACGACCTGCGTCTCGGCGACGGCCAGCGACGACATCCTGGCGTCCGGATCGAGCGCCGTCCCGATCTCGTCGCAGAGACGGCGCGTTTCCGTCCGCATGGCGTTGCGGTCAACGATTCGCGCGAAGCTCCGCACCGGCTCGCGACCGAGCAGGATGTTCTCCGCCACGGTCATTTCCGGAACCGCGCTCAGTTCCTGGTAGATCATGGAAATGCCGTGGCGCAAGGCGTCCCGCGGGGAGTCGAACGACACCGGCCGGCCCTCGATCAGGATCTCTCCCGCATCGGGGCGGTGAACGCCCGCCAGAACGCCCATGAGCGTGGATTTCCCGGCGCCGTTCTCGCCCAGCAACGCGTGGACCTCGCCGCGTTCCACATCCAGCGAAACACCGTCCAGTGCCAGTATGCCCGGGAAGCGCTTGGTGATGCCGCTCATCCGGAGAAAGGGGGCGCTCGTCATATGGATCGTCTCCTTGTGTGTCCGTACCGGGCCGTCACGGCCAACGCCAGCCACGCGATCATCATGTGTGGTTTCTGACTGTTTCCTCCTGACGCACTCATGTTGGTTTTCTCCATATGTGCTCCTTCGCTATTTCCCGTGCTTCGCAGACCGTGACTTTAGTGAATTCAATCCACTAGCATCCCATAGGCTCACCCACTGGCGCGAAAAAAGTGCCGACCGGGAG
>CAYYJS010000064.1:0-17070 GCA_964472315.1 uncultured Victivallales bacterium | reverse complement strand
TTGACCTGCCGACTGCAGGATCATGATTTGGCGTTGTGTTCGCCGCAACGCGAACCGTATCCTTCACCCATGCCCAGTCATGCCCAATTTCACCGTTCGGCGCTTTTGATCGGCGAAGCCGCGCTGGCGGCGCTGGCGCGCACGCGCGTGATCCTGTTCGGTGTCGGCGGCGTCGGGAGCTGGTGCGCCGAAGCCCTCGTTCGCTCCGGCGTGGGCCACCTGACCATCGTCGACTCGGACCTCGTGTGCGTCACGAATATCAACCGACAGGTTCAAGCCACCCACGCGACGGTCGGTCAATCCAAGACCGAGGTGCTGCGCGCGCGGCTGCTGACCATCAACCCGGACGCCGACATCGTGGCCATCGCATCCGCGTACACGCCGGAGACGCGCGAGCGCTTCGCTCTGGGCGACTATGACTATGTCCTCGACGCCATCGACAGTCTGGCCAACAAGGTCGACTTGATCGTCTCCGCGCTTCAGGCGGGCGTCACGCTCTACGCCGCCATGGGCGCCGCCTGCAAACTCGATCCGACCGCGGTGCGGGTGGCCTCGATCTGGAAGACCGTCGGCTGCCCGCTGGCGCGTCTCGTCCGCCACGAACTGCGCCGGCGCGGCGTCGACGGCGACTTTCCGTGCGTCTACAGCGCGGAAGTGCGGTCGGGCTACGACGTGGCATCCGTCTGCGGCACCGGCGCCTGCCACTGTCCGCGGCTTGCAGGTGTCGACGCGGCGGACGTCGACCGGTGGTGCCGGCGCAAAGCCCGCATCAACGGGTCAAGCGTGCCTGTCACCGGCACGTTCGGCTTCACGCTCGCCGGGCTGGTCGTGCAGGCCGTTCACGACGCGGTCACCACGCCGCGGTGACGGCCGCGCTCGCCCGGCGCGGCGGGGTCGTGCGCTGACCGGGGAACGGCTCGAAGTCGTCATCCCACGCATTCTCGACGCACAGGGTGAGCTGCAGCGCCGACGACCACGGCGACCGCAGGTGCAGGGCCGCGCGCGCGGGGTAGGACTCGTCGCCGCCGGAACGCAGCCGGTTCGCGACCTGCGCCCGCACCCCCTGAAGCACTTCGACCGCCGCGCGCCCGCCCAGTTGCAGCCACCCCGAAACCGCGAGCAGATGCTCCGCGTAGTCCAACGCATAGCGGCTGGCATACAACCCGGCCTCGTGGTCGCGGTCCAGCCATGTGTACTGCACGCCCAGTCTGCTCCCCCGATCGAACCGACGGGACAGCGCGGCCTCGGCGCCGATCGTGTCGACGACGCCGATATCGGCCGCCTCCCAACGCGGCGCCTCCGCCGTGGCCCGGATCCAGTCGACCGTGTGACTGGTACGCCGGTGGAACGCGGCGGCGCGCCATGCCGTACCGCGGCGACTGCCGCCGTCGGCCGCAAGCTCGGTTTGCGCGCTGGTCTGCGTCCCGAGACCCGCATGGCCCAGGCTCGCCGGAGACTCGTAGTTGAGTTCGGTGAACGACGGTTGCCGCGCGGTCTGCACATGCGACAGCCCGAGCCGGCACGCATCGCCCAGTTGGCGGGCGACCGCGGCTTGCGGCAGCCAGAGGTCCGGCGCGCGCTCGAACAGGTCATGGCGCGCGCCGATATCGACACGCCAGGCACCCAGGTCGGCGCCGGGCACGGCAAGGATCGAGCCATGCGTGCGCGCGTGATTGCCCAGGTTCCCGCTACGGATCGTATCGTCCTGCGCGCTTACCCGCCACGCGAGGTCGAACGCCCCGGCCAGCGGCACGCGGCCGTCGACGAGGCCGCCGTGGATGACCGTGCGATGCCGATTGTCGTAAGTTCCCGGCAGCGTCCAGAACAACGTGTAGGCATCCTCGATCTCGCGACGGATGGCCGTCGCGCGCGTGTACGCATCCGCCGTATCGCCATGCACCCAGGACGCCAGCACGAGCGTATCGTCGAGGCGCTCCGTAGCGGCCCAGGCATCGGTGACGCCGTAGTAGCCGCGGGCGCCGAACGTCTTCTCCTGACGGCCGATCGCCGCATCGAACCGTGTATCGGCGCCCACCCACTGCACCTGACCGCCCGCGCGCGTCACCTCGACATCGTTATCCGGATAGTCGACGGCGTACGCCCGCATCGCGCCGCCGAAGCCCCCCAGGCCGACGGCCCCATGCGACGACGACACGGGCAACACCTGCTGCATAAGCGCGTTTGCCCAGTAACCGCCGTTTTCGGCGGCCCCGACCGTCAAGAGCCGGCGGTTCGTCACGAGCAGCGGCGCATAGGCGATCGAGCCGACGAGATGGCCCTCGGACCGGATCGCCTGATCCATGCCCGTCAGAACCTCGGGCGCCGTCAGCAACGCCGGCGGCAACGGCAGTTCCAGGTTGAAGTGTTCCGTTTGCGGACTGGCCAACGCCGCGCCGGACAGCACCAGCCCCGCCCCGCTGAACCCGCTGCCCCGGATCGAGAGGTCGCTCTGCCCGCCGGCCAGTCCCTGACTGACGACATCGACGCCCCCCACCCCCGTCAGCGCCGCGGCCACGGAGGCGTCCTGCCCCACACGCGCGGCCGACTCCAGCCGCGAGGCATGTACCGTCAGCGGCGTCTGATGCGGAACGTTGGTCTCACCGAACGACCCATGACTCACCAGCAGAACGATCGAAACACAGGCGACAGCAAGTCGTCCCGGCATGGTTCCTCCTCGCGTTTGGACGCGTACTGAACCATGCCGCGATCGCTATGTCAACCTTAGCATGACCTATGGTTTACAATCGCGCGCGCGCCGAGCTTGGCGGACAGCTCCGCGGCGGACATCTGACCCGGCGCCGTGGCGCGGTCGAGGTAGCCGTACGTCAGCGCCGACCCGGCCAGCGGGAACGTAAGTCGGGTGTCCTTGCCCAAGGGGCCCATGCCGATGACGCAGATGGGCAATCGCGGGGCATACCGGGCGAGAAGCTCCTGCAGGGCGGCGATATCTTCCGGGCGGTTCACGAACGTCGCCACTTTAGGGATCGTATCGCCCAGGGCGACGATCGCATCGACCACCTCGATCAGGCGCGCCAGTGGCGGCGTCTCCGCGAAGTTGTGGTGGGACACGATGACGGGTTTCCGGAGCGTGGCGGCCTGTGCGCACAGCGTTTCCTTGATCGGACTCGACCACTCCACGTCGATCGTCGCCAGCACGTTCAACGCGGAGGCGAAGAGCCGTTCCCGCTCGTTCTCGCGGCCGTTCCACCGGCCGCCTTCGAGCGCGGAACGAACCGTCAGGAACACGGGGCGTCCCGGGGCCTGAATGGCCGCGCAGCGGGTCAGCCAATCGTCCGGTCGCGCCTCGAACAGGTCGAGACGGACCTCGACCAGATCGCAGGGCCATGTCGGGCGCGACGGCCCGGCCGGCAGCGTCTCGTACGAGGACACCGTCCCCACGACCCTGGGTATGCCGCCGAGTTCGAGATCGAGAAGCGTCTTGCCGTGCATATGCGTATCCCGCGCAAACCGGCGCGATCCAACCGCCGTGGACGCATCCTCCCGCGGGAAGCCGCCGCCGTCAACACTAACCCCGGATCTTGTTTTCCTTCCGGCGTTTCTCGATGATCCCTTCGGCGATCGAGAACGGAACCGCCTCGTACCGCTCGAAATGCATCGTGAAATTGCCGCGGCCGGACGTCATGGTGCGCAGGTCGTTGGAGTAGCCGAACATTTCGCTCAGCGGGACCATCCCGCGCACGAGTCGTTGGCCGTGCAGTTCGTCCATGCTCTCGATGCGGCCGCGCCGCTGACAGATCGATCCGGTGATGCCGCCCATATACTCCTCGGGCGCGACCACCTCCACCGACATGACCGGTTCGAGCAAGGTCGGCGCGGCCTGAACGAACAACTGCCGGAAGCAGACGCGCGCGGCCTCGACGAACGCGAAATCGCTCGAATCGACCTCATGGTAGGAACCGTCGTAGACCGTGACGCACATATCGACCACCGGATAGGCCGCGTACGGCCCGGACACCATGGCCTTGATGACGCCCTTTTCGATCGACGGAATGTACTCGCCCGGAATATTGCCGCCACGGACCTCGTTCTCGAACGAGAACCCGCGGCCCGGACCCATCGGTTCGAGACGCAGGAACACGTGTCCGAACTGGCCGCGACCGCCCGACTGCTTGGCATGCTTGTAACTGCCCTCGACGCCGCGCGTGGCGGTTTCGCGGTAGGCCACCTCGGGGCGACCGACCTTGCAGGTCACCTTGAATTCGCGACGCAACCGCTCGACGAGCACTTCGAGGTGCAATTCGCCCATGCCGGAGATAATGGTCTCCGAGGTTTCCTCGTCGAAACCGACGGTAAACGTGGGATCCTCGTCCGCCAGCGCATGCAGCGCGGCGCTCATCTTCTCGCTGTCGCCGCGGCTTTCGGGGGTGATGCTGATGGAGATGACCGGCGCGGGGAACTCGATCGACTCGAGCAGGAACGGGTCGGCCTTGGTGCAGAGCGTATCGCCGGTGCGGGTCTCGGCCAGCCCGGCGATGGCCACGATATCGCCCGTGCGGGCTTCCTCGATGTTCTCCTGGCGGTTGGCGTGCATACGAATGATGCGCCCCATCCGCTGCGCCTTCTCGCGGCTGCTGTTGTAGACCGCGGCGCCGGCTTCGACGACGCCGGAATAGACGCGGATATAGGTCAGCTTACCCATATGCTTGTCGGTCATGATCTTGAAGGCCAACGCCGAGAAAGGCTCGTCGTCGGAATGACACCGGACATGGGCTTCGTCGGTCGCGTGGATGATCGGTTCGATATCCTCGGGCGACGGCAGGAAGTCGACCACGCCGTCGAGCAGGGGCTGGATGCCCTTGTTCTTGAAGGCCGACCCGCAGTACACGGGGATGATGCGGCGCGCGATCGTGGCGCGCCGGACCACGTCCATGATCTCGTCATCGGACAAGTCCCCCTCCTCCAGAAACTTCTCGAGGAGCGAATCGCACTGCTCGGCGCTCTTCTCCACGAGGTTGGCACGCCATTCGACGGCCAACTCCTTGAATTCCTCGGGGATCTCGACCACATTGCGGCTCATGCCCTTATCGTCTTCGGAGAAGAAGACGGCTTTCATATGCAAAAGATCAATGACGCCCTTGAAATTCTCTTCGCTGCCGATCGGCACGACCACGGGCACGGCATTCGCACCGAGGATGTCCTGGATGCTCCCGAGCACGCGGAAGAAATCGGCCCCGGTCCGGTCCATCTTGTTGATGAACGCGATCTTCGGAACGTTGTACTTCTCGCTCTGCCGCCACACTTGCTCGGACTGCGGTTGCACGCCGCCGACCGCGCAGAACAGCGCCACCGCGCCATCGAGCACACGCAGGCTGCGCTCCACCTCCGCCGTGAAGTCCACATGCCCGGGGGTATCGATCAGGGCGATCTGGTGCTCGCGCCAATTCGCGGTCGTGGCCGCGGACGTGATCGTGATGCCGCGCTCCTGCTCCTGGTCCATCCAGTCCATGACGGCCTGGCCATCGTGGACCTCGCCGATCTTGTGAGTGCGTCCGCAGTAAAAGAGAATACGCTCGCTGACCGTGGTCTTGCCGGCGTCGATGTGAGCCATGATTCCGATGTTGCGCACGCGCGCCAACGGTATTGTACGGGCCATAATTTGCTCCTCCAATCAACAAAAGGGGGCGAACTATGGGCCATCGTGGCGACGTATTCAAGGGAAAAACCGCCCTGCGTGAAGATCGGGGCGCGATTGCCGGCCGCGCCTCGGCCTGCATACACAAGTATGCGGATGCGCAAATAACTGCGTTTCAAAGTGCGCACCATCGTTCTGAAAGGACGCCATGGCGCATTTCGCGTTGAATTCATAACATGATATCCATGAATCACTTACGATTTCCAAGTAACGTTGTTTAACCGCTTGGCATGCATCCGGCTAATAGGCGAGGCACAACGGACCGTGTGTGCGTTACAGGACGTGAGCCTCGAAATAGCGGAGGATGGTATGGTCTCGACAAAGGATACTTACGAACGTTACCTGCAAGACATTTCGCGCTACCCTCGCATCTCACCGGAGCGGGAGGTCGAACTCTCGTCCGTGATCCTCAACCAAAGCAACGCGGAACAGGTGGAGGCGGCGGTCAACGAGCTCGTGCATGCGAATCTCCGGCTCGTCATTCATTGCCTGAAGGAGTTCGCGAAGTTCCTGACCTCCCCCAGCGTGCACATCACGAAAATGGACCTGATCGCCGAAGGCAATATCGCGCTCATGAATGCGGCCAGGCGGTTTGACGCCGAGTTCGCCGAGGAGACCCGCGCGGACAACCGCGTCCGATTCAGTACGTATGCCTGCAAGTGCATCAAGAGCCGGATGCGGCGCGCGTTGAAGCTGGCGCGGTTCATCCATATCCCGGAGCACCACTTCAGCTACTGGACCGAGATGGAAGCGCTGCGCGGCAAGTACGGCGACGATGTCAGCGACGACGTTCTGCACGAGAAGCTCGACGTCAGTCCGGAAGTGCTGGACATGCTCAAGCAGAGCGAGAACACGCGTACGTTCATGCTCGACGACCTTATGACCGACGACGAGGAGGGCGGCTACTGGCAGGACGTGCTGCCGAACGAGAACGCCCCGTGTCCGGCGGCGGAAGCGGGCAGTCATGACCTGCGGAGTTTTCTGCTGGCCCAGATGGCGCACCTGCCCGAGCGCACCCGCAAGATGTTGGCGGTGATGTACTTCAGCGATGACCCACCCACGCTCCGGGATCTCTCGGAAGTGCATGGCGTATCGAGCGAGCGCTGCCGTCAGGTGTGCGAGCAGGGACTCCGGGCGCTGCGGCGGCAACTGGAGCCGCGCTTCGAGCGCATCGATCCGAGTCTGGCCGCTTGCGTCGCCGCCTAGATCCGTTCGGGTGTCTCCACGCCGAGCAGGGCCAGGCCCTGGCGCAGAACGCCGGCGACGAGTCCGCAGAGTTGCACGCGACTTTCGCGCAGTCCTTCCGCGGCTTTGAGGAACGGCACGTTCTGGTAGAACGAACTGTAGAGCTGAGCGAGCGCATACAGGTAATCGGCCAGGACACTCGGCTTGTAGCCGTGCGCGGCGCGTATCGCCACCTCCGGAAACCGCGCCAGGTGCATCGCCAGCGCGCGCTCGACCGGTTCGTCGAGCCGCAGGGGGAACCGATCCGGCGCCTGTCCGGGAAACCGCTCGGCGTACTTCCCGCGGACACTGGCGATGCGCGCGTAGGCATACTGAAGATACGGTCCCGAGTTGCCGTCGAGCGCCAGCGCCTTGTCCCACGAGAAAACCACCGTCGTCTGCGGGTTCTGACTGAGGTCGGCATATTTCACGGCGCCGATGCCGACGGCACGCGCGACCTCGCGCTGTTCGTCCGCCGGCATGTCGGGGCTCGATTCGGCGACGATCGCCAACGCCCGCGCCTCGGCCTCGTCCAGCAGTCGCTCCAGCTTGATGACGTTGCCCTGCCGCGTCGAAAACGTCGCGTTCGGCAGCCGCATCAGACCGAACCAGACATGGTCGAGGCGTGTCGCGCAGCCGAGTTTGCCGCAGATGGTGAAGAACTGCCTGAAATGAAGCTGCTGGCGTTCGTCGGTGATGTAGACGATCCGTTCGGGATGGAACTCCGCGACGCGACTGGCGACCGTCGCCAGGTCGGTGGTGGCGTAGTTAAAGGCGCCGTCGCTCTTGCGGACGATGCAGACCGGCAGGTTTTCCTCTTCCAGAAACACCACCGTGGCGCCCTCGCTCTCCCGGGCGAGGCCTTTCTCTTCCAGCAGGGCGACCACGCCGGGCAACGCGTCGTTGTAGTAACTCTCCCCGCGCGCCAGGTCGAACGCGACCCCGAGCCGCCCGTATACGCGCGCGAACTCCCTCATGCTGAGATCGACAAACTGCTTCCACAGGGCGCGGTTGTCGGCGTCGCCCGCCTGCAGCTTGACGAGTTCGTTGCGGCACGCCTGCAGCCATGCCTCATCCTGCTTGGTGCGTTCGTAACTGGCCACATAGACGCGCTCCAGCTCCTCGATCGGCGCACGTTCCAGCGCTTCCCGATCCAGGAAGTGGCGGTAGCCCATGATCAGGATGCCGAATTGCGTACCCCAGTCGCCGATGTGGTTGTCGGCGATCACGGTATAGCCGAGGAACCGGTGCAGGCGATCGAGCGCATTGCCGATGATGGTCGACCGGATATGTCCGATATGCATGGGCTTGGCGACATTCGGACTCGAGTAGTCGAACACGACGGTACGGCCTTCGCCGATGGGCGGCACGCCAAACCGGTTGGCGGCGTCGAGCGTCCGTACATACTCGGCCAGCCACGGGGTCGACAGATGGATGTTGATGAACCCGGGGCCGGCAAGCTCGAGGCGCGCCACGGGCGGCGGCAGCGTCGCGGCCGCGACGACCGCCTCGGCGATGGCGCGCGGCGGCTGTTTCAGGCGCTTGGCCAGCGACATGGCGGCGTTGCATTGAAAATCGCCGAACTGCGCGTTCGCGGATTCGACGACGAGGGGCTCCGGCAACGCGTCGACGGACGCCGGAAAGACCGCGGCGAACGTTTCCCGCAACCATTGGGAGAGAACCGTGGCCAGTACCATGGGAACAGCGCTCCTTTCGCAAAGGGGCGCTATATTAAGGCCCCCGCGTCTTTCCGCAATCTCTTTGTTGACAACGCGTCGGTCCAACGACTAAGGTTTGCGCCTTCGATCGATGGGATGAAGCCCACGGGCACCCAGATCGCGAAGGGCGGGTGATTCTACTATGATTTCCATACGCATGAAACGCGGTGAGCCGGTCGAGAAGGCTCTGCGCCGGCTTAAGAAGATCATGGACAAGGAAGGCATGATGAAGCAGCTTCGCGCCAACCGCTACTTCGAGAAGCCAAGCGAGAAGAAGCGCCGCAAAGCGGCACGCGCCCGCTCACGGTCCCTGCAGCGCATCTGAGCGCGGGATTGGTGCAGTCACGCATACCGAGCTCCCAGTCAATCGACTCGGGAGCTTTTTTATCTGGAGGGTTGCCGGCCGCGGCCGCGTCTCGGATGACACCCATCGCTCTATCCACGCGCTGGAACGCGCACCGGCACGATTCCGGCAAGGCTCTGGTCGACGAGATCCGCGCGCTCGGATTCGATACCATCGAGCTCGGATACGATCTCCGCCCCGACCTGGCGCCGGGGGTTCTGGAGCGTATCCGTGAAGGCGCCATCGCCGTGTCGTCCGTTCACAACTTCTGCCCGGTTCCGCTCGGCGTCGCACACGGCCACCCGGAGCTGTTCTCGCTCGGCAGCCTGGACCGCGCGGAGCGCCGCCTGGCTGTGCGCCATACCGAGAAGACCATCCGTTTCGCCGCGGAAACCGGCGCCCGCGCGGTGGTCGCGCACGCCGGCAACGTGCGGATGCGCCGCTACACGTCACGCCTCATCCGGCTCGCCGAGGAGGGGAAACGCGACACCCCCCGCTACGACCGCATCAAGCTGAAGCTCTTGCTGAAGCGCGACCGGAAGGCGGGGCGTCATCTGGAGGCGCTCGACGCCTCGATCGCCGAGCTGGTTCCCGTGCTGGAGGCGTGCGGCGTCCGCCTCGGGTTCGAGAACCTGCCCTCCTGGGAGGCCATCCCGACCGAGGTCGAATTGCAGGCGCTGCTCGCGCGACTCGGCACGCCGTGGATCGGCTACTGGCACGATATCGGCCACGGACAGATCCGGCAGAACCTTGGACTGATCAACCAGCAGCACTGGCTGCATCGGCTGACACCCCATCTCGTCGGCATGCACATCCATGACGTCCGCGCCCCGGCCATGGACCATCTGCCGCCCGGCCTGGGCGACATCGCGTTCGCCGCTTTCGCCGAAGCCGCGGCGGCCTGCCCGATCCTCGTCCTGGAGCCGGCGCCCGGCACGCCGCCGGAGCAACTGCATAATGCGCTCGATTATCTGCACCGATGCTGGGATGATCCGGCCGCGGATTCGCACACCACACCCAGCCCGGAGCCCGAAACCCCATGAAGAAGAAACTGATCGCCTTGCTGCAACTGGCGCTGGCCGGCGGCCTGATCGCCTTTCTGTTCGGACATATGGAAAACCGCGGCGAATTGGTGGACGCCGTGCGCTCGATCGTCGGGCACTGGGGCCTGCTCCTCGGCGCCCTGGCCATGACGTTCCTCTGCCTGTTCCTATGCACCGTACGCTGGAACCTCATCATGCATTCCTACGGGATCGAGCTGCCGTTCCGGGATGTGTTCGACCTCTACTTCGTCGGTCACTTTTTCAATGCCTTCATGTTCGGCGCGGTGGGCGGCGACCTCATCAAGGCCATCTACGTGGCCAAGGCCGTTCCGGACCGGCGCACCGAGTCGGTGGCGACCATCTTCATCGACCGGCTTGTCGGACTGCTGTCGCTGGTGTTGCTGGCGGGGGTTGTCATGTGCATCCGGTATCGCTTCTTCCTGCGCTACCCGGAAACCCGCAAGGTCATGGCGTTCATGATAGCCGTGCTGCTCGGCACGGTCGCGGGCTTGTTCATCGTGTTCCGGAAGAACCTGCTCGATCGGATCGGTTTCTTCCGGCGCCTGGAAGAGCGCACCGCGGTGGGACGCATCGTGGGGCGCGTGTACACCGCGTTCCATCACTGCCTCCGCCACCGCGGGCTGATGACCCGGACCATGCTGCTGTCGCTGGCCAATCACGCGTCGCTGGTGATCGTCGCGTGGATGCTGGGCACGGGATTGGGCGTCCGCACCGTCCATACGCCGACGGCGGGGCATACGGTCGCGTCCGCGCGAGTCGCGGTGGCGGCACGGGAGCTGGCCAACTACATGACCGTGTTCCCGATCATCAACGGCATCGCCGCGATCCCGGCGACGCCCGGCGGACTCGGCACGCGCGATGTCGCGGCGAAGTTCCTCCTCGGGGTCCCGGAATTCGGCGTGCCCGCGGCCCGCGCCGTGCCGCTCTCGCTTCTGCTCTATGCGACCATGTTCGCGTGGAGTCTGTTCGGCGGCGTCATCTACATGCTGTATGTGGCGAAGGCCGGGCGGGTGACCCGCGCCGAACTCGATAAGCTGAGTTGATCAACGGGCCGGCTGAACGGGCGGGATCGACCGGCCGAGGCGGCGCAGGACGTTCTTCAGATCATCCCACACGGGACGCTTCTCCGCTTCGTTGCGCAGCAGGTAGGACGGGTGGAAGGTCGGCATCAGGTCGATGCCCGCGAAGCGCAGCCAGGTCCCCCTCAGTTTCGTGATCCCCATGCCTTTGGGCACGTCAAGCAGACCGTTCACCGCCGTCGATCCCAGCGCGACGATGACGCGGGGTTGAAGCAGCGCGATCTGACGTTGCAGGAACGGCAGGCAAGCCGCCATCTCCGCGGGTGTCGGCGCGCGGTTCTCGGGGGGACGGCATTTGTTGATGTTCGCGATGAAGACTTGGTCGCGCGTGTAGCCCATGCCCGCGATCATACGCGTCAGCAACTGCCCGGCGGGACCGATGAAAGCCAAGCCCTGCTGGTCTTCATCATGGCCCGGCGCTTCGCCGACAAACAGAATGTCGGGATGGGTGGGGTTCCCCTGCCCCGGCACCGTCCGGGTGCGGGAACGACACAGGTCGCATGCCGTGCAAGCGGCCACCTCGACGGCGATCCGATCGAGCGAATCGCCCGCCACATCGGGCAGGTCGCCGCACCGCGAAGGCATGTCGGCCGGGGATGCCGCAGGCGGCGCGGGCCGGGCCGGCAGACGCATGTCGGGAGGCGGTGGCGCGGCGACGGCGGGCGGTCGCGAAGGCGTCGGGGGCGGCGGGGGCGGCGCCTGGTCCAGCGCCGGAGCCGGAGCCGGAGCCGGGGCCGGGGCCACGGGGACAGGCGAGGCGGGCGAGGCGGTCGGGACGGTCGCCCGGCGAGGACGCCCCGCGGACAACGCGGCCATGGTGCCCGGCGAGACGGACACTTCCGTCACCCCTTCATCCCGCGCCTGTTCCAGCCACGCACCCAGGTCGGCCAACACATCGCGCGGCTTCAAGCATCGTCTCCATCCCCGGGCAACGCCTGCCGCAGCCGGGATTTCCTCGCCTCCATGCCCTTGACGAAGAACGGCCCAAGCACCGAATAGAGCAACCCGAGGATCAGCATGACGACGGCCACGTAGACGGCCTGCTGTTTGTTCAGCAATACGAACAACGTCACGAGGATGATGCATGGGATGAACAGAAACGCCTTCTTGGTGGGCTTCGGAAACCGGACGTTGGAGACTTGCAGGCTGATGAAAACCACGATGCCGACCAGGAAAAGCGTGGCAAACCAACCGCTTCGCAGCGAGAAGATGTCCTCGGCGACCCGCTCCGAGGGCGGCACCTGGCTGATGAATACGAACAGCGATACCCAGCCCGCGTTCGCGGTGATCGGCATGCCGGCGTACCCGCCCTGACCGCGCAACGGGTCGGCCACCTTGAATCGGGCCAGCCTGACGACACCGGACAAGGCGACCGCCGACGGCAGCAGGATGCGAAGCAGCGGCTCCTTGGCTTCCATCGTCACGGCGAAGACGAGGATGGCCGGCGCGATGCCGAACGCGGTCATATCGACGTACGTGTCGAGTTCGGCGCCGAACTCGCTCGATCCCTTCAGCCACCGCGCCACGTTGCCGTCGATGCCATCGAGGATCATGGCCAGCATGATCAGACGCGCCGCCCACAGGTAGAAGTAGTCCGAGTTATCGGCGTGAAAGCCCTGCACGACGAACAGGATGCTCAGGAAACCCGAGAGCATGGCCGCCAGCGTGAAGACGGTGGGAACGATCTGTCGCCAGTTCAGGAACTGCTTCATCTAGAGGACCTCACGGTAATGGGCTATCACGGTTTCGCCGGCGCGCACGCGATCGCCCTCCTTGACGAGGAGGGCGATGTCCGCTTCCGGGAAATACATATCGAGCCGCGATCCGAACTTCATCATCCCGAAATCCTGGCCCAGAGCGACCTCGACGGGGTTTTTGTGGTCGAGCCAGTAGACCACGCGGCGGCATACGGGCCCCACGATCTGGTTCACCAGACAGACCGTGCGCGCGTTCCGAATCAGGATGGAGTTGTGCTGATTCACGTCGGAGGATTTCTCGTCGAACGTGAAGAGGTGCCTGCCGGGGAAATACCCCATGAACCGGGATGAGCCGGCGATCGGCGCGCGGTTGACATGGACGTCGAACAGGCTGAGGAAAATACTGATCCGCACCGTGTTGCCGCCGAGGAAGGGGGCTTTGTCGGCATCCTGAAGTCCCGCGAACGCCGCGGCCTTGAGAAACGCGCTCTCGTCGAGTACGACGATCCTGGCGCAGACGCCGTCGGCGGCGGCGACGATCGCAAGCGGGTCGGCCGGCGGCGTGCGCGGCGGGTCGCGGAAGAACCAGAGGAAATAGCCGCCGAAAATCAGGCCGGCGGCAACCGGCAGATAGAGGGCGGCACGCCACGAAAGCCGCGTAAACCGTCCCGTCAGAAGATAGATAAGCACGCACACCAGCACGGTGATGCCGAGAAATGGCCACACTTCAGGTCTGATACTCATGGTTCGATAGCCCTCCGTTACAGTTGCCGAACCGCATCCGAACCGGCGCCTACGCCAACCCGAATACTGCACGCGATTGTCCGGGAACGGCCCCCGCTTGTCAATTCGCGTGTCAGGACATCGAATCCTCTCCCCTCGAAACCGCAGTCCCTGCTCGGGAAGCCACCCAGCGATATCCCTACGGTCATAGGACATGAACATCCAACAGCGATCAAGGAACGCCGAACACCCAACGCAAGACGGAACGTGACGCTCATTCCTTGGCTGTTTCCTGAATGTTGGGCGTTCCTTGTTGGCTGTTGGGTGTTCCTCTCCCCTTGGACGCCTGGGGGCCTGTCCCTTGACGCCGGTGGGTTCTCCACGTGGCTTGGTCCCTGGCCGCCCTTATCGAATCAGGCAAGCCCCATATCCTTGGCGACGCGGGCAAGGCGATCGTCCGCCGTAAACAGGCGGGCGTTTTTTTGCCTGGCCAGCACGAGGTACAGGGCGTCGTAAACCGTGACGGCGTGGGCTTCCGCCAGATCGAGCGCGGGTTCTACGAGGTCGCCATGGGGCACGTAATGAATGGGCATTCTCCGCATGAGACGAAGCAGATCGCGCGCTTCTTCATGGGACAGCAAGCCCTGACGCCTCTTCTTGTTGGCCGTATTGCCGGCTTCCGCCAGCATGAGTTCGGGAGCGATCGCGATATTCTGGCCACGCTCCACACCTCGGATGAAATCCTCCAACCCGGAGGGGACCGCGCCATCCGGGATGAACAGACGCAGAAACGCCGACGTATCCACCACGGCGATCATCGGTCTCGATCCCCCCTGACATCCTCGACAACGTTGCCGAGTTCACGCGAGGCCAGCTTCGTCCGGTAAGCCGCCGCCTCTTCCATCACACACATTCTCTGCAGCTTGACATCCTCCTCCAACAGATACCGCACTTGCTCTTGGAGGCTTCGGTGACTCTCCTTCGCCCAGCTTGCGAGCTGTTCATAGACCGTATCCGGCACATTACGAACGGTAAGTGTCTTCACTCTGCATTCCCCCTGAAGATGCTATATTGCCAGCAACATCTTGACAGCATATTAGCATCATACGCGGTGCGGTCAAGTTGCATTGACGCCTCTCCCACCCCGTATCCTCTGTCGCCAGACGGTGGGTCGCAGTGACGCCTGGGGCCTGTCCCTTGACGCCATTAAAGGCACACTCCACCGACTTGGCTATTGGACATTCCTTGTTGGCTGTTGGGTGTTCCTGTCCCCTCGGAAAGCCACCCAACATCCAACAGCGATCAAGGAACGCCGAACAACCAACGGAAGACGGAACGTGACGCTCATTCCTTGGTTGTTGGGTGGTTTCCCAGTCCGAACGGGGAGGGTAGGCACGGATCTCCGAGACGTTTGATGAGCAATGACCCCCTTCAGGCTGCCGTGCTTATTGTACGTAGTTCAGCCTTCAGGCTGCGCGGTGGATGAGTCTACGCGCGCGGGACACGCTGAAGCGTGAACTACGAACAGGGAAGAGGATCGGCCGACGAGAACGGCGACGAGAGCGGTGGACGAGGGGTGGAGAGAGGGAGGTGGGCGGGATCGTGAAAGCTACTCCCCCGTTCGCAGTTGGACATTCCTTGTTGGCTGTTGAGTGTTCCTCTCGGCGACACAGGACACGAACATCCAACAGCGATCAAGGAACGCCGAACACCCAACGAAGAAGGTTGCAGGGGGAAGGTTGAAGGTTGCAGGGGGAAGAGGGAACGGGAGCGGGAGCGGGACGAGATCGTGTAAGCGAGACCGGTTATACCAGGGTAGGCGAGTACGGGGGGCGGTTAAGAGGGCATATCACGGACACGATGGAATAGAGTACATTTGGAGCCTATGAACGATACGCGCATCGCAGGGGAGGCGATGTTACAGGCTTTGTATCAAATGCAGGCGCAAAGGCATCGAGTTCCTGCGATGTCATGCCGATCTTCTCTCCCATTTCCCTCCAACTGGCGACGGCTTGGGCCACGTCCTGGATGATGGCGTCGCTACGTGCCTGATTAATGCGAAAATACGGTGCCTCGGAGCATAAGGCCGCCAGGGACGCTTCGGGGCCAACGATGGGCGATATCCAGGTTTTCAGTTCACGGTAACGATCCGGGAAGGGGTTGATGTCAAAGGCGGGCGCTAACCGCCACAGCCCGCTACCCACATGCAGAACCCCGTGATTATGGAGATGGTCATCAACATTGTTGATGAGGATCGAAAAGGCAATCCGGCGATAGAGTTCATCAATGTCGCGCTGAGTGTCGCTGCCGTGGATGCGCAGTGCATCGACAATCTCGGTATAGGTGTGTTGCTCCTGATCATCCCGGTTGAGTCCCAGCAGGGTAGCGGCGGACATGTAGGGGATGCGTGTGCCGTCAGTGCGGCGATCAAATCGGCGGATCAGCGCGACGAACAGTCCACCGCTGTTGACCAGTCGTGCCTGCGCCGCATCGATTCCGGCTTTGGCGGCAAGGTGCAGGGCGAGTATTTCTCCTTTGGTGACGGCCCGTTGGTCGCCGACGCTCGGGAATTTTGCAATGGCCAGATGACCGTCGTTATCCCGGATCGAACATTTCGGGCGCATACCACCGAGCGAGGTTCCCCGTCCTCGCAGATAGGCCAGATCCTGCTCCGTCTCCAAGCTCATTTCCACCGCCCTGGACGCGCTGATCAAATGCTCCAGTTCCAGAAGTGGAGGTGTCCGCCGGTCATCAGCATCGTTGCCTCCCTGGAATTGTCCGTTCTCATCCTGAAACCGCAAGGCGCCCATACGACTCTCGTCGTCAACTGCCAGCAGGAAGTCTAGCTCGCCAAGCGTGCTGGTTTCGTTAGTCGCTTCCGGTGTTGTTGCGGATCGCTGGCGTTTGGCATGAGCTCGCAGAATGACACGCCGCCCCCATCCGTCCGGTTCCGTATCGGCAATGGCACCATGGAAAATACTCCCTTGCGGGCTGTGCGCTTGAAACTGGAACCCGCTGACCAACGGAAGCGCGGGATCGATCGAGAAGCGTTTTGCATCGGCTAACCATGATGGCGTGTACGCGACGGCAGCCCGTTCACGTCGCCCTTGACGATCATAGCGAAGTTCGCCAATTGGCTCCTCGTCGTTCCCCAGAAATACGCGGATGTGTCGTTTCATAATCGACCGTCTTTCGCTTCGCGGGGCGGGACGATACGCTTCGGAAGGCGTTCGGCGTCGTACAGGAGTCCCGCCTCATCCGTTCGCTGATCCGCCAGTCCGCCCAGCGGCTCCCCGAACCCGAGCACGAAAAGGGCTTGGGCGTAGGCCCCCATGGATACGGTCGGGTCCCCCTTTTCCAGGCGCTGCCAGGTGGACCTCGAAACACCAAGTCGCTCGCACATCATCGCAACCGTCAAGCGGCGCTTGCGCCGCGCAACCGAAAGATCCTCACCGAACTTACGGAGCGAATACCGCACATTATGTGGCAGAATATCACCAACTGTCGATTTCATATCATGATTTATACATAAACGATAATACCTGTCAATGGTTTATGTATACCGCATT
>CAYYJS010000063.1:0-17196 GCA_964472315.1 uncultured Victivallales bacterium | reverse complement strand
CCGGCATGGGGGCGCGCGTATCCATGTGGGCTGAGTCCCTGGGACGCGCATTCCTGAGAACGGCGGGCTACTTCTCGATGCCCGGGCGGGCGGCGACGCCGGCGGCGTAGTAGTGTTTGATCATGCGCATCTCGGTGACCAGATCGGCGCGCGCGATCAGGTCCGGATGGGCGTCGCGTCCCGTGAATACGAGTTCGACGTCGGGTCGCCGCGCGTCGATCAGCTCCAGCAGCGCCGCGACCGGGAACAGGCCGCAGGCGACGGCGCCGTTGGCTTCATCCGCCACGACCATGTTGTAGACGCCGGCGGTGACGGCCCCGCGCAGGCGATCCAGTCCGCGCCGCGCGGCCTCGATATCCTCCGGCGCCGGCGTGCCGTGGATGAAGCGTCCGCCCCCGTACTGCTCGACGGCGATCTCCGGGCACCGCCGGCGCAGCAGGTCAAGTTCGCCGGAGGGCTGTCCCTTGATGAACTGGACGATAAGGACGCGCCAGCCGTGTCCCGCCGCGCGCACGGCGAGACCGATGGCCGCGGTCGTCTTGCCCTTTCCGTCCCCGGTATAAACTTGCACGTGACCCGTCACGCTTCCTCCCGTGGCCGCAGTGTACCGGGACGCGAGGCCGAAGGACAAGGAATCAGGATATCCTTCTGGCCGTCCCGGCCGCGCGATGCGCGTTCGACGAAGCAGGGCGCCCCGGTGAAGGGGTCGCGGCCGGTCCAGTACATCAGGGTGGAGTAGGTGGAGGGGGTGGGGGTGAAAATCTGGACCTGCTCCGGGCGCGCGTGAAGCTCGTGGGCCATGAAGGCCCGGAGGCGTTGCATGTCGGTTTCGGTGCAACCGGGATGGGCGGCGACCACGTAGTAGGTCAGGAACTGGCGGCGTCCGGCCGCGTGTGTCAGGCGGTCGAACAGCGCCTTGAACCGCACCAGCGCGTCCCGACCGGGCTTGCCCATGGCGGCCAGGACGTGGGGTTCGGTGTGTTCGGGGGCGATCTTGAGCTGTCCGGATACGTGATGCTCCACGAGTTCGCGCAGATACTCCACGCCGTGCCGGGCGTCGTGCAGCACGAGGTCGTGTCGGATACCCGACGCCACGACCACCTGGCGGATGCCGGGGATGCGGCGCAGGTTGCGGAGCAATGCGAGTTGGGGGGCGTGATCGACGGGCAGGGACGGGCAGATGTCGGGGTACAGGCACCGGCGATGATCGCAGCAACCGCGCGTGGTCTTGCGGGCGCACTCGAACCCGTACATGTTGGCGGTGGGGCCGCCGACGTCTTGAATGACGCCCTTAAAGGCGGGATGCGACGCGATGGCGCGGGCTTCGGCGAGGATCGAGCGCTCGCTGCGCCATGTGACGGTGCGTCCCTGATGCACGGCGATCGCGCAGAAATTGCATTCCCCGTAGCAACCGCGGTGCGTGGCGATCGAGCACCGGATCGTGTCGAGCGCACGCACCGCGCCCCGCGCCGCATACCAGGGGTGTACGTCGCGCGTATAGGGGAGGTCGTGGACGGCGTCGAGTTCGGCTTGTGACAGCGGCGGCGCCGGCGGGTTCTGGACGAGGTAGCGCGTATCCTGTCGCTGCGCCAGCGTCCGCGCCGTCACGGGGTCGTTGTTGCGATAGAACGTATGGAACATGGCCGTGAAGGCATCCTTATCGTTCCGGCATCGCTCATAGGGGGGGACTTCCTCCGCGTCGGGCGGCAGCGTTGGCGAGCCATGGCAGAGGCCGCGGATGGCATGCGGGCTACGGCCCTCGCGCAGCGCGGACGCCAGTTCGACGACCGACCGTTCGGCCATGCCATAGAGGAGATAATCCGCCTTGGCGTCGAACAGCAGCGACCGGCGGATGCGGTCGGTCCAGAAATCGTAATGCGCAAGGCGGCGCAAGCTGGCCTCGATCCCGCCGAGCACGATCGGCACGGTGTGCTTCATGTGCCGTCGGATCAGGTTGCCGTACACGATTGACGCGCGGTCGGGGCGACAGGTGTTCCGGCCGCCCGGCGTGTAGTCATCCTGTCGGCGCGGACGGTTGGAAGCGGTGCGGTTGGCGACAAGCGAATCGACGCTGCCGGCCGTGACGCCCCAGAAGAGGCGCGGTTCGCCGAGGCGGACGATGTCGTCGGGTCCCGTGACATCCGGCTGCGCGACGATGCCGACGCGATAGCCGGCGGCTTCCAGTACGCGGCCGATGACCGCGGCGCCGATGAACGGCGAGTCGATGTAGGTATCGCCCGTGACGATGATGACGTCGAGCGCGTCCCAGCCACGCGCGCGCACCTCCTCCGGCGTGACCGGCAGGAAGGCGGCGGACGTTGGGGCGTGACGGGACATGATGGCGGATGACTATCGGGTGACGGTTTCGTATTCGTCGAGGGCGGAGCACAGGTCGCACGATTCGCAGATGGCGCGGCTGGAAAGACAGAAATCCTGGAAGATCTGGATCAAGCCTTGCTGCCGCAGGCCGTCGCCATGGTAGAGGGCGGGGTTGTGATCGCGTCCGAGCAGAAGATGGGCGCACCGGCGAATCGTGACGTTGTCGTGTTCGGGCGGCAGGCGGGCGATCAGCGGCGCGACCGGGATGTCGGTGGCGGCCAGCAGCGGGATGACCACGTTCGTGACGATGGCGGCCGTACGCGTGTCGCCGAGGATGCGCAGCGGCTTGGAGGAAGCCGGGCTGCCGAACGAGAGGTGGTGCGCCATGAACGGCAGGCGGTTGTGATCGGCCAGGATGGATGTGGTGTGGTGATGCCATCCGGCGCTGTCGGAACGCTCGACCCGGCACAGTGTCGTGAACGGCGATTCGGGGGCCTGGAAAAGCGAGGCGGCGGCGGCCAGTCGGCGACGTGGCGCGTTCTGCGGGCGCAAGCCGGACTGAACCCAATCGGATGGCCCGAGGCGTCGATCGCTCCATTCGTCCTGATGGGGCCACCAGAGATCCCACAGGGACCGGACGAACTCGCGCGACTCCGGCGGCCACGTGGCCCGCGCCTGCGTGGGCATGAGGCCGGCGACGCCGAGAAGGATGGCGTAGGCCTCGGCCGCCGACTGGCAGGCCTGGAGCCGACGCGGGGGCGCCAACCGGGCCAAGGCGCGGAACGGCGCGACGTTCTGCTTGTAGCCCAGGGCCGCCATGGTCTCGTCATAGAAGAGCTCTTCGGGCGCCTGCCGCTCCAGGCGTTGCTGCATACGTTCCGTTTTGCGGCGCAACCGTTCCTGACCGGCGCCGTCAAGGAACGCGCCGACCGCATCGACCGGCAGGGATGCGAGCCGGACCGCGCAGGGCGCGGGCAGTTGGTGCGGTTCGCGGAAAGGGTAGGCCGCGATGTCGATGGCGTCGAACGAGAAGGCCGGGTTGGCCGACAGCGCGGCCATCAGCGGGATGCGGGTCATGTGCGGGGGCAGGTCGCTGATCGGGGCGCGATCGGGGAAGTACGTCACATGCGCGACGACGTGGCGGTAGCGGGGATCCGCGCCATGGGCGTGCCGGCTCCAGTCGGTCGGACGCACATGAATCTCGATGTCGCCCTGGACGCGCCGCGCTTCCGGGCCGATGCGCAGAACGGCGTCGAGGAAATCCGGCCCGGCCTCCAGGTTCCAGCGGCCGGGCGATTCGACAACCACGCGTTCGCCATCGCGCGTCGACAGTGTTGCGGGCCGCAGCGCGCCGTCGAACCAGAGACACTGCAGATGGCGCTCGGAATACAGGAAGTCCGAGGGCGCCCCGGCGCGCTCGCGCACTTCGGAGCCCCGTCCGATCCGCGTGGGACAGGGGTAACGCCCGGCCAACGGAAACAAACTCCGGGTCATTGTCGCGTACATCGTTCCGGTCCCTCCGCGGTCGTCGGCGGTCAGGATGCCGCCTTGACTGTCCCACCGTTTTGGTCATAATAGCCCGGTTTCCCGAGGAGTCAATATCGAGCCCAATCCAGATATGATCCATGTTCGCGAGTTAACCAGGCGTTTCGGCCGCACGACGGCCATCGATGGCCTGACGTTCAGCATTGGGCGTGGCGAGTTGGTGGGGTTGCTCGGACCCAACGGCGCGGGCAAGACAACGACGATGCGCATCCTTGCCGGCTTCCTGCCGCCGACCGGCGGCGTGGCGGAGATAGACGGCGTGGATGTCTTCCGCGATTCGTTGGAGGTGCGACGGCGGATTGGGTACCTGCCTGAGCACGTGCCGCTGTATCACGACATGCGCGTACGTGAGTATCTCGACTATCGCGCCACGCTTAAGGGTTTGCGCGGGAGACGCTTGCGCGTGCGCGTGGAGGAGGTCATCGAGCAATGCGGTCTGACGGGCGAATGCTCCACGATTATCGGCCGTCTCTCCAAGGGCTACCGGCAGCGTGTCGGCTTGGCCGACGCGCTGGTACACGAACCCGAGGTGTTGATTCTGGATGAGCCGACGATCGGTCTGGATCCCGGGCAGATTCGTCATATCCGCGAACTGATCCGCAATCTGGCCGACCGATTCACGGTGCTGCTGTCGAGCCATATCCTGCCGGAAGTCGAGATGATATGCGGTCGCGTCCTGATCATGAATCGCGGCCGGATCGTGGCCTCCGACACCACCGAGGCGCTCAAGGGCATGTGTCGCGGGCATCAGCGGGTGGTTGTGGACGTGCTGGCGCCGCGTCGGAATGCGATGACGGTGTTGGAACAGGTGCCCGGCGTCGTGGGCGTGACGTGCGTCCCGGATGGCGAATGGAGCCGGATTACCTGTGAATGCGCGAAGGGGCCCGACCGGCGCGCCGATATCTTCCGCGCGGTAGCCGGGCAGGGATGGGTGTTGCGCGAGCTGAGTCTGGTTCATCAGAACCTCGAAGATGTGTTTGCGGCGGCGATCGATGGGGAGACGCCGGCGCCGGCGGGTGACCATGGGGAACGCGAGGCGGGCTCCCGCGCGGAAACGGAAGGGGTGAACGCATGAGGTCGGCACTTGCCATCTGGGGCCGCGAACTGCATGCACATTTCTGTTCCTCGGTCGCCTACGCGACGATCGCCGTGTTTCTGGTGACGACCGGGTTCACGTTCCTGCACGCGGTCAGGAACCAGGTCGGCGACGAGGTGTCGCTGCTCATGATCCTCTGCGTCTCGGTGTGCTTCTGGATGCCGATCCTGGTGACCGTGGTCAGCATGCGCCTGTTTGCCGAGGAGAAGCGGCACGGCACGCTGGAGTCGTTGCTGACCGTGCCGGTGAGCGAATGGGAAGTGGTCCTGGGCAAGTTTGCCGGGGCGCTGACGGTGGTCTTCTCCGCCATGGTGCCGGCGCTTGCCTGCGTCTTTCTGCTGCGGGCCGCGAGTCCCACGTTGACGGGGATCGACCTCGGCGCCTTTGTCGGCGGAAGCCTGTTGGTGCTGCTGCTCGCGGCGCTGTGCACCGCGGTCGGGATGCTGGCGTCGCTGCTGACGCAGAACCAGATCGTGGCGGCGATGTGCTGTTTCGCCGCGGCATGCCTGCCGTTCCTGATCGAACCGGCGGCGTCGCTGGTGCCGGTGGTTCCGGATGCCTTCGTACGGTATGTCTCGGTCGAGCGGCATTTGGCGTTCTGCACCGAGGGTGTGGTCTCGGTGCAGGTCCTGGTGCTCTACGGATCGGGCATTGTCTTCTTCGTGTATGCTTCGGTGCGCGCGCTCGAGGCGCGTCGGTGGATCGGATAGCGTGATGACGATGGAATCGAGCGCACAGTCGGTACGTCTCGCGGTGCGGCGTCAGCGATGGCGGCGGGCGTCGCATGGCATGAACGCCACGCTGGCGGTGGTCCTGATGGGGTTGGCGCTGGTCCTGCTGAACGTCCTGGTCTCCGCCTATCCGCTGCACCTGCGGTTGAACCGGCATAACCGACATGCGTTGTCGGAACGAACCCGCGGGATGCTGGCGGGCCTGGAGGCGAAGGTGCGGGTCACGTCGTTTTTTTCGTCCGAATCGGTGTTTGCGCGCGACGTGACGTTTCTGCTGCGCGAGTTTGCCGCCGCGGCGCATCGGCTACCCAAGCTGACCCTTGAGATCGACGAGGTCGATCCCGATCGGGACATTGCCCGCACGCGGGACCTGGCACGGGAGTACGAACTCGACGAGCCGAATGTGGTCGTGTTCGAGTGCGAGGGACGCCGGCGTTACGTGACAACCTCCGAGTTGGGTGTCTACGAGCGTGAGGAGGTGTCGCTGGGGCGGTGGCGCAACCGGTATCTCGGGTTTCAGGGCGAGCAGGCATTCGCCTCGGCGGTCCTGAGCGTGACACAGTCGCGTGCGCCGGTGATTTATGTTCTGGAGGGCCATGGCGAGCACCATTTTTCCGACGTCGGGAAGCAGGCCGGCTACTCCAGCATGGCACGACTGATGCGGCGCGACAGCATGACGCTCAAGCCGCTGAACCTCGCGCGGGAAGGCGCCATTCCCGAAGACTGCAGCGCCCTGATCGTGGCCGGCCCGGCCCGCAAACTGGCGGAGGCGGAGGTCGCCCTGATCGGTGACTATCTGACGGCCCGTCACGGGCGTGTGCTGTTGCTCATCGATCCGGGCGTGCAGACCGGCCTCGAGCCGCTGCTCGAGAATTGGGGGGTGCGTCTGGGCAAGGGCGTGGTGTGCGGGATGAGTTTTTCGGGGCGCGAGTTGGTGATCACGCGTTACGGCGAGCACCCGATCACCCGATCGTTTCAGGACCTGATGACCATGTTTTACATGCCGCGTCCCGTGGAGCCGATCGATGCGGCGGATATGCCCCGGCATGCCGACCGCGCGCGGGTCAGCGTCCTGGCGGCGACCGGTCCCGAGGGATGGGAGGAGTTCGATCCGAACCAGGAACCGCCGCGTTTCGACGACGGCAAGGATCGCCTTGGGCCCGTCGGCGTGGCGGTGGCCGTGGAACGCGGTTCGGCATCGGTCGAGATACGTCCCACGCGCATGGTCGTTATCGGGGACTCGTATTTCGTCTCCAACAGCGCCCTGAAAAAGGGCGTCGGCGGGAACAGCAGCTTCTTCCTGTGCGCGCTGAACTGGCTCGTGGAGCGGGATGCGTTGGTGACCGTCGAGCCGCGGTCGCCGATGTCGTTGCAGCTCGATATGACCCGGCGGCAGATGACGCGGTTGCTGCTGATTACCGTGCTGGGCTTGCCGGGAGTCGTGGTGATGCTGGGCGTCGGTGTCTGGCTGGTGCGGCGTTAGCGAGGTGTTGTAGTGCGCGGTTCGGGTACCGGGTGGTTGTTGGTGGTGACGGTGGCGCTCGCGGGTGCGGTGTGGCTCACGCGACACGCGGCCGACGAGCATACGGGACGTATGCGCGGCGAACGCGTTTTCAGCGCCGATCCCGAGGACGTCACCGAACTGAGCCTGATGTCCGGAGACCTGACCCTGCGCGTGGTGCGCAAGGAGCGGGAGTGGTTTCTCGACACGCCGATTCGCGCCCGCGCGGATGACCTTGCTGTCGACCGCGTGCTTGAGGCGTTGGATGCGGTCGTGATTCTGGACAATGTCACGGACGAGCAGCGCGCGCACCGCGAGTTGAGCCTGACGGAATACGGGCTCGATAAGGCTCGGATAACGTTCCGTCTCGTTTCCCATCGCGGTGCCGAACTGCTGCACGTGGGGGCCGATACGCCTTTGGGCGGACAGTTGTTCGCCCGGCGTGAAGGCCGCGGCGATGTGCTGGTCGTCGGACGCGACCTGCTCGACATCGTGCCGGCGTCGGCCGCCGTGCTGCGGGATCGTGGTCTGCTGCGCGGTACGGCCGAAAAGGCCATCCGGCTGGAGATCCAGAGCGCCGCGCGGGGCTTCATCCAATTGTCTCGACAAGACGGGGTTTGGGTGCTGCAGCAACCCGTCGCCGCGCCGGCCGACCAGGCCGTTGTGACCCAACTCCTGCGCGGGGCATACGAGGCGCGCATCGCGGACTTCGTCTGGGATCCCGCCGTCGGCGACCGTGACGAGGGGCCCGCCGTCGCCGCCTTGGCTCAGCACGAGGCGCTCGGGCTTTCCGAAGATGTGGCGACACTGCGTGTGGGCGTGTGGAGCGAAGACGACCGGTTGGGGCAGGAACTGGTTTTCGGTCGCGATGTACCGACCGATCCGGCGCTGGTCTACGCGCGCCGGCGGGACGCGCCGTCGGTTTACGCCGTGGACCGCTCGCTCGCGCGACTCTTCGATATGCAGGCCGAAGCGTTCCGCGACCGTCGGCTGTTTCCGGTCCCGGCGGATCGCGTGACCGGATTCACCGTGGCCCAGGGGGAATCGAAACTGGTGCTCGAACGGGGCACGAACGGCTGGGTGATCCGCGAGCCCGTCGAATGGAAGGCCGATCCCGAGGCGGTCGCGAACGCGCTGCCGCAACTCCTTGGCCTGCAGGCGGTGTTCTATCGGGCTGTCGTGGCGAGCAACCTGACCGAATTCGGGCTGGCGCCGCCGGCATATTCGCTGGAGGTGCTGGTCGATGGAGTGGCCCCGCGCCGGCTCATGCTGGGACCGGTGACCGGCGGCGTCGATTCGGTGTGGGGCCGGCAAGACCGCCACGACGAAGTCGTGGGCATCCGGGCCGCCGCACTCGGGTGGCTGGTCGGGCAGGGCATGGATCCGCTTACCTATCGCGATCGGACGGTGCTCGCGCTGGCGCCGGAAACCGTCTGGCGGATTTCCCGGCGGATCGGCGGGTCGACGCAGACGGTGGAAAGGGTCGAAGGCTCGTCATCCTGGCGTGTCGCGGATGGCATGTCCGGGGTCGTGGACGAACAAGTCATCGGACGGATACTCGCCGGTGTGACGGCGTTGAGAGCGCTGCGCATCGAATGCCGGGGCACCCAGTCGCTGGCTACGTATGGTCTCGACGATACCGCCGTGGCGCTGACCTTCGGTATGCGCGGCGATGCGGGCATTCAGAAGACGCTGTTGCTCGGGTTCATGTCCCGTACGGATGGAATCTACGGCATGGTCCGTGGTCAGGACATGGTGTTTGTGCTTGGACGCGAAGCGGTGGCGTCCTTGACGCTCGATCTGGCGCGCGAGGTTCACGCGTCGGCCCCGGGCGCCGGAGGGCCGGCCGTCCGACCGGCGGAGACCGGGCGGGTCGAGTGAGTGCCGCGCGACCATTACGGGGGGTGGGGCGTCGGCGCCGGTTGTGGCGTGCGGCGGTGCGGCTGGCGCTGGTGCTGGTGGGCGGAACCGTATGTCTGGCTCTGTCCGGCTACCTGTATGGCGTGCCGGCGCCGGTGCGACGCTGGGCTTTGGCGAAGGCCGGCGGCGGCGCGTTCGCCGTGACCGCCGAGCGGCTGCGGTTGTCCGGGATTGGCGTCACGCTCGTCGGCGCGCGGTGCTACCGCAAGGGCGTGGTGGGTCCGCCGGGGCTTGAGGCGGACTCTTTGACCGTGCGGTTCAGTCTCCCGCAGTGGTGCGCGGGGTGTGATGGCGTGTCCGCGATCGACCTTGTGGGGGTGCGTGTGCGTCCACGTCAACTTCGGTCGCGCAAGGCGGGTCCGTTACATCCGGGCATGCGTCCGATGCGTGCCCGCCTCCGCGTGCGTGACGGCGAGGTGGACGGCATTCGGGTTGTGATGGGGACGGCGCGAGTCGAAGCCGCGGACAAGGGTATCGATGTAACCGGATTTTCGGCGACACTGGCGCATGGCCGGTATGCGGGACAGGTGAGCGGCGCCGTGACCGTACGGCCCGCGACGGGCGCTGTGTCAGGGAACCTCACGGTGGTTCTCGACCCCCGATTGATCCGCCCGCTGGGTGTGTTGTACGGCCCGCCGTACCTTGTGGTGCTGTGCGACCGGTTCGCGTTTGACGGCGACGAACCGCGATGCAGCCTGTCGTTCGACTACCGGCATGAAGAACGCCGGCATGCGTTGCGGCTCATGGGCGAGTTCCGCATGCGGGACTGCAGCTATCGCGGCGTGGAACTGCTGCGCTGCGACGGAGACATCGGCATACGGATGGATGCCGACGCTTGCGAGATCGCGATGCACGACCTGTTCGTTCGCCGGCCCGAGGGCGATGCGCGGGGGATGGTGAACATCCGCCCCCGGCAAGGGGTGGTGACGTTCGATGCCGTGTCGGGTATCGATCCGGTTTCCATGGCGAGGATGATCGGCATCGGCGGCCCGTTCCTGTGCCGCCACTTCGTCTTCGACGGGCCGGTCGCGGTGCGGGGTGCGGGGACGGTGGACTACGCGACCTGGGCCGCGACGGATTTCGCATGCGAGGTTCAGACCGCCCGCATGTCCGTTGGCCCCGTCGATATCGACAACGCATCCTGCCGGATCGGCATGCGCGGGATCGCCAACACGATCGGCGATATCCGTGCGGCAGCCTACGGAGGCACGATTACGGGGGACGTGACGATCGCCTGCCCGCGGCTGCGCGATACGAATGCGGGCGTCGACTTCCGCGGCGCCCTGGCCATGCAGGGCATGGATTTCGGCGTGCTCATGGAATCCCTGACGAAGCGGCCTTCGCTCGACTACAAAGGGGCTCTCAGCGGCGAGGTGCGCGTGGCCGGCGCCGTGACCGAGGCGGCACCCTGGGAAACGCTCGTCGGCGAAGGCCGGGTGCGCGTCCAGGATGGACGGGTGTTCCTCCTGCCGGTTTTCGGCGGGCTGTCGCGACTGATGGCACGCATCATTCCCGGTCTGGACTTCGTGCTCCGCCAGAGCGATGCACGCGCCGAATTCACGATCGACCGGGGCCGGATTCACAGCGACCACATCGTCGTTGACGGAGACATCTTGAGTTTGAGCGGGCACGGCGACTACACTCTGCCGCGGGACATCGATCTCGACGTCCAGGTGCGGCTGCTGAAGGAACATACGCTCGTGGCGAAACTGTTACGGTTCCTGACGTATCCGGTGAGTAAGTTGTTCGAATTCCGCGTGCGGGGCGTCGTTACCGATCCCCGTTGGTATCCGGTGAATTTCTCCGCGGATCTGCTGGAGCGCGTGGGGTTGCGGACGTCCGGTGAGAGTGTCCCGGGCGACGCGCGGGACGAGGACTCGGGGGTAGGCGTGCCATGACGATGACGACGTTCCACATCAAGACCTATGGCTGCCAGATGAATGCGCGCGATTCCGAATCCGTGCATGCGTTGTTGGTTCGGCACGGCATGCGACCGGCCGCGGAGGCCGATGCCGATGTCATCGTCGTGAACACGTGCAGCGTGCGGGAGAAGGCTGAAGACAAGGCGCTTGGCAAGTTGGGTTTGATGGTGGCGACGAAACGCGAACGACCGGGGCGCCTCGTCGGGGCGATGGGCTGCATGGTTCAACGGCTGGGGTCGGCGCTGTTCGCGCGTGTGCGCGGGCTTGACTTCGCCGTGGGCACGCGCCGGCTGGCGCGGTTGCCCGGCATCGTCGATCGTGTGCGGTCAGGCGGCGGACCGGTGCTGGATATCGAGTCGGAAGATGTCGACGTCGAGACGCTGTCGGGGCATGCGGAAGGCGCGGTGACGGCCTGCGTCAATATCCTCTTCGGCTGTGACCGTCGGTGCTCCTACTGCATCGTGCCGGACGTGCGCGGGCGGGAATGGAGTCGTCCGGCCGCGAGTATCGTCGCCGAAGTCGCGAGCCTGGCGGAGGCGGGCGTGAAGGATGTCACACTGCTGGGGCAGAGCGTCATGATGTATGGACGCCGCAATGCCGTATGGGCGCCCGAGGCGCGTTCGCCGGGCGGCTATGTCGAGGCGCTGCCCCGTCTTCTGGAGGCCGTCGCGGCCACACCCGGCTTGCGCCGCATCCGGTTCACATCCGGCCATCCCTCCGGGTGCACGCCCGAGTTGGCGCGCGCCATGGCGGCGATTCCCGAGGTCTGCCACCATATCCACATTCCCGTGCAGTCCGGGTCGGACCGGATTCTGAGGGCGATGCGTCGGGGCTATACGGCCGGGGAGTATCGCGAGGCCGTCAGGCAGCTTCGCGGGGTGGTGCCGGACCTGGCCGTGACGACGGATGTCATCGTCGGTTTCCCCGGCGAGACCGCGGCCGATTTCGAGGCCACGCGCGAACTGCTCGACGAGGTTGGCGTTGACCAGACGTTCGTTTTCAAGTACTCACCTCGTCCCGGAACCCCGGCGGCGGCGCTGGCGGACGATGTGGGCGACGACGAAAAGCTGCGGCGCAACCACGTGCTGCTTGCCGATCAGGACGGGCGTGGTCAGGCAATTAACGATCGGCTGATCGGGCGAGCGGTGTCGGTGCTTGTCGAAGGGCGCAGTTTGCGGAACGACGCGCGCTGGTCCGGTCGGACGGGTACGAACAAGATCGTGATTTTCGACCCGGCGCCGGGTGTGGTGGTCGGGGCCGAGGTTCCTGTGGCGATCGATCGCGCGATGCCGCAGACATTGTACGGGCAGGTCGTGCGCGAAACCCGCACCGCGGGAGAGGGAGAAGCGTGAGCAAGCTGACATGGATGACGCTGGCTTTGGCCGGCACGATGGGCGTTATCGATCTCCTGCTGGTTCTGGCGCCGTCGCGCGCGCGCGACGCCATGCGGGTGTTCCCGCGGAGCGTGTGGCCGGGGCGCGTGTTGTCCGCCGCCGGGTTTGTCTGGGCGGCATGGTTGCTGCGCGACATGCCCATGGGGCCGCTTGAGGCGTACAAGGGATGGCTGGCGATGGCGACGCCGGTGGTCATCGGTCTGACGTGGATTTACGTTGACGAATTGCTGGCGCCGCGTGCCTTGGGCGGATTGCTGCTGCTGATCCCGGCGCCGATTCTGGTGGCGGCCCGGCTGCATGACTCGCGCTGGAGCGTCGTCATGTCCGCGGTTTGTTATGTGATGATCGTCAAGGGTCTGGTCCTCGTGCTGAGTCCGTACGTGTTCCGCACATGGACGGAGCGGTTCCTGCCGACCGACGGCGCCTGTCGCGTGGCCGGCTGCGCGGGGGTTGCCGCGGCTCTCGCGCTCGTCGTGCTGGCGCTGACGGTCTACCGGTGACGCAGCGCCTTCACCGCGTGCAGCAGGGCCTCATTGATCGGCGTGGGAATGCCCAACTCGCGTCCGCGGGACACCACGGCGCCGTTGATGGCGTCGACCTCCGTTTCGCGGTGGGCCTCGACGTCCTGCAGCATGGATGACCGATTCGCCGCCGTGGCCCGGCAGACGCGGCGGAGTTCCGCCGCCGGGTCGTCGTAGATCAACGCGATGCCTTGTGCCCGTGCCACGGCAGCGGCTTCGGCGACGGCGGCCAGGGCGCTGTCCCGCGGTTCCGGCGTGGCCATGATCGCGCCGTTCGGCACGCCGTTGATCGCGCTCACGGCGTTGATGGCGGCGTTGATCGCCAGCTTGCTCCAGCGGATGGTCTCGAACGACGCGTGGAAGCGGGCCGGCAATCCGCTGTCCCGCAGCATGCCGACCCAGGCGTGAGCCGCATCCGCGGCGGCGTCGGAAACAGGCGCGACATGCGTGACCGTCAGTCCCGCGAGTCGGGTTTCATGCTCCGACAACCGGGTCGCGCCGAACCCCGGTGTGGCGCCGACGAGCGGTCCCGTCACGCGGCCCAGCGTTTCCGTGTTGCCGAAGCCGTTCTGCATGGACACGACCTGTCCCGCGACACGCAGCAGGCGCGCACCGGCACGGACGAAGTCGGCCGTGTCCCGCGCCTTGACGCAAACGCATACGAAGGCCACGGCCGGCGGCTCGCGCGTGTCCAGCGGAACCACGGGGAAACGGACATTCGTAACCCCGTTGTCGTCGATCAGTGTCAGTCCCCGCTCGGCCAGCAACCGGGCGCGTCGCGCGTCGCGGGCCGCCAGTATCACGGGATGGCCACGGCGGTACAAATGGATGGCGAGCACGGTACCGACGGCCCCAGGCCCTGCAATGAGTACGCTACCGCGCATCGCGCATGGCGGTAATGTAGTTCATGCCGAACTCATCGCTGCCCAGCAGGAGGTCGCGTGCCAGGCGGAAATCCTCGGCTGTCGTGTCGAGGGCATCCAGAATCGCGCCGTTGATCTGTTCGGGATCCACGATGCCGCTGTCGATGCCCATCTCGCGGGCGAGCCATGAGAAGACCTGGTTGATCAGCTTCCGGTTCGGCATGCCGAACGACACATTGCTCAGTCCGGCCGTGATATGGATGGCTTCGCCGAAAGTCGCGCGCACGGCGGCGACCGTGTCGAGGAACCGCTTGCCGTTAAGACCGTCGGTGGCGATGGGGAAAACCAGCGGATCGACAAAGAGGTCCGTCAGGGCGAAGCCCTTGCCGCGGGCCATGGTCACAATCCGGTCGATGTTGGCCATCCGCTCGGCCATTTCGTTGGGCAGTCCGGCTTCGCCCGCCGCCGATACGACGAGAACGGCGTTGTGGCGCCGCGCGACATCGAGCGCGCCGACGCGGTCCAGCGACGCCGAGTTGACCATCGGACGACCGCGCGCGATATCGGCGGCGGCGAGTCCGGCATCCAGGATGGCGGTGTTCGAGGAGTCGACGCTGACGGGCAGCTTCACCGCCCGCTGGATGACGTCCACGGTCCAACGCATCAGACGCACGCGTTCGTCGATATTCGTGGAGAATTCGTCGACGTTGACGTCCAGGTAGGAGGCATCGTTCCGTTGCTGCGCCCGCGCCAGCGATTGCAGGTAATCCACACCGGCGGCGCGCAGGGTGGCGTCCGCGGCGTAGTTGCCCTGCCAGATGGCGACGGCGCAGTGCTTCACCTTTCCGGCGGTCCAGTCGGCGTTGCCGGTAAACACTTCGGGAACGGGGAGCACGGCGGGGCCGGCCTGGTTTTCGTAGACGATGGCGAACCCGCCGTCCGGCTGTTTCCGGCACGCCTTGCCGCCCACCTTGAAAATTCGCGTACAGTGGATGTTCTCGCCGATGGCAATGAAAGGTCTCTTCATGACTGCAGCTCCTGGTTGTGACGGTTGACTTCGATGCGAATGGCTTTGATGTGATCGGGGGTTGTGCCGCAGCAGCCGCCTATGACGTTGGCGCCGGCCGCGATGAGTGCGGCCACATGCGACGCCATGTCCGCGGGGGACTCCGGAAAGACGGTCTGGCCGGCGCGCGTGATCGGCGCGCCGGCATTGGCATGTACGAGAATGCGCGCCCCGGGCGCGGCGGCGCGGATCTCGCGCACGATATCGATCATGCCGAGACTGCCGTTGCCGCAGTTGGTTCCGATGATGTCGGCGCCGGCGTCCAGAAGCGTGCGGGCCATCTCCGCCGGCGAGACTCCCATCATCGTGCGGTACTCGCCCTGCACGGTCTTTTCGAATGTGAACGTGCAGATGACTTCGAGGCGCGTGTTGTCGCGGGCGGCCTTGATGGCCAGCGACGCCTCGTCCAAGGCCGAGAAAGTCTCGATGCAGCAGGCATCCGCGCCGCCTGCTTCCAGCGCACGGCACTGCGCGGCAAAGGCGTCGTAAAGTTCGTCTTCCGTCACGTCGCCGAGCAGGAGCAACTTGCCGGTCGGCCCGACGGAGGCGATGACGTGGCGATCGGGACCGGCGGCTTCGCGGGAGAGACGCGCCGCCGCTTCGTTCAGTTCGGCGACTCGCGCGGCAAGCCCGTAGTGTTCGAGTTTGAAGCGGGTGCCGCCGAAAGAATCCGTCTCCACCATATCGGCGCCCGCGGCGAAATAGGCCGCGGCGATGCTCCGGACGACCTCGGGGCGTTCGACGCACCAGATCTCCGGGCAGTCGCCGGGTTGCAGCCCGGCGCGTTGCAGCAGCGTGCCCCATGCGCCGTCCGAAACCAGAACACGGTTGGCGGCGAGTTTGTCACTCAAACGTTCCATTGGCAGTCCCCTCTTGCGGTTCTCCCCGGACACAGCATGCAGCCTAGGGCCAAAGGCACGATAGTTCAACCGCTAATCTTCCGGACATGAAAGCCGAAAGGTGAAAGTTGAAATAGGTTGGGATGCGTGTTCCGGCCTGACGGCCGGCGCCGCCGGGGCGGCGGGGCACGTCTCGGAGATCCGTGCCTACTGCGCAGCGCGGGATTGACGGCACGCAGCGAGAGCAGTGAGAGAAGGGACCAGGCCATCTGTGCGCGAGGATCGCGGCGGTTGACGCGTGGGGCGGGGAACGACTCGTGACATTGAAAGGGAGAGTGCCCTGGTGGCATGGCGAACTCCTGCGGTTTCCGGAATGTCCAATGACCAAGGATATTGGACATTCAGGCTATTTCGGACGCTGCCGGATTCTGGGCGGATCGAGTCGGCGTTCGTCGGCGAAGGCGGAGTTGCCGACTTCGTTCAGGCGCCATACGTTCGGGCAGACGGCGAGGGCGCGCAACTGGCGCCAGGCGCCGGCATCCCGTTTGTGGCGTCGCAGGTAACGGACAACTGTGCGAATGGCCGCATCGCGGCATGCGTTGTACTCGGCGTTGGGGATGGGGCTGGACCGAAGAGCGCCGTGGACGTAGAGCTGACGGGCCGTACGCCAGCGCAGGAACGCCTCGTAGAGTGTCGGCGAGTACGTGTCGCCGTCGAGAATCCGTTGGAGCCGGTCCATCCCTTGTTCGATCGGCGGCGGATCGGTCTTGCCGAGGTGACTGGCGGTATCGAAATCGATATACCAGCGTGCCGTTAGAAGCAGACACAGGTGTCGGGTTGTCGCGTTGCGGGTCGCGTCGTATAGCGTGTCGAGTTCGGACAGGGCTTCCGCGGCGCACCCGAGTTCGGCGAGCCCGATGGCACGGTCGATCGCGTCCCGCTCCTCCCGGACCGGCGCGGGAGGCGGCGTGGGACGGACCTTGTGCCGAGGCAAAGGCGCCTGACTGTTCAGCGTGTTGACGAGGCGCGTATAGGCGTTTGCGAATTCAGCGTCGTGCGTCGTGTTGGTACCGGGTGGCGGCGCGCCCCCGTATCGTGCGGCGAGATGATGCACGGCCAGGGTCAGATCCTTCCGCGCGGGGGCGTAGCCGCTTGCCGGACGCAGGGATGCCGCCGCCGTGTCGAGTTGGTGCAGCGCGGCGAGGGCCGATGCGACGGCGTTGCTCACGGCCGTGCGATCGCCGGACTCGCGAGCGAAGTCGCAGTCGATCTTGATGGCTTCCATGGTCCGGGTCAACCGGTTCAGCTCGACGAAGGTTTGCACGTCGCGTCGTGACGGGTACTGACGGTCGCAGGCGGTCAGTGCGAGGGTGGCGAACAGCGGCAACCATAGTCGCGATGGGCAACGTCGTTTCATGGGAGGGAGAGCATAGCGGTCGCACGGGCGAATGCAATACGATGGATGCGTGTCGGGAAAGG
>CAYYJS010000062.1:0-17918 GCA_964472315.1 uncultured Victivallales bacterium | reverse complement strand
CAAGCCCGTCAAGGCGACCCGATCAGGGATGCACCGAATCGCAAATGCGCCCGTGTTGATCGGACACTTGCCATCGGCATTGTTTCGCCGCCGACATGTGGTATGGTACAGCGCCATGAATCGTTCAACCCCGGCCTGTCTGCTCGCCGCCGCCGCGCTGACGTGCGGTTGCATCGTCGGCTGCGCGCCGCGCGAAACGCCGGTGCGTGCCGGCGACCGCGCGCAGGTGCTGCATCTCGGCAACAGCTCGGAACCGAAGGACCTCGATCCCCATATCGTCACCGGGGTCACGGAGCACAACATCATCAGCGCCATCGTGGAGGGACTCCTCTCGGAGGACCCGCGGACGCTCGCCCCCAGGCCGGGCGTGGCCGAACGCTGGGAGGTCGACGCGGACGGGGTCACCTACACGTTCCATCTCCGCGCCGACGCCCGCTGGTCCAATGGCGACCCCGTCACCGCCGCCGATTTCGCGTTCGCGTTCGAGCGCATTCTGACGCCCGCCCTCGCCGCGCCCTATGCGTACATGCTCTACGGGCTCCGCGGCGCCGAAGCCTTCCACCGGGGCGAAACCAACACGTTCGACGCCGTCGGCGTCGCGGTCGTCGACCCGCATACGCTCGTACTCCGGCTCCATGCGCCCATTCCCTACTTCCTCTCGCTGCTCAATCACTACTCCTGGTTCCCGGTTCACCCGCCCACCATCCGGCGCTTCGGCGCCCTCGCCGCGCTCGGGACGCCCTGGACGCGGCCGGAGCACTTCGTCGGCAACGGTCCGTTCACGCTGGAGTCCTGGACGCCGAACCAGTCCATCGTCGTCCGCAAAAGCGTCACCTACTGGGACCGCGCGAACGTCCGGTTGCAGGCCATCCACTTCCACGCCATCGGCGACCACAATGTCGAGGAGCGCTCCTTCCGCGCCGGACAACTGCACGTCACCGGCACCGTGCCGATGGACCGCATCGCCTTCTACCAGGCCAAACACCCCGACCTGATCCGGGTGGCGCCCTATCTCGGCTGCTACTACTACCTCTTCAACGTCAAACGCCCGCCGCTCGACGACGCCCGCGTGCGACTCGCGCTGTGCCTGGCCATCGATCGCCGCCAGCTCGTCGCGCACGTCACGAAGGGCGGCGAGGCGCCGGCCTGGCATTTCACGCCGCCGGATACCGCCGGCTACACCGCCGCGGCCCGCCTCCGGGACGACGTCGAGGCCGCCCGCCGGCTCCTCGCCGAAGCCGGCTACCCCGACGGCAAGGGGATGCGTCCGCTTCAGATCCTCTACAACACATCCGACGCCCACGATCGCATCGCCCAGGTGATCCAGCAGATGTGGAAGCAAGGCCTGGGTATCGACGTCGAGTTGCTGAACATGGAATGGAAGGTCTACATCGATCAGACCCAGCGCGGCGATTACGACATCGCCCGCGCGGGCTGGATCGGCGACTATGTGGATCCGAACTCGTTTCTGGACATGTGGGTCGCCAACGGCGGCAACAACCGCACCGGATGGTCCAACGCCGACTACGACGGGGCCATCCGCATGGCCGCCGCCACCGCCGATCCGAACCTGCGGCTGGAACATTTTCAGCGGGCCGAAGCCGTGCTGATGCGCGAGGTTCCCATCATGCCGCTCTACTTCTACGTCAGCAAATCGCTCGTCCAACCGTCCGTGCGCGGCTGGCAGGCCAACATTCTGGACCACCACCCCTACAAGCACATTTACCTCGAAGCCCCCTGAAGCCGTCGTGCCTATCCTGCGTTTCATCGTCAGCCGGTTGTTGACCGCCGTGCCGGTGCTGCTCGCCGCGGCCACGCTGACGTTCTTCCTGATCCGTTTCGCCCCCGGCGGCCCGTTCACGGAGGAACGCGATTACCCGCCCGAAACGCTGGAACGGCTGAATGCCCATTACGGATTCAACGACCCCGTGCATGTGCAGTACTTCCGCTACCTCGGCAAGCTCGTGCGCGGCGACCTCGGCCCGGCCATGAAGTATGCCGATCGCTCGGTCAACACGATCATCGCGGAGACCTTCCCGGTATCGCTGGAACTCGGCTTCCACGCCCTGCTCGTCGCCCTCGCGCTGGGACTGACCGCGGGCGTCGCGGCCGCGCTGCGGGTGAACACCTGGTTCGACCACCTCGTCATGGGCTTCGCCATGACCGGCATCTGCCTGCCGTCGTTCGTGATGGGACCCATCCTCGTACTCGTCTTCGGCCTCGGTCTCGGCTGGTTCAACGCCTCCGGCTGGAACACGCCGGCCGACCGCGTCCTGCCGGCCATCACCCTCGGCACCGCCTACGCCGCGTACATCGCCCGCCTCAGTCGCGCCGGCATGCTGGACGTGTTGCCCCAGGAGTTCATCCGCGCCGCCCGCGCCAAGGGCCTCTCGGAAGCGCGCGTCATCCTCGTGCATGCGCTGCGGCCCGGCGTATTTCCCGTGATCTCGTTTCTCGGCCCCGCCATCGCGGGCCTGATCACGGGGTCTTTCGTCACGGAGACGATCTTCCACATTCCGGGGCTGGGCCGGATGTTCGTGACGAGCGCGTTCAACCGGGACTACTTCCTCGTGCTCGGGCTGGTCGTCTTCTATTCGGCGGTCGTCATCGCGTTCAACCTGCTTGCCGACATCGCCATGGCCATCGCGAACCCCAAGCTGCGGGAGGGCCTCCGGTGACCCCGCCATCCCGCCTCTTCCAAAACCGCGCCGAATCCCCGTGGGCGCAATGCCTGCGCCGCCTGCGGCGCAACCGCGCCGCGGTGGTCGGGCTTGTCATCGTCGGCATCCTCACCCTCCTGGCCGTGCTCGCCCCGGTCCTGACGCCCTACGCCTATGAGCAGCAGGACGTTGTGCTTGGCCCGACGCCGCCTTCGGCCGCGCATTGGCTCGGCACCGACGTGCTCGGACGCGATCTGCTCTGCCGCCTGCTCTACGGCGGCCGCATCTCGTTGCTCATCGGTGTCTGCGCGACAGGCGTCTCGCTGCTGATCGGTGTCACCTACGGCATGTTGGCCGGCTACATCGGCGGCCGTACGGATGCCGTGCTGATGCGGTTGGTCGACGTGCTTTACGCACTGCCCTTTACCATCTTCGTCATCATTCTGATGGTGGTGTTCGGCCGCCATTTCCTGTTGCTGTTCGTGGCCATCGGCGCGGTGGAGTGGTTGACCATGGCGCGCATCGTCCGCGGGCAGGTGATGGCTGTCAGGGAGCAGCTCTTTATCAAGGCGGCCACCGTCCTCGGGTACTCGCACGCCCGCATCATGCTGCGCCACATCGTCCCGAATTGCATCGGCCCCGTGGTGGTGTATACGACCCTGACCGTGCCGCGGGTGATCCTGCTCGAGTCGTTCCTGAGCTTTCTCGGGCTCGGCGTTCAACGCCCGATGAGTTCATGGGGCCTGCTCATCCGCGACGGGGCCGAAAGCATGGAATCCTACCCCTGGCTCCTGATCGGCCCCGCGATCGTCCTCTCGGTGACGCTCTTCGCCCTGAATTTCCTCGGCGATGGCCTCCGCGACGCCCTCGATCCCAAGCGATCAAGGTGAGTGAGGCCGACGGGCGGTCGCTACGGCGCCGCCGGCGCCTCGACCGGCGCGGCCGGAGTCGCCACCGGCACCTCGACGGTAACGTCCGCGGGCGCCGGCGCCGGAATCTCGACGACTGGAACCTCGCTCGCGGGCGCGGCCGCATCCGTGCCGGCCGCGGGCGCCGCACCGGAATCGCTCGGCGCGGCGGCACTCTCGATCGGTCCCTCGACCGGCATCGCGCCGCCATCGGGAGGCACGGGCATGCCGGCCGCCGGGTATGTCGCTTCGACCGGATTGCGCACCACCACCGACGTCGATTGACGCTGCGCGCCAATCCACGCCAGCAAGGTCGTGTTGACGAGGAACGTGACGCCGAGAATCACGGTGGCCTTGGTCAGCACGTTGCCCATGCGCGTCCCGAAGATGGCTTCGCCGACGCCGCCGAACGCCATGCCCATCCCCGAACCCTTCGACTTCTGGAGAAAAATCACGCCGATCAGCAGCGTACTGGTAACCACCTCGACGAGAATCAGCAATATCCGGATCACGGTCATTCCATAGCTCCTTTACGGCTGCGCCGCATGCACGATTTCCGCGAAGGAACGCGCTTCGAGCGCCGCTCCGCCGATCAGTCCACCATCGATATCGGGCTGCGCCAGAAGTTCCGCCGCATTCGACGGTTTCATGCTGCCACCATACTGAATGCGAACGCTCTGCCCCACGTCGCCGCCGGCCATTCCGACCAGGACCGACCGGATGAACGCGTGCATCGCCTGCGCCTGCTCCGGCGTGGCCACCCGTCCGGTCCCGATCGCCCATACCGGTTCGTAGGCGACAACCATCTTGCGCAGCGACTCGGCCTCGATCCCCGCGAGACCGTTGACGACCTGCTCCTTCACGACCGCCTGCTCGCGCCCCGCGTCCCGTTCCGCGAGCGTCTCGCCGACGCATACGATCGGGATCAGATTGCCGGTCAGCGCCGCCTTGACCTTCTTGTTGACGGTCTCGTTCGTCTCGTGGAAATAGGTCCGACGCTCGCTGTGACCGAGAATGACATAGTGGCAGTACAACATGCGCAGCATGTTCGCCGAGACTTCGCCCGTATAGGCGCCGTCCTTCTCCCAATGCATGTTCTGCGCGCCCATCTTGATGTGCGTGTCGGCGAGCACGTCACCCACCACCTTCAACGACGTGAACGGCGGGCACAGGACAATATCGACGTCCTGGCAATCCGTCAGGATGCGTTTGATGTCGGTGGCGAGGTGTTCCGATTCCGCCGCCGACGTGTTCATCTTCCAGTTGCCGGCGATAATTTTCCTGCGGTGTTTGCTCATGTCACTCCTCGCGCCTCGACGGGCGCTTGCGTCCGTTCGCGTCTAAGACCGGTCGTTCAGGGCCACGACGCCCGGCAGGGCCTTCCCTTCGAGAAACTCCAGACTGGCCCCGCCACCGGTGCTGATGTGCGTCATGCGGTCGGCCAGGCCGCTCTGGTTCACGGCGCTGACACTGTCGCCGCCGCCGATGATGCTCACGCAATCGGTTTCCGCGAGCGCATGCGCAACGGCCAGGGTGCCGGCGGCAAACGGCGCCATCTCGAAACACCCCATCGGCCCGTTCCATACCACGGTCTTGGCCTTGGATACCTCGGCCTGGAAGAGCTTCGCGCTGCGCGGTCCGATATCGAGGCCCATCCAGCCATCGCCGATCGCCACGCCGTCGACGGTCTTGCGTTCGGCGTCGGCGCTGAATGCCGCCGCCACGACGTGATCGACCGGCAGCACGATCTTGCCGCCGACATCCTTCGGCAGAATGCCCGCCGCCGCCTCGACGTCCTCCGGTTTGGCGAGCGAGTCGCCCACGGCGATGCCCTTGGCCTTCAGGAAGGCGTACGCCATCGCGCCGCCGATCAGGAGTCGGTCGACCTTCCCCAGCAGATTCTCGATGACACCGATCTTGTCGGTCACCTTCGCGCCGCCGAGAATGGCGACAAAGGGACGTTCCGGTTGGGAGATGGCGCGACCGAGATAGGCGATCTCCTTCTCGAGCAGGAAGCCCGCCACGCTCTCGCCGATGTACTTGCACACCACGGCGGTCGACGCATGCGCGCGGTGCGCGGAGCCGAACGCGTCGTTGCAGTAGATGTCGCCGTACGAGGCCAGCTTCTTCGCCATGGCCTTCTGCTTCTCCTTCAGGGCGGCCTTGCGCGCCTGGTAATCCTCGTCGGTCATGTCGTCGGTCTTCTTGACCTTGCCCTCTTCCTCTTTGTAGAAGCGGGTGTTCTCGAGCATGACCACGTCGCCCGGCTTCATCGCGGCGACAACCGCATCCGCGGCCAGGCAGTCGGGCGCGAAGGTCACGGGTCTGGCCAGCACCTTCGCCAGATGCTCCGCCACCGGCCGGAGGCTGAAGTCCGCCTCGTAACCCTTGCCCTTGGGCCGCCCGAGGTGACTCATCAGAACCAGGCTGCCGCCCTGTGCAAGGACATGCCGGATCGATGGCAATGCCGCCTGTACGCGCGTGTCATCGCCGATGACACCGTCCTGGATCGGCACGTTGAAGTCCACACGCATCAGGACGCGCCGGCCCGCGAGTTTGACATCATGCAGCGTCTTCTTGTTCATCGGTCAGCCTCTTCTCCCCGTATGATAAGGACACTGGGGCCCGTGCGGCCCCAGTGTCCCTCGCTTCCTTCTCCCGCGCAAACCGCGCCTTACTTGACCGTCTCCATGTGAACGATGAGGTCGATCAGCTTGTTCGAATAACCCCACTCGTTGTCATACCAGGACACCAGCTTCGCGAAGCTGGGATTGAGCATGATGCCCGCGCCCGCATCGAAGATCGACGTGCGCTTGTCGTGGTTGAAATCGGTCGAAACGACCTCGTCCTCGGTATACCCCAGGATGCCCTTGAGCGCGCCTTCGCTGGCGCTCTTCATGGCCGCGCAGATCGCCTTGTAGGCCGCTTCGGCATCGGCGCCGGCGGGCTTGCTCAGACGGACGGTCAGGTCCACGACCGACACGTTGAGCGTCGGCACGCGGAAGGCCATGCCCGTCAGTTTGCCCTTCAGCGCGGGAATGACCTTGCCGACTGCCTTGGCCGCACCCGTCGAGGACGGGATGATGTTGCCCGCCGCCGCGCGCCCGCCGCGGTAATCCTTCTTGCCGCCGGGGCCGTCAACGGTCTTCTGCGTGGCCGTCGTGGCATGCACCGTGGTCATCAGCCCTTCGGCAATGCCCCAGTTGTCGTTGATGACCTTGGCGACCGGCGCCAGGCAGTTGGTCGTGCAGGAGGCGTTGGATACGTAGGCCTCGCCCTTGTAGGCGGCGTGGTTGACGCCCATGACGAACATGGGGGTCTCGTCCTTCGAGGGCGCGGACATGACGACGCGTTTGGCGCCGGCCTTGATGTGCCCCTCGGCCTTGGCCTGCTCCAGGAAGAACCCCGTCGACTCGCAGATGTACGCCGCCCCGACATCGCCCCATTTCAGGTTGGCGGGATCCTTCTCCGCCGTCAGACGGATCTTCCGCCCGTTCACGATCAGCGCCCCGTCCGCCGCTTCGACCGTGCCCGGGAAAACACCGTGAATGCTGTCGTACTTGAGCATGTACGCCAGTTGCTTCGAATCGAACAGGTCGTTGATGCCGACGACCTCGATCTTCGGATTCTCCACCGCCGCGCGGAAGACCAACCGACCGATACGGCCAAACCCATTGATGCCAACCTTGATTGCCATGTCTTGCTCCTCGTGGTTATTTGTTCAGTCGCCGAACGCTGAAAAAACGACCGCGACAGGCTACCTAACCCATCCCGCGCCGTCAAGCACCCGATGGACGTCGCAGACGTGTTGATGGCCGAAGGGGTCGATTAAGGCGTCGCGCTCGCCGGCGGAATACGGCTGGGCAAAACCGCCACGATCGCATAGACTGCACGCGTGGTTGGGACGGAGACTATGGCTATGTGCTGGATTGGATGCGCCTGTTTCGGTGTTCTGCTGACCGCGTCCGTCGCGACGGCCCAGAGTGCGATGCGCACATGGACAAGCCGCTCGGGACACGCCATCGAGGCCGAATGGATCACGGTCACCCATCGGGCGCTGAAGCGTGCGGATGGCGAACCGATCCCGCCGGAGACGCGCGTCATTCTGCGCCGCCCCGATGGCACTCGTTTCGCCATAGCCCTCGCCGAATTGAGCCTGGACGATCGCGCCTATGTGCTGGCGCACCTGACGGGGATGGCCTTGCCGAAGGACGGGGACGAAGTGGCCGATGACGCCGGGACACGCGCGTCCGGCGAGCCCGAGGCATCGGCGGTCGCCGACGTCGGCGGAGACCCTGTCGCCAACCGGCAAACGGCGGCCGCGCAGCTCCTCGCGCTGGGCAAGCGCTTCGAAGCGGAGGGCGCCGCCGCCGATGCCGTGGCCGCCCTCGATCGCGCCATCGCCCTCGATAGCGAAAACGCCGCCGCCTATCAGGTTCGCGCGCGGCTCCTGGTCGCCCAGAGACGGATGAGCGAAGCGGCGCACGACTGCGATGACGCCTTCACGCTCGACCCCGCGTACGGCGCCGGCACGGACACGCCGGCGGCATTCCCATGGCCGGGCGCCGACTGGGACGCGCTGCTGCGGGTTCTGGACGACACCGTGGAGGCGAGCCCCGCCGACTGGGGCGCCCATGCGCTGCGCGGCATCCTGTACGGTTGGCGGCGTTTTCCCGCGCTGGGCATGCTGTCGCTGAACGAGGCGATCGACATGAACCCCTACAGTCCGCTCTGCCGCTTCGTCCGCGCCCGCCTCCGCGCGGATATCGGGGACGCGCCGGGAGCGCTCGCGGACCTGCGCCAGTTGCTCGCCCGCGCCCCGCACCTGCGTGCCTGCGTCGCCGAGACCCCGGCCTTCGCCGCCCTGCGCGCCGACCCGGAGTTCCAGGCCCTCGTCGCTCGACAGCCATAGCCCGCCGCGTCCCGCGCCCCACGCAACTGTCTCGCTATCCGACAGCCGGCAAGGAAACGCCTGGCCTCTTCACCCGGATTTGCCGGCGGCGATGAGGCCCTTCCGCCCCATGGCACGCGTCAGGAAATAGTCGGCGATATTGGTGAAGGCGACGATCGCGATCCACACGAGAAGAAACGTCATCGCGCCTTCTTCTTCGCCCTGCGCGACCGCGACCGCGGCCGAGATGAGAATGACCCATTCGACGATCGAGCCGAACAGCTCGGACACGCCGAAGAGGCGGTGCCCGAGGTATAGATCCCCGAGACCCGGCAGGACCAGCGACAGCAGCGCCGCCTTCTTCGCGTTCTTGAACGGCGTCCGGCAGGCCGTGCAAACCGGCGTCAATTCGGTATACAGCGCCGAGCACCGCGGACATACATACTGGAGCGAGTGCGACAGCCTCGGCGCGCCGGCCGGCATCTGACCGACAAGCTCGGGAATGCGCTGCCGCATCTGCTTGCGATCCGCGCCCCGGAACCCGCCCATCGTCAGCGTCGAGCCGTCTTTCAGATTCAGCTTCGCCGCCGCCGAGAACGACCGCATCTTGACGTCGTTGATCTCCGTGTATGGAATCTGGTTTCGGTAATGCTGCTGCCTGCCGCGGCTGTTGGTGTTGACGAGCAACAGGCGGCGGTCGGTCAGCACGACGCACGTGATGTTCGTGTAGTAAGCCACGCCGCCGCCGGCGAAGACCTGCTCCCACCAGTGCAGGATATACCCGCGCGCCACGTAGCGCAGTTCCTCGCCTTCGAGCAGGGCGGAGCGCAGCCCCGGCAGGAGCTGCTTCAACAGTTTCAGCTTCGCCCGCACGCGCGCACGCGCCATCATCCCCTCGCGTTCCGGGAACATCTGCTCCGTGTCGTACGCCGTGTCGCCCATGACGTCCCGAATCTGATCTTCGATCGTCGCTTTCATCCGCCGCGCCCTCCCGTGTTCGTCGCCACCCCGCGCCCCGTCACGCCCGCCGGAACCGTCGGCACGCCACGCCGGCTTCCTCCAGCAGCGCACGCGTCTGCGCCGTGAATTGATACTCGGCTTCGTAGACAACTTCCACGATGCCCGCATTGATAATCATTTTCGCGCACATGAGGCAGGGGCTGAGCGTCACGTACATCGTGCCGCCGCGCACGGCGATGCCGTGGTAGGCCGCCTGCACGATCGCGTTCTCCTCGGCATGCGAGCAGATGCAGTCGCCCAGTCCCGTGCCCGACGGCGCGTCCCCGGCACACCGCGCACAGCCGCCTTCGAAACAGTTGCGCGTGCCGCGCGGGGTGCCGTTGTAGCCCGTGGAGATGATCCGGCGATCCTTTACGATCAGCGCCGCCACCTGCCGCCGGAGGCAGTTGCCGCGCCGCGCCACCACGGCGGCGATGTCCATGAAATACGTGTCCCAGTCCGGCCGGGTATGCGCGTCGGATGTCATAGCCGGAAGCATGACGCGCCGGCCCTCGCCGATGCAACCGATTTCTTCACGCCCACTTCCGCCCGGAGGAATAGGGCCGGCAGGCCCCCGCCCGCGTTCGCCCCGACGGGTTCGCGCCCGGCGCACGGGTATTACGCCGCGACGATGCCGAACAGGCGCATCCACAGGGGAATCGTCAGCAGACAGGCCAGGTGCGAGGTCAGCGTCGAGGCGGCGGCAAGCTCCGCATCGCCGTCGTACACCTCGGCCAGCGTCACGCTGACCATGGCGCAGGGCATCGCGGCGATCACCAGCAACGTCGATCGCACCTCGTCGCCGAACGGCAGCAGCAGCAGGGCGCCCGCCGCCGCCAGCGGGATCAGCACGCACCGCAACACCGTGATCGACACATTCATGAGTGACCCGACATGTCGCGGGCGCAGGGCGCCCAGGCGGGCGCCGACGATGATCGCCGCCACCGGGATGGTCGCCTGCCCGCACAGCCGCAACGTGGCCAACGCCGCGTCGGCCACCGCGCCGGCCGCCGGCGCCGCCCCACGCCAGGCGGGAGCCGTCCGATCGAGCAGGGCGCCGGCGCCCAGCGTGACCAGCGCCAGGGCGATCCCGAACACGGGCATGGAGAGCAGGTTGCGCAGGCTCGCAAGGGACGGTCGGAACCCGGTCAGCGCCTGCATCCCCAGCGTCCATACGACGAGTTCCGCCCCCAGCGTGGAGAATGCCACGCGCGCCATGCCCGCCTCGCCCCAGAAGAGCGAGACGAGGATCAGCGGCAGGAACGAGTAATTGTTCATCGTACATTGAAAGTGCAACATCCGGCGCGCGCGCGGGTCGGCGCCGCCCGGCATCCGGCGCACCACGCCCGCGCCAAGCAGCACGGCGCCGATGCTCCAGCCGATGGCCATGATCAGGGCGGCCCCCGCCGGCAGCGTCCAGTTCTCCAGTATCCCGCGCAAGGTGTAGGTCCGCACGATCGTGGCGTAAATCAGGCAGGGGTAGAAGACGTTGACCAGCACGCGGGAAAGCTGGCCGCTGAAGCCGGCATCGATCATGCCCCGGCGTCGGATGACGTACCCGAAGAAGGCGATCGCGAAGACCTGCAACGTATTGAGCGCCACGCTGAACATGTGGGACACCGTATCCCGCCGCCGCCGCGCCCCGCGAGCACAAAAAGGCGACCGTGCCAGTGGCTTGCGCCGGCGCGCCGGCTCAGGCGTTGACCTCCGTTACACCGCCCGCGGCGGCGGCGCCGGCAAGCCAACCGCTGGAAAACGCCCACTGGAGGTTGTACCCGCCGCAGGGGCCGTCCAGATCCAGGAGCTCGCCGGCGATATGCAGACCGCGCACGCGGCGGCTTTCCAGTCGCGCCGGATCGACTTCGCGCAGGTCCACGCCGCCGCGCGTCACCATCGCCCGGTGCATGCCCTCGGCGGAAACCACCGTGAGCGGCGCCGCGGCCAGATGGTCCAGCAGCAGGGCCCGCCGGGCGGCGTCGAGGCGCGCGGCGGACAGGTCGGCCGGAATGCCGCAGGCCACGCACAGGGCGGTCGCGAGCGACTGCGGGAACGCCTCGTCCAGGAGGTTGCGCACCGTTCGGGCGCCCCGCCCGCGACGCCAGCCGGCAAGACGGGCCTCCCAGTCGCCGCGCGTGACCGTCGCATCCAGGCACAGGCGCAGCGGCACGACCGGCTGCGCGCGCAGGCACGCCACGGCGTCGCCGGACAGATCGAGAATCACCGGCCCGGATATGCCGCGGTGGGTGAACAGCAGGATGCCGCGACACGCCTGCTTGCGCCGGCGCTGCAGGTCGAGCCGGACGTCGACGTCCGGCAACGTCACCCCGGCGCAGGCGCCGGGCCACGTTTCCCGCGTCATCAGCCCGACGAGGGCCGGCGACGGCTCGACGACCGTATGGCCGACGGCGCGCGCAAGCTCGTACCCGAATTCGCTTCCGCCCAGCGCCGGCCATGCGGCGCCGCCGGCGGCCAGCACCACCGCGTCGGCGGGTTCATCGACCCCGCCCGCGGTCGCGCCGACGATGCGGCCGTCGGCGGTCACAAGCGCGGTGACGCGGGTGTCGAGTCTGACCGCAACCCGCCCTCGCGCGAGTTCGCGCCGCAGGGCATCGACGACATCCGCGGCCCGTTGGGACACGGGGAAGTAGTGGAAGCCATCCGCGGCGGCGGTGTCGACGCCCCACGCGCGCAGGTTTCGCAACAGGGCGTCGCGACCGAGGCGGCGCAGGGCGTCGGCCATGAACCGGCCGCGCGGTCCGAAACGCCGCATGAAGGCTTCCGGGGCGAGCGTATTGGCGAGGTTGCAGCGGCCGCCGCCGGTGGCCGCCAGCTTGCAGCCAAGCCCGGACTGCCGCTCGCACAGCGTCACGGCGGCGCCGGCGCGGGCGGCGGCGATGGCGGCCATCATGCCGGCCGGACCGCCCCCGACGACAAGTACACGGCGTGGCGCGGTCGTCATGCGCGCGTCTCCGGGGCGAGCGCGGCGGCGACGAACCGGGCCGGCAGCCGCGGCTTGGGCGCGCGCCGCGCGAACCACGCGCGCACGTCCGCGTCGAGTCCCGCGCCATGCATGTAGTTGTAGACGGCGCGGCGCAGGGCCGTCCCGAGCCGGGCATGATCGGTTCGCCGCCCGTCGGTGAAAGCCACCTCGTTGCGGGCGAACGTGCCGGCCGGCGCGACGGCGCGGACGCCGAAGCGCTCGGGGTGCGCGAACACCGGACTGTGGACCGTGAGGGCGAAGCGATGCCAGTAGGCGGAATGGACGATGCCGGCGCGGAAGAGCTGGCGGACAAATTCGAGCGCATCGACGGTTTCCTGGATCGTCTGCCGCGGGAAGCCGTACATGAGATAGGCGTGCACGAGGATGCCGGCCCGCGCGAGCGCGTGCATGGCGCGCGCCGCGCCAGACAGCGACACGCCCTTGTCCATCGTGGCGAGGAGACGCCGCTGCGCGCATTCGAGGCCACCGGTCATGGCCATGCATCCGGACTCCGCCAACCGCGCCGCCACATCCGGCGTGAACGCCTCCTCGAAGCGGATATTGGTCCACCAGCGAATGCGGAGACGGCGCCGGATCAGGGCGTCGGCCAGACGGCACAGCAAGGCCGGCGGCGCGGCTTCATCGACGAAGTGGAAGTGATTCTCGCCGGTGCGGCGCTGGATGTCGGCGATCCAGCGGACCAGCGTATCGGGATCGGCGGGATCGTAGCGCGCGATGTAGTCCAGGCCCGTATCGCAGAAGGCGCAGCGGTGCCAGTAGCAGCCGTGGGCGAGAGCGAGCTTCATCCAACGCCGCTCGGTCCATAGCCGATGCATGGGATTGACGGATTCGGCCATGCCGCAGTAACGATCCAGCGGGAGACCGTCGTACCGGGGGGCGGGACGGTCCCGATGCCGGATGGCCGGCGCCTCGGCATCGACGAACACCACCCGGCGCCCGACGCGGAGCCGCGTGCGGATCAGCGTCTCGCGTCCGGCGCGACCGGCCACATGCTCGATCGCGCGCAGGAGCGGCAACTCGCCGTCGTCGTACGTGACGAAGTCGACGTCATCGAAAACGCGGGGGTCGGAAAGGCTGCGCAGCTCGGTGTTGACATAGCCGCCGCCGGCCACGATCCGCACCCCCGGGTTCCAGGCCTTCGCCTGCCGCGCGATCCGAAAGGCGGCATACACGTTGCCCGGAAACGGGATGGTGATGCCGATCACGTCCGGCTTCACGCGCCGCAGCAGGCGCAGCGTCAACTCGTCCAGCAGTCGATCGATCAGGGATGGCGCCGCCCGCAGGGCCTTCCGGATCGGCGCGAAGGAAGCGGCCGAGAGGGCCAGACACTCCGCGTAACGCGAGAGCCCGAAACGCGGGTCCACGCCCTGTTGAACGGCGTCGGCGAGGTCGTCCAGATAGAGACTGGCCAGCAACCGCGGGTATCCCGCCGGATCGGCGGCACGGGGATCGATGCCCGCGGCCGCGAGGTCGTCGAGCACGGCGAAACGGGGTCCCCGCGGCAACGCATCCGCGGCGAAACGCCGCGGCGGCCCGGCCCGGCCGCCGCGCGCCGCGGCGTGCGCGTCGCACGGCTCGTGCTGGAGGTATCGGATCACCTCGCCGACCGTGGCTCGATAGGCCGCCGCATGGGCGCGGAAATGCGCGACCGCGGGGTGCGACGGCCGGCGTCGGGACACGGGACCGAGCGCAGCCAGAACCTCGCCAAGGCCGCGCCGGGAGAAAAGCCGCAAGGCCAGCGCGAGCGAAAGGTCGGCCTGCGTGACGCGCACCCCCCGAGCGCGGAGGAACGCGGTCAAGGCGGGCGTCGCCGCATAGGGTGTATTGAACTGCACCATGGGCGGCGTCAGCAGGAGCACGGTCAAGTCATGATAGCGCACGTGCCCACGGTAGCAGGCGACCACGCCGACGGCAATTGCGAGAAGTCGGAATCGCAGGACCTCGCGGCTTCGCAGTTGCCTTCGGCTCACAGTATCATATACTGCCCGCCTGTGGGGGTCTTGAACCCCATGGGTTGGGCATGGTCGGCAATGATCGCACCGACTGTGCTCATGGCGGATGCGATCGACGAAAGCAAGCGAAGAGAAGAAGGGAAGGTGCGTAATGGAATCGACCGACACATCCGCCGAACAAGGGACCAAGCGATGGGATGCGCTCACAGCCGTACGCTGGGGTGACCAGGCGTTGGCTTGGGCCAGTCGCGTGATGACGGCGCCGCGTTATGAGGCAGTGGAGACGGGGATTGAGAAGGCCGGCCATTACGCTCTCGTTGTGGCCGCTGGACTTGGCCTGATTTACGGCATCGTCAGCGCCTTCAAATCGAATCTGCTTTCACCGGCCTTGATCGGGATCGTCTGGATTCCGTGCGTTGCCGTCGCGCAGTATGCGGCGTTCAAGTTCTCATCCTCCTCCCGGGGGCTGATCAAATCCTCCGGGAGTCAGTTGTCATCGCGTGCGTTCCTGGCCTGCCTTGCTCTCTGGAGTTTGCTCTTGGGGGTTATCGCCCTCGTGGGATTCACCTATGCCGCAATCCGAATGGACTCGCTCTCCACTTTCGGGACAGGCATCGTCACCTTTGTGGCCTGCGAGCTGGTGGTGTGGTTGTGCCTGAATCCAGTGCTGCTCAACATCGGCATCGTTCCGGCATCGACGGCCGGGGAAGAAGCCATAGGCGTCGTCACCCTCGCGATGAAGGCGTTGTTGCGTTTGGTGCCCATCGCTTTCGGTGTTGGGGTAATCGTGGGGGACTTCCAAATCGTCGCGGCCATCGTACGGGTATTCCGCGGCCTGGAGGGCCCGATGAATGGCGCCTCATCGGCAACCTGGCAGGTTCTTGGCTCTGCCGCTCTGCCCCTGATCGGATACCTGCTATTCATCCTCAACTACCTCGCGTTGGACATCATTCGGGCCATTCTGGCCATTCCTGAGAAGTTGGATGGCATCGCGAAGAAATGACGTGCGGCACGTGACGGACGCAATGGTCGCAGTCAAGCGTGCGGCTGCGCGGCGACGGCAAACCATGTCCGATGATCCATGGCGCGGACAAGGTCACCGAGCCACACCCGATGCCGCGAACTCCTGGAGTGATTGAGCGCGTTTACGTGTAGGTACTGGGTTTCCCCTTTGCTGCGAAGTCGGGTTGTAGCAAAGGGAATCCCGGTTCGCAGGAATTCGGCCAGTTCCAGGCACTTTCCCTTTCAATGACCGAGTCGTTCCCCGCCACACGCGTCAACCGCCGGGATCCTCGCGCTCAAACGGCCTGTCCCTTCTCTACCTGCATTCATCTTGTCGGAACGTCTTCATAACGTGAGGCGTACATGTCCAGCAGCCGCCGAATCATTTTCTGATAGGCGGTGTGATTGCGCCGCGCCTCCCGCTTAAAAAAGTCCACGCTGGAACGACTCAATCCGATGGTCACCTTGACCGTGTCTTCCTCAAAAACAAGTTCATGGGGAGGTGGCAGAAAATCCCTGACGACCTTCAGTTCCCCTATGGGTTCATCCGTGTATCTAATTTTGTTTTTCATACAGTTGCCTTCCTTTCCGCCAGTATCCGGCTCCAATAATCCGGATCGCATCTGCGCGATACGTAAAGCGTACCGTCAGTATGCCGTCCCCGACTTGTCCGATACAGAAGAACCGGTCTTCATCGGAACTGTGGGCCGCATCTTCCGCAATAACACGTTGCGGGTCTGCGAAAGCGTATCGTGCCAGATGAAACCCGACTCCGTGTTTCTCTTGATTGCGCTGGTCTTTATCGTCATCCCATTCAAATCGCGTCATGGAGTCAATCTATCACCGGTTGCGAAAGGTTGCAATAATTTCATATGGCAACATATATGTATAACCCGACTCTGAGTTATCTGATATCTCTGCGATCGGCCCACGACTTTGCCTCCGGCTCCTCCCCACCCCCATTACTGGGCAGCAGTTGCCTTCGGCTAACCTTCGAGCTGGTCTCTCTGGTTAAGGACTCTACATCAGTTGGTGTGCTTCCTTTCCATTGTATCACTTGTTAGCTGCCGGATACGCCCGGCACACAACGTTAGCCGTGAGGCGATGAGGAGTCCGCGCCCGGCGCGGGTTCCGAAGTCGCCTCCGCGGCTTGGCACCTTTCTCATAGAGGTATGTGAAGTTGCCCCCATCTCGCGCTTCGGCCCAAAGTTGTCTCATTCTGGACTTCTCCAAAAGTGCCGTATACCCAGCCCTTCCCAGGGAATAGTGGTCGATCGCATCGACATATGGGCCAACGGAGCCAGTACAATGCCCTTCTTGTTCGGCTCCGGTGAACAGCAGACGTCCTCCAGATTTGAGCAGCCCGCTTATCGCTGTCAACGCGGCGACCTGACCGTCCCGCGACAGATGGCAGATTGCCCCATAGCTGAAGATCAGGTCCCAACAGCCTCCAACCCGCGCAACAAGTGCCATGTCCAGCAGACGGCATTCCGCCGCCGGCGCGTTCTGCTTGAAGGCATCCAGCATTGGAGCGGAATTGTCAACGCCAAGATATCGGGAGACCATGGGCGCTATGCGAACTGCAATGGGATGTCCGGTTCCACAGCCCAAATCGAGAACATGGATGTCTCTTCCCATTTCATCGATCAATGCGAGAACGTCACATAAGCCGATTTCGCTTCGATACTTATCGAATTCACCGCCGATGTGATCATACACATTCATAATATTGCCAACGTTAGCGCGCACCCGTCGACGGCCTCGTCTGCGGGGCCGGAGGTAGTGGTGCCGCGCCTTGTTGGACGTCCTCGTCCTTCTGGTTCAGTTTCATCCCATTCCGATCTTCTCGCAGAATCGATCGTACGGCACCAGTTTCTCTGTCCGGATCCAGTCGGTCCAGATCGCGAAACAGACGACGTTGGTCAGCACCGCGAGCAATGCGAGAATCAATAGTAACGGGCGCCGCCGCGCCGCCGTCGCCGCGCCAGCGGCGACGATGACTCCAAAGGCAGTGAATGCGAACACGGCCGGCACTGTCTTTTCGCCGATCGGGGCGCACGGCGGTGTGTGTTTTGAAATGCCTCCCCACACCTCGTGTAGATAGTGCGCGCTGATAAGGGCGATGACGACGCCGAGGACGACGAGCCCTGGTGTGATCCATTTCTTCATGTCATCTGCTTGGCTAACGTGATCCTCACCTTTCCTGAACCGTGCGCGGTTCAGGATAAGGTGCAGGATGGTGTTGTGTGCCGGGTATGCCCGGCTGTTTGTCGGTGCGCTCCGCGAGCGTACCAAATTTCAAATACGCGTCAAGCGTAGGCGAAAGGCGGTTCGGAGATCAAGGAGTTAGTCCGATCCCAGGTAGGCAATGCCAAAGGGTAGCGGAAGGCAACTGTATCCCCGCAAGGGGAGCGGAAAGAAGGCCGGAAGCAAATACGCGGGTCGATCGCACAGAGAAGCGGATATGAGGCGGAATGCATGGGACGAGGGTGCAACACAATCCAA
>CAYYJS010000061.1:0-17944 GCA_964472315.1 uncultured Victivallales bacterium | reverse complement strand
ATGAAGTTCGTCGCCATCAACCAATTAGTTTTCGATACGCAGAAACTAGCATGATTAAGCACCGCATGCAAGGCCCGACATCACCACAGCGGGCTCACAGCCCCCGCTATTCTTTCCGCCCCCACACCCTCTCACATCCCCTCATCCAGCAACCCCTCGATCTTCTTCATGTCCGGGTGGTCGTGGCCGGCGGCGCGGAAGAGTTTGAAGTCGTTGCGAAAGCTCTCGACCACGCGCTTGGCGCGCTCGCGTTCCTCGGCCACGTCGCCGGGGGAGGAGATGAAGATGCGGATGGTTTTCATGGGGTGAGGCTCTCCTTGAGGAGAGTTTCGGCCTCAATGGAACTGGCGACCAGATCTTTGGCGTCGGCGTTGTCGGCGATGCCATGGGTTGTGATCATGGTGATGAAGATGTTCTTGCGGGTGCCGGTCGCTTGGCGGAAGGTATCGCGCTTCTGCCGCAGGATGTCGGCGTACCGTTTGTCGATGGTGAACACGCCTTCCGAGAACTTCATCTCGCACAGGTTGATGGTGTCGTCGGCCCGATCAATGAGCAAGTCGATCTGGGCGCCGGACTCGTCGGCGGCGGCCCGATAATGCCAGGGCGCTTCCGTGGTCTGAACCCCGCTGATGCCCAAGGCGGTCTTGATCGGTTGTATGTGTTTCAGGCAAATGCCTTCAAATGCGAACCCCGACCAGGCCCGCCATTTTGGGGATTGCCGCTGTTTCATCCAGTAACCGTCTTCGGGCATGCGTTTTCCAAGGGGGGCGATCCAGGAGCAGTGGAAGAGGGAAAATTCGTCCGACAACCGATACAGTGCATCTTTCTCCTTCCGTCCGAACGGGATGCTGACCAGAATGAACCCCGATTCCGCGAGTTCGTCCAGCCGCCGGGTCGCGCCTCCCCCCGATGGCAGGCCGGTCGCCGCCAGCAGTTCGTTACGGGGCAGCCCCTCGCGCTTCGCCGCCAGCGCTTTCACGATGGCCAGGTGCTCTTCCGGATGGTCGAACAGCGAGGCGTAAAGACGGCTGAACTCGTCCCGCAGCTCTCCCTGGGACGCGAAACATACCCGGTCAACGATCTGGAATGCCGACAAGCCCGGTTCGGCCATCTTCAGATAGTACGGCACACCGCCAAAGGCCATATACAGCTCAATCACCTGATACGGGGTCAGCGCGACGCCCCGCGACGCGAGGAAGGCCGCCGTCTCCCCGAGCGTGAAGGGCAGCAGGCGGATTCGCCGGGTGATCCGGTTGTGGAGTCCGCCCTTGGCATCGACGAGATGCCGGACCATCCACGAAGCGGCGGAACCGCAGACCACAAGCAGCAGGTCGTTTCGGCGCGATGCCCAACTGTTCCAAAAATGCTCCAGCGCCGGACAAAACTTCGACCGCCGCGTATCCAGCCAGGGCAGTTCGTCCAGAAACACCACATGCTTGCTGCCTGCAATCGGTGGTGGTAGCGCTTCAATATGCCGCGCAAGCTGCTCGAATGCCTCCCGCCAGGACGCGGGTGGACGCAGCTTCTCGTTAAGGCCCTTGGCGATGCCCAGCGCCGTCGCGAAACTGTCGAGCTGGTCGGCCAGCGTCGCGCCGTGCATGCCGGTCAACTCGAAACGGATGGCACTTCCGAAAAACTCCCGCACCAGAAACGTCTTCCCCACGCGGCGGCGACCGTAGATGGCCACGAACTCGGCCTCGGGGGATGTCAGCGCCTGCGCCAGCTTCCGGATCTCCGGAACACGACCAACCAGGGATCGTGCTGCGGTTTTCAGTGTGCTCAGCTTCTCATTCATGGCCATAACATACCCAGATCATCGCGTTCTGGCCAGATATAAATATCTATATCTGGCCAGAACATGCCCGCAACAGCCACTTTTGGCCATTTATGGAACCCTTAGCCCAAGTTTCTTAGTGGGCTGTGAATTCAGGCTCAAAATCGGAGTTTCTGCCCCCAATATCGTCGTAAGTCCTTGATAAAGGCCCTTCGTAGTGATTTGTAGTGCCTAATTCTCTCATATATGCTTGACGTGGCCGTCCTTTGGCCCGATGCTCGCTTCATGTTCTTCAGGGAAAAGAGAGTCAAGCAGACCAAGTTGGTCCAACTGGTCGAGTCATACCGGGACACGGAAGGTCGTCCGCGCCAGCGCATTGTCGCCTCGCTCGGGGATGCGGCGTTGCCGGAAGGCTCCGCGCTGCGTATTGCGCGATGTGTGCAAGGACGTCTTGAGGGGCAGCGGGATCTGTTTGATATTCAACTCAATACAGGCGAGGCCGAATGGGTGGATCGAATCGTGAAGCTGGCCGACCGGACCCGATCGGCACAGCAACAACGCGGGAACGAGACGCTCGACGGCGTGATGGCCGAGGATATCGAAACGGTCAATGTGGTTGAGTTCGGGCCCGAGCTGGTGGGTATGGCAGCCTGGAAGGCGCTTGGGCTGAGCGGCAAGCTGGCCGAACTGGGGATGAACAAACGCGCAGCGGCTGTCGCCCAGGCCATGGTGATCAACCGGCTTGTGGAACCGTTGAGCGAGTGGGCACTGATTGATTGGCTTGAGCGCACGCTCATTCGACCATTTCCGAGCCCAGCCAGCGGCCCGTTGCTCCACTGAAGGCGCTCACCAACTCAACGCCCTGCGAACTTCTCAGGGCTTTCCCGTCGATGATGATCGTGCGTGTGTCGGATTCAGGCCCCAGCAGCGAATCGAGGCATTTGAGCAGTGCGGTCTGCAATTCCGTCGGATCGACCTGGCTCAATAACCGGAAGAATGTGGTCTCCTTCGGCACCGGGATCTGCCGTGTCTTTCGGTTACGCCGGAAGCCGAGGGCGCGCAGCTGCCCCTGCGAGAGGTCTTCGGAGTACTCCGCCAAATCGCGTTGCCCTCGGCTGACGCCGGCAAGCGTAGCGCAGAATACAAGTGTCAACAGGCCCGAAAGACTGTAGCTCCAGTTCCCGCCGGTGCGATAATCCGTGATGCTCTCGAAATGATCGCGGACCGTCTTCAATTCGGCCACATTCGTTCGGCAACGAACCTTCGGTTTCAGTTCGGCGTTCCGCCATGGCTCGGGCATCCGATCCGAACTGAGCAAGCGGCAGGCGCCCCGTCTGAGCTCCTTCACGTACAGGTGTTTCGGACTGTCATGCTCCGTGTAGTATTCCCGGCGCACACGCCGGTATCCTTGTGTCTCGCCCAATCGGTCCCAGCCGCCGGCTTGGTAGGCTGTTCCACGAAACAACTGCGGATCTACAAAGCTCTCGGCAACGAGCACCTCGTGACCATACGCCAAAGCCCAATCCTGACTCAGCCGCTGGCAGCACAGCTTCATGACTCGGCTCGCCAGGTTCGGACAATCCACCCCATCCAAAATCAGAAACCGACTGTTGTTAATCACAAATGGCAGCCGACGGCAGCGCTGCTCCGCGCTCCATCCGATCCAAGCCTCCCGATCCGCAAGATGATAGCTGCCCGCATTCCAACTCAACAACGCCAACCAGCGACCATCGCTCTCGGCCACATAACGAAGCTGTTCGCCAACAAGCTGGCCGCTCTTCAGGTAGTGCTGCTCGTCAAGAAGCGCGTCATGGCGGGCTCGCTCGTCATCACAGATTAACCGCACGCTCACGCCGTCGAGGAGGTGCTGTTCCGACATACTGGGCATCTGCACGGATTTCTTCATGCCCAGAGCAAAACAAATCCGCAAGAGAATGTCCCGCAGAATCTTTCATGACTCTCCCGTACAGCGGTTTGCACCCACCGCCGCATCAGTCATGCGCCGGCCTGGCGCCCGCCTCCGCCTTCGGCGCCAATCGGAAGACCGGCGCTCAGCGCGCGTAACCGTGCAGAACGCTGGCCAGTCGCGGCACGAGGTTAACCAGGAAGAACGTCCAAAGCAACGCCGTAAAGGCCAGCGTCTGGGTCGTATCCTCCCATGCCCGGTCGCGAGTCCGCGGGTCAAACGCGCAGTGCAGGTAGGCTGCGTAGCCGGCCCACGTGATGAGCGACCAGGTCTCCTTTGGATCCCAAGACCAGTACACGCCCCATGCCTCTTCCGCCCACAGGGCGCCGGAAAGCATTCCGAAGGTCATCAGCGGAAAACCAGTCCGTATCAATTGACGCGCCGCGGCCCGGCGCGTCCTCCGGATCCCTTCATCCCGCTGCAACCACGCGATCACGGTCATGCAGAACGCCAGCATGGCCAGGGCATAGGACAACATGTAGGCGAACACGTGCGGGACGAACCACGGCGACTGGAGCGCCGGCATACGACGCCAGTGCGCGTCCCGGTCAATGAAGGCGGCCCCCACCATCGACAAGAGCGACGCAAACGCGAAGTAGACGCCCGACCACCCCAGGCCTGACCGGCGGCTCAGCGTCAGGTAGAGGGCCGGGACGCTCAGCGCGAGGAAGACGTGCACATGGTGCATGTTCCCGAACGGCGGCCCGGCGGCCAAGGCCCAGTTGGCTGCGAACAGCGCGAAGTTGCCGACCCACCCAGCCGCGAGGCACACAAGCCCAGGCCCCTGCCGCCCGAGGACCAGGAGGAGCCAGCTCGCGCCGTACGCCGCGACGCAGAACCACATCAGCCCGCCGGCGAACTGGACGACAGACGTCATGTTTCGGTCGCCTCCCGGGGAACGCCGCGCCGCCAACACATCCACGCCGTGCCGGCGATGACCATCCAGATTCCGGAAATCACACAGGACCGGCCCGGATCGCGCCGCAAGTGGAGTTGCACGTACGCGTCCTGTTGCCCGCCATAGGACTCGAGGTAGATGCGCCAGTCGTTGACGGTCTGGGGCTTATTCACGCGCAGCGCCCGAACGGATACGTCCTCGCCCTCGCGCACGACCAGCGCCGCCTCGAAGGTGCGCGGCGTTCTCCGCCCCCGCTGGAGGACCCTTCCGTCTGGAAGGTCGTAGCGCTCGACCCAGTCCCGCAGGCGCGAATCCCATAGACCGGCCCGGTCCACCGGCGCCAACCCGGGCAAAGACAGCGACCCGTCGGCGCGAAGCGCCAGTTCCGACTCGAAGGCGAGCGATCCGGCGCCCGTCGGGTCGCCCGCCTTGGGCGCGAATAGAAGGTACGTCGGGCTATAGTAGTCCACGTTGAAGTCGCGAACGGAAAGCCGGAAACCGAGCGGAATCGCAACTTCCCGATCCGCCCCCACGGGCAGGCAATCCACGGCCTGCCGCTCCGCGACCGGCAACGCCAGTCGCCCTCGAACGGAAAAAGCAGCTCCCAGCGCCGCGCCAAAGAGAATGACCACCACGCCGCAATGCGCGAGCCAGAAGGGCAGTTGCCGCCACGTTCTCCCGTACCGCGCGCAGGCAAACAGGAGCAGCAGGCACAGCGCGGCCAGCAGCGCGGCAAAGACCGGCGTCCGAAAGACGACCGCCTGGGCGTCGTTCGCGAGCGGAATCCCGCCTGCCACCATGAGGAGCGCCAGCAATCCGAACAGGAGGATGCCGCTACGGGTCATTGCGACGCCCGCAGGCTCGCTTGCATGGACGCATCCTGCCTGTCTTCGCCGGCCTGGCGCGCCGTCCCCGTTCGCCAGGCATCCACCTCCATCTCGAACAACAAATCGTCGCGACAGATGTCGTTCTCGGCGACGACTTCCGGAAGCTCCGCAATGCCGCGCGCAGTCGCGCAACGGCGGTAGACCGCCGCGTCCGGGCCATGCTTCACATAGGCAATGGCCCGCGTTACATCCCCCCAGCCCATGCGCCGCGACCGCAGAATGGCCTCGATCACGTCGAACGTCAGTTGCACCTGGCCCTCGACATCGCCTGCGAGTACCGTGGCGCCGCTGCCGTCAATACTGGCCGTCCCCGAAACGAACAGGCGCCTGTGGTCGCCACAGTCAACCTCGACGGCGCGGCTGAAGGAACTGCGATACTGCATGGCCGGGCACTGCATCGGCGACGCCACTTCCGCGGATCTCAGAGGAGAAAGGCCATCGCGCGGTTTCAGCGCCAGAACGTCCGCCAGCAGTGCCGAGCCGGTCCGGTTGCCGCCGCCCACTCCCGTGCTGGCGGGCAAGAGCCGGCCGAACCCCCCGCGGTCGGCGAGGAAACGGGACCTAACGGCGTTGAACTCGCCGTACCAATCGAGGATGCGATCCACGTAGAACCAGGTGCGGACGACGTGGCTGAAATCCATGTCGGCCTGCTTTAGCACCCGCTCGATGCAATCGAACACGGCCATGGCCTGCCGCTCCCGGGACAGGGCCGGGTCCGGCGGACAAACGCCGGCCATATGACAGTGTGTCCCGACGGCATCCTCAAAGACACTGCCCACCGCTTCGCCTTGGTCGAGAATCCGCCTTACCGGCGTTCCGGCCAGCGCGTGCAGATGCGTCCCCGTCAATGCTTCGCCCTGGCTTTCGCCTTCTTCGATCCACGCCACGGGCCAATCCACGTTTCCGCACACGTCGCGGAGCGCCTCCGGCCCTATGTCCCTCTCCGCCGGGATGCCGAAAACGTCCTGCCGCAGGACCACGGCGCCCGACTCGCGCACGACGCGCCACGCCTTTTCGAACATGCCGTGCAGTCCCATGTCGCCGTCCGGGAGGGCCGTGACAAGAAGTTCGCGGACCCCGCCATGCTCCAGCGTGGAAACGGCGGCGCCGTCGTCACGGTGCCGGCACAACGTCGCTTTCGATCGATTTGACATTCGTATCCTGTGACCGTTCCCAGCGTAGCACATCTCACGAGACCGCCCGCCGACAGCGGAACCGTGCAGGAACCGGCCCCAGCCAATCCCATGTTCAGGAAACATAGTCTCTCCGCCTCCGAAACGGCAACCCCAAAGAAGATAGAATGAGCAACGCCGTTGCGGTAATCAAGAGGCTCGGCACGCAGAACCTGGCCGATCGAGCCGATGTCGGCCGGATGCCGGTCAGAGGCGGTGACGGGCGCTTTGAAGCGCCGTGAAATACCGAGGCGAAGATTACGCCCCCGGGCTTGGCACCGCGGGTTCCTGCGTCGTCAGGCTTTACAGCGACAGCACGTACGCGACCAGGGCGTCCAGCTCTTCCTTCGACAGCTTGGACGTCTTGCCGTGCCGGTCTTCCGGGTTCATCGTCGTCAGCATCTCGGCCATGGTCGCGGCCGACCCATCGTGTAGATAAGGACCGCTGCGCCACATCTCGACACAAGTTGGATTGTCGAACTCGGATTGGCTGTCGAGTTCGTGGGCGGTGCCGACGTCATACATCTTCATGTCCGTGAACAGGGGAGCGGAATGGCACCGCGCGCACCCGATCCGCTCATCTTCGAAGATGGCCTTCCCCTTTCTGGCCATGGCCGATAACTTCCCGTTCTCGAGATACGGGCTCTTTTCCGGTTCGATGCTGCGCAGGTAGGTTCGGACGTCTTCCATCACCGCCTCATCCACGACGCGGAACTGGATGAACATGAAGCCGGTCTTCGTTGCCGTCTCCATGCTGTCGCGAACGCCGTGCGCCATGACCGGCGGCGTCTTGTGGGACCAGACCAGACTCTTCGTGTTCTTCGGGTTTCCCATGCCGTCGTTCAGTAGATCCCAGTTCAGCCCGTCGGCGCGCCCCTCGGGATGGCAACTCGCGCAGGAGAGCCACCGCTGAAAACAGAGGTCGCCCGAGTGGAAGGCTGTCTCGCCACGGCGGGCCGCATCGGCCTGCGGCTGCGCCCCAAGCGAAACCGTCGCGAAACTGACCGGCGAATTCGAAACCGACAAGCCGCCCACCGCAAGCGTGCCCGAGAAGAACTCCGCGACCGCCACGTTCCCCGACGACAGCACCGCGACCCCGCGAGGCCCCTTGCCCGGCAGCGCCATCGTTGTCTTCACGCCCGATACGTGCAGCGCGGCCAGATCGTTGACCAAGTCCAGGCGATTTGTCGGATTTTTCGCAATCCCCGTCCAGGCCGATCCGCCGGGCAGCTTGGCCATGACACCGGCGGCGGCCTTCCCATCCAGAAGCGCGTGCAGAAGCCCCATGTCCAAATGCAGGAGCTCGTTGCATCCCGCGACCGTGATCCAAGCGGCACTCCCGTCTGCCGTCAGCGCCATGCCCCAGGGATCGGCCGACCCGTGCGAAATCGTATCCAGCAGGACCGTGGCATGTACCTCGCGCCGGGCGAGATCGAACACCGTCATTCCGTTGGTCATGACCCATCCGCGCTCCAATTGCGTCGTCGGCAAAGTGAAGCGACCCAGACCATGGACAACATATGCCCACTTGCCGTCGGGCGAGATCGCAACCCCCCTCGGATTGATCGAACCAGGCGGCATGGCCACGTCACTCGTCTTGGACAGGGTCTTCAGGTCAACGATCGAGACGGCGCACGCATGGGTCCCCTTTCGGGCATCTCCGACTGGATTGCTGTTGACTACAAGACAAGTGGCGCCGTCCGGCGACACCGCCGCATAGCGCGGCAGCCCGAGCACGGGAATGCTGGCGATCTGTCCGCCGGAAGCCATGTCCATGACAAGAAGGCGGCCCAGGCCGAACTCCACCACCAGCAAGTGCCCCGCTGCCGGCGCCACCGCAAGTCCCCACGGCTTCGGCCCCACGGTTATCCGCCGCTTGACCGAGCCGACGGTCGGATCAATCTCTGCCACCGTCCCGGCGTCGTACTCGGAAACGTAAGCGAGCCCTTTGTGCCAGACAACGCCGCGAGGCGTTCCCTTCAACGACACGACTTTCTTCGTTGACGATGCGGCGCCGTCGAGCAGGACCAGGCTGCAACGGGTGACGTCGCACAAGGCCAGCCATGCCCCATCCGGACTGGCGGAGACGCACTCCGGCGAGACGTAGGGGTCAGCCCCCATGGCACAGCCGGCAACCACGGCCCATAACGCCATACCGATAAGAAGTCGCTTTTCTGCCGTGACGGGCGCGCGACTATTGCGCCCTACATGAAAGGTCGAATTCATGCCCAATAGCCTTACTGAAGCTGGCCGGAGAGTCAATACTCGATTCGATTCGCTCGACCGCCTATGTCCGTTCTCGCCAGCGTGTCTCGTACCCGCTAGTGTTACCCCATGCGCACGTACGCCAGAACGATCCGCTACGCCGTCGAGTACGCCCTGCTGCGTACGGCCGCCGGTCTGGCGGGCGGGCTGCCGCTGCCGATGGCCGGGCGGCTCGTCACCGGTGTCGCCGACCTGTTGTTCGCGGTCGGCGGCTCGCGGCGACGGACGGCGGTCGACAACATCCTGAAGGCCGGCATCCGCGATGACGGGGACGCCGCCACAAGCCTGGCGCGCGCGTCGTTCCGGCACTTGGGCATCGCGGCGCTGGAGGCCTTCCGCATGTCGGACAGCTTCCACGGCGATGCCTGGCGCCGTCATGTGCACATATCCCTGCCCCCCGCGCTCGTCGCCGATCTCGAATGCCGTGAACGGGGCATCGTTCTGGCGTCAGGCCATTTCGGCAACTGGGAACTGGGCGGTCGGATCGCCTCGACGTTTCGACCGCTGACCGCCATCGCGCGGCCGATGGACAACCCCTGGGTCGACCGCTACGTCAACCGATCGCGTTTCGACGACCGTCTCCGTCGTCTTGCCAAGCACAGCCCCCGCCCCCGCGACCTGCTGCGCATCCTGGAAGAGCACGGCGGACTGGGCATCGTCATGGACCAGCACGCCGGACGCAAAGGCATGATCATCGAGTTTCTGGGCCGCCCCGCCTCCGCCCATACGTCGGCGGCCCGACTGGCCATGGCCGCCGGGGTCCCGTTGTGGTTCGCCTACTGCCGCCGCACGGGGCCCATGACCTACGATTGCCGCGCCGCCGGACCGATCGACTGCACGCCGGGCGACGACCGCGATGCCGTCCTGCGCCGAATCACGACCGACCTTCACAACGCGCTCGCCATCGCCATCCGCGAAGCGCCGGAACAGTACATGTGGGCGCACCGCCGTTGGCGCGTCAGCACGTGCAGCCGTGGCGACGAAGGCCGGCGCGCGAATTCCTGACGGCGCGCGACTTGCGGTTGACGCGAAGGCCGTGGCGGCGTCACTATGCGGCATGCGTGCATGCGAAGCCACCTTCTCCGTACTCGACTTCGAGGGTACCGGCGCCGTGGACGGTCACCCCGACGAGCCGTGGCAACTCGGGATCGCCGTGCTGCGCAACGGGCGGCTGGATGCGAGCCATTCCTACGAATCCCTGCTGCGCGTCGGACCCCGTCCCTTCAACCGTTACGCGCCGGGACGGCATGCGGAACTGCGACATAAACTGACCGCCGCCCCCACCCTCGCCTCGCTCTGGCCCGCGCTTCGCACCCGTCTCGCCGGCCGACCGCTCTGCGCCCACAACGTGGCCACGGAGAAACGCTTTCTGAAAGCCGCATATCCGTTGGAGACCTTCGGCCCCTGGGTCGATACGCTCAAACTGGTGCGTATCGCCTTTCCGAAGCTGCGCTCGTACAAGCTCGAGGACCTCGTACCCGTGTTCGACCTCGACCGACGACTCGCCCTCCTGCTGCCCGAACGCCACCCGCACGATGCCCTGTACGACGCCGTGGCATGCACCCTGCTCCTGGAAACGCTGCTCCGGATGCCCGGATGGGAGACCGTGTCGGTCGCCCAGCTTTGCCGCGCCCAGCCCGCGCGCACCGCGAAGCCGAACACGCCCGCCTCGCGGGCGACCGTCTTGCGGATATCGGACCCGTCATCCCGGCCGGACGCACCGACGCCGCCGCCGGTCGCCCGCCCCTCCTCTACCGCGTAATCCTCACCAGCACTTTGTGCGTCGCGCCGTCAGGATGCGCCGGAATCACCGCTTCGGCGAGTTCCTCGCCGTCGACGGTGACCGTCACCGCGCCCTTGCAGATGCCCTTATCCTTGCGGAACTCGATCTCGTACGTGGCCCCGCGATAGGTGCGCACCATGGAACAGGTCGTCCAATCGCTTGGCAAACAGGGGTCGATGTGCAGGCCATCCACATCCGGACGCACGCCCAGCAGGTGCTCCCACACGTTGAGCAGCGTCCAACAGGCGGTGCCGGTGGCCCACGCGTGCGACCCCTCGCCGGGGTTGTCGGACTCCGGCGCGCAGATGAACTGCGGGGCGATGTAGGGCTCGATGCGGTAGCGCTCGGGCTCCGCCGCATGCCGCGTGGGCGGCAGCATGGTCTTCAGGATCTCGTACGCCTTGTCGCCCCGCCCGGCCACGCATTCCGCCCAGATGCGCCAGCGGCTGTTGTGGCCCTGCAACGACCCGTTCTCCTTCGTACCCGGCGCAAACCGGCTGATGATCCCGGCACGGGGTTCCGGCTCGGGAAATGGCGGGTAGAAACAGCGACTCCCGTGGGGCGTATCGAGATAACGCTCGAAGCTCCGGAAGATCTTGTCCCGGCGCCCGTCGTCGGCCAGCCCGCAGATGACCGCGAAGGAGTTCTGGTTCGCGAACAGCGCGCCGCCGGTCTTGAGCTGGTCCTTGGTGCCGAGAACCCAACCGGAATCGTGTGTCCCGCGCCAGTACCAGTCGCCATCCCAGCAGAGCCGGTTCACCGTCTCGCGCAGGCGACCCACCTTGCGCTTGTACGCGGCCATGCGCGTGGCGTCCCCCGCGTACTCCATGCAGGTGTAGAAGAGCTCCAGACAGATGATCGCCCAACCGGCCAGCATGACGCTTTCGCCCTTGCGACCGTTACCCATCTGGTCGAGCGCGTCGTTCCAGTCCGCCTTCAGGATCAGCGGCAAGCCGCGTTTCGAGAAATTGCGCCAGAAGAACTCGATACCGGCGATCGCGTGTTCGTAGATCGTGGCGTCCGGGCGGCTGGACCGTCCGCTGATCCCGGTGACCGGGTCCACCCACGGCGTCTTCTCGTCGAGGATGGAGTAGTCGCCGGTTTCGCGCACATAGTGCGCCAGGATGAACAGCGGGTTGAGCGGGTCGTCGGAATGGTAGGTCCGCGTCCCGAACATGTTGACGAAGTTGCCGCCATGGGCGTAGTCGCCGCCGTCGAACTGCCAGATCATGATCTTCTTCACGATTAACTCGCGCACCCATGCCGGGTTCGCCGCGAGTCGCGAGACCGCATCCTGACAGGCATCGCGCACGCCGAAGTTGTAGATGCCGAAGTAGCAGTACCCCGTGTTCCGGTTCCACCACGCGAGGTTGGCACCCTGGTATTTGAACCAGTAGTTGACCATGGTGTCGAGGTCCGCATCCGGCGTACGGATCGTCGGCGCGCGGAAGACGTTGTCCCAGTACGCCTGGTTCTGCGCGAAGGCGCGGGCCGCCTTCTTCGGCGTCAGGTATTTCCGTATCAGCGCCGACGCGTCGAGCGTATCCTGCGGGCAGGCGCCGAGGAGCAGCACGAACTCCACGCTCTCGCCCGCCGCGAGTTCGAAGCGGTGCCGCAACGCTTCGCAGGCGTCGCGCCCGGTACCGGCCACGTTGCGCAGATCGCGCCCCTTGTCCATGACTTGCGGCCCGGCGAGGTCGCGGTAGGCCCCGACGAATTCGTAGCGGTCGCCCTCATACCCGGTCACCGGCGCCGAGCTGGCCAGGAAGATGGCATGGTCGTACGGAATATTGTTCGCGTCCGAGTTGCAGGCCTGCCAGCCGCCCGTGTACTTGATCCACTGCACCGACCGCGTATACAGGACGCCGCGGTTGAAAACCTGGCGGTTGAAGAGCAGGTAGAACTCGCGCCAGGAGGTGTCCTCGTACCAGTTGCCGAGGGCCAATTCGACATAGCTTGTCGCGGTGATCGTACGCTTGCGGCGCGTGGTGTTGGTCAGCTTGACCGTGCACAGCAGACAGGGATCGGCGGCTTCGCCCTCCGCCGGCATGGGGGTGAAGTAACACACGTCGCTGGCGATGCCGGCTTGCTCGGCGACGATGCGGTTGTAGCCGAGACCGACATGACACGCCCATCGGTCGAGCTTGCGGGTCGGCGGGTAACCGTTGGCGGTCCACCACTCGCCGCTCTGCTCGTCGCGCAGGTAGATGAACTTGCCGGTGGTGTCGCGCGGCACGCCATCGATGTGCCACCGCGTGACGCGCCCGACGGTCGGGTTATCGAGAAACGAGTAGCCGCCGCCCACATGGCTGGCCAGGTAACACCAACGGCCGTTGCTCAACACATTCATCCAGGGCCGCTCCAGCAACGGATCGGTCACCACGAATTCGCGCCCATCCTTCGAGAAGCCGCCATACCGCGTCGCTTTCATCCGCATCCTCCTGAAATGACTGCACGTATAGCGGCATCGCCGGCAAAAGGCACGATAAAACACCCGCATGGCGCCTGGGATTGACATCGCCGGCGGACTGTGACAAATGTGCCGCTCACGTTCGATTCCGGCACGGGGACGGTTGTCATGACAAAACAGACGCTGGCACGTTGGGGCATGGTCGTGGTCTGCGCGGCGTGGATCGCGGGCTGCGGGCATGAGATTCCGACGACGACGGTCGAGAATCCCTTGTCCGAGATCGATGGCGGACAGGTGCGCGAACTGCGCTTCGTGGGCACATCGAGCCCCATTCCGGGCGTCCACTTTACGAGCACGGACCCCCAACTGATCCGCGAGACGTTCGCCAGGGCGCTGGCGCTGCGCAAGGGCGGGGACGTGCCGATCACCATGCCCGGCAATATCACGATGGTCCAGTTCGTCGGGGCGGAGGAGGCGATCCTCGCGGAACTCTCGATCGGCGGCGACGGACAATGCGTCGTTCTGCATGGACCCGGCGACGCCCGCAAGACGGTCGTCGTGGCCTCGCGCGAGTTCTGCCTGTACAGTTTCGACCTGCTGCGGGCGCATGCCCTCCACGTCCTGCAGGAGATGTTGACCGTTGACGACCGGGGCAACCGCGAACTCCATCTCAAGTCGTACCCGTTCGATCGGATCCCGCCGGCGCCCACGGCTCCGGCGGCACCGTAGAACACACCAGGCCGCCGCGCCCATCGCCCATATGCCGCGGACGGCGCGGCAAAGGAAGAGATGCCATGATAACGGATGTCGACGAGGGGAAGCTCGACCGGCGCGTGGCCGGAGTTCAACAGCATTACCAGGATTTCGCCCCGCACCCCGCCGGCGACGTCGCGGAGGCCGGGTGGATAGCGTCGCTGCCCATTACCCAGGCCATCCTGGGTTGGGTCGGCAGCGGCAATCGCGTGCTCGACCTGGGTTGTCACGAAGGCGACATCTCGGCCCTGATTCGCGATCTGGGGAACGAGGTGGTCGGGGTCGACCTGCCGGAGCTGGCCGAACAGGCCCGCGCGAAGCACGGCATCGAAGCCGTCGGCCACAACCTCAACAAGCCCTTCCCGTTCGAGAACGGCGCGTTCGATGTCGTCGTGACGGCCTCCGTGTTGGACGACATACCGGATGACCTGGCCTACCTGCGCGAATGCTTCCGGGTGCTCAAGCCCGGCGGCACGGTGATCGCCGTCGTCCCCAACGAAGCTTCGTGGTATCGCCGCATCCAGTCGCTCTGCGGCGGCATGAGCCGGGATTTCTCCCTGCCGACGGGCTACCATACCCTTCATTGGTACACGCTCAAGGGGATCAAGGCCCTGTTGCGCGTCGCGGGGTTCCAGGTGGAAGCGCACCGCAAATGCCCGAAACGGTTCTCCAACCTGCCGTTCCGCTACTGGATCGAGAAGCTGCTGCCAGCCACGTTCGTCACCGATTTGGCCGTCAAGGCCGTGAAACCGCGGTAGGCGACGACGTGTCCGAAGCGGGCCTCGCCGCGGCATCCCAGGCCGCCTGCACCCCCGCCGTGGGATCGTTCGCCAGCGATACGGCGAAGATTCGTATCCGCTCGTCGCGCGGCAATTGCAGCACGCGCGCATCGGCGTCGCGCGGCAGGACATGGTGGAACAGGTAGCAGTATGTGTACGGCACGCGCGCGCCGGCGGCATCGATACGGTGGGCGCCCACCCACGCGATCCGGGCCGGTTTGACGCGCACCCCGTCGCCGGACGCATCGCTCCACCCCACGTCTTCGCCGTAGTCGGGAATGGTCAACCGGTACTCCCGCCCGCCGACGCGAAACACGCCCTCGGCATCGCCGCCGACAGCCGCCGCGAGCAGATGCACGGTATTGCCGCCCGCCGCCGGCAGCGCCAGCCGCTGCCCACGACACCGGACGATGTTGTTCGACCCCGCGGCGCCGGCGCCGAGGCGGAATGCCATGCCATCGACCGACCATGTCCGCGGCCATTGGTCGGCCGGGTAGGCATGGCCCCGCGTATCGAATGCGCCGCCCCGCGCTTCGCCCGGCGCGGCGATGCCGTCCAGGTTGTACGGCAGGGCCAGCGGGTGGACGGGCGCGGGGGCGGCGCACCCGCCTGACGCCGCAAGCGTTACGGCAAAAGCGCGTATCTGGAACGGAGCGAAGTCGGCGAGCAGGGCATCGCCGTCGATGACGGCGGCGCCCACCGGGTCTTCCAACCCGTCGACCTCGCGGGCGGACAACACGGCGGCGGGGAACCGCACGCCAACGCCCGTCCGCGCCCGTCCGCCGCTCTCGACCAGGCGAACGACGATCGCCCCGCCGCCCTGCTCCGCCCGCTTCAGCGCCAACACGGTCACGTCCGCGTCGCCCGTGTCGAGGAACGACATGACGCGACCGGCGGGCCCCGGATGCGGGTCGCTGACAAACGGCGCCAGGGGTTGGTCGAAACCCGCCGCCGCGCGTTGCACGCCCTGCCGCCAGTCGCCGGCATGCGCAAAGACGGCATGGCGTACGCGGTGACGGCCGACGTCCAGTCCGCTGCCCTTCGGCGTATGGAAGAGGGTCAGCCGGACGGTCCCGGCGGCGGGGCGATCCCACCCGTACTTGGCGTCGCTCAGCACGGCCACGCCGCCGCTGCCGTCGCCGGCGGCCACATCCGCCCACTGTTGGGCCGGCACCTCGTAGAGCCGTTCCGTATTGAGTCCGCGCGAGATGACGCCGATGCCCGTGTCGTAGGTGACCGTGGCGGACGGAAGCGCACAGGGGAAGCTGACTTTCAGCAATACGCCATCGGCGCGCCAGTCGATCTCGTGCTCGAAGGTCAGCACGGCCTCGGGCGACGCGCCGAGGCGGATATGCGTCACCAGGCGCGCGTCGTCGAAGACCCGCGTGACCGTCACGGCCGCCCGGACCGGACCCGCTTCGGAGGGCTGCACGGCGACGGACGACGGCGTCGCCGTCAGCGGCGCGCTGGAGATGTCGGCGTACCGAATCTCCCATGCCGGCCAACGCTCGGGTTCGTCCCGCAGTCGCACGAAGACGATGGGCGATTCCAGAAGCTCGCGCCCGAGATGGTTGTCGTGGATCGACGCGACATCGCCCCGGTCATCCACCCGCACGCGGTAGCGCGCGTTCTCCAGCACCTCGCCGGCGACCCGCACGCCCGCGTCCAGCCGGCACGGTTCGGCCGACGGGCGGACATCGTATGCCGCCAGACCGACGCCCGGGACGCGCGCGACGAAGAGAACCGTCCGGTGCGGCCCGGCGGCGGAGACCACCTGGGATGGCGTCTCCAGACCATCGGGACCGAAGACCCGCACCGCCCCCGGCGCATCGGGACCGAAGGTCAGCCGGGCTTCGACCGTATCCTCCCGCGCGAAGCCGAGCGGGTTGTAGACAACGACGGGGATGCCTTCCGCGCGGGTGTCCAGCGTCTGCGACCACGACGCCACGGCGTGACGCCGAATGCCGGCGAACACGTTATGCGAAACCACCTCGTCGTTCAGCATCACCGCGTTCGCCTCGGGAATGGAGGTGCCGGTGAGCCCGTCATGCTGCTGGTGCCACAAGAACCGGATGCCGGCGTCGCGCAGACGAGACGCCGGGTACGGCGTCGCGCCCAGCCAGTCCGCCGCGACCGAAGCCCGCTCGGCCGCGTCGGACAGCCGTTCGTTCATCCGGTTCCAGCGTTTGAGCGCGCCCTGTGCGGTGTAGCAGCCCGTGCCATGCGTCGTCATGAGCAGTTCGCCCGCATGACGCGGCAGCCGGGCAATCTGTTCGCCGGTCAGGTCGCGGAACATCCGGTCGCTCGCCCCGCTCAAGACGCGGAGCGGCCCGGTGCGCGCGGCGACGGACGCCTGCACGCAGGCCACGGACGACTCGTCGGGCGCCCCGCCCTGGTCGCCGACGCCGAAGTACCGATACGCCTGGCGGACGCCCGAGCGCTCGCCGAGTTCCGCGACCGTCTGAATCCAGCCGGGAGACTGCGTCAGATCCTCGCGAATCAGCGAGTTGTAGGGTTCCGCGTGGAGCACCGCGGGCAGCGAGATGCCTCCGACACCCTCCCACACGCCGAAACGGAACGGGATGCCCGCCGCGCACCCCCATCCCAGTTTCTGCGTCGAGAAGCCCAGCATGCCGCAGTGGCGCGCAATCGCGGGCAGCGCGTGGCCGAAGCCGAAGGAATCCGGCAGGAACACGTCCCGCACCGTACGGCCGAACTCCGCGCGGTAGAACGTCTGGGCGTACAGAATGCTACGGATCAGCGATTCGGGCGCCGGCAAGTTGACATCGAAGGCATCCAACCCGGCGCCACAGAGGGACCAGTTGCCGGCGGCGACGAACGACTGCAGACGGCGGTAGGCGTCCGGATCGTACTCCTTGATGAGCATGTAGCGGAAGGCGCCCTCGAAATTGAGGACATAGCCGGGATACTTTTCGAACAGCGCGAAATTGTCCCGCAGCGTCGCGGGCAGGAACTCCCGGATCGTCTCGCGTACCGTCCAGCGCCACTGCGTATCCAGATGCGCCGAGGCGATGACATGCAGGTCGCCGACGGGCGGCGGCTCCGGCATTTCGCCCGCCATCGCCGCCGAGGCCGCCAGCCACGCGCCGACCGTGAGAAGACAACCGATGTGCATGGGCCGAGAGTCTACGAATCGCCGCGCGGCGTCAAGGAGAGGCGGCGCAACTGCGATTAGGCGCATCCCTGGATCGGGTCGCCTTGACGGGCTTGCGCCCGTCAAGGCTCCCACACCACCC
>CAYYJS010000060.1:0-18543 GCA_964472315.1 uncultured Victivallales bacterium | reverse complement strand
GACCAATTCGGGCTCAAACGCCGCAGCGGGCCGCGCAAGCTGCGGAACGCGGCCACGCCGGGGCTGTTCACCATGCGCGACCTGCGCCTGACGCCGATCGCGCCCAGCGGCTGATAGATCGTTCCCACCCACCGCTGATAGTCAATGAGTGACGTGTCCCTTATCCGTTTGGGAGTTGAAGGACAACAATGCCAACTACTTGCCGGGTGGCCAATCGCAACAACGCCAACCAAGACAAAAACTGGAAGCATTGAAAATCAGATATTGACTGTTCGATTTGTCAGGTTGCATGCTCGGCCAGCATGAAAGTTATCGAGCGCCATGCCTACTTCCTTTCCGGCGCCTACATGGTGCGTGTGCTGGCGCCCTGCAGGAACTGAAACTTGAGCATGTCTGGGTGGTCTATCCCGGCGAAAAACGATATCCGATCTCGGATCGGATCACCGCCATGCCGCTTGCCATGCTGCCCTCGCTACAGTCGGTGTTGATGCAATCCTCTTAACCCGCGCGCATTCCAGCGTTTGTAGTGTTGCGCAGATCGAGGGGAAAGAGGAGAACGATATGGACACGATGCTGGATACGCCGCGGTTGCTTGTCGACATGCCCTGCGAGACCGGGGAGAACCCCCTGTGGCATCCGGACGAGCGGCGGCTCTATTGGACCGATATCCCGCGGGCGCGGCTGTACCGCGTCGATCCGGCGAGCGGGGCCGTCGACGCATACGATGTGGGCGAGGCTGTCGGTGGTTTCACCGTGCAGGACGATGGCGCGCTGTTGCTGTTCATGGCGCGCGGGGCCGTGCGCACCTGGCGTGACGGGCGGTTCCTGGAAACGATTCTGGAGGATGTGCCGGGCGAACGGGACGGGCGGTTCAACGACGTCATCGCGGACCCGGCGGGACGCGTGTTCTGCGGCACGATGTCGACGGCCGGCCACGGCGGACGCTTCTACCGGCTCGATCCGGATCGCACGCTTACGCTGCTGCGCGAGGGGATGGGGACGCCGAACGGCATGGGCTTCACCGGCGACCGCGCGACGTTCTACCACGCGGACTCGCGCGACTGCGTGATCCATCGCTACGCCTACGAAACGCGTACCGGCGCGCTGTCCGAGCACTGCGAATGGGTGCGTGTGCGCGATACGGACGTGGTTGGCCGGCCCGACGGCATGACGGTCGATGCCGACGATTGCGTCTGGTCGGCGCGATGGGACGGGGGGCGCCTGGTGCGCCTGTCCCCGGCGGGCGATGTGCTGCGCAACGTGCCGTTTCCCGTGCGCAAAGTGAGTTGCCTGACTTTTGGCGGCGACGACTGCGCGACGGCGTTCGTGACGACCGCGGGAGGGAAGCTGCGGCCGGGCGATGGCGCGCTCGCGGGCAGCGTCTTCATGGTGAATCTCGGGGTGCGTGGACGGCCGGAATTCCGCTCGCGGATCAGATGAACGCCTTGATCCGTTCCGGCAGTTCCTCGTAGGAGAACAGCCGGTTGAACTCCATCAGGCCGGAGAGCGCCCAGGAATCGACCCGGTGGCCGCTCTCCTCGAGGATGGCGATGGGGTTCAGTCCCCCGCACACGATGGCGCCGGCGAGCCCCTCGTTGACGGGGATGTCGAGCAGCGGGCGTCCGCCGTAGCCGACCTGCATCAGGGCGCCGAGACCGACGCGCGTCAGCTTCTCGCCCAGGCTCAGCACCAGGTCGCGGCTGTCCTCCGGAACCTCGCGGAAGCTGGCGCCGATGCGTCCGGTGCCGGTGGCGATGGCGCCGAGATAGTCGGTCATGCCGCTGCGGATGAAGACCTCCAGCGGATCGATACTCGTGCCGTCGTAGTTGATGATCTCGATGAACCCGGACGGTTTGCCGCGGTGGATGCCGAGCAGGCCGCCGAAGCGATTGCGCATCGGGACGCCGTGTTTGAGGAGCACGCCGTTGAGCGTCACCGAACACACCGTGCAGAATCCCACGCGCTCGGGCGGGATGACCGTGTTTCCCACGCGCTGGCCGGGTCCCACGAGACTGACGAGGTGGCCCATGGCGAAGCCGTCGGCGAACACCTTGCAGATCTGGTCGATATGCTCGGCCATCGAGGATGGGGCCGCCACGGAGGTGTTGACGACCACATGACCGGCGCGTGTGTACAGGTCGAAATCCATGCAATAGGTCATCTTATCGATCTTGGCCGAAAGCAGACCGATGCGCTGCAGCGTCATGCTTTGACGGAGCTCGGCGACGCCGGCGTCGGTGATGACGCGACCCTGGCGTCCGACGGTATCGATGAGCCCCTCGCCGGTCAGCTCGTTCAGATACAGGCGGACCGTGCGCTCGCTCGCTTCCAGTCCGTCCGCATCGAGCCATGCGGCCAGGGCGGACGAGGTCAGGGGACGGTCGCTCCGGTGGAGGGCTTTGAGGATCGCCAGTCGCTTGCGGCTCGTCTTGTCAGGGCTCATCGATCGCGGTATCGGCATGGTAGGGGTCTCCAAGGCGCCGGCGGCGCGGGCGTGCCGGTGCGTACGGGAGAGCCTAGCGCAGGGAAGGATGCGGGTGGAGAAAAAAAAGGCGCCCCGCGCGGGGCGCCGGAAGCGCTCCCGTCGGAGCCGCCGTCAAGGCGGCTCCGACGGGCGGGGGCTCGCGGGTTACATGACGCCCTGGTCGAGCATCGCGTCGGCGACGCGAACGAAGCCGGCGATGTTGGCGCCCACCACGTAGTTGCCGGGCTTGCCGTACTCCTGCGAGGCTTCGAGGGCGGCCCGGTGGATGTTGACCATGATCGTGTTCAACCGGTGGTCGACCTCCGTGCGCGACCAGGACAGCCGCATCGAGTTCTGGCTCATCTCGAGGCCCGAGGTCGCCACGCCGCCGGCGTTGGCCGCCTTGCCCGGGCCGTAGCAGATGCCGGCATTGACGAAGAGGTCGACGGCTTCCGGCGTGCTCGGCATATTGGCGCCTTCGGAGACGACGACGCAGCCGTTCTTCAACAGCGTCTTGGCGTCGCCGCCGGAGATCTCGTTCTGCGTGGCGCTCGGGAAGGCGCAGGCGCACGGAATGCCCCACGGACGCTGGCCATCCAGATACTCGCAACCGAACTCGTTGGCGTACTCGCGGATGCGGCCGCGGCGGACGTTCTTCAGCGCCATCATCCACGCCAACTTCTCGACCGTGACGCCATCCTTATCGTAGACGGTACCTTCCGAATCGGAGAAGGAGACGACCTTCGCGCCGAGCTGGATCAACTTCTCGGCGGTGTACTGCGCGACGTTGCCGGAGCCCGAGATCGTGCAGACCCGGCCTTCGATGTTCTCGTTGCGCACGCTCAGCATCTCCTGGGCGAAGTAGACCGAGCCGTAGCCCGTGGCTTCCGGACGGATCAGCGAACCGCCCCAGTTCAGACCCTTGCCCGTCAGCACCCCGACGAACTCGTTGCGGATGCGCTTGTACTGACCGAACATGAATCCGATCTCGCGGCCGCCGACGCCGATATCGCCCGCCGGCACGTCCGTATCGGCGCCGATATGGCGCTGCAGTTCGGTCATGAACGCCTGGCAGAACCGCATCACTTCCGCGTCCGACTTGCCCTTCGGGTCGAAGTCCGAACCGCCCTTGCCGCCGCCCATGGGCAGGCCGGTCAGCGAGTTCTTGAAGACCTGCTCGAAACCGAGGAACTTCAGAATGCTCTGATTGACGCTCGGATGGAAACGCAGACCGCCCTTGTACGGGCCGATCGCGCTGTTGAACTCGAATCGGAACCCGCGGTTGACCTGCACCTTGCCCTTGTCGTCCTGCCACGCCACACGGAACACGATCTGACGTTCCGGCTCGACGAGGCGATCGAGAATGCCGGCATTCTCGTACTGGGGGTTGCGCTCCAGCACCGGGCGCAGACTGTCCACGACTTCACGGACCGCCTGCAGGAACTCCGGCTCTCCGGCGTTGCGCTGTTCGACCTTCTGCATCACACGTTCGGCGTACTTGCTCATCTCTGATTTACTCCCGACTAACTGCTGTCGACTCCCGCGGCGGACATACCGCCATAGACTTCCAGACGGACTACCTTCTGCAAGCGTGCGTAGCATTAACGGCAATCAATTGCCGCCTGTAAAGAGAAAAAACGCCTGAATCATGTGAGCTGGCTCTCAGAATACGGCAAAAACAACCATCTAAGTTTGAGGTGTAGCGGCATAAATGGCAATTATGCCGATAGATGTTCTGTCTGGCATGCGATCATGTGCGTACATTCTGGAGTTGTTCGCAGTGGTTGTTTCGCGGCATTTGTGCCTGAACGGTATGCGGTTGGTGTTGGTGTCGGGCATGGACTGGCGGGAAATCCGGCGAAAATGCCAGACGTGCGAGACTCGTGTGGTCTTGTCAGGCGACGGGGGATCGGTTGGTATCGGCGGTGTCGGGTGGGTGCCGATGGCGGCACATTTGCCGTGTCCCGTGGCGGTTCCGGGCATTCTGGCATTGGTGTTGATCTGTTCCGGCGACCTGTCTATTATCTTCAGCTTCACGTTTTTGACGCGGGTTGTCGGTATTTTGGTTGGCACGCGGCGCGGTCCGTGCCGGGGAGTGAACATGGACGGTTTAGAAGAGCGGTTGCGGTTGCGGAAGCGGTTTCGGGCGGAGGGACTGTACGATCCGGCCTATGAGCACGACGCGTGTGGCGTCGGCTTCATCTGCAGCATCGCGGGACGGAAGTCGCACGACATCGTTCACAAAGCGCTTGAGATTCTCACCAACTTGACGCACCGGGGCGCGTGCGGCTGCGATCCCGAGAGCGGTGACGGCGCCGGCATCGTGCTGCAGATTCCGCACGATTTCTTCGTTCAGGAATGCGCGGCGCTCGGGTTCGCGCTGCCCGGGGCGGGGGACTACGGGACCGGGTTGGTCTTTCTGCCGCGCGGCGAGGATGAGCGTCGTCAGTGCATGGCCTGGTTCGAAGCGGTCGTCGCGGAGGAAGGTCAGGCGTTGCTCGGTTGGCGCACCGTGCCGACCGACAGCCGTGCGGTCGGTCCCGTGGCGCGGTCGCTCGAACCGGCGGTGCGCCAGATTTTTGTCGGGCGCGGCGAGGGTGTGGCGGATGCGCGCGCGTTCGAGCGCAAGTTGTTCGTCATCCGCAAGGCGATCGAGCATCGCGTCGCGGGTTCCGCGCTGCCGGAGCGGGAGGCGTTCTACGTGCCCAGCCTGTCGAATGCCACCTTCAACTACAAGGGCATGATCCTGCCGGACAAGATGGAGTCCTACTACCCGGATCTGAGCCATCCGGCGGTGGTGAGCGCCCTGGCGCTGGTGCATCAACGGTACAGCACGAACACGTTCCCGCGCTGGGACCTCGCCCAGCCGTTCCGCTTTCTGTGTCACAACGGCGAAATCAATACCGTCCGCGGCAACATCAACTGGCTGAACGCCCGCGAGGGCCTGTTCCGATCGGAGCTGTTCGGCGACGATATGCGGAAGTTGTTTCCGATCGTCACCGAGGGGGCCAGCGATTCCGCGACGCTGGACGGCGCGATCGAGCTGCTTTACCACACTGGACGTTCGCTGCCGCACGCGATCATGATGCTCATTCCGGAGGCGTGGCAGAATCACGCCACGATGTCCGACGAGAAGAAGGCCTTCTACGAATACCACGCCTCCCTCATGGAGCCGTGGGACGGTCCGGCGTCCATTCCGTTCACCGACGGGCGTTGCGTCGGCGCGGTGTTGGACCGCAACGGCCTGCGACCGTCGCGCTACACCGTGACCAAGGACGGCCTGGTGATCATGGCCTCCGAGACGGGCGTGATCGACATCCCGCCCGAGAACATCCTGCGCAAGGGGCGCCTGGAACCGGGCCGCATGTTCCTCGTGGACATGGAGGAGGGGCGGATCGTCGAGGACGAGGAGATCAAGCGCCGGCTCGCCGGGCGGCAGCCGTATCGGCGCTGGCTCGACGAGCATCAGAAGACGCTCGACCTGTGTCCCGAGCCGGTGCTCAGCAGCGCGATCGCGCCCGACGAACTGACCCGGCTGCAGCAGGTGAACGGGTATACCTGCGAAGACCTGTCGATCGTCATCGGACCCATGGCGGCGACGGGCGGGGAGCCGACCGGATCGATGGGTACCGATACGCCGCTGGCGGTGCTGTCGGAGCATCCGCAGTTGCTCTACAACTATTTCAAGCAACTGTTCGCGCAGGTCACCAACCCGCCGTTGGATGCGATCCGCGAGGAACTGGTCACCTCGCTGCGCACGCGCATCGGCGCCGAGCATGACCTCTTTCAGGAGACGCCCGAGCACTGTCGCCAGCTCGTGCTCGAACAGCCGATTCTGACGAACATCAACCTCGAGAAGATCCGCCGGCTGAAGGAGCCCCATTTGCGGTCCGTGACGCTGCCGATTCTCTACCCCGTGGACGCGGGCGGGTCCGGGCTGGCGACGGCCCTCGGCGCGCTTTGCCGGGCCGCGTCGAAAGCCATCGACGACGGGTTCGCGGTGCTGGTGCTGTCCGACCGTAACGGCGACCGCGCGCTTGCGCCGATCCCGTCGCTGCTGGCGGTCGCCGCCGTGCACCATCACCTCGTGCGCGAGCGCAAGCGCATGCGGTGCGGGCTCATACTCGAAAGCGGCGAGCCGCGCGAGGTCCACCACTTCGCGCTGCTGTGCGGCTACGGCGTGAGCGCGATCAACCCGTACCTGGTGTTCGCGACCCTGCACGAGATGATCGACGCGAAGCGCCTGCCGGACGACGTTTCTTACGCGGCCGCGCAGATCGGCTACACCAAGGCGGTCAACAAGGGCCTGCTCAAGGTGATGTCGAAGATGGGCATTTCGACGTTGCACAGCTATCGCGGCGCCCAGATTTTCGAGGCCGTCGGCATCCGGAGCGACGTGATCGACCGCTATTTCGCCGGGACGGCGTCCCGCGTGGGCGGCATCGGACTGGACGAGATCGCGCGCGAGGTGGCGATGCGCCATGCCGTCGCGTTCCCCGCGCGGCGCGCGGCCGGCAGCCTCGACCTGCCGGTGGGCGGAACCTACCAATGGCGGCGGTGCGGGGAGGAGCACATCCTGAACCCGCTGGCGATCGCCAAGCTGCAGCAGGCCGTACGCGAGGATGATGCGGTGCGGTATGCCGAGTTCGCCGAACTGATCGACGACGATAAGCGCTATTTGTGTACGCTGCGCGGGCTGTTCAAGTTTGCCGCGCGGCGTCCGGCCGTGCCGATCGAGGAAGTCGAGCCGTGGACGTCGATCGTCCGGCGGTTCAAGAGCGGCGCCATGTCGTACGGTTCGATCAGTCAGGAGGCGCACGAGACACTGGCCATCGCGATGAACCGCCTGGGCGGCCGGAGCAACAGCGGCGAGGGCGGCGAGGACCCCGCGCGTTTTCTGCCGAGTCCCGACGGATCGTGGCGGCGCAGCGCGATCAAGCAGGTCGCCTCCGGGCGGTTTGGCGTGACGAGCAACTATCTGGCGAACGCGAACGAGCTGCAGATCAAGATGGCCCAGGGGGCGAAGCCCGGCGAGGGCGGCCAGTTGCCGGGGTTCAAGGTGTACCCGTGGATCGCGAAGACGCGGCATTCGACGCCGTACGTGACGCTCATTTCGCCACCGCCGCATCACGACATCTATTCGATCGAGGACTTGTCGCAGCTTATCCACGATCTGAAATGCGCGAACCCGACGGCGCGGATCAGCGTGAAGCTGGTGTCCGAAGTGGGCGTGGGCACCGTGGCGGCCGGCGTGGCGAAGGGCATGGCGGACGTGGTGCTCATCAGCGGTTTCGACGGCGGCACGGGCGCGTCGCCGCTGACGTCCATCAAGCATGGCGGGCTGCCGTGGGAGTTGGGCCTGTCGGAGGCCCACCAGACGCTCGTCCGCAACAACCTGCGCGGGCGCGTCCGCATCGAGTGCGACGGCAAGCTGCTGACGGGGCGCGATGTGGCGATCGCCTGTCTCCTCGGCGCGGAGGAGTTCGGGTTCGCGGCGGGGCCGATCGTCAGCATGGGCTGCGTCATGATGCGTGTCTGTCATCTGAACACCTGTCCGGTAGGTGTGGCCACGCAGGATCCGGAGCTGCGGAAGAAGTTCGCCGGCAAGCCGGAGCATGTGATCAACTTCTTCCGTTTCGTCGCCGAGGACCTCCGGCGGATCATGGCCTCGCTGGGTTTCCGGTCGATCGACGAGATGGTCGGTCAGGTCGACTGTCTCGATGTCGGCGACGCGCTTGACCACTGGAAGCGGAAGGGCCTGGATTTCTCGCGGATCCTGCATCGCGTGACGCCCGAGCCCGGCGTGGCGACGCGCTATGTCGAGAAGCCGGCGCGCGTCTCCGAAGGGAGCGTGGACGATGACCTCATCGCGAAAGCCATGCCCGCGCTGGCGCACGGCAAGCCGGTGGAAATCACGCTGCCGGTGCGCAACACCCAGCGTACGGTCGGCACGACCCTGAGCTACGAGATCTCCCGGCGGCATGGCGAGGAGGGGTTGCCGCCCGACACGATCAAGCTGAACGTGACCGGCTCATGCGGCCAGAGCTTTATGGCGTTCGGGGCGCGCGGCATCGCCGTCGAGGTCGTCGGCGACGCCAACGATTATTTCGCCAAGGGACTCTCCGGCGCCCGGCTCTCCATCCGGCCGCCGGACACGGCCACCTTCAAGGCCGAGCAGAACATCATCGTCGGCAACGTGGCGTTGTATGGCGCGACATCCGGCGAGGCGTATATCCGCGGGCTGGCCGGGGAGCGCTTCTGCGTGCGCAACAGCGGCGCGATGGCGGTGGTCGAGGGCGTCGGGGATCACGGGTGCGAGTATATGACGGGCGGGCGCGTCGTCGTGCTCGGGCCCACCGGACGGAACTTCGCGGCCGGCATGAGCGGCGGCATCGCCTATGTGCTCGATCCGCGCGGCGAGTTTGTCTGGACGCAATGCAACAAGGGCATGGTGGACCTGGAGCGCGTCGAGCACCCGCAGGATATCGCCGAATTGCGGAACCTGGTCGAGCAGCACTGGACGCGCACGGGCAGCATGGTGGCGCGGCATATTCTGGATACCTTCACGTCGAGCGTGACGAAGTTCGTCAAGGTGATGCCGATCGATTACAAGCGCGCGCTCGAACTGCTTTCGCCCGAACAGGCGAAGGAGAAAGCCGACATCACCGCCTGACCGGCGGTTTCAGCGACAGGAGCACGAGGGCCATGGGAAAGACAACGGGATTCAAGGAGTTTCCCCGCCGGACGCCGGAAGAGCGGCCCGTGGAGGAACGCGTGCGGGATTATCGCGAGCTGTACAAGCCGTTTCCCGAGAGCGAGTTGGTGAAGCAGGCCGGCCGCTGCATGAACTGCGGCGTGCCGTTCTGTCATATCGGCTGCCCGCTGGGCAACCTGATCCCCGACTGGAACGACCTCGCCTACAAGCGCCGGTGGCGGGAAGCGCTCCGGCGTCTGCTGGCGACGAACAACTTCCCCGAATTCACGGGGCGTTTATGTCCGGCGCCGTGCGAGGAAGCCTGCGTGCTCGGCATCAACGAGCCGCCGGTGGCGATCGAGACGGTCGAGAAATCGATCGTCGAATATGCCTTCACGAACGAGTTGATGAAGCCCGAGCCACCGGCGTCGCGCACGGGTAAACAGGTTGCCGTCGTCGGGTCCGGGCCCGCGGGACTGGCGTGCGCGCAGCAGTTGAACCGGGCCGGGCATGCCGTGACCGTGTTCGAGCGGTCCGAGCGTGTGGGCGGCCTGCTGCGCTCCGGCATTCCCGACTTCAAGCTCGAGAAATGGGTCATCGACCGGCGTCTCGATTTGATGCGGGCCGAAGGGATTACGTTTGTGACCGGCGTGGCGGTGGGCGGCGCGGCGTTCCCCATCGACAAGCTGGCCGCGTTCGACGCGGTGGTGCTGTGCGGCGGCTCGACGGTCGGGCGCGACTTGCCGATTCCCGGGCGCGAGCTGGAGGGCGTCCATCTGGCGATGGATTTCCTGCCGCACCAGAATGCGGTGCTGGCCGGCGACGCCGTGGCGCGGCGGGTGGTGGCGACCGACAAGCACGTGGTTGTGATCGGCGGCGGCGACACGGGCAGCGACTGCATCGGCACGTCCGTGCGCCAGGGCGCGCGGTCGGTCGTGAACTTCGAGTTGCTGAGCATGCCGCCCGTCGAGCGCCCGGTGACGCAACCCTGGCCGTACTGGCCGATGCGGTTGCGTTCGAGTTCCTCGCATCACGAGGGCTGTTCGCGGTACTTCAGCGTGCTGACCAAGTGCTTCCGGGGCGTGCAGGGACGCGTGAACAGCGTGGTGACGGTGAATGTCGAGTTCGTGGAGGACCCGATTGCCGGACGTCCGATTATGCGCGAGGTCATGGGCACCGAACACGAGTGGCGCGCGGATCTCGTGCTGCTGGCGCTCGGGTTCGTCGGCCCCGACCGTACCCAGGTCCTTTCCGGCTACGGCATCGAGCTGGACGAACGCGGGAACGTGCGCACCGACGCGGCCTACATGACCTCGCGGGAAGGCGTCTTCGCCGCCGGCGACATGCGGCGCGGGCAATCGCTGGTTGTCTGGGCGATCTCCGAAGGCCGCGAGGCGGCGCGATGCGTGGACCTGCACCTGATGGGCGAAACCTGTCTGCCCACCCGCGGTTCCGAGCAACTCCCGCGCGTGTGACGGCGACACGCTGAAACGCTGAAGCGTGACCTGCGAACGGGGGAGCGGGGACGCCCGTCTCGGAGATCCGGGCGTACTGGGAGTAGGCACGTTTCTCCGAAACGTGCCCCCGGAGCTACGCGCAGGAATAATCATTGGACATTGGACAAGAGATGACACTGTCAGTACAGCGTGGCGCTGTGCGCCCGCTGTCGCCGGCGGACATGAACACCCAATAGCCAACAAGGAATGTCCTGATCGTGGTCCGCTCTCGTCGCCGCTTGATCATTGGTCAGTGGTGTCATTTGTCGGCGGCATCTCCCGGAAGTCCCCACGACGGCCAATCGAGAAATCGTGCGCCGCGCGAAAAAAACGCTTGCGCCGGTTGCAAGCATTATGCAATGTGGCGTTCGTCTAAATGCAGACGCCGGTGCGACGGCGGAAACGATGACGGGAACAACGGCGGGGAGACCGAACCCATGGGGCGGCGATTGTCGGGAATGACACTCAAGGGGGATATGCAAGGATGAGGGTGGCATGAGGGAACATGTAGCAGGCGGTGGGTCGGCGTCGCGTGTAGCACGGCGTTTTACTGCTGTAACGATGGTGCTTGGGGCCACGATTCTACTGGGGCTCTTTGCGATGGCACAGCAGACGGATTCTGATTCTGATGGAATGAGCGACACGTACGAGGCGCTCTTCGGCCTCGATCCCGACGACCCTGCCGACGCCGGATACGACAACGACAGCGATACGCTCTGCAATCTCGCTGAATACGGCCAGACAACCGACCCGTTTGAAGCGGATACCGACGGCGACGGATTCTCCGATGCGTACGATTCGACACCGGTGAGCCGAGCCTACCTCGATTGGGGAAATCCAAAGTTCTCGCAGGGAGACGACCACACTTATACGGGGCCGGCGTGGTGGTTTGAGTCGCACCGCATGAATGGCGAATGGTCAACAAACGAGCCGACGGCCTGGCACGTTGCCATGGGCGCCTCCAACGATATTGGCCGCCTCTGTGTCAGTGTGGACCGGACGATCCTGACAAACGATGCCGTACTGGAACTGACGTACTTCGACCACACCAACGCCAGCCTTTACGTCGACCTGTACGGGACGAACGGTGAACTGGTCGTAACCAACATGTGCGGCAACATTTCCGAAGGGGGCAACATGTTGACCAATACGCTGATCGGTGTGCCTTTCGCATCTCTGCCCGCCGCTTGGGGAATCCAACTCCGCCGGGGATACGGGGAGGTGTCCGTCTATTGCGGCGTCCTGTACGTCGACGAAGATGGCGATGGCCTGGATCGCGAACAGGAGGCCCAGGTGGGCACGTCCGATAGCGCGGAGGATACGGATGCCGATGGGCTGGCGGATGGGTTTGAGGTGCTGGAATCGAACACCGCCCCGACAACGCAGGACACCGATGCCGACGGGGCATCGGACTACTGGGAGATCGTCAACGGAACCGATCCCCTGACTGCGTCATCCGTGGCGCCCCTGGACGCCGGCACGTGCGGTGGCGGTTCGGATCACAGCGTTTACGTCCTGTCCGATGGTCGGGTTGCCGTCTGCGGCAAGAACCCGGAGGGGCGCTTGGGGTTGAACACCCAAACCACCTATGAGGACACGCTGCGGTTGGTGGTCAACACCGCCGCCACGGTTCCGTTGAGCAACGTCCTTGGCGTTGCCGCGGGGCACGGACACGTGCTGGCGTTGCAGAGCGACGGCGCGGTTCTCGCGTGGGGGCGCAGTGACTACGGGGCCACAGGGCAGGGCAACACCACGCACCTGAAGAAGCCGGCCCCCGTGAAGGACGCCGCGGGGACTGGCACGCTGACCGGGATCGCGTCGATCGGGGCGGGTCCGTACCACAGCTTTGCGCTCGGGCAGGACGGCAAAGTCTGGGGGTGGGGGCTGAACGACAAGAGCCAGCTTGGCGATGGGAGCACGACGAGCCGGACGCTTCCGGTGCGGGTTCACGGAATTGGCGGCAGTGGCCACCTCACCGGTGTTACCCACATCTCCGGTGGTGGACGGCATTCGGCGGCGATTACCTATGATAGCCGCGTTCTGACGTGGGGCGACAACTCGAAAGGGGAACTCGGAAACGGCACCTACAACAACCGTACCTATCCGGATTACGTTGTCGGCGCCGGCGGTTCGGGACTGCTGAGCAACATTACCCAGGTTGCGGCGTGCGAACGCTTCACCATCGCGCTCGCGTCGGACGGAACCGTTTGGAGCTGGGGTCAGAACTGGGCGCGCCAGCTCGGCGACGGGACCACGACCGATCGAACAACCCCCGTCCACGTCGTCGGAACGAATGGCACGGGTCAGCTCTCCGGGATCGTCGCAATTGCCGCGGGGGAGAGCCACACGCTCGCCCTTGGCTCAGACGGTACGCTCTACGCGTGGGGTATGAACGACTACGGGCAGCTTGGCGATCCGGACTACGCATCCGGCACGTCCGTCCCGATTCCCGTGAAGACCCCCGCCGGAGACGTGCCGTTCACGCTTGCCGGCGGCCAGATCGGATGCGGATGGAAGCACAGCATTGCCATGGCGGGCGGCCACACGGCATACGCCTGGGGCAACAACGCCTATGCCTCGCTCGGCGACGGTTCCATCACCGATCGCAACCTGCCCGTCCTCGTGGACGGCGACGCCGACACGCTGCCCGATGTCTGGGAGTATGTCATGCTCGCCGATCTCGACGACGATGCCGACGGCGACCCCGACGACGACGGCGCGACGAATGGCGAAGAGTACCAGGCCGGCACGGACCCCACCGTTACCGATGCGGCACCGGCTCCAGTAATCACCGTCGCCTGGCCTCTTAACTTCAGCGAAAGGGTTCTGGTACCGTGAAGAACAAACAACCCCTTGTGGGTTTTTTGGGTGTCCTGAATCTGCGGCTTCTGCCGCTGGCATTCTCTGTAGCCGTCACGGTCCCTGTCGTTTCCTTGGCGTTGCCGCCACCCGATTCCGTGTTCACGGTGGTGATGACCACTCCATCCACACACCCCGACTTTCCAGACTACACGTGGACGCTGCACTTCGTTTATCGCGGCGTTGGCGACTTGTGGGATTGCATCGAGTCTCCCATGTACGTACTACATCCAGCAGGCCCGCCGTTTGGTCCGTGGGTCTATGAAAACCTTTTTTTGGGCGGTCCAGCACATCAGGGAGGAACGGCGGACAGCCCTGCCGGTGCCTGGCACAGCATCTACTACTCGGAGTACGGGTTCTGCTATGGTGGCGGGAGCAGTCCATTCAGGCGATCGTACGACCCGTGCAAGGAGTACGCGAAGACCAGGGAGCCAATCAATGTGATCAATGGTGCCGTAACATTCAGTCAGACAGACGTCAGCATCTGGTGTCCCGGCATGCCGCTTCACTTCGCGCGGCATTACAATAGTCAGTCGCACCATGCCGGCGCGCTGGGCGCCGGATGGACGCACTCCTTCGACATTCGCCTGACTGCCACAAACGTGATCGAGTACGGGGAGACCAACAGCTACCAGGTGTTGCACCGGGGGAATCATGAGGATCTATGGTTCCTCAGCGACGGTTCCGATGGATTCGCATCACCCTTTAGCGAACTGTGGCAACTGCAGGCGTTGTCGAATGGTGGTTACTGTGCCATCTCTCCCGAGTGTGCGACTCTGGATTTCGACTCGAACGGTACCTGTCGGGCACTCATGGACATGAACGGTAACGGGATCGCGCTGAGCTACACGAACGCGTATCCCAATGAACGGCCTGTCCGCATCGAACACAGCAACGGGCGGGCGCTCGATCTGACATATACAGAGGGTCATCTGGCATGGGTGGCAGTGGATGCCGGACTGGGCGTTGAGTTTGCCTATAGTGCGGAAGGTGATCTGACAAACGCCACGCGGGTCGCGGGCGACGCAACGGCCGTCACGACGTACCGCTATGCCGCGCACGCGAATTCACCGTATCACAGCATCACGCAAGTCGTGAACGCAGCGGGTGAGTCCTTTTCGTACGTCTACGAGACCAACAGCATCGGGCAGGCAACGGGGCTTGGCATCGGGATGGCATTGGACCAACTGTACTACAAGCACGCCGTTGACTACGGTGCAAGCAATGACCTTGAAACGGTCGTAACATACGAACGCGGGGACACAAATCAAACCTACAGATACCGATTCAGCCACACGGATGAGATCGAAGACATCTATGGTCCAACAGGAACAAACGAGCATCTGCATTTGGAGCGTGACAACCTGGGCTATGTCGTCGGCGCAACAATGGAAGATCACTCCGCCACTGGCGCTCTCTTCTGGGCGTATGGCCGCGATGGATGCCACAATATCACGAATGCGGCATTCGGATATGGCATGGCGCCGACAAACGAGTGGTTGTTCACGTGGGATACCAATGTGCAAGTCATCACCGCGATCGTGGATCCCGAGGGCGCACGGGTGGAGTTCAGCTATACGAACGACTTGGTCTGCAATGCGCGGGTTTACGGTGAAACGGGTGCTGTCTTCACGACCACCTATGGTTACGCGTCCAACGGCCTGTTGACCGCGGTCACCAACGCTAATGGGCACTGGGTCCGATACGAATACGATCAGTACGGCGGCCTCACATCGGCCGTTCCCCAAGCCGGAGTCGCAACGGCTTGGGAACTTGACTCGCTGGGACGCGTCTCCGGCATATACGGCGGTACGCGCGAGCAGGCAACTTGTTTGGCACGGGATGCACTTGGTCAGGTGACAAACATCACGTTCGCCGATGGATGCACCGCGCAATTGGCCTACGATGCGCAGGGGAGTGTGGTGGAGATCGTGGACACGGCGGGGCGAACGAATCGGTTCACGTACGCAGTCACAGGCAGACCTCTCGGCACCTTGCGTCAGACGGCGGATGGGTGGGTGACGAACAGCGTCACATACGATCCCCAGATGAACGAGTTAAGTGTTCGTGACGAACTGGGACGAGTTGTGGAAGCGTACGCGCTGGATTTGCAGGACCGGCCGATATCGGTGACAAATCTGGAGGGGCAGGTGATGAGTATTACCCGCGGGGTCGAGGCGTACATATGCGGTATTCGTCGATTCGATCAGACCGATGTGGGGTACCTCTATAACACCGACGGACTTCTGCGCCGCATGGACTTTCCCGGCACGGCGTCTGCGTTCTCGTATTTGCGAAACGGGCTGCTATCGATCGCCAGTAATGCAGTCGGAACGATCTCGAACACATATGACGCCGCCAATCGATTGATCGCGCAGGAGTGTGCGTCGCCATCAGGGACCGTTTCGTACAGTTACCTTCCGGCAGGAAACTGTGCGTCTATGACGTGCGTAAGCGGAACGCTTGCCTACAACTACGACGCGGCGGAACGCCTGACCGCCATCGATGGCCCGCTGGCCGCCTGCGGCTACACGTACAACACCAACAACGGACTGGCCGCGACACTGTGCTTCTCCAACACCGCCCTGTCCGCGACGTTCCAGTATGACGTAATGGATCGCGTCACCAACATCGTGTGGCAGGCGACAGGTGCTGTCCTGCACAGCTTCGCCTATGACTACAACGCCGTTGGCATGGTCACGGATTGCCGCATGGCCACCGGCGAGGATCTGACGTATGTCTACGACGATCTGGATCGGTTGATGGGAGTAACCCGCCGCGACACTCGTACCGGCGAGGTCATCGATGCGGTGACGAACGCATACGACCTGGCGGGGAACCGGCTGAGTCGGACTTCGGATGGCCTTGCGGTCGCCTGCACCAACCAGTACAATCGGCTCATGGGTTGGACGGCGACATTTCTGGGACGAGAGGCGTGGGCGCGGATTGACGTTGCGGGCCACGCGGACGAAGCGATCGGCACCAATTCCTCCCTAGGCGCGCTCTGGGTCAGCAACATCGTGGCGCGGATACCACGCGTCGAGGGCACGAACTTCATCGCGTACGGTGTTCCTGTCGCGGCCGGCGTGCAGAACGTGGTGGCGGCCATTGGCGATGCGGCAGGCAGTGTCGGCTATGCAACGAACACGCTTACGGTGCGGGTTGTGACGAATGCGACGTACAGTTACAACCTCGCCGGCTGCCTGACCAATGTCGCCTGCTCGGGCGTGGGTGTGACCTCGACGCTGCGCTTAGTTTGGAACGGCGAATACCGGCTCACCGCGGCCGAAACAAACGGCGCCGTCGCCGAGACGTATGCGTACGACGCCCTGGGGCGGCGTGCCTGCACCGTGAGCGGTGGCGCGACAAACTGGTGCGTATGGGACGGCGCCCACGTCGTGGCGGAAGTCGACCCGGACGGCCATCCGCGCAAGTCCTACATGTGGGGTCCGGGCATCGACAACCTCCTCGCCTTCACGGTGTATGGTGAAGAGTCGACGAACACCTACTACTGCCTCACGGACCACCTCGGGAGCGTCCACGCACTTGCCGACAGTGCCGGCCAGATCGTCGAATCGTACCGCTACGACGCCTGGGGCAGAGTCCTTGGCGTCTATGACGGCAACGGAACACCCCTCGAAGCATCTGCCATCGGCAACCGCTACCTCTGGCAAGGCCGCGAGTATTCGTGGACGACCGGCCTATACTACTTCCGCGCCCGCTGGTACGACCCCGTCACAGGGCGCTGGCTCTCCAAAGACCCCATCGGCATCAGCGGGGGGCTCAACCAGTATGTGTTCTGCGGTAATAATCCAGTGAACTGCAGAGATCCGTACGGGCTGTCTTCGACAACTCTAGTCCTAGACAGTGATCCGGCACCAGGGAAAGTGGCGAGGGCGTATACAGCTCTGTTCTTTCACCACGTACACACAGATGTGGGGTCAGCGGATGCTGCAATCAGCTTGCTTGAGAGCACCATTGCGGCAACTGGCAGTAAGATTACCCGTCTCAACATGGTCGGACACGGTTTCAGCGCTGGTGTGGCCTTCGGACATGGCGAAACAGGCTTCAGCTGGGATTCATTGAGTGCCTCACAGCGGCTCCGTCTTGGCAATGTCATGGCCCCGGAAGCTACGATCTACTTCTTTGCCTGCCAGTCTGCTGAAACAGCGAAAGAGCGTGCAACTATCCAAGCCATGGCAAACTCTCTCAATGTGAATGTCGTCGCGCCGGGGCACAATGTCCGTCCACGGGTCGAAGCGTGGTGGACTGCGAGAGCGATGGTTAACGCTGGCCACTGGATTGCAGGCCTCTTCAGTGAGCACGTGTCCAAGGGCTGGCAGGAATTCACTCCAGAGAAGTGCGAGTGAGTGGCCAGATATGCCCGCAAGTCATCAGCCTCATTCGCTCACCGCCCGCAGCCTAGCCGCCGAACTTGTGCTGTGCTCCATGCTTGTCCTCGCTGGGTGCGGCGACGCCAAGTGGACGAGGGAATCCGCGATGGCGAGCAGGAAGGTCGAGGCAGTGCTACAGTCGTCACGTGCATTTCCGGTCAAAGCAACGTACTGCGACCATGTCGCAGTTGACAGGATTACCTTCGATGTCCCAACGACAATAGCCCAAGAGCTTGTCGATGCTCTGTGCAAGGGGAATCCAGTCAAAAATCCGATGCGATGGAAGGTCGATTGGGTCTTTGTCTTCCATCCTGAGAATCGGCATCCTGTGACTGTCGCTGCGTATTGTATCGAAGGCGGTCGGAAGCTCGCGTTCAGTCTCGATCGCCAGTATTTCATTCTTCCACAACCCCCTGTGTGTCTTGACAGTCTCAAACGCATTGCAGAGGAGACCCACGAGTCAGAAACCGGAGGGCGCTAGTTAACGCGTGTGAGGGCGTGTTCTGCCTTCCTCCATACTCGATGGGTGACCATCGTCCCTCTTCTCTTCACCTACGGTAACCGGTTCGCTGGAAGTGGCGGAACGGTGTTGAAGATTCATGCGAGATACTCCTGCATGAGGGGCCGTAGAAGCCG
>CAYYJS010000059.1:0-18725 GCA_964472315.1 uncultured Victivallales bacterium | reverse complement strand
CACTATACCCGATACCCGGCTTGTCAGCCCATCCCGATCACGCCGGACCAATACAATTTCCCCCCATAAACCCGGAGGCGCCGGTGTTCTGCGGTTTCGCGGTTCCCGCATCTCTTCTGTCCTTTTCAGGCACCCCGGCGGAGGACCGCCGGCTCCATCGGCGCTGGGGCTGGGACAGCCCCGCGCTACTCACACCGCAAACACGGCCGTCACACTTGAGTCAATCAGCCACCCGGTTTCTACTATGAGCTTTGATTGGTCCCACAACTGGGGCAAAGTGTCTGGCGGATCGGGTTCGGCGCCATGGAGGCAGGTGTGAAAAGGGAGCTATGGGAGCGGTTGGTAAGTGCGTCCGAACGGGAGATCTCGGATCTCCGACGGCGGTTGCCGCCGGCCGTGCGCGGCGCCGTCGCCGACATCCCGGTCATGTTCGAACCGGCGCCGGACCGCGCGCTGGTGGACGACGGCGTGGATCCCGACTTGCTCGGGCTCTTCCTGGGCGATCCGGTCGCGATGGAAGGCGAACACACCGAGCCCCGACGTATCCTGCTGTTTGTCGCGAACCTGTGGGACGACGCGGGGGGCGACCTCGACGAGTATCTGGAGCAGGTGTGCACGACCTACCTGCACGAGATCGGGCATGCGCTCGGGATGGAAGAGGGGGATCTCGAGGTGCGGGGTCTGGGGTGAAACGGGCGGCGGCGGTTGCGTCTTGGCGCGGCGGCGGCGGCGTGATAGAGAGACTTCAACGTGGAGGATGAATGCGTAAGCGAATCGTCAATTCAGTGGCGCCGATCCGGATTTGCGACTTGGGCGGGTGGACGGATACCTGGTTTGCCGAATACGGCAACGTGCTGAACATCAGCGTCTATCCCTACGTCGAATGTCAGATGGTGGTCAACCCATCCTCCGGCCGGCGCGGGCGGTTCACGATCGACGCCGAGAACTACGGCGAACGGTATACCATCGATCCGTCGGACGTGGTGTACGACCGCCACCCGATGCTGGAGGCCGCCGTGGATGCGATGGCCATACCGGATGGGTTGGACATCGACGTGAGCATCTATTCCGAAGCGCCGGGCGGTTGTTCGACGGGCACCTCCGCGGCGGTGACGGTGGCGCTGATCGGCGCGCTCGACGCCTTGACTCCCGGCCGCATGACGCCGGGCGAGATCGCCGCGAAGGCGCACGAGATCGAGACACGATACCTGAAGCTGCAATGCGGCATCCAGGATCAGATCGCGTCGGCCTACGGCGGCGTCTGCTACATCGAGATGACGCGCTACCCCGACTCGCGCGTATCGAACGTGCAGGTTCCGAATACGATCTGGTGGGAGCTGGAACAACGCCTGTCGCTGGTGTTCCTCGGCAAGACGCACAAGTCGTCGGATGTGCACCGCAAGGTCATCGCCGAACTGGAGGGGGCGGGGCCGGAGTGTCCGAAGATCGTGGCGCTGCGCAAACCGCCGGTCGACGGCAAGAACGCCCTGTTCGCCGGCGACTTCGCGGCCTTCGGGCGCGCGATGACCGACAACACCGAGCTGCAGGCGGCGCTCAATCCGTCGTTGGTCTCGGCGCGTGCGCGCGAGGTGATCGCGGTCGCCCGGAAACACGGGGCGCTCGGCTGGAAAGTCAACGGGGCGGGCGGCGACGGCGGTTCGCTGACGATTTTGAGCGACAGTTCGCCGACGCGCAAGCGCGCGATGCTGCGGGAGATCGAATCGATCGGCGAGGGCGTGCGGCACCTGTTCGTGTACCTGAGCCGCTTCGGCGTGCGCGTGTGGGAAACGCGCTGAGGCGTCACTTCTCGCGCAGCGTATCGATACGGATGTCGACGTCCTTGCGGTCGGCGATCTTCTCGACCTTGCCGTCGCGCATCCAGACGATCCGGTCCGAGATGTCCAGCATGCGGTGATCGTGCGTCGAGCAGATCACCGTCACCCCGTGTTCGCGATTCATATCCTTCATGAGCTGGTTGATTTCCTCGCCGGTGTGCAGGTCGAGATTGGCGGTCGGTTCGTCCGCGAGGATGATCGCGGGCCGGTTCGCAAAGGCGCGGGCGATGGCCACGCGCTGCTGCTGGCCGCCGGAAAGCTCCTTGGGGGTGTGCAGGATACGGTCGCCGAGACCGACGCGTTTCAGAATATCGACGGCGCGGTCCTGCGCCTCGTCCGGCGGCACGCCGCCAAACAGCATGGGCAGCGTCACGTTCTCCAGCGCGGTCATGACCTTCACGATATTGTAGCTCTGGAAGATGTAGCCGATCTTGCGGCAGCGGAGCCAGGCCAGTTCATTGGCGTCGAGCTGGGCCACGTCGATCTCGTCGATGAACACGCTGCCGCTGGTCGGCTTCATCAGCCCGCCGATGGCATTGAACAGCGTGGTCTTGCCGGAACCCGAGGGTCCCATGATGGAAACGTACTCGCCGGTGCGGATCGTGATGCTGACCTCGTCGAGGGCGCGGATCCGCGTATCGCCCATCTGGTAGATCTTGGTCACGTCGCGCGTCATGACGGTGAAGTCGACCTGCTCCTGCAAATCGGCCAACCAGTCGACGGCGCCGCGCGGTGCGCTGTACGTGCTCATTTCTCACCTCGCATGGCATCCATGGGCGGCATCCGGGACGCGATGAAGGCCGGTACGGCCGCGCCCAGCGTGGTCAGCAGCATGCCGACCGTGAACACGAAGATCATCTTGACGGGAAACGCGCCGAGGCTCATCCGTTGCAGGCACTCGCGGCCGAAATCGGCCAGGGCCAGCGCCACGGAGATAACGGTGCCGGCGACCACGCCGATCGCGGCGCCGGCAAGCCCGAGAATGGCGGCTTCGAGCAGCACGCTCAGCAGGATGAAGCTGTCCAGGGCGCCCAGGCATTTCATGGTGCCGATTTCGCGATAGCGCTGGGTCACGTTCATCAGCATCGTGTTGAGCACGCCGGCGGCGCTGACGACGAGCGCCAGCAGCATCATCAACAGCCAGCTCTGCTCGTCGCTGACGGCGGCGACTTCGGATTTCGCCATCGTCAGCAGGTACATCATGAAGGCCGTGGCGGTGGCGATGGTCAGCACGGTCAGCAGGGACCGCGAGAACCGCAGTTTGAGGCTGCTCAAGGCATGTCCCCAGACGACCGTAAACCGCAGGTGGAGCGTGCCGATCTCCCAGTGTGTCGTTGTCATCAGTAGCCGACTCCGATCGAAACCCAGAGGAAGTTGATGGCGATGGCAAACATGCCGACGAGCCCCATGCCGGCCCCGAAGCCGACGGCGAGGATGGGCGCGAAATTCTGCCAGCGCTCGCGACCGAATTTGCGGGCAAGGATGAACCGCCCCAGGCAGGCGCCGATGAAGATCATGATCGTCGTGTGCGGGTAGCCGTTCATGGCGCCCAGCCCGCCGTAGATATACTGGTGGCTGACGCCGGCGAAATGGAAACCCGTGAACAGGCTGAGGGTGATGCCGAGGGCGCCGACGATATAGGTGGGCTTCAGGGCTTCGAGCAGCAGGCCCTGGCCTTCCTGCATGGCGGAGGCCCAAAGGGCCTTCATCTGCGCGTGCATGGGCCAGAATTTCTGGACGAAGGGATAGGCGTCGGACGGAATGGGCCCGAGGCCGAGAATGTAGGTCCAGAAGATGAAGGAGGCGACCAGCATGAGCGGGAAGATGAGAAGCTCGGCCTTGAGGATTGACGTGAACCGTGTGCGCGTCAGCTCGCAGACCTTCAGCATGTCGGCCATGCCGCCGAAGTTCGAAAGGGGCAGGGGGGCGAACCAGATGTTCACGTGCTTGTACCCGGAGCCGAAAATGGCGGCCTCGCGCAGGAACGGCACGTCGGCATGCTGTCCGGCGATGCCGGCCATGCGGGCGTTGATGTACGTGTTGATCGGAGTCCAGAAGAACGCGAAAGCGATCAGAACGCTGACCGGGAACCGTTCCTCGCGGGGAATGCCGTGATTGACCAGGTAGTGCGACAGGCAGACGTAGCCGACGGAGGCGGCCAGCCAGACGCCGATCGCCACCCACGTGTGCGGGTCGCCGCGCTGCGTATTGCGGCGCCAGAAGGCGGCCAGGTCGAACTCCTCGGTCGAGCCGTCGCCAATGGCCTGTTTCCGGCGATGCCGGATCACGGCTTTCGCCATGCCCCAGACGCCGATGGCGAATACGGCCAGGGCCGTGCCGATGCCGACGGACAGGTACACGTCAAGGGTTGCGGCCACATGCGTCTGGATGGCGTCCTTGCCGGGCGACCAATGCGGCAGCATGCCGATGCGTTGGAGCACGGGATTGACCACCAACTGGAAGGTCGTCGACGTGACGAACATGCCGACGGCGATCCGCCAGGGCAGCACGAACCCGGTCATCAGCAGACCCAGGTTCAGCGAAAGGCCGATGGTGCCGCCGGGGATGAAGTTCTCGCACGCCTGCGTAAGGTCGAGGAACGGGATGGGGATGAGCTGGATGGGCTGTCCGAGGAACGCCTGCGAGAGGGTCGGCACGGCCACGTAGAAGATGCCGAACACGGCGCCGATCATGGCGCCGATCGAGAAGCAATACTGGCGGAAGCTCTTCGTGTTGCGGTCCTGGCTGCTCTCGGCCAGCGCGATGGCGCCTTCGGCATTGATCGGGGCCAGCGGGAACGGGAGCTTCTCCACGTCGGCGGTTACCTTGAACGCCAGGTAGCCGAGCGAAAGCGTGGTCAGTTTCGAGAGAATCATCGTGAGGATGGTGACCGTCAGCGCGGGCAGCCACACCTTCGAGAGGAAGCCGCTCTCGAAGGCGGCGTCGCCGAAGGGTGCGAACCAGTCCGGTACCTGATGGGCGATACCGAAGTTGCGGAAGTCCTCGGAATTGCGCAGGTAGCGGTTGAACACGAACCAGGCGAACGTGCCGCCGCCGAGGGCGACACCGCCGGCGATATGGGAAAGGTTGCTGACGGTGTAGCGCAGGATATAGAGTTCCTGCTTCTTCAGCGTCACGAACGACCGGCGCGCCAGCTCGACGAACAGGATGATGACCACCCAGTCGGAGGCGGTGCCGAGATCCTGGCCGATCATGAGGCCCATGAAGATCACGCCGGGCAGCATGACGAACGCGATGAACAGCGCGCCGAGGACGGCTCGCCAGGTGAAGCCGTTTTCGCAGGGCTCGTGCTGCAGGGCTTCGATGCCGAACTTGGCGTCGTAGAAATCCGCCTGTTTGCGGGGCTTGGATGTGTCGTTCTCGGTACTCATAGTCGTCGTATCAGGTGTCGGTCTTCGTGTCGGTATCCGCGGCCGCGTTCGCGGCGTCGGCGTCCGCGGCGCCCGTCAGCAACAGGGCGCCCTGCTGGATGTACGTCTGACGCATGGTGCTCCGCAGGTTGCGCCAGAGGAGGAACTGCAGGCGCACCAGATCCATGAAGGTGTAGTTCGTCCGCACCCAGGCTTCCTCGGTGCCCGAGGACCGGTGCAGGAAGATCCCGGCGCGGAACACGCCCTCGTTCTCGGTTGGCTGAACGGTCAGTTCCATGTGCTGGGCCACATCGAGGTCGTAGGGGGCCAGCCACATGTGCGCCGTGAGCGAGAGCTTATCGGGATCGCGGTGCATGCGGACGCCGATGTCGCGGCAGTTGAAGCCGAGACTGGTGGACTCCGTGTGGTTCAACAGGAAGCGCCGGAAGAAGGCGACCATGCCGACGGCGTTGCCGCGCGTGAGCGTGAACGGCAGGTTGAAGTCGATCGAGCCGTCGTCGCGCGGCTCGGGCAGCACCCATTTCTCCATACCGCTGGGCGCGGCCATGGCGGCCGCCCGTCGGGCGGGGATGAGGGTCGCGAGCAGGACGATCAATCCGGTGCTCATGGCCAGCCACGTGGAGGCGAGCGATGTGAAGTTGAACGAAAGTCCGCCGAAACGGTCCGGGTAGCCGAGCATGATGCGCGAGAAGGCGAGGCCGACCGACACGCCGAAGACGATGCCCAGGACCGAGAAGACGGTCGCTTCCGAGAGCAGCAGGAACGAGATCTGGCGCGGCGACAGGCCCACGGCGCCGAGCATCTCCACTTCGCCGCGGCGTTCGTCAATGGTGCCCAGCATGGTGTTGGCGACGATCAGAATGCAGAGGATGATGGGCACCACGACCTTGGCCAGACCGCCGACCGACCGCTGTTTCTTCGTGCTCAGCAGGCTCAGTTTCCCGTTGTTGTGGCTGAACATGGCGTTCTGCATGCGCAGGGCGATGTCGGAGCGGAACTCGTCGACCGGCGCGTCCGCCGGGAACCGGATGGCGACCGAACGCCACCGTGCGGCGACGTCGGTACGGGCCGCCATGGGGACGATGCCGAGGCGGCGCCAGCTCACGTGGTGGGTCTCGGACTCGTTCTCGAGATTGCCGGTGGCGTTGGGGGTCACGCCGCTGCGCAGGTAGTCGACCATGGCAAGGCTCTTGCCGTCGATATCGCGGATGCGGTCGGCATGCGCGGTATCGAGAATGCCGATGACGTGCCAGGTGTGGTTGAGCATGCGGATTGCGGGCAGCGCATCGAGCGGCAGGCGCCGCCCGCCGGCATCGACCAGCATGGCGGGGGCGATGCCCATGGCGTCGGCTGTGGCGTCGGGGAGGATGATCTGGAATCGGTTCGTTTCGACTTCGCCGTCGTCGAACCAGGTCTTGTGGCTGACGGCGGTATCGAGCCCGGAAAGCTCGCGCTCGGCCGGTTCATAGCACATGATGCCATTGATGATGGCGGCCCGGTTGGCGTGGCGCAGTTCGATCTGGTTGACGCCCTCGCGGTCGGCGTTGTTGCCGCCCTCCCTCTGGATGTAGTAGGCACGGCTTACCACGGGATACCGCCGTCCGTACTCGGTGCGGAGAGCGGAGACGAACCCGTCGCCCAAGGCGGCCCAGTTGAAGCCGCGGAACAAGACGCCATTGTACCGCGGCGGCAGCGGGTCGACGGCGCGATCCTCGATTTCCGTCTCGAGCCGGAGTTGACGTTCCGACAGGGTGTCCTGGCCTTTGACCGAGACGAATGTAATGATCGAAAAGGTCAGCACCGAGACCGTGAACGTCGTCAAAGCCGTGCGTGTGGGCCGCTTCTTGAGGTTCGAAACGCCCAGCGCAAACGCGGTGGCCAGCGAACTCGCGAAGCTGATCTCCTCGCTTTCGACCTCGCCGCCCGCGATACGGGCGCGGCGCACGAGCACCTCGAACCGCTGGTAGCAGAGCCCGAGGACGAACGACGACATCAGGATCATGATGAACGCGATGACGATGATGAACGGGGAAATGGCGATTTCGAATGCCGGGTGAAAGAATTTGAGGAAGACGGTGCAAATCGAGAAAATGACGCCCGCGCCCGCCAGTTTGGCCATGACGCCCTTGGCCCCGATGACGAGACGCTCGATGAAGGCCGAAGCGGGGATGAGCAGCGCCATCAGGAAGACCACCGAAAACACCGATTCCCGTCCGAGCTTCATGATGGTTGGGTAGTTCTTGATCAGGATGCCCCAGCTTTCGCGCGCCGCGCCGATGGCGGACTGCCATCGCCCCGCCGCGGCGAGCGCCTGCGCATCCGCGAGTTTCTCGGCGCTGCGCGTGACGGCCTTGTCGATGGCCTGGTCGCGGATGCCGAAATCGCGATACTGGCGGCGGCGCTTATCGGCGACACGCTGGAGATCCTCGGCGATATGCAGCGGTGTCAGCCGGAGGGCGATGTTGCGTCCTTCGGCGGTCGGTCCGACCGGATAGCCGACGCCGCGCATGTCGTCCGCGTCGGAGAAATCGGAGATGAGGAAGGCCTTGACCGCGCCGATGTCGCCGACGACAAGCCGGATGTTGCGACCGGCCTGTCCGTAGACGATGGTCGAGTCCAAGTCGGTTTCGCGGTAGTGGATGGCCGGCGCCTCGACCGCGAAATGGCGTGGCGGGCCGCCGAGCACGGCATCGAAGAGCTGGATGGCCGTGCCCTTGGCGCTGGGGATGGCGACATAGTCCATCGGGTCCACGCCGATCGGCACCACGAGCGGGTATGCGGCCGTCAGCACCAGCTTCTTCTCCGCATCGCGTTCGGAGACGAGACTGTAGATCGGGGATTGCCGTTGGGTGCCGATGGATGCCTGGTCCGTCGTCATCGTGAAGATGGCCCGATTCCGGTCCAGCCGGTACGCGAAGACATGCGGTGTGGCGTTCTTGCGGTGGTGGGAGATCGATTCGGGCAGCGCCGCGTAGGCGCCGTTGAGGCGCGTGATGAGCATGTCGCCCGGGCGACCGCCCAGCGAGGCGGCGGAGTTACGGGCGTAGATGCCCGGCGCCGTCAGACGTGGCAGGTCGGGCACATAGACCAGTGCCCGTGCCACCGGATCCTGGGCGTCGATGCCGGAGCGTATGTTGAACTGGACGGTCTTGCCGACCAGGCGCCCGTATTGGTTCGGTTTCGCGTGGGCGGCGATGGCGGAATCGGCATGGTTCTCCACCGCGGCCTTGACGAAAACGAGCGCCATGCGCGCGACGGCGGCAAGGTTACGGAAATCGGTGCCGTCGATGGTGTCGCCGGGCGTATCGAGGAGCGGACGCGTGTCGTTCTGGGTGCGCAGCCAGAGGGCGTCGATCTGCGCGGCCTGGAGGAACTCGCTGTAGGCGCAGACCGTCTCGGCGGGTTGGAAACTGTTGAAGTCCGGGTGCGAACTGCCGCCGAAATAAGGCCATTCCTCCGACCATCCGGCGCGGACCGAGGCGTACGCCGCCAGGTTATAGTAGCGTTCTTCATGGCTGCCGGCAAAGCCGGTGCCGGGAATAGCCTCGCCGCGTCCGTCGCGGTTGAACGCCGTCGTCAGGGTGCGGGAACCGTCGCTCAAGTCGAATTGAAACCCGAGGACCGGACGCCCGGACAGGTTCTGCCGGTTGTCGGGGTCGGGGTGGAGCATGCGGGCGAGGCGATGGACGAGCGCGACGTTGTTGGCGGCTTGTGCCTGTGCCTGCCGATCCTCGTCATACTCGGCCTGCATGCGGCGCCTGAGCGATGCCAGATCGAGGCCGTGAGGCGCCATGGCCGCGGCGCTTGCGGGACCGCGGGCCGCCGTCCGGAACGTCTCGACGCGGGACTCCAGGCTCTTCTGCGCGTCGCCGAAGGTCGTATCGCGCGCCTTGACGACGGCGGCGATCTCCGCGTCCAGTTCCGCGAGGCGGGCGTCCCATTGCGCACGTGAGGCGTCGTCGTGCGCCGCGAGTTGCTCCTGGATGGCCGCGATGCGTTCTTCGGCGAGGGCGATACGGGCATTCTCGAAACGCGTGGCAAGCCATTCCTCCACGAACCACCGGGCCGTGGATTCGGGCATCGGCGCGTCGTTGCGGGCGTTGGTCCAGTCCAGCACGGTTTGGTAGTCGGCCAGGCGCGCCGCTTCGGTCGATTCGGCGAAGCGGTTCCGCGTCTCCGCCGTCCCGCCGCCCGGAAGCGGGATCAGGGCGGCGACCGCGATGCCGATGGCGACGGCGGCGACCGGTATGAGGTTCCCGGCGAGCCGGAGGCGCGGCGTCGCGTCGGGACGGTGGAGCAGGCTCTGTCGCGTCAGAAAGCCGACCGTCAGCGTGAGCCCGAGGGCGCAGAGTATCGCCAGGAAACGGTACATGCCGGAGCCGGCGTCGGTGACATCGCTGATCGCGGATTTCAGTTCCCCGCTGTCGAGCAGCACGGTCTCGGCGAGGGCGCGACTGGCGCGGCCGCCGTGGTTGTCGCCGTCGAGGAACGCGAAGACGACGCCCTTGCGGCGCACCGTATGCTCGGCGTCGGCCAGTTGCTCCATGGCCGCGAGCGTGGCGGCGAGATTGGCCGCCACGGCGGCGCCGTGGGGGGCGTCCGGCACGGCGCTGACGCTGTCGATACGACAGAGGATCACGAGCGATTCATCGACGTTCGGGATGGTCAGCGTCTGCCCGGGGCGAAGTTCCGGAAGCGACGCGAGCGGGGTCTCGGGCGGGTGCGCGGGGGTGAGCCCGCTAGCATGGAGCAGCACGGCGGGAGCGATGCCGTACTCGACGGAAAGCCGCGCCAGCAGATCGTTTGGCGTGACGACATAGGCATCGACGCGTCCCGGGATATCGAGTCGGCGTCCCGGCGTCAGCGCCGGCGACGCGAGCGCATTCTCGCGCATCAACTCCGCGGCCGACGTGCCATGGTCGCGGGCGATCCGGTCCAGCAGGTCCGCCTCGGTCACTGCGTACGTCCGCGGCGCCGTCGGCGGCAGATAGGCGAAGATGGACTCGATGGGCCGGTTCTCGAACAGGCTCCCGCCGCTCAGGGTCACGGTGGGCGCCGCCGCGCCCGTGGTCAGACCGGCCAGTTCGGCGCCCGTGGCGCGGTCGACGTAGAAGCGCGGGAAGGGGATGGGGGTATTGCAGAAGAGCGAGACGGCATTGGCGCGGTTGACATGGGCGTCGGCGCGGACGATGACGGCCTGTGCGCCGAGAGCCAGCAGGCGTTCCCAGTTGCGGCCGCCGGCGAAATTCATGAGCGCGATCGCGTTCTTGAGGTCAAGGGTCTCGATGGACTCCCAGGTGGCGTCGCCGACGAAAACGAGCGGTCCGGCGAGTCCTTCGCGCGGGCACAGCGAAGGCATCGCGCCATTCGGCCACACGGGATGAACCCGCCACGCGCGGTCGCCATGGCGCACGGACGGCGGTTCCGGGTCGGCCGGTTCGACCGTGAGGCGGTCGGTGGCCACAGGCACGGCCACGGCGCCTTTGAGCGTGCCGAGCAGTTCGAGGCCGGCGCCTGACAGCCGCTGGATGCGGTCGAGCAGCAGGCGGTGGATCGCGGCCCGGCCATCGGCATCGACGGCGCGGGCGGCGATCGAAAGACTGTCGACGGCGAGCACGTCGCGGGTCAGTCCTTCCAGACGTTCGGGAGACGTGGACGTGGCGATGGCGTCGAGCGACGGCGCCGACATCGCCACCATGGCTTGCATCGAATGGCGCTCGTCCATCGGGAGTTGGCCGACCCGGCGGTCATGCCGGCTCGCGTGGGCCGTATGGACGAGGACGGACAGGACCGCGAGACCCATCGCCGTGCGAATCGTGGTATTACGTGGCGCATGCATGGTTAGTAGGCCCATGGGCTGAAGGGGGTATTCTCCATGAAGGTCTTGATGAAGCCGGACGCTTCGGCGCCGGGCGTAAGCTGCTCGCCCCGTAGGCTGGCCGCCAGATCCACGACATTCCAGACGAAAACGCACAGGATGCCGCCGACCGCGAGTCCGACGAACAGCGGTTTGGCGCGACGGTAGGTCGTCATGCCGCCGTACTTGACGATCAGTTTCTTGATCAGCCAGGCGACGAGGGCGCTTCCCCAGATCCAAGAGGCTTCGGATTCGGAGCCGCTCGCGTCGGGGCTCTTCGTATAGGGCAGAACCCATACGAAGTAGGTGCTCAGCAGGATGAGCACGTAGGCGATGGGGTTGATCGGAAAGCGCATGAAGCGTTGGCGCAGATAGACGAGGGTGCCGACGACGGTGGCGCCGATGGCGATGAAAACGACGCGGATGCCGTGGACCTGGGTGAAGGAACCGAGCCCGGCCTCGCCGAGGAAATGCGACACCCACATCGGGTAGGCGAAGACGGCGGCAAAGCCGCGTCCGATGGGGTCTCCGTCGCCGGAGGCCGCCGCGCCTTTCAGATAGGCCAGCACGAGGAAACTGACGGCGCCGACCGCGAACGCGAGGACGAACGCGACAAGCGACGCGGCGGCGATGGTGGAGTAGCGGACGCGATTGCGGCGCGCCAGCTCGATGTTCTCCAGTTGCTGCGGCAGGGAGCGGAAGAGCAGCGAGACCGGCAGGAAGGCGAGCGAGATGAACAGCGTGTAGACGCGGGCGCCCAGGAATCCGGTGAGCCCGAACACGAGCGGCAGTTTGGTGAACTCGTAGGTGGTGTGCTGGGTCGGGAGACCCGTCTCGGCGCGCACGCGGGCATGAGCCACGGCGAGGAGCACGGCCACGACGCCGGTGAACGCCAGCATGGGGACATTGGTGACGCCGAGATCCCACAGCATCCAACCGACGCCGAGGGGCATGAGGGTCAGCCCCAGCGTGGCGAGGCGCGCCGGCACGTACGGCGTGACGGCGTTCGTAGCGAGGCCGGGCTTGTGCTTCCGCATCGTATGCCAGGTCTTGGCCAGCGCCACGACCGACAGGCACAAACAGGCGCCGAGGAGCTGTTCGCCCTCGAAGGGGAAGTTCATCCCGCCGCCCCAGCCGGTATACAGGCTGTCGCGCAGATTCGGCGCGCCCATCCGTACGACGGCGACGGTGAACCGGTAGACGAAAAAGACGACCCAGATCGAAAAACTGACTTCGAGGCTGACCAGGAAAAGCAGGCCCACGACGACCGGTGACAGCACGAAGAAGACCTTGTCCATATACCGGAAGAACCCGGAGGTGAACAGGGTCTCGGACAACGGGAAGACGAGCATGCGACGGTCGGAGGTAATGCCATAATGTCCGAGCGCCTCCAGGGCGAGGACCAGCGCGCCGACGGCCATTCCGGTCCAGAACAGGCCGTTGAACGGCGAGGGGCGAAGGGCCGGCGCGGTGACATCCTCGGCCGACTCGAGATCGTAGTCGTGACGGATGATGTTGTCCGCGATCTCGACGAGCGGGAAAGCGAGATTCTCCCGATCGACCCATTTTCGGCGCAGCCATTCGGCCAGACACATCAGGAAGAGAAAAACGCCGGTGATGACGATGCCCCACCGGATGGTCGGCGGCGCCCATACGTGCCACGGCACATTCCGGGCGGCCGTGCCGATGCGTGCGGCGAAGGACGGCCTGCCGGTCGCGGTGCTGGCGTGCACGCCGGCATATCCCGTCATCAGGCCGCCGACATTCTGGTTGGGTGTGCCATGGCGGCCATCCTGGGCGAAAATCGATTTGCGCTCCTGCGCGCTGGAACGATAGATGAAACTGGTGCGGATGGCGGCGAACCGGGCTTCCTCCATCGTGTTAAACACCTGCCGCAGCGCGGTTTGGCGACGGGCACGGACGCGTGCGAAGTCGGCTTCGCCCAGACGCGTTACGGCTGTGCTCAGATCGGCGAGGCGGGGTTCAAGCACGGCGAGCCGTCGGTCGAGCGCCTGTCGCTCGTCCGCGGAAAGGCGTTCGCGGTCGCGATCGAACCGCGTCCGCTCGCTGAGCGTGCGGGCGGCGACGATGGCGGGCAGATAGGCGACCTCATGTTCATCGACGTCCGCCAGAGCGGCGGTCAGGAACTCGGCGGCCTCCGCGCTCTCGCGTTGCGTAAGCGCGGCGCGTTCGTCGAGCGCTTCGAGCCGCCCGAGCGACTTGAGCGCGCGGCCGAACGCGGACAACGCGCCGTCGTCGAGCGTCTGCCGCCGGAGGCCGGAGGCCTCGTCGGGCCCGAGTTTCTCGATGGCGACAGCCACCTTGGCGGCGGCCTCGGGCGCGCCTTCGATGGCGGCGGTTTCGGGATCGGCGGAATGAAGGCGTTTGGCGACGAGGGTGACCAAAAGGGATATCTCGCGTTGCGCGTGCTTGCGGTTCTTGACGACGGTGTCGTCCACCAGCATGCGCAGGAGGCGGTCGGCTTTGTTCCAGGCGAGGCCATCCCGCGTCGGCACGACGGGGAACCAGTCCGGCGATTCCGCCTGGTAGGCGGTGCGGTAGGTATTGTTGGAAAGGCCCACGTAATGGTTCTGAACGGCGTACATCGCCATGTAGAGGCAGCGCACGAGGCCCATGTTCATCATCGGGATGCCGATCGTGAGCATGCAGTAGACGATGACCAGGCTCTGCTTGCCGATAAGCCGGAAGCGTGACATGGCGCGGCAGACCGCGGCAACCAGAACCAGACTGACGAGCAGGCCGACGGCCCAGCCGACCGGGGCGGCGGTTTCGAGGTCCGAGTTGCTCAGTCCCAGCGTCAGGAACTGCGCGAAAGGAATGAGGATAACGAGCAGGACCGCCCCGAGGACTACGGCGCCGAGCGTTTTGAGCTGTTCTTTCGCCATGATCGGGGTTTCCTATGCCACGTGACCGACACGGATATCCATATCTTCGCGCGATACGATCTTCTCGACGGTGCCGTCGCGCAGATGCACGACGCGGTCCGAAACCGCGAGCATCGCGTGGTCGTGAGTCGCCGAGACGACGGTGACGCCGCGCTCGCGGCTGAGTTCGCTGAGGAGTTCGACAATCTGGACGCCGGTTTTCGAATCGAGATTGCCGGTCGGTTCATCGGCCAGAATCAGACTGGGGCTGTTGGCCAGCGCGCGGGCGATCGCCACGCGTTGCTGCTGGCCGCCGGAAAGCTCGCGCGGCAGGTGGTGGAGCCGGGCGCCGAGTCCGACGCGGTCGAGCAGTTCGGATGCCTTGCGGTCCGCTTCCTTCTCGGAAACGCCGAGGAAGCGCATGGGCAGAGTCACATTGCGGCAGGCGCTGACGACCTCGATCAGGTTGTAGTTCTGGAAGATATAGCCGATGTTCACGCAGCGCAGGTAGGCGAGTTGCGCCTGCGAAAGCTCCAGCAGATTGCGCCCGCCGATATCGATCTGGCCGCCGGTGGGGAAGTCCAGGGCGCCGACCATATTGAAGAATGTCGTCTTGCCGGAACCGGAAGGACCCATGATCGACAGGTATTCGCCGCGGTAGATGTCGAGGGTGACCCCCTTCAGCGCATACACGACGGTATCCCCCGCCTTGTAGGCGCGCTGGACATCGACGGCATGAATCAGTACATCGCGGGTCTTGATCGCGTATCCCTCCGGGCGTTTAAACGTGCGGCGTAGTATTGTGAGCCGCATGCGAACCGTCAAGCCCATTGGCCGAGATAAATGCATGCAAGGCTTGCATCGCGCCGCGGCGAGTGGATGATGGCGGCATGTGCGAGCAGGTTGGAAAAGCCGGGATGGTCGCGGTGGTGGGCCGTACGAACGTCGGGAAATCGACGCTGATCAACCGGGTCATGGGCGAAAAGGTCAGCATCGTCTCGCCGCTGGTGCAGACGACGCGCAACCTGATCCGGGCCGTGTTGACCGACGCGCGCGGTCAGCTTGTCTGGCTCGACACGCCCGGCGTCCACCGGGCCGAGAGTCAACTCGGGACGTTGATGAACCGCCGGGCGCGCGCGGCGCTGGACGGCGTCGACGCGGTCATGCTCGTGATGGATGCCAACGTGCCGCCGCGGATCGAAGACCAGGGGTGGATCGAGCGTCTGGCCGGCCTGGCCGTGCCGCGCCTGCTGGTGCTTAACAAGGTGGATGCCGGCGGCGCGCGCGGCGGCGAATACCGCACGGCGTGGACGCTGGCGACGGCGGGCGCGTCCGAAGCGGCCGCGGGCGCTCCGGCCGTCTGGTTCGAGGCGAGCGCGCAGACGGGGGACGGCATCGAGGCGCTTGTCCAGGCCGCGTTCGATGTCGCGCCTGTCGGCCCGCACCTGTTTTCCGAAGACATGCTCACGGACTACCCCGCGCGACTTTCGATCGGCGACGTCATCCGCGAGAAACTCGTTGTCGGGTTGCGCGACGAGGTGCCGCACGCGATCGCCGTGCTGGTCGACGAACTGGACCGCCGCGACGACGGTTGGTCGGTGCAGGCGACGATCTACGTGAACCGGCCTTCCCAGAAGGGCATCGTCATCGGCCACAAGGGACGGACGCTGCGAACGGTGAAACGGCAGAGCGAGACGGATCTATCGACCATGTTCGGCGTACCGGTGACGGTCCAGCTCTGGGTGAAGGTCGAGAAGAACTGGCAGGAGAACTACTGGATGCTCCGCCAGCTCGGCTATGCCGACTAATTCGTCAGGCTGTGGATGGGCGCGGGAATCTGGCCGCCGCGGTTGACGAAGACTTCGGCGCCGGTCGGGCAGGCGACCGTGGCCACGGTGCCGGAACCGAACAAGCCGCCGTAACTGATCGTATCGCCGACCTTGGCGCCGGGCACCGGGATGACGCGCACGCCGGTGGTTTTGCGGTTCACGACACCGATCGCGGCTTCGTCCAGGATGATCCCGGCGATGGTTTCGGCCGATGTATCGCCGGGGAGCAGAACCATATCGAGGCCGACCGAGCAGACGGCCGTCATGGCTTCCAGCTTCTCGAGCGAGAGGGTGCCGTCGGCGACGGCCTTGGCCAGCGCATGGTCCTCCATAATCGGGATGAAGGCGCCGGAAAGGCCGCCGACCGAACTCGAAGCGAAGGCGCCGCCCTTCTTGACGGCGTCGTTGAGCATGGCGACGGCGGCCGTCGTCCCGGGCGCGCCGATGCGGGCGATGCCCATCGCCTGGTAGATCTCGCCCACGCTGTCGCCGATGCGGGGCGTCGGCGCGAGCGACAGGTCCACCACGCCGAACGGGATGCCGAGGCGGGCGGCCACCTCGCGTCCGATCAACTCCCCGGTGCGCGTCACGCGGAACGTGGTTTGCTTGGCTTCCTCGGCCAACTCGCCGAGGGTGGCGCGGGGTTGGCGCGCGAGCAGACGTTCGATCGCGCGCTTGACGACGCCCGGGCCGCTGACGCCGACGTTGATCACGCACTCCGGCTCGCCGGCGCCGAGGTACGCCCCGGCCATGAACGGGTTATCCTCGGGGATGTTCGCGAAGACGACCAGTTTGGCCGCGCCGAAGCCGTGTGTCGCCGCGGTGGCGTCGGCGATGCGCAGGATCGTCGCGGCCACGAGATTCACGGCATCGACGTTGATGCCCGCCTTGGTCGTGCCGACATTGATCGACGCGCAGACGCGGCGGGTGTTGGCGAGCACGGTCGGCAGCGATTCGATCAGGGCTCGCTCGCCGGGCGTCATGCCTTTCTGAACCAGCGCGGTGAAGCCGCCGATCAGATCGATCCCCACATCGGCGACCGCCTCGTCGAGCGCCTCGGCGATGGTCACGGCCGCGCAGGCGGACTGCCCTTCGAGCAACTGGCTGACGGGAGACACGGCCAGCCGCTTGTTGACGATCTGGAGACCGTAGCGGGCGGAGAGATCGTCGCAGACGCGTACGAGGTTGCCGGCGCGGCGTCGGATCTTGCGCCCCGCCTGGGTGGCGGTATCGGTGGCATTCGGCCGGATGCAGTCGAGGAGATTGATACCCATGGTGACGGTGCGCACGTCCAGGTTCTCCTCCTGGAGCATGCGTACGGTGGTCAGGATGTCGTTGGCTCCGAGCATGGCGGTCAATTCCCCAGCAAGTGACGAATCGCGCCGACTTCGCTGGTGGCGCGGAAAATATTCTCGTGTTGAACGCCGGACCTGAGACCGAGCGGATCGAGCGCGGTCTGGAGGTCGGCCTGAAGCTGCCGGATGTCCAGGGCCGAGGGTACGGTCACCTCGCCGACATACATGATGCCGTCGCCGTCGCGCAGCACATTCCAGTCCTCGACGTTGATGCTTCGAGCCGCGAGGAGCGTCATCACGGTGCGCAGGATACCGGGGCGATCGCGGCCGGAGACGGTTACGACAAAGCGCTCGCCGGAGACGGTTGGCGCGGCGGCGCCAGGGGGGCGGAGGAGGGGGCGGACGGCGACATCGGCGGCGTCGCCGGCGAGTCTATCGGCCAGGGCGCTGCGTACGACCGCGGGTGTTGCCGGGGCATCGAGCGTAAGCGTCAGAATGACCGTGAAGCAGCCTTCGAGGACGGTCTGGCTGATATCGTCGATATTGGCGCCGAGCGACGACACCGCCGTGGTAATGTCCCGCAAGATGCCGACGCGGTCGGGGATCAGCACCGAGACGACGAAGCGTCGGTGCGTATCGCATGCGGTTACGGACGGGTTTGCGGGCATGGGTGGAAAAAATAGCAGGAACGCGCAGCCGATGCCAGCGAGAAACCATTGCTGCCCGCGACCAGCTTTTCCTTTCCAAATCCACGGCCGCCGTGGCAAACTTGGTGCCCGTGAAGTTATCGATCGTCATACCGGCGCACAACGAAGAGCACCGCATCGGTCCGATGCTGGATGCCTACGTGCCGCACTTCATCGACCGCTACGGGCGTGACGTGGAGTTCATCGTTGTGATCAACGGGTCGACCGATGCGACGGACAGCGTAGTCGCGGGCTATGCAGCGCGGTTTCCGCAGGTGCGAAGCCTTGTCGAACCGAACGCGATCGGCAAGGGTGGGGCGGTGATCATGGGGTTTCGGGAAGCCGGGGGCGACCTGGTGGGGTATGTCGATGCCGACGGTTCCACGCCGCCGGGAGCGTTCCGGGATCTGGTTGATGCGGGCGCGACCCATCCGGTCGCGATCGCGTCCCGCTGGCGGCGCGGATCGCGTGTCGATCCCCCGCAACCGTTGATTCGCCGCGTCGCGTCACGCATTTTCAACCTTGCGACACGTGTCCTTTTCGGACTTTGGCTGACCGACACCCAATGCGGGGCGAAAGTCATGCAGCGCCGGGTCGTCGAGCGTATCCTCCCGCACATCGGCATCACCAAATGGGCCTTTGACGTCGACCTCCTTTTCCAGACGCGTCGAGCCGGCTACCCCATCACCGAACTCCCCACCACCTGGCACGACGTCGCCGGCTCCAAGATCGCCGTCACCGAAGCCTCCCTCGAAATGCTCGCCGCCCTCGTCCGCCTGCGGCTCATCTACTCGCCCGGCCGCACAGTAGTCGCGTGGTATGATTGGCTTTCTGGCGTGCATGCGAGGCTGCGAGCGCGATTTTTTTGAGTTACTAACCTTCCCATAATACTATGGACTTAAGCCGCGTACTTTGTTTCGGGCGCATGGAAGAAAGACGCCACATG
>CAYYJS010000058.1:0-19760 GCA_964472315.1 uncultured Victivallales bacterium | reverse complement strand
ACGTTGGCCGAACAGAATGATTGACAAGAACGATCTGATGTCATACATTGTCACACATGAAAACAGCAACGCTCAGTATCCGATTGGATGAGGACTTGGATCGTCTTCTCGGCAAAGCAAGCCGTCAGGTTGGACGTAGTCGAAGCGAAGTGGCCCGGGATGCACTTCGCCGCCAACTTCGCCTGACGCAGTTTGAGGCCATTCGCCGACGGACGATGCCGTTTGCCGAGGCCCGTGGATTTCTGACCGACGACGATGTCTTCTCCCAAGTCTCATGAAGGTCTTCCTCGACACCAACGTCATCGCCAGTGCCACGGCGACCCGTGGCCTCTGTGCTGACGTGTTGCGCACCGTCATCGAGTTCCATGACTTGGTCGTTTCGGAGCACCTCGTCGAGGAACTTCGGCGGGTTCTCAAGGACAAGTTTGGAGTCTCGCCGGAAATGATTGCCGACGTGGTCTGGTTTTTGCAGCACGACACCATTGCAGCAGAGGCCCTCCCGCTTGCCGATCTCCCGCTGAAGGATATGGCAGATATCGCCATCGTTTCATCGGCGATCAATGGAGCCGCAGATATCCTCATCACAGGAGACAAGGAAGTCTTGGGCCTGAAACATGTGGGATCCATGAAGATCCTGTCACCCCGTCAGTTTTGGGACAACGAGAGAGGCCAACCAGAAAATCCACGGTACGGCTTGCGCCGCCCGTGATGTTCGCCGTTGGCAAAATGGGAGTGTGGCGACGATGACGCAAATGAGTTCGAACGAGGAATCCGAGACGATGGCCATGATACAAACGTGGATCCGTGTGTTGTGCGGTGAAATGTCGGCGGAAGACGCCGCTCGGCAGTCGGAGCGTCATTCGCTGGATGTCCCGTTCCGCTTTGTGTGCGGCACCCGATCCAGCCGCGAATGGATCACGCGGGAGAACGCGCGGTGCGAAACCGGCGCGTGGCTGAATGGACGACGCCTGCATCTCCTGCGGTGGTCGGACCGAGACTCGAATCTGTCGTGCATCATGGAGCTGACAGAATTCTCCGCCTTTCCCGCCATGGAATGGGTCGTGCGGCTGCGTTGCGAGGGTGCCGGGGAGACGGAGCCACTCCGAGACTTCAAGGCGCTCGACACGTTCTGGAAGTGTATCCGCGAAGGCGAGATGCCGGAACTGCGCCGCGCCTACGGAAGCGATGGACGGTATGACGATTTCCAGTATGTCCGCGATGAACTGCGGCAGTCCATGTGGGACGCCGGCCGCACCATCCGCATGGACAGCGCCGCCAACGCGGCTTTTCGGAAGGTGCGAAACGGATCGCCTCAGTGGGTGATGAACGACGGTCGCACGTCGGCCACCTGGCTGCCGTTCTTCAACCTGTGCACGGGGGATGAGGGTCTGTTCATTGCCTTGGGCTGGAGCGGTCGCTGGTTCGCGGAGTTCGCCCATGACGGCAAGGGCGTGACTTGCATTTCCGCCGGCATGGAGCACCTGGACCTGCGGTTGCGCCCCGGCGAGCAGATCCGCTCTCCGCGCGTCGCGCTGTTGCATTGGCGGGGGGGGGCGGCAGACGCGCACAATCTCTGGCGGCGGTTCGTGCTCAAACACCATAGTCCTTCCGTTGCTGGCCAACCGGTGGAGGTGCCTGTCTGCAACGGAAGTTGGGGCGGCACACCGACACCGGGACACCTGGATGCCATTGACGCGATCAAACGGCAAGGATTACCGTATGACTACTACTGGGTGGATGCTGGCTGGTATGGCACATCCACCAAACCGTGCCCCAGCGTCTTCGAAGGCGAATGGTCGGTCACCGGCGACTGGCGTGTCAATCCGCTCTATCATCCCCAGGGGCTCAAGCCCGTCAGCGACGCCGCGCACCGGGCCGGGATGAAGTTCCTGCTATGGATCGAGCCGGAACGGGCGGTTTACGGCACACCCGTGACTCTGGAACACCCGGACTGGTTCCTGCGCATCTCCAAGGATCCGCCGAAGCCCGGCGAGGGCATGCTGCTGAACCTCGCCCATCCCGATGCATGGCGATGGGCGGTGGAAACGGTCTCGTCGTTGATCTCGGCGAACGGCGTCGACTGCTACCGTGAGGATTTCAACATGGACCCCGGTCCCTACTGGGATGCCGCCGAGGAGGCGGGCCGCAAGGGGTGGCTGGAAATCCGGTTCGTCGAGGGGCTCTATGACTTCTGGGATGAGATTCGCCGACGCCATGCCCACCTGCTGATCGACAACTGCGCCAGCGGCGGCCGCCGTTTGGAACTGGAGACGATCACCCGCAGCGTCGCGCTGTGGCGAACCGACTACAACTGCTTTCCGCACACACGAGCCGAGGCCTCGCAAGTTCACACGGCCGGACTGCAACTGTGGATGCCACTCAACAGCACCAGCCCGGTGGCGAAGCCGGGCGATACCTACCAGGCCCGCTCCGCGTACTCGGCGGGGCTCATTCTCAGCCTGAACGAGTTCGGCACCTGCGATGTCAAGTCCCCTGATTCCGATCAGGAATGGTTCCGCCGCCGGCTCGCCGAAATCCGGCGACTGCGCCCGTATTTCCAGGGCGACTTCCATCTCTTGACGCCCTGCGTGTTCGATTTGGAATCCTGGCTGGTGTATCAACTGATTCTGCCCGACAGGCAGGCGGGCGCGATCCTGGCCTTCCGCAGGCCCGAAAGCCCGATGACCTCCGGATGTTTCCAACTCCGCGGCATGGACGCGGCGGAAACTTATGCGTTTGAGGATGCTGATGGCGGTCAACCCCTGAAGGCGGACGGAAACGAATTAATGGAAAATGGTCTGGTCTTGTCCATCGATACCCCGCGTTCCAGCCGATTGATCTTCTACAACCGCTGCGGAAAGAGGGTTGCCAACAATCCCTCGGAGGCGACTCGCTGAAGCTCGCGCCTCACTGGTAGTGTTCGGGAGGTATTATGACGAAGAAACTCATGGCTCTACTTTGCGTTCTGGCGGGAGTAGCAAGTCTATGCGGATGTCAGAAGGATGTAATGATCCGTGTTTCCAATCGAGGTGATATCGAATTGCAGAATGTATTGGTGAAGTTCCCATCGCAAACAGAAGAGTATGGGAACATCCCTCCGGGCCAAACTACCACCTACCGGAAAGTGACCAAGGCTTACGGGTATGCCTACGTGCAGGCTGTTTTTGGCGGCCAAGAGGCAGTACTTCAACCCGAGGACTACGTCGGGGAGCATCTGCTCTCGGGTGGAAACTTCACCTATGTGTTGAAGAACAACCCAAAAGCTGTCGACAAGTACGACAAGCTTCGTTTCGAATTACTCAAAGAATGAAAGTTTTTACTCAAGGAACTCTGGCAGATCAAAGATCATCTCGCCAGCGAATGCGGGCACGATCTGCCCAGCTGTTCGACCGTCTCAAGGCGTCACAGGAGGGCCGGTAGACCCGGCCTCGTGAATCGGACGAAGCGGCACATGCGAGTGGCAGAACCAGAGGGTCCAAGTTACGGCTCGCGAGCTCGCCGAACCTGACGCCCTGAGTCTTAAAGACCCCAGAAGCGTGGGACTCACTGGGTGCGGACGACGGCTGCACACTTCGTCGCACACTTCGTCGTCTACGCTTCGTCCCACGCTTCGTCCCGCACTTCGTCGTCTCTTCGACAATCCGCATGCCGGGTGGTGTGGGAGGGGCGGTGCCGCGGGGCGCCCCCCTATCCCGATTGGCTCCAAAAATGATGAGATTGACAAGATGATGATATGTACAGTATCCTGTCCATATGAATGCGATAACCTATACAGAAGCCAGAGAAACATTGGCGGAGACGATTCGTCGGGTCTGTCAAGATCACGATCCAATTATCATCACGCGCAAGCGCGAGGATTCGGTCGTCATGATTGCGCTGGACGATTTTGAATCCCTTACGGAAACTGCCTATTTGCTCCGCAGTCCTCGAAACACCCGACGGCTATTGGACTCGATCAAGGAACTTGAGGAGGGGAAGGGGATTGAAAGGGCTTTGGCGGAATGAAGATCGTTTTCTCAAGCCAAGCGTGGGAAGACTATCTCCATTGGCAACACACGGATAAGAAATTGCTCAGGCGGATCAATGACCTCATTAAGGAGATTGTTCGCACCCCTTTTGAAGGGATTGGGAAACCTGAACCGCTCCGGCATGCGCTGGGTGGTTACTGGTCCAGACGAGTTAATGATGAACACCGCCTGGTCTACAAAGTTGAGGGCGATGCTGTTTTGATCGCTCAGGCACGATATCATTATTAGGCCAACAAGTTTTTCGACCGCGACGGCTCGCACGCTCGCTGCAGTTCAAAAACGACTTTGTGTGCCGGGCGTATCCGGCAGCTAACAGGTGATACATTGGAAAGGAAGCACACTAACTGATGTAGAGTCCTTAACCAGAGAGACCAGCTCGAAGGTTAGCCGAAGGCAACTGCTGCCCAGTAATGGGGGTGGGGAGGAGCCGTATACGTGATCCGTACGTACGGTGGTCAGGGAGGGTCGCTCTGCAAGGGGCGATCCTATCCCAATCGCCGGAAGAAGACGAAAAGCAGTTGCCTCAGCGGGATGGTATGAGGTATAGTCATACCGCAATCAAGAAGGAGGTTGTTATGTCTGTGGCAAAGATTGCGATCACTATCGATCAGGATGTTCTACGCGAGGTGGACCGTTTGGTTCGTCGGCATGTATTTCCCAATCGCAGTCGCGCCATTCAGGAAGCGGTGGGGGAAAAGGTGAGGCGACTCGCCGTCAACCGGCTCGCCCGCGAATGCGCGAAGCTCGATCCCAAGGATGAGCAGGCGCTGGCCGAGGATGGCATGACCGGGGAGGTCGCCTCATGGCCCGCATACTGAAAGGCGACGTCCTGTGGGCGGACTTGAACCCCGTCAAAGGTCACGAGCAAGCCGGGCAGCGTCCGGTGCTCATTCTGAGTCCGGAAGTCTTCAACGAACGCTCAGGCACTGTGATCGCAATGGCGCTGACCAGTCAGCTTCAGAGAGCGGGGTTCCCCCTGACCATGGAACTCACCAGCGTCGCTCTGCCGAAACCAACATGGGTGAAGATCAGTCAGATCAGGACGCTGTCAGTGGAACGTCTCGGCAAACGCATGGGACGGGTTTCCGATGACGAGATGAGCCAAATTATCGAAGGACTCAACGAGATCATCGGCGAACAAAGCGCTGCCGGCTATCGGCGCTAACGCGCCTCAGCCAGAGTGCCGTCGTTCGATCGAGAAAAGGCGTGACTAATGATGCAGATGTGCTACAGTCTCCTCATGAATAGCACAGCAACAGTTCATGCAAGAATAGACGCGAAGACGAAGTCCGCGTCCGAACGGGTTCTTCATAAGATCGGCATGACCCCCACGGATGCTGTCCGCCTGCTGTATCGACAGATCGCCCTTCGGGGGGCCTTCCCTCTCGAATTGCGGGTCCCAAACAGATTGACCGCGAGCACGTTGGACAAGAGTGACCGCGGCGAGGAAATCGAGACCTTTGATTCTGTGGTCCAGATGGTTGCGAGCTGGAAGGAATGAAGCTCTCGCAGACCTCGCAGTTCAGGAAGGACATCAGACGCCAAGTCCGGCAAGGCAAGGACCAGAAGAAGCTCATTGCGGCTGTGAGCATTCTCATCGAAGGGAAGCCGTTGCCTCCGAAAAACCTGGACCACCCCTTGAAAGGTGCTTGGAAAGGCCGGCGCGACTGTCACATCGAGCCGGACTGGGTCCTGATATACAGAAAGACGGACGACGAACTGCGGCTCGAACGAACCGGCACCCACAGTGACCTCTTCTGATGGCCGCGGCGAACAAGGGCCTGCTGCCTATCGCCGCTAGCCGCGGCTCCGGCAAAGCGATAAGGGACATACCATCTATTAGCTTGCGCGCTGGCGTGGGCGGGAAAAGGGTACGGGTTGTCGTGAGAGATGGATGCGCGGGGCGGTTTCGGGGCAGGGCATAGGAGGTTGACATGAGGATCGCACGGGTGCGGGGATCGGGGTTGTCTTACTACCATGTGATTTCGCGGGTGATCGAGCGGCGGTTTGCGCCGGATCGGACGGAGAAGGAGCGGTTGCGGCAAGTTGATACGGCAGACCGAGAACTTCACCGGGGTGCGGGTGCTGACGTACACGATTTTCGACATACCATTCTGGCGCACCGTGACCAATTCGGGCTCAAACGCCGCAGCGGACCGCGCAAACTGCGGAACGTGGCCACGCCGGGGCTGTTTACCATGCGCGACCTGCGTCTGACGCCGATCGCGCCCAGCGGCTGACAGATCGTTCCACGCCGATCATTCACGACGCTTGTCCCTCCACGGACGGAGTCTGCCGAAATGCGGTCGCAAGCGCGTCTCAAGCGCCCCGCGTCCACGCGTGGATGTTGAAACCAGGACGCAAACACCGCGCATCCAGCCCTCGCCTCACTGAATCCACACGCTCAACTGGCCCATATGCCGGCCAAGTCGACGACTGACATGTCCCTTAGCGCTCGTGAAATCCTGGAGCCGTCGCATGACGGTTGCCAATGTGCTCGAATTGCTTCGCTCTTGAACGTAGTCATGATAACGCTCCGGAACTCGTGCGCGGCGCTTCGCGCTCGCACACGGTACAACCGCCTCCCGGCACGAGCACGACGATCACACGACACGGCGCGACATCATGCAACCTCGGCGGAAGGCTTCGGCGCCGGCGTATTCGACGCCCTGGCACGCGGCAACCAACCGGACGAATGACACGGTGCCAGAACGGCAACCTCGCCCCCGTCCGGGCCTTGCAGATGAAATGGCCCTGGTCTGGTAGCTGAGTAGGTGCCAAAAATGATGGAAATTCAAATCTTTAACAGCTAGACTGAATCTGGCATGAAAATAACCATTACAACCCATGCAGAACAGGCTAGCCGAGACCGAGCTTTCTGGCAGGCGCAGTCCCCCGATTCTCGTCTGAACGAGCTTGAGAGACTCCGGATAGAAGCAGGAAGGTTCCTCTATGAATATCCATCCCGACTTCGAAGAACTGTTACGATTATTCGAAGAGCACGGGATTGAGTACATGATCGTTGGGGGCTATGCCGTCGCGTATCATGGTTATCCGCGCTTTACCAAAGATATCGATCTGTTCTTTCGCTTGACCAGCGAGAATGCCATACGCCTGCGACAAGCTCTGGTTAAATTCGGCTTCCGAGAAGAAGATCTACCGCTGGATGCTTTTACAACAGCCGGCAATGTCCTGACTTTCGGAATTGCACCTGCACGGGTCGATCTACTTAACGAGATAGACGGCGTTACATTCGAAGAAGCACGACCCAACGCCGTCAGGGGGAGATATGGCAATGTTGATGCTACGTTCATTGGCCTGGCGGACCTTGTGAAGAACAAGAAAGCCACACCACGGATTAGAGACAAAGGTGACGTCGAAGAGCTTGGACAATAATGAAGAGTGCGAACAAGATGAATGCAGGCTATTGCCGCTAGCGCGCCAAAGCCTGATTCACGACGTGTGCGCAGGACATGCATCGTAACTAGGAGGTGAAAGATCTCTGCCCAAGTAAGCGCGCAGAACCGAAAGGTTGGCGAAAGGGCAAGGGCGTTCCCGCGAGAGGGCATCCGGAGGAAGTCCAACGCAAAGGCACGGGGCGACGATCCGACTTCGCGCGAGGCTACGTCGGACAAGACAGGAACCGGATACAAGGTGTGACGTCTTCCGCCAATCCCACGCGAATGCCTGAAGCGCCTACAATGTTATGGAAGGCTCGGCATGTTCGTTGTTGATACGAATGTCCTATTTATGGAGGCGAGAGAAGGGGCAGAGCCCTCTGCGCGCGATGGCACGGGAAGGCTTCGTTGACGAATAGCCGACTGTCCGGAATGGCGCCATCACGCCTGCTTGCCGGAACGCTTCTCATTCATGCAGGCCACGATCAGCGCCCCGAGCGAGGCGCCCGACGCATAGCTCAAAGCCAGAAACCAGTTGTTTGTGCGGACGAAATTCGACAACACCCATAACCCCAAGAGATTTTCGATAAAAACAATCCCAACCATCAGGGCCTTCTCCTGTCGCGCACAGGCCAAAGTCCGACGCAAGGCGAGATACCACTCGCCGCATCCTACCGCCAGATAGAGGACTACTTGGAGGAGGTTCATAGGACTCCCCCTTTTCTGCTTCGCGGTCTACGGTATGGTTCATCGTTCTCATCACCGATAGTATAGCACAACGCATTCCGCCGACAAGCCGATTCGCCCGCCAGTCGCGCCTGTGGCGCGGGTGAATCGGTTTGGCGGGAAAAGCGCGCTTTTCCCGCCAATCTTGCGCCCCTGCCGCGCAAGGCGGCAGGGGCGGGAGCCACAATTACAATCGCAGGACGGGACAACGGATGGATACCGTTCGCGATCACGCGACTGCATGAGGAGAGACCTATGGCGATCCGGTTCGATGCCGTGCGTTGGGATGCCGTGAAGGAGACGAGCCGCCGGTGGTAGGCGGGCGATCTTGAGAGGCCATTGCTGCACTTCACCATCAGTGGGCGCGAACCCGAACGGGCCGAACCCGCGGTTCGGTCGTGCGCTTTCCAGGCCGGGCACCCGGCCAAGCATGCCGCCGAGGCCGACGTCGAACGGCTGCTGGAGCGCTTCGTCGACGCGTGAGCGCGTGCGCCGCGGGGCGCCCGCCGCCGCCTGTCCGCGCTACGCGCCGTCAATGACGCGCACGGGCGAGAAAAGGGACCAGTTCAGTGTCGCGGCAAAGCGACCCATAGCGCATGTGGGATCGGCAAAACCCCCGCCAACCGTCTCCGGCCCGTTGCGTCGGGCGATTCGGCTTGCGGGGGTGGGGGGGCGCGGTCTAGGTTCGCGGCGTGACACACCGTGAAATCCCGTCCCCGGAATTGCTGGCGCCGGCCGGCGACTTTGCCGCCGCCTGCGCCGCGCTGCAGTATGGGGCGGATGCCGTGTACACCGGCTTGGGCCGCTTTTCGGCCCGTGCCGAGGCCGTCAACGTGACGCCCGATGACCTGCGGCGCATGGTCGTGCTGGCCCATGGACGCACGCCGCCGGCCCGCGTCTATGTGGCCCTGAACACCCTCGTTCAGGAGCATGAACTGTCCGCGGCGGCCGAGGCGATCGAAACGGTGGACGACGCCGGCGCCGATGCGATCATCGTGCAGGACCTGGGGGTGGCGCGGCTGGCCCGCGAGGCCTTCCCTCGATTGCGCCTGCACGCCAGCACGCAACTGGCCGTACACAGTCCGGCGGGGGCGCTGGCCCTGGCCGAACTCGGGTTCCGGCGTGTCGTGCCCGCGCGCGAACTCTCGCCGGCCGAGGCCGCGCACCTCGGCCGGACCGCCGGCATCGAGGTCGAGGTCTTCATTCACGGCGCCTTGTGCTACGCCTACAGCGGTCTCTGTCTGTTCTCCTCGCACCAGAGCGGGCACAGCGGCAACCGCGGACGCTGCGCCTACTGCTGTCGCGAGCCGTTCGCGCGCCTCGGCGCCGACGGCCGGCGCGGCGCCGTCGGTCATCCGTTCTCGATGCGCGATCTGGCCCTGTCGCCGCTCGTGGGCGAGTTGACCAGGGCCGGTATCGCCGGACTCAAAATCGAGGGCCGCATGAAGAATGCGCTCTATGTGGCGGCGGTAACCGACTTCTATCGCCGCAAGCTCGATGGACGGCTGTCGCCCGACGAGGAGACGGGGCTGATCCAGGACTTGCAGACGATCTTCAGCCGGCCGTGGACGCAGTTGTACGCGTCCTCCCGCGAGACCCCGGCCGGGACGATTATCGATCCCACGGCCGTCGGCCATCGCGGCGCCCTCATCGGCGCCGTGTCGGCCGTGCGTCGGGACCGCGATGGCGGGTGCTGGCTCGGCTTCCACTCGGCGCGCGCGCTGGAGAAGCATGACGGCCTGCAGATCGAGACGCCGTCGGGCGGCCGACCGTATGGGTTTGCCGTCGACCGCCTGCGGCGCGCGGGCGGGAATCGCGCGGAGTTCGCGTTGCCGGGCGGACTCGACATCGAGGTGCGGCTCCCGGCGTCCGATGTGCCGGATCTGCCGGTCGGCGCCCCGGTCTTCTGTTCCGCGTCGCAGGCCGTGCGGCGGCGCTACACGCTGACCACGCCGCGCGCGACGCGGATGCGTCCGGCCCGGCCGGTTCGCGTGGTTGTCGACCTGCGGACCGACGGTTTTACGATGCAGGCGCGGACCGACGAGGCGGCGCCGCTGTCGGCGACCGTCGAGACGCCGGGGACGTTGGCGCCCGCGCGGCAGTCGGCGGAAACGCCGGCGGCGATCCGCCGGGCGCTGGACCGCGCCGGCGAGGCCCCGTGGCGCGTGTGCGCGCTGGAGGTGCGCGATCCACATGGCCTGTATGCGCCGCCGTCGGCGCTGAATGTGGCGCGGCGGGACCTGTTCGCTCAACTTTCGGCGGATCATGAGGCGCGTCGCGCGGCACGGCGCGCGGAGGTGTGCCGGCGTCTGACCGATACCGGCAAGGCCGCGCGGCGGGAGGCGGAGGGCGCGTGGCTCCGGACCGCCAAGGTTAACCTGGACGGCGACGTTTGCCCATGGCTGGCCGACGCCGAGGAAGTGATTCTGGACGTGATGCACCTGCCGTTGACGGTGCTGCGCGAGCGACTGGATGCCTGGCTTGCCGTGTTGCCGCGGTCGCGCGTACGCCTGGCGCTGCCGATGATCTCCCGGGCATGGCCGCCGACGGGGCGCGACGCGGCGGCGACGGATACGGATGAAGAAGCGGCGCTGCGTGCGACGGTGGCCGGGCTCGTGGCGGAGGGATGGACGCGCTGGGAATGCGCCGGTCTGGCCGGGGCATGGCTGCTGCGACGGCAGGCGGGCGGCGCGCCGCTCGACCTCACGGCTGACTGGCCGTGCTATGGGCTCAACCACCTGGCGCGCGGGCAATTGGCGGAATGGGGCATCCGGCGCAGCGTGGCTTCGCCGGAAGACTCGGAGACGAATCTCGCCGCTCTGGTCGGCGCGGAGGGTCCGGCGGTGGAGGCGCTGGTCTGGCAACAGACGCCGCTGTTCATCTCCGAGACGGCGCCGGTGACCCCGGGGGCGGCACCCGATGAGGCCGCGACGATCTTCGTGAACCGGCGTGGCGGACGGGTGATGACGTACCGGCGCGATGCGCGGTGGGTGACCGTCGCACAGTCGCCGTTCTGCCTGGCGGGACACATGGAGGACTTGCGACGCCGCGGCGTCCGCTATGCGCGCGCCGACTTTTCGTGGTCCCCGCCCGGCGCCGTCGCGGTGCGGGAGGTATGGGAAGCGCTCCGGGACGGCAGGACGCCGGCCGGGACGCACACGGCGAACTTCCGCCGCGTCCTGGTCTGATCCCGCGGGTCGGTGGCCTCCACCGGCCCCGCGCATGGGCGGAACGGGAATCTGTCGGGATGCGGATGGGGTTGCGGATTCGCTCCCGTGTGGTATACCTGTCGCCTACCGATGAGTTCGCACACGCAGTCAGGCCGGACACATGCCAAGGGCGCCGACAGGGTTGACCCGCCGGTGGCCGTCTACCACATTCCGGTGCGCAACGACGAGGAGCGTCGTCGTCGCATGGGATCGTTGGTGAACGTCGTCGATCATCGCGCCTTCCGGTTGCTGCGGATATTCCGGGAAGGCACGCTTGTCGGGGTCAAGCCGTGTGAAGGCGACCCCGGGATGTCGGCGGAGTACGTGACCGCGGTGGCCCGGTTGTTGCGCGACCGCCGGGCGAGCGCCTTTGTCTGCGACACCTCGAACCGCCATCGCGATGTGCGCACCGATGGCGTCAAGCACATCGTCGCGGCGTACGAGCGCGGGCTGACCTGCGCCGCCGATGTGCCGTATGTGATGTTGGACGGGTTGGATGGCGATCGCGAACTGACCAATCGCGAGGACAAGCGTGTGCCGCCGGGGATCTTCCTGGCGGGCGAACTCGGCGTGCCGGCCGGGCTCGTGCTCGTATCCTGTCCGCGACCGCACCCGCTGGCCGGCGTCGCCGGCGCGCTCGTCAACATGGGCACGGGGTTGGCCGCCCGTCGCGGCAAGATCCGCCAGCACGCGATGGCGCCGCCGCGCGTCAATACGGTCAAGTGCCATACGTGCCGGCAGTGCCTGCGCGTATGTCCCGTGGGCGCCATCCATATGGCGGGGAAGCATGTCGAAATCGACGCCGCCCGCTGCATCAACTGCGGCAAGTGCGTCGAGATCGCGCATTTCGGCGGCATCGCCTACGCGTGGGATGCCACGCCTGAGCATTACCGGGCGGCCGTGTCCGCCTACGCATCGGCGGCGCGCGCCGTGCTGAACGACCGCGTCGTCTGTATTCACGTGCTTATGGACGCGCCGGCCCCCGCCGGGAAACTGTTTGGCATCCTGGCTTCACGGGATCCGGTGGCGGCCGACGCCGCCGCCATCGACCTGCTCGGGCAGGCGGGGCTGCTCGGGGCATCGGATGGCGGACTGGCGAAAGCGCTCGTCGACGCCGCCGCCACCGCCGGCGCCGGCAGCTTGCGGTACCGCCTCGAGACGATCGCGTTCTAGCCGGATTCGCATTATTGCGAACCGGGGTCGCGTATCCGCTCGTCGCCTTCTGTACGGCCGGCGTGGTCGAAAGAGTTCCGCCCGTGTACGCAACGCCATGTATGTGAGCCTGTTACGATTTACTGCAACGGGTGGTTCGCGGCGTTCGCCGTGTGTCGCGGCACGTGTCCGACGGACGTGGCGCCGGCGTGGCTCGGTTTCTGCGTTCTCACTTGGCGAGGCGATCGATAGGGAGGCTGAAGATATGAACGCATTACTGGCGCTAGGTATCACGGCGGTATTTTCGAGCTGGGTCTGGTCTCTGAAGCGGGAACTGGCCGGTCTGCAGGTTCTCGTTCCGGCGGGCGGTGGCGAGTCCGCGAGTGACCGGTCTCCCCAACCGCATCCATATCCGCATCTGGCTCAACACGCCACGCCACATCAGGCACATCGCGACGAGCATGCGGTCAAGCGAGCCGTCACGCGCAACGGCAGCGGTGTGCCGGTGTGGAAGATCGAGGCGTGACAGATGGCCGCTAGGTACGGGGCGGCGGCAGGGCCGCTGCCGGCCTGCCTTCGCATACGCTGACCAGCGCCAGCGCGCGCGGCACGTAGGAACGGGTTTCCGCCGGGAGCCCGGCGGCGATATCCGAATAAGACCGGGCGCGCCGGTTCTGCAGCAGAGCCGCGACACGCGCCTCGCCGGCATTGTAGGCCGCGATCGCCAGAGGCCAGGCGCCGAAACGACCGTACAGCGTCTTCAGATACCGCGCCGCCACACGCGCGCAGAGCACCGGCTGCATGCGCCCATCGGTCTCGGCGAGACTCAGCCCGAATCGGCCGGCCGTCGCCGGCATCACCTGAAAGAGCCCCACGGCGCCCATCCGGCTGCGCGCCGTCGCGTCCATCCCCGATTCCAGTTCCGCCAGCCAGACCAGCTCGGGCGGCACACCCTCGGCAATAAACACCGCCTTGAGCTCGGCGATGGTCGGGTTGGCGAGGTGTTCGAAGCGCGCGATCGGCGGCGGCAGGACCGTGTAGACGGCGAACGCCCCCCGGTCGTCCATGCCGCCGCGTGCCGCATCGGCGAACGGCGCGGTCGTCTCGCGCGGGCCGTACTGTCGCCCCGCCACGCAGCCGAGCAGAAGCACCGTGCACACCCCGACATAGAGCGGTTGCTTTTCCATCTTCATTTCCAAGCCCCCATCTACCTCACGCGAATGCGGACAGTATGCGCCACGCTCTGAAAATGCGTCGAGTGAAAGAAGTGAACAGGTTATTAACAAGTTTCAAAAAAACTGTTGACACCCCATTCATGAGTGACTATACGGTCATTATCGGATGGGTAGTCGCCCGTGAATATGCAGCCACAAGAGAACAGAACGGAACGCCGGACGCGAAAGACGCGCACGAAACTGATGCGTGCCGCCCTGCAACTGTTCCGCGAACGCGGCGTGGATGCCACCACGATCGGTGAGATCACGGAGCGCTCCGACCTCGGAAAAGGCACGTTTTACCGGCATTTCGATTCAAAAAGCGCATTATTGCTGGCCCTGACCGAGGATGCCGTCGACCGCCTGGTCGCACATATCCACGCGATGACGCGGGGTATCGGGGGTTTTGGGGCCGTTTTATCGAAACTCCTTGACGCGCATGTGTCTTTTTTCGCAGAACACCCCGATGAATTTGTGCTCCTGTTCCAAGGCCGGATGTTCCTGGCGACCGAGCAGGAGGAGGAGCAGGCGCTCGAGGCGCCGGTAATGTGCTACCTTGACGGGCTTGCCTCGGTGATGGCCGAGGCTGCGGTACTGCCTGTTTCGCGACGGCAATTGCGCCGTGTGGCGTGCGCGCTGGCGGGGTATGTGTCGGGATTTCTGTCATTTGCGCACATCGGATTGGATGCGCGCGCCCTGGAGGCCGGTTTCGCGCCGTTGCGCGATCTGTTTGCCTCGACGGCGGCGGCGTTGATCATGGAGAAGGAGCCGTTGCGTGCGGCCGGGTAGGTGCCCGGCGACAGTTCGCAATGGCGGTTGGCGGAGAACAGGGCGGTAACCGTGCGGGCACGGTCTTCCGCCGAAGAAAGGGACAAAACAGGTCGATGAATACAAGAACGATAGCGGACACGGCAGTGGCTATTGTTGACGAACCTGATGAACCTCCCCACGCGTCGGGGGTCATCGGGTGCGCAACGCCATCCGAAACCATACCCCCCGATATCAACACGCTGCAGGCGAAGTGGAACGACTGGCGCTGGCAGCTCCGTCACCGGATCCGGCAGTTCGATGAACTGCAGCATATGTTTCCGGCTCTGAACGGCATGTCGACGGACATGGCGGCACGCAAGTTCCCCATGGCCATCACGCCGTACTATGCCTCCCTCATTCAGTCGGCCGACCCGAGCGATCCGATCTTCGCCCAGTCGGTTCCGCAGGCGTGCGAGCTGATCGACCCGCCCTGTCTGCGCGACGATCCGCTGGAGGAAGACCACGACATGCCGGTACCCAATCTGGTGCATCGCTACGGCGATCGCGCCCTGTTGCTGGTCACCAGCATGTGCTCGGTCTACTGCCGTCACTGCACGCGCAAGCGCGTCGCCGGCCAGCGCGAATCGCGCCTGTCGCCGATCGATCTCGTGCGCGCCGTGGACTATCTGGGCACGCATCCGGAGATCAAGGACGTGGTCATCTCCGGCGGCGACCCCCTGACGCTGTCGACCGCGGCGCTGGAGCGCATCGTGTCCGCCATTCGGGCGGTGCCGAGCGTGGAAATCATCCGCATCGGCACCCGTACGCCGGTGGTGCTGCCCATGCGCGTGACGGCCGACCTCGTCAGGATGCTGCGCAAGTACCATCCGATCTACATCAATACGCATTTCAACCACCCGCGCGAACTCACGCCGGAAGCGATGGCCGCGTGCCACCGTCTGGCCGACGTCGGCATCCCGCTGGGCAACCAGTCCGTCCTGCTGCGCGGCGTCAACGACGATTCCCGCGTGCTGGAAGAGCTGTTCCGGGGGCTCGTGCGCAACCGCGTGCGGCCGTACTATCTCTTCCAGTGCGACCTCGTCCGCGGCGTCGAGCATTTCCGCACGCCGTTGAGCAAGGGCATCGAGATCATGGAGCATCTGCGCGGACGCCTCAGCGGCCTGGCCATACCGACCTTTACGGTCGATATGCCGCACGGCGGCGGGAAGGTGCCGTTGCTGCCGAATTACATGGTGTCGATGAGTCCGACGCATACCGTGCTGCGCAACTTCGAGGGCATGCTCGTGGCCTACCCCGAACCGAATGTGCAGGCGCCGTCGCCGGAACCCATGGATCGGCCCGCCATCGTCGCCGATCTGGCGGCCGGCCGGGCGTCGCACATCACGCCCATGACCTCGCGGCATGGCCGGCGCGCGGCCGGCACGGAGAGCCGGCGGCTGCCCGAGGTGAACGAATAGTGAAGATCGGGCTGGTCTACGATCTCCGTGACGACTACCTGGCCGAGGGCTTTACCGCGGAACAGGTCGCCGAGTTCGATGAAGCGGTGACCATCGCCGCGCTGCAGTCGGAACTGGCGGGGCTCGGGCATGCGGTCGACCGTATCGGACACGGCCGCGCCCTGTGCGCGCGCCTCGTCGCCGGCGACCGCTGGGACCTGGTGTTCAGCATCGCCGAGGGCGTGGCCGGACGCAGCCGCGAGGCGCAGGTGCCCGGCGTGCTCGAGATGTACGGCCAGCCGTACGTGTTCTCGGATCCGCTGACCTGCGCGGTCACGCTGGACAAGGCCGTGGCGAAACGCATTGTCCGCGACGCGGGGCTGCACACCCCGGCCTTCGCCGTGGTGACGACGCTGGACGATCTCGACGGCCTGACGCTGTCGTATCCGGCGTTCGCCAAGCCGATCGCCGAGGGTACGGGCAAAGGCGTGGACGCCCAGTCGCGCGTGACCGGCCCGGCCGCGCTGCGCGACACCTGCGATCGCCTGCTCCGGCGCTTCGGTCAGCCGGTGCTGGTCGAGGAGTATCTGCCGGGACGCGAGTTCACCACCGCCATCCTCGGCACCGGGTCGCAGGCGCGCGTGCTCGGCACCCTGGAGGTCAGCATCCGCAAGCACGCGCCGATCCGCGATTACTCCTACGAAATCAAGGAGTTGTGCGACCAGTATGTGGACTACGGTCCCTTGGCGCACGGCCCCCTGCGCGACGATGTCGAAGCGCTGGCGCTCGGGTGCTACCGGGCTTTCGATACCCGCGACACGGGACGCGTGGACATCCGCCTGGATCGCCACGGCGTGCCGGCGTTCATCGAGATCAATCCGCTGCCCGGACTCAACCCCGGACATTCGGATCTGCCGATGATCGCCACGCAGGAAGGCATGTCCTTCCGGGACCTGCTGGCGGCGATCCTGGCCAGCGCGGCGACTCGCTACCGCCTCGGTCCGCGCGGGAAGACGGCGGCATGATCCCGGATGGCGTGCTGATCCTGTTCAACGAACCGGGCACCCTCGCCGCGCATGCCTCGGGTGTCGGCCTCGAGGCCGACGCGGGCGTGCTCGATCAGGTGGCCGCCGTCGAAACCGCCCTCGCCACGCTCCATCTGCCTTCCCGCCGGTGCGGCGTACGCACGCTACGGGATGTGGCCGCGGTTCTGCGCGATGCGCGCGAAGGGTGCGTCTTCAACCTTGTCGAATCGTTGGCGGGGTCCGTCCAGGATGTCGCGTTCGTGCCCGCCTTCTGCCGCGCGCACGGCAAGGCCGTCACCGGAAACGACGCCGCCAGCCAGATTGTCGGTCTCGACAAGGCGCTTGCGAAAGCGGCGCTGCGCGCGGCCGGCATCGTCACGCCGGAGGGCATGGTGGTGCGGCCCGGCGACCCGCCCGGCGCGTTGCCGCCGTTGCCGGCGATCGTCAAGCCGTTGCTGTCGGACGCCAGCGAAGGCATCGATGCCGATGCCATCGTCACGCCCGACCAGGGCGAGGCGACCGTGCGCGCCCGCATCGCCCGCATTCACGCGAGATTCGGACAGCCCGCGCTGGTCGAGCGCTATATCGATGGGCGCGAAGTGAATGCTTCCGTGCTGGAGCGCGACGGGGCGCCGTGGGTGTTGCCCCTGGCCGAGATCGAGTTCGTCGGTTACGGCGACGACCGGCCGCGCATCGTGGACTACGCCGCCAAGTGGCTGCCCGATTCGTATGCCTACGGCCACACGCCGCGCCGGGTTCCGGCGGATCTGCCGGAAGCCGCCGCCGAACGGATCCGCGCCGCCGCGCGCGCCGCCTGGGAGGCGGTCGGCGCGGCGGGCTACGCGCGCGTGGATTTTCGCCTGGATGCCGACCTGAACCCCTATGTCCTGGAGATCAACCCGAATCCCGACATCTCGCCCGATGCGGGCCTCGCGGCCGCCGTGGCCGCCGCCGGGCTGACCTACGCCGCATTCGTGCGCCTCGTCATTGACTCCGCCCGCCGTCGGCACGCCGCGGACGCCGCGCCCGCCGCTCCCGCGGACGCCACGCCGCCGCGCCGCGCCGCGCGCCCGCCGCTTCCGCCGTCGGCCATCGTCCGCCGTTCCGTCCCCGCCGACCGCGACGCCGTGATGGCCCTGTTGGAGGCGACCGCGTTCTTCCATCCGCACGAGCTGACCATCGCCGCCGAGGTGTTGGACGAGGCGCTGCGCGACGGACCCGCCGGCCACTATCAGAGTTACGTGGCCGCCGCCGGCGCCGACATGCTCGGGTGGGTCTGCTTCGGTCCGACGCCCTGCACCGACGGCACCTGGGATATCTACTGGATGGGCGTGCATCCGGCCGCGCAGGGTCGCGGCATCGGGAGGCTCCTGATGTCGTTTTGCGAAGACCGTCTGCGCGAACGCGGCGCGCGCCTGGCCGTCGCCGAAACCGCCGGCCGGGAACAATACGCCGGCACGCGCGCCTTCTACGAGGCCTGCGGCTACACCGCGGTCTCCACGATCCCCGACTTCTACGCGCCGGGCGACGCCCGCATCACGCTCACGAAGGCGCTGTAGGCGCGTGGGCCAATTCGCTTGCATGCGGCGGCGGGCGGACGGATACTAACGACAACCCTATAAGCGTGGAGACCGTTATGACACTTGCGTTTTTCGGCGGCAGTCCCGGACCTTTCGAAGTTCTGATCATCCTGTTCGTCATCCTGCTGCTGTTCGGGTCCAAGAAACTGCCGGAGCTGTCCCGTTCCCTCGGCCGCAGCCTCGGCGAGTTTCGCAAGGGCCGCGAAGAAGGGATGCAGGAGAAGGCGCCCACCCCGCTCGCCTCGACGTCCGACGCGTCCGGCGAGAAGACGCCGGACGACAAGCAGCCCCGCATCAAGGGCTGACGGGAACCGGCCGCCCCTCTCGGGAGCGGATCGTTCGTGTCAGGACGGGTCCTTGTCGGGCAGGCGCAACCGGCGAACGGATTTCGCCGGAAGTCGATCCATGTGCGGATCGCGGTGGACGAGGATACAATCGTGCCGCTTGGCGCAGCCGGCAATGCACGCGTCGACGAGTGGCAGCCGCGTCGGCGATACGCGCCGGAGGCGCATCGCTTCATGGGCTGTCGCGCGGTCGACAGGCAAACAGGCGGTCAGTTGATTCACGTACAGGTCGAAGGCTCTTTCCGCCTCCGATGCGTCGGCCAACTCTTCGTCGAGCCGCGTTCGCAGCTCCGGTATCGTGAGTGCGCAGATCGCTGCTCTGTTCCCCGGTTGCTGCCAGATGGCATCGACTTCGGCGGCGCCCGGTTCGTCGAAGTAGTGGGCCAAGATGGCCGACGTGTCCAGCAGATGGGTGAAGGTGGCGGCCATTCTAGTTTCGCTCCCGAGCTTCCCTGGTCCGTTCGTTCACAAGATTGCGGACGGCGCTTTCCCCGCCTCGCCTGTGCTTTCGCCCGCAACCGCGCAACCGCGTCGCAACCGTTGCCGTGTCGGGAAGCACGCGGACAATCAGCGTGTCGCCGCTCTCCGCAAGCTCCCAATCCAGCCGAGTTCCCGGATGCAGGTTCGCGTGAGATACCAACCGCGCCGGCACCGTGACCTGATGTTTCCCCGTGATCGTCGTTATCATGGAAACAGAATCGCTCCTTGACAGACATGTGTCAAGGAGCAATGCGGTCCGTCGGGCTGACGGGAACCGGCCGCCCATCGGGGAATTCGGCAGCTCAAATGGGGGCATGCCCGATTCGCCGCCCGCGCGTCCTCGCCTAGCAGCCTGTCGGACTTAGCTCGCGCCCACTACAGACCCGACTGCCGCCAC
>CAYYJS010000057.1:0-20012 GCA_964472315.1 uncultured Victivallales bacterium | reverse complement strand
CCGCACCCAGTGAGTGCAGATTAAGGCGAACGATTAGGGCGAACGATTAAGGGAGAATCTCGTTGTTTCCCTAATCTTTCGCCCTAATCATTTGCCCTAATCTCTCCAAACAGGCGAAGTGCATGACCTTCTGGTAGACTTTCGGTCTCTCATGGCCAAAGAGCTCTGCCATACCTGCTGCTCCTATCCATACCACGCCACACTTCGTCGCTTTCTTCGTCCCACGCTTTGTCGTCTACGCTTCGTCGCAAGACTTTGTCGAGACTGCTCTCGGCCAGCGATCTCTTGACACACAAAGGTCTCTCATACCCGCACGATACCCGATACCCGGCTTGTCAGCCCATCCCGATTACGCCGGACCAATACAATTTTCCCCCATGAACCCGGAAGCGCCTTGCTTTTCGAGTGCCGAATGTCTTGGCAACGCAGCCGGCAGTCTGGTTTACTGTCCCGAACCATGGATATGTCATGACGCGGGTGGATGCGACGGTGTGGCGGATGCGGGCGGCGGTGGTTCAGGCGCTGTTCCTCCGTCGTCTGGCATGGCTGGTCACGGCCTGGAGCTTCGCGCTCGGAACGGGCGTGCTCCTGGCGCGCGCGGTTTTCCGCGTGGAGGCGCCCTTCGCGGCGATCGGCGCCGCGGGCTTGCCGGTCGCCGCCGCGGTCGCGTGGGGGCTGTCCCGTCGGCAGGCGCCCGCGGTCGACGTCCTGCGGGCGAAACTCGATGCGCTGATGCATGGCGGCGGCCTGCTGGCCGCGGGCGCCGAGGTCGATCTGCGCGAGTGGACGGCGCACGTGCCGGGCGGGGCCGTGCCGCGTGTCCGCTGGCGCGAGCCGCGCGCGGGCGTGTTGTTGGGCATGGGGCTGCTCTATGCGGTCGCGGCGTTCCTGATGCCGGTGCGCCCCGCGGCGGCGATTGCCGCGCTGCCCCAGGCCATCGATCAGGCGGTCGATGAGCTGCAGCGGCAGGTCGAGGCGCTGGTCGAGACCGAGGCGATCGAGGAGACGCGCGCGGCCGAGTTGGCGCGCCAACTCGAACGTCTGTCGGACCTGGCTCCCGCCGCCGATCCGATGAAGACGTGGGAAGCGCTGGACCACGTCCAGGAAGCGATGCGCGACCTTGCGGCGGACGCGGCCGACGTGCTGGGACGGGATGTCGACGAGGCCGCGGCGCTCGCGGCGCTGGCGGAGGCCATGCGGGAGCCGACAACCGCCGCCGGGGCGAACGTCGATCTGACCGCGGCGATGCGCGAGCTGGCGGAGCTCGTGGAGGCGAGCGAGCTTCTCTCGACGCTCGACGGTACGCTGCCGCCGGAACTCGCCGCCGCCCTCGCCGCGTCGGCCCTCGATCCCGCGCGGCTCCAGGCGCTGGCGAAATGTCTGAGCGACGCCAAGGACGGCCGGCTCGCGAAATTGGGCAAGCTCTGCGAGGCGGGATTGGTCGATCCCGCGATGCTGAGCGCGTGCCGGGCCGCCGCCGCGGATGGCGAAGCCGCCCTGGCGGCATTTCTGGACGAGCAAGCCGATTCCAGCGCGCTCGTGGCTGTCGCGTGTCCGTGTCCGACGCCGGGGCAGGGGGGCGTGTCGCGCGGGCGCGGCGATGCGCCGCTGACGTGGACCGACGGCACCGACGAAAACGGCGCCGCGTTCAAGGAAGAGATCATCCAGCCGTCGGCCATCGGACAGCCCGACCAGAGCCGGCTGGTGGGGCTTTCCTCCGGCGAACCGGAGTCGAACGACGCGCCGGCGGCCGTCACCGGCGGCGCGCTGGCCGGCGGCGGGGAGGGCGGGGGCGCGCACAAACAGCGCGTCCTGCCGCAACACCGGCGGGCGGTACAACGATATTTCCACCGAGGAGCAACGCATGATGGCAAAGACTGAGACCGAACTGTTGTCGCCCGAGCGCATCGGCGCCGCGAACGCGATGCTGCGGCGCACCCACGACCAACTGGACCGCATTCTGCTGGGACGCACCGACCTGCACCGCATGGTCCTGATCGGCATCCTCAGCCGGGGACACATTCTGCTGGAGGGTCTGCCGGGACTCGGCAAGACCGCGCTCGTGAAGGCGCTCGGGGATATTCTGCAGCTCGAATTCAAGCGCATCCAGTTCACGCCGGACCTGATGCCGGGCGACATTCTCGGCACGCATATCCTGCAGCAGCGGCAGGACGGCGAACGCGAAATGGTCTTCACGCCGGGGCCGGTGTTTACGAACCTGCTGCTGGCGGACGAGATCAACCGCGCCTCCCCGAAGACGCAGTCGGCCATGCTGGAGACGATGCAGGAGCATCGGGTGACGCTGCTGGGAACCACACGGCCGCTGCCCGAGCCGTTCTTCGTGCTGGCCAGTCAGAACCCCATCGAACTGGAGGGCACGTACCCGCTGCCCGAGGCGCAACTGGATCGCTTTCTCTTCAAGCTGGTCGTGCGCGATGTCGATTCCACGGTCCTGACCGAGATCATCACCACCCGCCGACACGGCACGACGCCCGTGCCGACGGTGCGACTGTCCGCGACGGAACTGGACGCGCTGTTTGCGACCGTGGATGGGATTCTGCTGCCGGGCGCGGTGGCGCGCTACATTGCGCGACTGGTGGCGGCGACGCATCCGGGCGCGGCGCAGGCGCCCGCGGTGGTGGGCGACTACGTGACGTACGGCGCGTCGCCGCGGGCGGCGATCGCGATCGCCGAGGCGGCCCGCGGCGCGGCGCTGTTCGACGGCCGCCCCACGGTCGGTTTCGACGACGTCAAGGCCGTGGCGCCGGCGGTGCTGAACCACCGCCTGATTCTCAACTACAAGGCGCGTTTCGACGGCATCGATACGTTCCGCGTGATCGACGCTCTGCTGGCGCACGTCGAGGAATCGGGGATCGGTCTGCCGCACGCGGTGAAACTGGAGGCCGGCGCGTGAGTATGACGGGATTACGATGCGGGTTGTGCGCGGTGACGGCGTGGGCGGCGTTCGTGGCGCCGGCGGTGTGTTCGACGCGGCTGCGCGACTTGACGATCCTGCCGGCATCGCAGCAGATACCGATGCGGACGCACGGCTACATCGAGCACCGCGTGCGGGTGCGGAACGAGTCGGCGTCCCGGCGGCACGAGGTGCGGTTGATCGCCCCGGCGCAATCGTACCATGGCGCCGGCGATACGTTGGCGCAGGTCGAGCGGACCGTGACGCTCGCGCCGGGGGCGACGGCCGTGGTGTCGCTGCCCGCGCCGCCGTACCCGATGAGCGGCAGCGCGCAAGTGCGCGTGGTCGTCGACGGCGAGGACTGGGGTGTGGCGCCGCTGCCGTCGCTTTCGAGCAGCCATTACGGCCATGCCGGCTACAACAAGAAGGTCAGCATCCTCACCACCCGCGCCATCGACGCGCAGGCATTCGACGATGCGCTCTGGACGCGGCTGTTCGAGACCGGAGCGACCAATGCCGCGGCGCGGGCGGGCATGTCGCGTCACGACAAGGAGTACTCGATCGTCCGCTCGGAGTACGAGCTCGCCGAGTGGAGCGACAACTGGCTGGCCTACACGTGCCATGACGGCATCGTTCTGGCCGCGGCCGATCTTGCCGGATTGCCGGAAGGCGTGGCCGAATGCCTGCATCGGTATGTCGGCGCCGGCGGGCTGCTCGTGATCGCGGGGACCGACGCGTGGCCGTTTGCCTGGGCCGCGCGCGCCGACCCGGTCCGGCCGTGGGTCGGACCGGTCCAGCCGTGGGCGCGGCTCCACCATGTCGGCTTCGGACTCGTGGCGCTGGTGCCGGACGCGTCGCCGGCCGCGCTCGACGATGCGGGACTGCGCGGGTTGCTGGCCCTGGCGCAGGAGACGCTGCAGCCCTGGACGCACAATACCGACATGAGCAACGCCCTGCGGCAGTTCCCCGTGGTCGACGGCATGAACCTGCCCGTGCGCGGCATGTACTTCATCATGCTGGTCTTCGCCATCGTCATCGGGCCGGTGCTGCTCGTGCTGCTCGGCCGCCTGAACCGCCGCATCTGGCTGCTGTGGATCGTGCCGCTGGTGGCGGGGTTGACGTGCCTGTGCGTCGCGGCGTATGCGTTGCTTTCCGAGGGCATCACGCCGACGGCGCGGATGCACGGGGTGACGCTGCTCGACCAGCGCACGCACGAGGCGACGACCCTCGGCCTCGTCGCGGTCTACTGTCCGCTGACGCCTTCGGGCGGGCTCCATTTCGACGCCTGGACCGAGTTGTCGGCTTTCGTGAAGCAGTACCGATACGATACGGGCAGCGCCAAGTACATGGATTGGACACGTGACCAACACTTGACGCGCGGGTGGGTGTCGGCCCGGATTCCGGCTTACTTCCAGGTGCGCCGGCCGGCCCTGCGGCGCGAGCGCCTGGACATCGTCTGGGACGCCGCCGGCCCGCGTGTGTCGAACGGATTGGGGGCCGATATCGAGCGGTTGTGGGTGCGCGGGCCGGATGGCCGCTGGTATCGGCATGAGGACGGACTCGCGGCCGGCGACGGCGCCGTGCTGGTTGCCGACGACGGACCGCCGACGGCGCGCAGCGATCCCGCGCGACTGCGCGAGCTCTATCGGTCGACGACGTGGGCGAGCGACTTCGAAGGTCTGGCGACGCGACGGCACGAGCTTCTCGATCCGGGCATGTACCTGGCCGTGCTGAAGGGGGCGCCCTTTCTGGAGCATGGGCTGGACGGGCGCGTCAAGCTGAACGCCCGGTCGACGGTGGTCGGGCGACTCGCCGACGCGCCGGGGAGGGAGACACGATGATCGTGGAAGTCCGCAACCTGCGGCGCCTGTTCGGGGCCACGCGCGCCGTGGACGATATTTCGTTTCGCTTCGGGTCGGGCGACGTGTTCGGCTTCGTCGGTCCGAACGGCGCCGGCAAGACGACGACGCTGCGCATCATGGCCACGCTGGACGAGCCCACGAGCGGCGACGTCTACCTCGACGGCGTCTCCGTGAAGGAAATGCCGGAGGCCGTCCGTCGCCGCATCGGGTTTGTGCCGGATGCGTTGCCGGCCCATACCGACGTTACCGTGCACGAGTACCTGGATTTCTTTGGCCGCGCCTATGGGATGAGGGGCCGCGCCCTTCAGCGCGCCCTGGACGAAGTCGAGGCGTTCACGGGGCTTACCGGCCTGCGCGACAAGCTGTTGAAAGCCCTGTCGAAGGGCATGAAGCAGCGGGTCAGCGTGGGGCGCGCGTTGATCCACGACCCGGAACTGCTGCTCATGGACGAGCCGGCCGCGGGGCTTGACCCGCGCGCCCGTGTCGAGTTCCGCGAATTGGTCTCGCTGTTGGCGGCCATGGGCAAGGCCATCCTGGTCAGCTCGCATATCCTCACGGAGCTGACCGAGATCTGCAACGGGGTGGTCATCATCGAGCGCGGCCGCTTGCTGGAAACCGGCACCATCGACGATGTGGTGCACCGCGGACGGGAGACGCAGACGGTGGCGATCCGCTGTCGCGGGGACGGCGATGCGCTGGCGAAGGCGTTGCTCGAGATGCCGCACGTGCAGGCGGTGCGTCCGTCCAGCCGCGAGGTGCATGTCGACCTCGCCGGCGACGATGCGGAAGCCGCCGCGCTGCTCGGCGCCCTGATCGCGGCCGGACACGCCGTCGCCGAATTCCGGCACGTGCGCGACGATCTGGAAGACATCTTCATGAAGGTTACGAAAGGGGATGTGCAATGAATTCCGTCGCGCCATCGCCGCGGCTGCCGCGCCGTCTGAACCCCATCGTGGTCAAGGAACTGCGCCAGGCGGTCCGGAGCCGGTTCGTTTCAGGCGTCTTTGTCCTGTTCCTGGGGGTCGAGCTCTTCGCGATCGGTATGTTGTTGTTGACGCGGAGCGCGAAGGTCGACCCCGCCATGTATCTGGGGCGCGACATGTTCCAGTTGCTGTTCGTGCTGTTGTCGGTGGCCTGTCTGGCGTTCATCCCGCTCTACGCCGGGGTGCGTCTGGCCATGGAGCGTTGGGACGACAACCTCGACCTGCTGTTCATCACGACGATCAAGCCGGGGGCGATCATCCGCGGCAAGCTGTTCGCCGCCGTCGCGATCGCGGTTCTGCTGTTCGCGGCCGCGGCGCCCTTCATGTCCTTCTCGTACCTGTTGCGCGGCATCGATATCCCGTCGATCTTCGTCGCGCTGGGCTTCGTGTTCGTGGTCGTGGTCGCCGTGACGCAGGCCGCGCTGTTTCTCGCGTGCCTGCCCGCGAGCCGCGTGTTCAAGCTGCTGCTCGGCCTGGCCTCGGTCGGCGGGCTCTTCGCGATCGTCATCACCGTGAATGCCTTCGGTTGGGATCTGGTGCGGCGGGGCGTCGGGAGCCGGTTCGGGACGTGGGATTTCTGGGCGGCGTCCGCGTCCGTGGTCGGCGGCCTGTGGCTCGCGGCGGGGCTGGTGCAGCGGCTGGCCGTGGCGCTCATCAGCCCGCCCTCCGCCAACCGCGCGTTGCCGGTGCGCGCCTACGCGACGTTCGGCTGGCTTGTCTCCGGCATCTGGATCTTCGTCGTGGCGCGGGTCGAACGCGAAGAGGAGATCCTGCTGGTATGGCTGGTCGGGTCGATGCTGCTGCTCTCGGCGGCGGTTCTGACCGGGCTCAGCGAGGATACGCTTCTCAGCGCCCGCGTGCGGCGCGCCATCCCGCGCGGCCGGCTGGCGCGGCGGATGGCGTTTCTCTTCTACAACGGTCCGGCCGGGGCGCTCTGCTGGGTGCTGCTGCTGGCCGCGGCGACCGTGGCGGCGACCCTCCTGGGCGCCGTCTGGGCGGCGCATGGCGGCGTGGATGGCGATGTCGCGGAGATGACCACGGCCTTTTCCAGCTTCCTGCTGTACAACGTGGCGTATGGACTGACGGCGGCGCTGATCTATCGACGCCTGTTCGCGCGGCGGTTCCGTCCGCTGATGGTCTGGCCGATCGCGGTGACGCTGATCATGGTAGGCGCGCTGCTGCCCTCGCTCGTCGCGCTCCTGCTGGGCGATCATTCGTGGCGCGACCCGGTGGCCTGGTACATGGGCAACATCTTCACCGTCGGCGCCCGCAAGTGCCGTGAGATGCATCTGGTGTTCTCCGGCACGTGGGCGACCGCGATGCTGGCGGCGAACGGCCGGTGGCTGTTCCTTCAGATGCGCGACTTCGTACCGCCCGCAGCCGATGCCGTATGAACGCGGCGCACCGCCAGTATCTGACGGCCGGCGAGGATGCGGGCCGGCGCTATGCGCTGGCGATTCCGCGCGAGGCGATGCACGGCGCGATCGGCTATCAGCTTGGGCATCGCACCGGCAGCTCGCTGGACTTCCGCGACTTCCGCGAGTACGAGCCCGGCGACGACCTGAGGCGCATCGACTGGGGGGCCTATGCGCGCAGCGACAAACTGGTCGTCAAACTGTACCGCGAGGAGGTCAACCCCCACCTCGACCTGCTGCTGGACGGATCGCGCTCGATGGACCTCGCGGACACGCGCAAAGCCGAAGCCTTCTTCGGGTTGGCCGGGTTGCTGGCGGCGGCCGCCGCGAACGCCGCGTGCTCGCACACGGCCTGGCTGGCCGGTGCGCGCATCGATGCGGTGCCGAACGGCGCGCGTTCGCCGCGCCTCTGGGAAGGGCTGGCCCTCGATGCCGTAACCGCGCCGGCCGCGGCGATGCACCGGGGCGGCGCCCGCTGGCGGCGGCACGGCATCCGCGTGTTCGTCAGCGACCTGCTGTGGGAGGACGATCCTCTGGCGATCCTCCGGCCGTTCGCGCACGGCGCCGCGGCGGTGACCGTGATCCACCTGCTGGCGCGCGCCGAAGCCGAACCGGACCTGCAGGGGAACCTGCGGTTGGCCGACATCGAAAGCGGCGGCGAGCGGGAACTGTTCATCGACGCCCTGGCGCGGCAGCGTTATCGCGAGGCGCTTGCCCGGCACCGGCAACAGTGGCATAACGCCTGCCGTCTGGTGGGGGCGACGCTGGTGACCGTGATGGCGGAGGATTTCGTGGAGCAGGCGCGTCGCGCGCCGGCCCTGGAACGTGCACGGGTGCTGATGACGATATGATTCCGCTATTGACCTACCCGCTCGCGCTGCTGGCCGCCGTGTCGCTTCCGGCGCTGGTGACGATCTATCTCTTCCGCAACCGTTTCCGCCGGCGTCAGGTGTCCGGCCTGTTCTTGTGGGACAGCGCCTTGCGGACGCGGGAGGGCGGCACGGTGATCCGCCGCATGCGCACGTCATGGCTGTTTGCGCTGGAACTGCTGGCGTTGCTCGCGCTGACCCTGGCGGCGACCGATCCGCGGGCGCCGTACGAGGGAGCGCGGCGTGCGTGCGTGGTGGTACTCGACGACTCGGCGTCGATGTCGTCCGGCGCGCCGGAGGCCAGCCCGCGCGACCGCGCCCTGACGGCGCTGCGGCGCACGGTGCGGCGCGAGCGCTTCCGCGCCGTCCGCTATGTCCTGGCCGGCGAGCGCCCCGGCCTCGTCGATGTTGGGAGCGACGCCGCCCTGGCGGCGGCGTGGCGCTGCCGGGCGCCGCGGGCCGACCTCGATGCCGCCCTGATGCTGGCCCTGCAACTGGCGGGCGACCGCGGCCAGGTGCTTGTGCTCACCGACCGGCCCCCGCCGGTGGCGCCCGCGCCGGGGCAAGTCCGGTGGGAGGCGTTCGGCGACGGCGAACCCAACCTCGGTTTCATCGAGGCGCGCCGGGCGTCGAGCGACGGACGGGACCGTCTGTTCGTCGAGGTGGGCAACTACGCCGCGGAGAACCGCTCCGTGGAACTGGCGCTTGTGACGGCCGACCGCCGCGTGCAGACGGTGGCCATCGAGGCGCCGGCCGGCGGGACGGCGCCGACGGCGCTGACGCTGCCGCCCGGCACGGGCGCCGTCGATATCCGGCTGCCGGACGATGCCCTGGCGATCGACAACCGCGTTACGCTGTTGCCGGACGCGCCGCGTCCGGTCGGCGTGCGCGTGGACGTGGCGGATGCGGAGATCCGGCGATGGATCGAAGCGGGACTCGCGGCGGCCGGTTTGGCGGACCTCGCCGCGCCGCCCGACCTGGTGGTCACGGATCGCGCGGACGCCGAACCGGACGGCGCCGCCTGGGTGCTGCGCGTCGTGGCGCCCACGGGCGCGGTCGCCTACGCCGGCCCGTTCGTCGTCGATCGGGAGCACCCGCTGACCGAGGGATTGTCCTTCGACGGCGCCGTGTGGGGCGGCGGCGCGGGCGCGACCGTGCCGGGGACGCCGGTGATTCTGGCCGGCAACGAACCGCTGCTGTGCGTGCAGACGCCCGCCTCCGGGCGGTGGATCATCGACCTGCGGTTCGTTCCGGCGATCTCGACCATGCAGCGCACGCCGGCGTGGCCCGGCCTGCTGTGGAATATCCTTCACTGGCGGTCCCAGGCCTTGCCGGGCGTCGAACGCGTCAACGTGCATGCCGGCGGCGACGTGCGCGTGACGGCGCCGGCCGGGACCGTGACGGTCGTCGTCGACGGCCCGGACGGCGCGCGGGTGCTGGAGGCGCGCGGGGGCGTCGTCGTGGCGGCGTTGCCGACGCCGGGGCGGTATGGGGTTGCCGCCGACGCGTGGCGTTGCGAACTGGCGGCGAACTTCTGCGCGTCCGGCGAGAGCGATTTGCGCGGACAGCGCAGCGGCGCCTGGGGCGACTGGCACGCGACGGAGGTCCTGACGCGGGACTACGCGAGCTGGGCGTGGCCGGCCGCGCTGGCGGCGTTGCTGGCGCTGGCCGTGCACACGGCGCTGATCGGGCGGTCGACCGCCGGAGCGGAGGCCGTCGAATGACCATCCTGGCGCCCATCTGGCTGTTGCTCGGCGCGCCGCTGGCGGCGCTGCTGCTGGCGTACCGGCCGCCGACGCGGCTGCTCGCGTGGCTGCGGGCGCTGACGCTGGCGGCGGTCGTGCTGGGCCTGAGCCGGCTTGCCGTGCGCCTGCCGGGGCGGACCGGGACGGTGGTCGTGGTGGCGGACCGCAGCGAGTCGATGGAGGCCGGCGCGTGGCGCAACCAGGAGGAACTGATCCGCATCGCGGCGGGCGGGACCTCGGCGCGCGAGCGGCTGGCGGTGGTCGCCTTCGGGCGCGAAGCGGTGCTGGAGCATCCGCCGCAGGCGGGCGCGTTCGGCGGGTTCGTCTCCGCGGTCGGACCCGGGCAATCGAATCTGGGGGCGGCGCTGGACCTGGCGCTCGGGCTGATTCCGCGCGACGGCGTCGGTCGCGTATTCGTGCTCAGCGATGGGCGCTGGAGCGGCGTCGACCCGTCGGGGCCGGCGGCGCGCGCGGCGGCGCGCGGCGTGCCGGTCGACTTCCGCCTCCAGGAACGTACGGTGTCCGGCGATCTCGCGATCGAGCGCTTCCCGGCGCCGGACATGCCGGCGGTCGGCGAAGCGTTCCTGCTGACCGCCTGGGTGCGGTCGCCGACGCGGCAGACCGTGCGCTATGAACTGTTGTGCGGCGCCACGCGGCTGGCGGCCGGCGCGCGGGAGTGCTATGCCGGGAGCAATCGGTTCGTGTTCCGCGACCGCGCCGACGGGCCGGGCACGCGGCCGTACGTGCTGCGCGTGGAGGCGGATGGCGAAGACCCGCAGCCGGGGAACAACGTGGCGCGCGTGCTGGTCGGCGTGTCCGGAAACCTGCCGCTGCTGTGCGTGTCCGGCGTCGAGCGCGGCACATTCGACGCGTTCCTGCGCGCCGGCGGGCTGGAGGTGCGCACGCGGACGCCGACGCAGACACGGTGGACGCTGGCCGAACTTTCGAACTACAGCGGCGTGCTTCTGGAGAACGTGGCGGCCGGGGCGATCGGCCCCTCGGGCATGGAACTGCTGGCGGCGTGGATCGAGAACACGGGTGCGGGACTGATGATGACCGGCGGGCGCAACGCGTACGGGCCGGGCGGCTACTTCCGGTCGCCCCTCGAACGCATCATGCCGGTTTCGATGGAACTCAAACGCGAACACCGCAAGTTCAGTCTGGCCATTGTCATCGCGATGGACCGTTCCGGCAGCATGGCGGCCGGGGCGGGGCCGGGGCGGACGAAAATGGACCTGGCGAACCTGGGCGCCGTACAGGTGATGGATCTGCTGAGCGGCGACGACGAGATCGGTGTGATCGCCGTGGACAGCACGGCGCACACGGTCGTGGATCTGGCGCCGGTGGACGTGAATCGCGGCCGGCGGGATCAGGTGTTGCAGGTGCAGTCGATGGGCGGCGGCATCTTCGTCTACGAGGCCCTGCAAGCGGCGACGCGCATGCTGCTGAAATCGACGGCGCAGACGCGGCACATCATCCTCTTCGCCGACGCGGCCGACTCCGAGGAGCCCGGCGCCTATGCCGAGCTGCTCAAGAAAGGCGCCGGCGCGAACATCACGTGCAGCGTGGTGGGGCTGGGAACCGAGGATGACTGCGACGCGGGGTTGTTGCGCGACGTGGCGCGGATGGGCGAGGGGCAGAGCTTCTTCACGGCCGATGCGACCGAGATCCCGAGGCTGTTCGCGCAGGACACGTTTGCCGTGACGCGCAGCGCGCTGATCGAGGAACCGACGGCGGTGGCGTTCACGCCGGGTTACGGGTTGTTGTCGACGCTGACGCCGCCCGCGCCGGCGCCCGTGATCGGCGGCTACAATTTGTGTTACGCGCGGCCCGAAGCCAACCTGGCGGCCGTGACGACCGACACGTACCAGGCGCCCGTCATCGCGTCATGGCAGGCGGGGCGCGGGCGCGTCGTATGCTACACCGGCGAAGCCGACGGACCCTATACGGGGCCGATGGCGCGCTGGCCGGGGGTGTCGGACTGTTTCGCCGGGCTGGCGCGCTGGGCCGCCGGCGCCAACGACGTGCTGCCGGAGGGTCTGTTGTTGACTCAGGAACTGCGCGCCGGCGCGTGCCGCATCGCCTTGCACCTGGATCCGGCGCGAACGTCCCCGCCTTTCGCGGGCACGCCGCGCGTGGACATGTTGCACGGCGAGTCGGGTGTGGCGCCGATCCGGACGCAAATCGAAATGGGGTGGGCCTCGGCGGACCGGATGGAAGCCGAATTCGTGCTGAGCGGGCAGGAGACGGCGCTGCCGACCGTGGCGCTGCCGGGGCTGCCGGCGATGACGCTGGCACCGGTGTGTCTGCCGTACTCGCCTGAATTCCGACCGGCGGAACCGGGCCGCGGCTACGAGACGCTGAAGCGGTTGGCGGCGGCGACCGGCGGCGAGGAGCGGTTGGACGTGGCGGCCATCTGGGCGAGCCTGCCGACGCAGGTGCGGCTCGTGGAGGTCTCCTGGGTGTGTTATGTGCTGGCGGTCGTCCTGTTGCTTGCCGACGTCTTGCAGCGTCGCACGGGGGTCTTCACGCGAGGCCAGGCGAAGCGGCCGCGGCTGCCTCGTATGGCGTGGGGTCGGCGCGCGCCGCGCGTGCCGCGCCGGACCGGGGCGGGGCGCGGCCAAGCGCCGCGCCCGCCGGACGACGCGCCGCCGCGCCCTGTCGTGCCGCCGGAGACGCCTGAGCGCGAGGGCACGCTCGACGCTCTGGCGCAGGCACGCCGTCGCGCCCGCCACCGCACCGAACGGCTGTGAGGGATTCGCGGGTTGCATTCGCGAATGCGTTCGAGTAGCCTGCCGCCTTTCTTTTTCGGTTTTCATGGCGGAGACCATGGCGCGATGAACGAAGCGGCGTGTAAACTGACGATACCGAACGAGCTGGGGTTGCACCTGCGGGCGGCGGCGACCTTTGCCCGTACGGCCAGTCGGTTTGAAAGCGACATCAAGGTCAGCTTCGGGCGGAAGACGGTCGACGCCAAGAGCACCATCGGCCTTGTGACTCTGGGCGCCGCCCGTCACGGCGAGGTCGCGGTGATCGCGAAAGGCCACGATGCCGATGCGGCGATCGTCGCCATCCGCTCGCTGTTTGCCCATTGTTTCGCCGAGCCGTCCGTGGCGTGATCGCCCGTGCCGGCAGGCGTCCTCAGATCGCCGAAGGCGCGCCGGATGCTTCCGGCAACCACGCGCAGTCCATGATGCGGGCGGCGGCGACCTCATCGGGTCGGCTGATCGGCGCGTGGCGGGGCGCCTCGCGCAAGGCCCGCGGATCCCGCTCGGCGAGGTCGGCGATCTCGATCATGGCATCCACGAAGGCGTCAAGCGTTTCCTTGTTCTCGGTCTCGGTCGGTTCGATCATCATCGCCTCCCTGACGATGAGCGGGAAATACACCGTCGGCGGGTGGAAACCGCGGTCGATGAGCGCCTTGGCGATGTCGATGGCATGCACGTCGTGTTCGACCTGGCGGTCGGCCGAGAGCACGAACTCATGCATGCAGGTGCGCGCGTACGGCAGGTGGAAGCGCCCCTTGAGCCGGTGCATGAGGTAATTGGCGTTCAGCACGGCGTTCTCGCTGACGGCGACGAGACCCTCGCGGCCGAGCATGAGAATATACGTCAGGGCGCGCAGGCAGATCATGAAGTTGCCGTAGAACGGGGCGATGTAGCCGATGGTCTTCGGGTAGTCGTAATTCAGGGCATACGTGTTATCGACGCGCTTGATGGGACGCGATACGGGCAGGAAGGGCACGAGGGGTGCGCGCACGCCGACCGGGCCGGCGCCGGGGCCGCCTCCGCCGTGGGGCGTGGCGAACGTCTTGTGCAGGTTGATGTGCATGACGTCGATGCCCGCATCACCCGGGCGGAACTTGCCGAGCACGGCGTTGAGGTTGGCGCCGTCGTAGTAGACGAGCGCATCGTGTGCGTGGGCGATGCGGACGACCTCGGCGACGGAAGAATTGAAGATGCCCAGCGTATTGGGATTGGTGAGCATGATGGCGGCCGTACGCGGGCCGACCATCGTGCGCAGGGCCGCGACGTCCAGCATGCCGGATACGGGGTCGGTCGGGACCGGTCGCGTGGTGTAGCCGGCGATGGCTGCGCTCGCGGGGTTGGTGCCATGTGCCTCGTCGGGGATGATCACCTCGGTTTTGACGTTGCCCTTGTCGCGGTGATAGGCGGCGATCAGCATCATGCCCGTGAGTTCGCCGTGGGCGCCGGCGAGCGGTTGGAGCGTGAAGGCATCCATGCCGGCGATTTCGCAGAGCAGGCGTTCGAGATCGTAGAGCACCTGAAGCGCGCCCTGGGTGAGCATGCCGCCGTAGCGCAATTGCGGCAGAAACGGGTGCAGTTCGGCGAAGCCGCGGATGCGGGAGACCTGCTCCTGGATCTTGGGGTTGTACTTCATCGTGCAGGAGCCGAGCGGGTAGAAGCCGGAATCGAGGCCGAAGTTGCGCTGTGAAAGCTGTGTGAAGTGGCGCACCACGTCGAGCTCCGAAAGCTCGGGCAGTTCGGCATCCGCCGACCGCCGGTAGCGTTCGGGCAGGGGTGCGGAGGCGGGCACGTCACAGGCCGGCAGCGCGACGCCGTGACGTCCGGAAACCGACTTCTGGAAGATGATGGACATGGGTTGGACCGGTTTCAGATTTCGTGTATGGAAGTTTCCGAGAGCACGGCGGCGAGGCTCTCGGCGAAGACGCCGATATCGCGTCGCGTGCGTTTCTCCGTGACGGCCACCAGCAGGTAGTTCTCCATGCCGGGGTAGAAGCAGCCGAGAGGCAGCCCGGGCGCGATGCCCTGTTCGACGAGCCTCCCGGTGATATCGGCGGCATCGCGGGGCAGCCGCACCGTGAACTCGTTGAAGGTGGGGTTGGCGCGCATGACCTCGACGCCGGGGATCGCGTCGAGGCGTTCCTTGGCGTAGTCGGCCTTGGCGCGGCACAGCCGGGCCACGTCCTTCAGCCCTTCGCGGCCGACCAGGCTGAGGTAGATGTGCGCCCGCAACGCGCAGAGGGCTTGGTTCGTGCAGACGTTGGACGTGGCCTTCTCGCGGCGGATGTGCTGTTCGCGGGCTTGCAGCGTGAGTACGAAGGCTTCGCGGCCGTCGTGGTCTTTCGTGCGGCCGACGATGCGTCCCGGCATCTTGCGGGCGAGTTTCCGCGTGGTGGCCATGAATCCAAGGTAGGGCCCGCCGAACGCGAGCGGAATGCCGAGGGACTGCCCCTCGCCGGTGGCGATATCGATACCGGTCTCGCCCGGCGGCTTGATGAGCGCCAGGGCGACCGGATAGACCGACTGGACGACGAGCACGCCCTTGGCATGGCAATGCTCGACGATGTCCGAGTGGTCGTCGATGACGCCGAAGAAGTTCGGGTTCTGGAGAATGACGGCCGCGGTGTTGGCATCGAGGGCATCCTTGATGTGTTCGCGGTCGGTTTGTCCGTGTGTGACGGGGATCTCCGCGAAATCGATGGAGAGATTCGCCGTGTAGGAGTAGAGCATCTTGCGGTAGACGGGATTGACGCCGCCGTCCACGACGACGCGGGTGCGGCCGGTGGCGTGCAGCGCCATCTGGCAGGCCTCGTAGAGCGCCGTCCCGCCGTCGTAGAGGGAGGCATTGGCGATGCCCATGCCGGTCAGGCGGCAGATGTCGGTCTGATATTCGTAGATGGCCTGCAGCGTGCCTTGGGAGATTTCGGGCTGATACGGGGTATAGGCCGTGTAGAACTCGCTGCGCCCCGCCAGCGCATCGACGGCGGCGGGGATGAAATGGTCGTAGAACCCCCCGCCGAGGAAATTCGTCAGGTGGGCGTAGTTGCGCCCGCCGAGACGCTCGAAATAGCGCTGGATTTCGAGTTCCGAACGGGCTTCCGGCAGGTTGAACCGACGCGGCGCGAGGTCGGCGGGAATATCGGCGAAGAGGTCGGCCAAGGACGAGGCGCCGCAGGCCCGCAGCATTTCAGCTTGTTGCGCGGGGGTATTGGCCACATAACTCATGGGACCGCGATTCCGGCTGGAATCGCGCTACTCCTCCAGCGTGGACTCGTAGTCCGCGGCGTCCATGAGTTCCTCGTACTGGTCGTCGTCGAAATCGGCCAGCTTGAAGATCCAACCGTCTTCGTAGCAATCCTCGTTGATCAACTCGGGGTTGCTTTCGAGCGCGTCGTTGACCTCGACGATGACGCCGCCGATCGGGGCGTAGAGGTCGCTCGCGGCCTTGACCGATTCGACCACACCGCATTCGTCGTCCTGGCCGACTTCGTGCTCGACCTCGGGCAGTTCGACAAAGGTGATGTCGCCCAGCGCGGTCTGGGCATAGTCGGAAATCCCGACGACGGCCAGCTCGCCCTCGATTCTTACCCACTCATGTGTCCGGGAATAACGTCTATCACTCGGTGTCATGTGGCTTAGCTCCTCATCTCCTGCCGTGGCGTGGCGTGCGGGCGACACTGGTCGATCCGCCATGGGATTCCCTTCGGAAGCACGTTTTCGCACAGTCATTACGACTGATCAAATAGAAAATTCGCGATCGGCTCGCGAGCCGTCGCGCGATCGAAGAACGGCGCGCGGACGACCGTCGCCGTCAAGGCACCGCGTTCCGCCGCGAGCGTGAGCGGCGTGCCGATGTCGGCGGCCTCGCGGGACACGCAGGCCAGCGCCACGGCGACGCCGACGGAGGGTGCGAAACTGCCGCTGGTGACGACGCCGACGGGGCGGCCGCCGGCGTGGACGGCGGCGCCGTGGCGCGCCGCGCGCCGACCGGCGAGGCGCAGGGCGACGAGGCGCTCGGGCGCCTCGTCGGGGCGCCACACGCGGTCGCTCCCGATGAACGGCTTGTCCCGGTCGATGGCCTGCGCGATGCCCGTGGCCCCGGCGTTGCGGTGTTCGTCGAGTTCGTGGCCGTACAGCGGCATGCCCATCTCCAGGCGCAGCGTATCGCGCGCGCCCAGGCCGGCGGGGGTGGCTCCGCGCGCCAGACATTCGCGCCAGAGCCGGCCGGCGAGCGCGACCGGCACGTAGAGTTCGAAGCCGATTTCGCCGGTGTAGCCGGTACGGCTGACGACCGCGGGGGCATCGGCCCAGGTGGTCGTCAGAAAGCCGTAGTAGCGCAGCGCGGACAGGTCGCGTGCGAGCAGTCCGGCGACGAGGCGGGGTGCCTTGGGACCCTGGATATCGAGCTTGGCGAGCGCCTCCGAGTCATCCGTGAAGCGCGTGCGCGACGAAAGGTGTCCGGCAATCCATGCGGCATCCCGCGTGCGTGTGCCGGCATTTACGACAAGCATGAAGTCATCCGCCCCCATCCGGTAGACGAGCAGGTCGTCGATGACGCCGCCGTCGGGGTTGCACAGAAAGCCGTAGCGGCAGCGCCCCGGCGCGAGCGTGCCCACGCGGCACGAGACGAGACGCTCCAGGTCGTCGAGCGCGTCGGGACCGCGGACGCGGAACTCGCCCATGTGGCAGGTGTCGAAGACGACGGCGCCGGTGCGGCATGCCTGATGCTCGTCAAGGATGCCGGTGTACTGGATGGGCATCAGAAAACCGGCGAACGGCGCCATGCGCGCGCCGAGAGCCACATGCTCCGAGTAGAGACAGGTGCGCTGTTCGGCGGCGGGCGGCGTGGTCATGTCATCTGCCTTGGTTGGAGGTGGCGCACGCAGTTGGCGAGCCGGAGAATGACGCGGTTGGAGGGCCAGATGTCGACAACGGTGACGGCGGTGTTGTTGAACTCGAGCATCAGCGACGAGGTCGGTTTGCCGTCGGCCAGCATGGCGATCAGGCTGCGCATGACGTTCCCGTGCGCCACGATCAGGATCGTTTCGCCGGCGCGATGGGCATTCATCAGATGGCTGGCAAAGCGATGCATGGCGCGCTCCTCGCCTTCGATGTCGGCCGTCACGGGCGCCGCGGTCGGCGACAGCCAGGCTTCGGCGTGTTGTCCGGCGACTTCGCGCAGATCGCGTGTGACGGTGGTGGGGATCATCTTACGTTCCGTGACGGCATCGCACGTCTGACGCGCACGGGCGAGGTCGCTGACATAGGCATGCGTGAACCGGGAGTGGGCCATCCGGCGCGCGAGCAGGCGCGCCTGGGCGCGTCCGAGGTGCGTCAACGGGGGACCGCTCTCGCCCAGCTCGCGCCCCTCGGCCTGGGCATGGCGGACGAAAACGAGGGTCAGCGGCGCCCGCGTGGCGGACGTGTCGGGACAGTTCAGGGATTCGGGTTGGCACCACAATCTCATGCGTGACTCAACGATCAGGGGGAAAGCGGGAGCGAGAGTTCCCGCGGGATGGTGTCCAGACCGCCGACGCGGTAACGCCTGCTTCAGCGGTAAAGGATTGCTGCGCACAGCGGCTCTTGCGCATTTCAGGGAAGGACTGCGGCACCCGGATCTTTTTCGAATGGTGCGCAATCCCCTCATTCATGCCGTCAGGTTGCCAACCGCATTCTTGGAAAGCAAGTTTCAAACACCCGCTTCAAACACTGGGGTGCTCTTGTGTTGCATGCTCCGGATCGACGATGTAGCATTCCGCAAGATCAGGCGTGCACCCGCGGGAGGATGCGATGATCAAGAAACAGTTCGCCCTCACGGCATAGGTGTGCGGTATGCGAAAACGTCATGCGCGTGTGACGACGCTCGCGGCGGTGCTCGCGGGTCTTCTGGTCTGGGCCTGGTTTCGGGGGTTGGTGGCGGACGCGCTGGTGCTGGGGATTGCGCGGTGGTGTCTGCCGGTTCGGTTGGGTGGGGAAGGCGAGGTGACGGCGGTGGCCCGACGGTCTGTTTCCCTGGTTCCGGAGAGCGGCGCGCTCCTGGCCGTCAGTCCGGCGCGCCTGCGGGCGATTGTCGGCGAAGCGCTTGGCGGCACGTGGTTCATTCCGCCGGGACTGATTCGTGACGGGCTGCTGATCGAGGGGCGCTGGTTCAGGGAGGGCGGCGAGCGTGCGATCCCCGTCGCGATCGCCTGTACGCCGGCGGTCGGGGAACATCCGAGGTTCGTGTTCCGTTATCCGGGGCGGACGTTCCATGCGATGCTGGGTGACGACGCGGCGTACACGACGGCGCGCGAAAAGGAGTACCTGTTGGGACATTACGATCTCGTGCAGAGCCTGACCTTCCGCACGGCCGAAATCACATCGCGGGCGCCGGATGGGATGCCTCGGTTCGGGGAACGTGTTGTCGACGTTTCGGCGGTCGGCAGGGCGCGTTTCCAGGTTATCGACGGGTGGGCATCGGCGCGCGCCACGGCGGCCGTGAAGCGTCTGCGCGGGCGGCTGTTCGTGCGCCCGGTGGTCCATGGCGACGGCATCGGTATCGACTACGAAGTAAAGATCGACGAAATGACGGCCGATGTGAATAATGTGGCCCCGTGGGCGGACCGCAAGCTTTCGGAGTCGCTGCGCGAATCCTGCGAGCGGTCGATGAACAAGCCCCGCAAGCGGGAACGGATGGCGCGGCGTCGGTTGCCCGCGTGGTTCCCGTTCGACATGGAGGTCGATATCCGGCTGACGGACGAGGACCCGCCGCCGCGGGCGGCGTCGGATGCATCGCGTCAGGATGAACGATGAATGCGGACGAACAGCGTTTTCGCGAGCTGGTGCATGCCTACGCCGACCTCGAGACAAGGGTGCGCGAGATGGTTTCGGCGCTGTGCGGCTCCGCGTGCGGGGTCTGTACCAGCCGCTGTTGCACGCCGGACATCTGCGAGGAGACGCTCGCCAGCGCATTTCTTACGTTCCTGCGATCGGTGTGTTGTCCCGGCGTGGTCTTCACCGACCAGTTCGGTTGGCAGGGCGTGGGCGGCTGCGAGCTTCGCGTCGGACGTCCGCCGGTCTGCTACGAGTTCTATTGCCGCGAGATCCTGGAGTGTTTTCCACGACCGTACGAGCGCTACCTGATGCGGGTGTTGGGAAGCCTGATCGCCTACGTCGGGAAAGACGCCGCGGGGTGCGTGTCACTGGTCGCCATCCGGACCCGAGAGGCGCTTCGGACCGTCGATGCGGCTCAGGTGCTTGAACGTATCGGGCATGCGTGCGCGGCGTTGGGGGCCGTTCAGGACTACATGGAATGCGGCGTGATGAACGATGCCGCCGGGCCCGTGCTCGAACGTATTCTGACGCGGGAAGATGCCTGGCAAGTCGAGGATGACCAGGGGCTGAATCCCTGCCCCTGAGCCCTTGGCCGGGCGCATTTGCGATTCGGTGCATCCCTGGAGCGCGGGCGTCCCGCCCGCTT
>CAYYJS010000056.1:0-20626 GCA_964472315.1 uncultured Victivallales bacterium | reverse complement strand
CCAGGGGAACAACGGCGAATGTCCATGACTGCACCCAATCGCAAATGCGCCCCCACTTGAGCAGTACGGGAGTCGGGGCTTGCACCCGGCGTCACGATGGCGGAGACTCATGGGCATGCCCATTTACGAATATCAGGCGCGCGAACCGGAGCGACAGGCGTGCGCGCACTGCCGTATCCCTTTCGATGTGCTGCAGTCGATCGCGGCGTCGCCGCTTCAGGTCTGCCCGGACTGCGGCGCCCCGCTCGTCAAGCTGATCTCGACGCCGGCCATCGGAGGCTCGTCATCCGGACTGGACGACCGCGCCAAGGCCGCCGGCTTCAGCAAGCTCAAGCGTCTCGGCAAGGGCGAGTACGAGAAGCAGTACTGACCGCCCTTCACGGCACCAGGACTTGCAGCGCGCCGCGAATGACGCCGACCTCGATCTCGACGCCGGCCTCGACCAGTTCGCCATCCACCTGAATCGCTCCCGCCGTACGCCGCCGCACCACCAGTTTCCGGAAGGTGCGGGTGATCAGTTCGGGAAGTTGGTTGATCGTGCCATCGAACAACCGGGCCAGGTTGGCCAGCAGTTTCGGCGCATCCCGCTGGAGGCCGACGACCAGTTCCAGCGCCCCGTCGTGCGCGTCGGCGTGCGGGGCGATCTGCGCGCCGCCGCCATACTGCGTCAGGTTCGCAATGGTGAAGACGATGGGGCGCCGGAAATGCAGCTCCAGCCCGTCCTCCAGCTCCACGTCCATGTCCTGCGGGCGATACTCGAAGAACTCGTGCACACCCGCCAGGATATACGGGATGATGCCACGCACCGGCGACCGGTCGAACGACCGGACGATCGCCCCGTCCCAGGCCATGCTGCACGTCACGAAAAACGGGATCCCGTCGACAACCCCCACGTCGGTCGGCGTGGGCTTCGCCTCGAACAGCGCCCGCACGGCGCGATCGATCGACAGCGGGATGCCGAAATGCCGCGCGAACCCATTGCCGCTGCCGGTCGGAATCACGCCCAGCGAGACCGGCGTGCCGACCAGCACGCGCCCGATTGTGCTGACCGTGCCATCGCCGCCGGAGACGAGGATGGTGTCGATCCCGGACTCCACCGCGCGCCGGGCCTTGGCGATGCCGTCGTCCTTGCTCCCCGAAAACTGGTAGAACAACTCCACGCCGGGACGATCCCATGTCTTGTCCAGCGCCTGACGCATCGTTGCGAACGAGCGCGGAACCCCGGACTTCGGATTGGCAAGCACCAGCACACGCCGCATCGTCAACCTCCCGCTCCAAACCCTACACCAGTCCGTCCCGCGCGAGCCACAACGAATTTCCGTGGCGCTTCCGGGTTTATGGGGGGAAATTGTATTGGTCCGGCGTGATCGGGATGGGCTGACAAGCCGGGTATCGGGCATAGTGCGGGTATGAGAGACCTCTTTGTGTCGCGAGATGGCTGGCCGAGAGCAGTCTCGACAAAGTCTTGCGACGAAGCGTAGACGACAAAGCGTGGGACGAAGAAAGCGACGAAGTGTGGCGTGGTATGGTCAGAGAAGCGTCTCGAATGACGGCGGCATCGGCGAGTCGAATGTCATGGCCTCGCCCGTCCGGGGATGGACGAACGTGAGACGCACGCCGTGCAGGGCCAGCCGGCGGATGGGATTGGCGCGGCCGCCGTAGACATCGTCGCCCACGATCGGATGCCCGCGTTCGGCCAGGTGCACGCGGATCTGATGCTTGCGCCCGGTTTCGAGCCGGACCTCGACGAGCGTCCGCCCGGCGCCGTGGCGCAGCACCCGCACATGCGTGACGGCCCGTTTGCCGCGCGCGCGATCCGGTGTCGAGTAGCAGCGGTAGATGGCGTTCTGGGCGAGATACGACTCGATGGCGAAGCTCTCCGGCTGCACACGGCCATCGACGACGGCGACGTAGGTGCGACCCGCGTCGTGATCGCGAAACTGATCCTGCAGTCGGTACTTCGCGTCTTCGGTGCGCGCGAAGACGATCAGGCCGGACGCCTCGCGGTCCAGGCGGTGCACGATGAACGGGCGGCCGGGCGGCCGCCGCCGCCGAAGATACTCGTAGACCATGGCGTACGCGGTCTGCCGCTTCTCGGTTTCGGTAGCGATGGTCAGCAACCCCGGCGGCTTGTCCACGACCAGGACATCCCGATCTTCATGCACGATCTCCAGCGCCATGCGCCCGGAACGAGGAGGCCGTCGCGTCCGGTCGCTCACGCCCCCGCATCCCGTATGCGGGCCTTGCGGACGGCACACGCGGCAAGCCACGCCAGCAGCAGCGCCACCACCGCGCCCAGCAACCCGAGCAGCGCCCGGTCGACGATCATCGGGCGATCGCCGCGCACGTAGTCGGGATTGACTTCCGCCGCGCCCAGGCGACATAGGTCGGTCTCGGCGAACTCGACGCCCTCCGGCGCGCCGACGACGTCGGACGCCGGCTTCGCGGCCGCCTCGCACCCGTAGTAGAGCCGGTAGCCACCGCCTGCCCGCGCCTGGAAGACGAGCCGACGGCTCTCGGCGACGAGGTCCACGCGCTGCACGTCGAGCGGGGCGCCGTCACGGTCGTCGAGCGCGAGCTCCAGCCGCTGCCATCGCCGCGCGCCGCCGGCCACATCCAGCTCCAGTCGCTCCCGTATGGCGCCGCCGAAGGCGATGCGACTGAGCACGCCGTCGCCCACCGGCTCCATGGCGCCCGATGCCCCCAAGGCCAGGCCGCGCACGGTCGCGCGCCGGCTGAAGTTGCGGTCGCCGACGGTGAACGCGAGTCCCGTCAGCGGGAGACCGCCGCCGTCGCAGGCGATGACGGTCGAACGGGACACCCGGCGGATGTCGACATGCCGCGCCTCGAAGCGCCGGCACACGGCCGCCAACTCCGTCACGGCGTCGCGCGGCCCGGTGAGTTCGACGGTCCCGACCGGAAAGCCGCGCCGGTTGAACGCGGTCGACTCGAACTCCCGCGCCGCCTCTCCCGTCAGCGTATCGCGCACCATCCGTCGCAAGGGCGGCGGCGTCCCGTCGATCACGTCGTCGATCGTCACGCGGTAGAACCGGAAGGTCGAGGACGGCAGCGTCACGCGCGTGGAACGTACGTCGATGAATCGCGCGTAGTCGACGATGGACTGCCCCGCGGCGAGCGTGGTCCAGATGTCGCCGTCGGCACTGCCGGAGACTTCGACGCGCCGTTCGAAATCGCGCCAGGGCGTCCCGATATCCAGCGCCGTGACGGCGGCGCCTTCGGTCGTTGTCTTGACGACCACCGTCAGGGCATTCGTCGCGGGATTCGGGATGAGCGACACGATACGCGACGGCACGGGCGTCTCGCGCCGCAGGACGCGCCGCTCGCGACCGACGCGCAGCACGTGCGGAACAACCTTGCCGGCGGCATCCACGATACGGAGATCGGCGAAGTCGGCGGCGGTGTGCGCATACGCATGCTCGTCCAGTTCGATGGCCCATACGTTCGTCGCCGTCGCGGGCGCCTGCACCGCACGGACGAACTCGAACCGCGACGCCCGGAAATCCGCGGACCCGTTCGCCGCCGTCAGCGCCGCGGCCAGAACCGGAATCGCCGCATAGCCAATCCGCCGTATCATCGCATCTCCCTATCGGTTGTCACGTTCTGGGGGTTTTAACGCCTAATCCCTGGCATACACCCGGCGCCCGAACCTGGCCAGATCGTCGACGATGACGTAAAGCGACGGTACGAGGATAAGCGTGATCAGCGTCGAAAAGAGGATACCGTAACCGAGCGAGATCGCCATGGGAATCAGGAACCGCGCCTGGCGCGAGGTCTCGAAGATCATCGGGGCCAGGCCGCCGAACGTGGTCAGCGTCGTCAGCATGATCGGTCGGAAGCGCTGGATGCCGGCCTGCGTGATCGCCTCGAAAGGACCGACGCCTTCGCGACGCGCGTGGTTGGCGAAGTCGATCATCACCAGCGCATCGTTGACGACGACGCCGGACAGCGCCACGATCCCGAACAGGCTCATGAGACTGAGGCTGTAGCCCATCAGCACATGCCCCAGTACGGCGCCGACGATGCCGAACGGGATGCTGACCATGATGATCAGCGGCTGCGCATAGCTGCGGAACGGAATGGCCAGCATCGCGTAGATGACGAACAGCGCCAGCAGCATGCCGGTTTTCAGACTTGCCATGCTCTCGGCCATATCGGCCTGCCGGCCCTCGAACCCGAACTCCAGCCCCGGGTACTTGCGCACCAGCGCCGGCAGCGAATCCGCCAGCAGCGCGCCGAGCACTTCGCCGGCCCTGTCGCGCGGGTTCACGTCGGCCGTCACCGTCACCGCGCGCCGCCCGTTGCGGCGGTCGATCGTGGTATAGGATCGGCCGCGCTCGATCGTGACGGCATCGCGCAGCGGAACCTCGCCGCCGGCCGGCGCGCGCAGAACGAGTTCGTCGACGTCGTACGCGGAAAGGCGTTCCTGCTCGGGCAGACGCACCATGACCTTGACCTCGTTACGGCCGCGCTGCTGACGCAGAACTTCGGCGCCGTAGAAGGCATCGCGCACCTGGCGCGCGACGGCGGCGGCCGTCAGGCCCAGCGCGCGTCCCGCCGGCTTGATCCGAAAGTCATACTGCCGCTTGCCCGGCGAGAATCCGTCGTCGATGTCGCTGACGATGGGAAACTCGGCGAACGCCGCCGCGAGTTCCGCGCTGGCCTCTTCGAGCACGGTCAGGTTCGGATGCGTGAGCTCGACGGTCATGCCGGCGCCGCCGCCGGGGCCGCCCGCATCGGACTCGAACACCATCGTCTCCACGCCGGCCACGGGCCCGACCGCCTGCCGCCACAACTCGACAAGCGCGGCCGTGGACAGCGGACGCACTTCCGGCGGTGTGAGTTGGATGCTCACCTGGAGCACATGCCCGCCGCTCTCGCCGCGGAAACCGGCCCCGATCTCCGCGAACACCCCGAGCGAAAGCCGGTCGCCCCCGTTCGCGGCGATCACCCGGTCGGCCGCGTCAAGGAGCCGCTGCCGCACGGCGCGCGTCTGAGAGACGGCCGAGCCGTAGGGCAGCACCACCGACGCGACCGCATAGTCGGACTCCACCTTCGGAAACATCGTCATGCCCAGACGCCCGCTGCGCACATAGCCGATGGTCACGACGAGCACGGCGGCGCAACAGGCCACGGTGACATAGCGCCCCCGCGTGAGCCGGCGCACGAACGGTCCGTAGACCGTCGCCACAAACCGGAGGAAGGCGTGGCTGAAACGCTGCTGGGCACGGTGCATCGCCGCAAACATACCCTTGCGTTCGCGATCGCGATGGTGCCCCAGATGCGCCGGGAGGATGAACAGCGACTCGAGCAGCGAAATCAGGAACACGGAAACCACGACCGCCGGAACGCACCGGAAAATCTTGCCCATGATGCCCGGCACGAACGCCAGCGGAATGAACGTCACGATATTGGTCAGCACGCTGAAAGTTACCGGCATGCAAATCTCGCGCGTCCCGCGTACGGCGGCCTGCCCGAACGGCAAGCCTTTCTGATGGTAGTCGTAGATGTTCTCGCCGACCACGATGGCATCGTCGACGACAATGCCCAGGGCGATGATGAACGCGAACAGCGACACCATGTTGATGCTGACCGCGAAGTGCGGCAGGATCAGCATGGCGCCCAGAAACGAAACCGGTATGCCCATGGTGACCCAGAAGGCCAGCCGCAGTTCCAGGAAGACCGCCAGCAGGCCGAACACGAGAATCAGGCCGCAGGCGCCGTTGCGCAACAGCAGCGACAGCCGCTGGCGGTACACGTCCGACATATCGCGCAGCACCGCCACCTCAAGGCCGCCGGGCAGGCTGCCCTTCAGGGCGTCGACATGTTCGCGTGTCGCATCCGAGACCGAGATCGGCGTCTGCTCGCCCACGCGGTAGACGTTGACCATGACCGCCGGTTTGCCGTTGAAGGACGCGAAGCGGTCTTCGTCGGCGAAGGCATCCCGGATGACCGCGATATCGCCCAGCAGCACGCGGGTTCCGTCCGCCGCCGTCACAACGGGAATGGTGGCGAACTCGCGCCCGTAATCGCGCCGTTCCTTCACGCGCACGAGCAGTTCGCCCCCGGCGGTCTTGATGCCGCCGCCGGGCAGTTCGAGCGCCGACTGCCGCAACGCCGCCGCCACGTCGGATAGCGTCAAGCCATGGCGGCGAAGTTGCGCGAGAGGCACTTCGACGCCGATCTCCATCGAGCGGATACCGGACAGCTCGACCTGCGTGATGCGCGGGTCCTGAAGGAGCGTGTCCCGGATGCGCTCGGCGACCTCGCGCAACACCATCTCGTCCTGGTCGCCGTACAAGACCATCGTGACGACCTCGATCTTGCGCGTGGCGATCGTCACGCTCGGCTCCTCGGCTTCCTCGGGGAACGACGTGATGCGGTCGACTTCGCCCTGGACTTCATCGGCCAGCTTCTGGATGTTCTCGCCGGCGATCATTTCGACCACGACGACACCGACGCCTTCGCGGGCTTCGGCCGAGACTTCCTTGACGCCGTCAAGCCCCTGAACCCCCTGCTCGATGGCGAGCACGATGCCCTGTTCGACTTCCTCCGGGCTCGCGCCGGGGTACGGAACCGTGACGATGACCTGGTCGAGATCGAACTCCGGGAAGAGCTCCTGCTTGATACGGGTGGCCCACAGGGCGCCGCCGACCAGCAGGACGCACATCAGGAGATTGGCGGCAACGCCGTTGCGCGACATCCACGCAATCGGCCCGCGCGCGTCGGTGTTCGGTTCGTCTTGCATGGTCAATCCCCCTTGCCGGCCGAGGGTTCGGGTTCGGGCTCGGGCTCGGGACCGGGCTCGGCGGGATCCGCGACGCGCCCCGCGACATCCGCCACGCGCAGTTCGATTCCCGGCACCGGCGTGGCGACCGCCGTCACGACGATGCGTTCGCCGGGCTCGACTCCGGTCGCCAGATAGACCTGGAGCTGATCCTGCCAGGCCACGGTCACCGCGCGGACCACGAGGCGGTTCGCGGCGTCAGCCAACCAGACTCGGTCGCCATCGCGCAGCGCCTCGCGTGGCATGCGGACCGCGTTCGAAATGGAATGGCACGCCAGCCGGACGCTGACGTAGTCGCCGAGCAGCAGCGACGGCGATACGCCCGGCGTGCCGTTGGCGTGCGGATTGGACACCGCCACGAGCACCCGCGCCATACGCCCCTGCGCATCGACCGCCCCTTCGACGCCGATAATCCGGCCGTCGAGATCGCGCCCGACGCTCGAGCGTACGATGGCGGCGCCGCCGGCGCCGGCGCCGTCGGGCATTTGGATGCTGCTCAGCCGATCCAGCGGCACGGCCGCGCGAACCCAATACGACTCCGCATCGGCCAGACGCGCGACCGTCTTCTGCGGCGACACGTTGCCGCCCAGTTCGATATCGCGCCGCAGCACGATGGCGGTGAACGGCGCCGTCACGCGCGTCCGTTCGAGGTTGAGCCGCGCCAGGGCGAGATCGGACTTGGCGGCGGCGAGGGCGGCGGCCGCGGCATCGCGCTGCGGTTCGCGCCGGACAAGCTTCTCCTCGAGCGGGGAGAGCGCATCGCCGTCGCCCAGCAGCGCGCGCTCGCGCTGGGCCACTTCGGCGGCCCCCTGCTCCACGGCAAACTCCAACTCCGCCCGCGCGACGGTGGACTCCGCGCGCGCGATCGCCAGGCGGTAATCCTTGTCGTCCACTTCGATGACCGTCTCGCCGGCCGGGATGATGCCGCCCTCGCGGAACATCGGATGGACCTTGGCCACATCGCCGGTGACGCGGGCCACGAGGTCGATCGCGCGGGAGGCCACGACGTTGCCATACACGGTCAACTCCGGCGTGTGGTCGGCGCGCTCGGCCGCCAGCACCCGCACCAGCGGCGCCATCCGCATCGGCGGCCGACGCTGCGGGCGCGGACGGGTCTCGTAAACGACGATCGCCGCGCCGATGGCGGCCGCCACAATCAATACCGGCAACACCACGCGCACCACCCGGAGCCCCGGAGCGACGCGCCCTGATTCGTCCGTTGTCATCGATACCCTCCCATCACCCTTGCTTGCCGTCGGTCTGCGCCGCCGGCTCCCGCACATCGCCCGCGACCGCGCGACACAGCGCGATGCGGAACCGCAGCAGATCGGCCTGCGCGCCAATGAGACCGCGTTCCAGTTGTTCCATGACAACTTGCTGGTCAAGCACGCGCAGATAGGTTTCCTGCCCGCGCGAATAGCGGGCGCGCTGCTCGTGCAGCGCGGCGCGCGCCGCTTCGATCTGCCGGCCCAGCGCCGCGAGATGTTCGCGCTGACGGTGCTCGCGCGCCATCGCGGTCTCCACTTCGCCGATGGCCGTCAGCACCGTTTGCCGGTAGGCAACCAACTGCTGGCGACGCAGGGCATCGACGCGCTCGACCTCCGCTTTCCGCAGCCCCGCGTCGAAGATCGGTCCGGTTAGCGCCAGCGACAGCGAGGTCAACCAATGATCGAACAACGCGCCGGCATCGCCGGCGGCATAGCGACCGGCCGCGGAAAGGCGGACCGTCGGCAGGCGTGCCGCGCGGGCGGCTTCGACACGCTCGGCGGCGGCGGTCAACCGAGCCCCCTCGGCCCGTACGTCCGGGCGACGGGCGAGCACCGCCGCCGGCAGACCGGGCGCCGGCAGCGCCGACGGCAGTTCGGGCAGGGCCTCGACGAGGGCCGGCGGCGCCCCGCCCGGCATGCGGCCCACGAGGAGATTCAGCGCGTTCTCGATCGCGACGATGCCGGCCGATACCTGCGGCAGCGTGGCCTCCAGCCCCGCCGTGGACTGCCGCTGACGGTACACGTCCACCGCGGTCGCCAGGCCGCGGCGGCGACGGGCTTCGACGAGCGCCAGGATATCGCGGTTCGTCACGAGCTGCCGCTCGAGCAGCGCGTACGTCATGCGTGCGGCGGCCAGATCGACCCAGGCCTGGCTCACGTTCGCGGCGATGGTCACTTCCGCGGCCGCCAGATCGCCCAGTCCGGCTTCGACATCCCGCACGATCGCCCGGCGTTCGGCGCGGAGGCGGCCCCAGAGGTCCAGTTCGAAACCGGCGGCCAGTCCGAGGGCATAGGTCTCGGTGTCGACCGTGCGCCCGGCGTTGACGCCCGTGTCGGACTTGGCGCGCGCGACTCCGACGCCCGACTCCACCTGTACGGACGGCACGAGCGCCGCGCCGGCTTGTTTCAGGCGCGACATGGCCGCATCCAGCCGCGCCTGCGCCGCGGCCACCGTCAGCCCGTTCGTCAGCGCCTCGGCGACAAGGGCATTCAGTTCGTCGCTCTCCATCCCGGTCCACCACACGCCGGTGTGCGCTTCGCCGGACGGGTACAACGTGAACGCCGACGGCACGGCCGCGACCGCGCCGGGCTCCGCCGACCGCTGAACCGTCGCGCAGCCGCCACCCAGACCGAACATGACAAGGACCGCAAGGCCCGCCGGACGCACATTCATCCCTTATCCCTCTCTTCTGACACTACATCCCCCCGCGCGATCGCGCGGATGCCGGCCAGACTGAACCGCCACACATGATCGCTCACGCGATCGGCCGTCACCGTGTGATCGCGGTCCATCCGTAGAAGCCGTTCGCGCATCGCGCGGCCGAACGCGAAAAACGCGCATTGACTGATCACGCTGAAGCCGCAGGCGACCACGCGCGGGTCATCCGGCGCGACGCCGACGAGTTCGGCGACGATCCCATGCAGAACGCGCCGCTGCGGTTCGATGACTTCCGTCGCGATGGCATTGAGCGCCGCGGTCGGCTCGGCCATTTCCTTGACCATGAGACGCGGGAACTGACCACATTCGCCATCGCTCATCACGCGGCTCATCAGCGCGCGGATGAATGCGCGCAGCCGTTCGTCCGCCGGCGCGGACGCCGCGACGCCGCCATCGAGCGGCCACGCGGCGCGGGCCGCCTCGAACGCATGGCGCCAACAGGCGTCGTACAGCGATTCCTTATCCCTGAAGTGATAGTTCACGGCGGCGATGTTGGCGTCGGCACGGTCGCAGATCTCCGCGATCGTCGCGTCCCGGAAGCCCCGCTCCGCGAAGACGGCGCAGGCCACGCTCAACAACCGCTGCTTGGTCGACTCGGTGCTCATGGGCGAAATATATATTTGAAATGACGGTTTGAATGCAAGCACGGATTTCGGTTCCATCCTGCCATCCTGCCGTGTCGGCAAACGGGCTATTGACAGGCAACCTTCTTTTGATACTCTCACCCGCGTCGATCTCATCGTGCGCTCCAGTGGACGACGGCCACTGGGGCTTGTTGCGTTTGCCGCGGCCGCGGCGGCGTTTGACGATTCACCAATAGAAGGAGACGACATCATGAGCAATGCAATCGACAACTTCGGCGAGCTGGTTTTCGGTCTGAAGACCATGGAGAAATCGCTGTCGGAACCTACCTTTCTGGCGCTCAAGAAGACCATCGAATCCGGCTGCACGCTGGACCCGCGCATCGCGGACGAGGTGGCCGAAGCCATGAAGGAATGGGCCGTCGAGAAGGGCTGCACGCATTACACCCACTGGTTCCAGCCGCTTACCGGCGCCACCGCGGAGAAACACGACGCGTTTATCGCGTTCGACGCCAAGGGCGACGTCATCACGAAGTTTTCGGGCGGCGAACTGATTCAGGGCGAACCCGACGCCTCCAGTTTCCCCTCCGGCGGCCTGCGCGCGACATTCGAAGCGCGCGGCTATACGGGATGGGACCCCACGAGTCCGGCCTTCATCAAAGACGAGACGCTTTGCGTGCCGACCATCTTCTGCGGGTATCACGGCGAGGCCCTGGACAAGAAGACGCCGTTGCTGAGGTCGATGAGCGCCCTGAACCGCCAGGTCGGCCGTCTCGGCAAGCTCTTCGGCGTGGCGGATGCGGGACAGATGGCGTACGCCACGCTCGGCGCCGAGCAGGAATACTTCCTGATCGACGAGGAACTCTACAATGCCCGCCTGGATCTGCAGCAGACCGGACGTACGCTGTTCGGCCGCCCGCCGGCGAAGCATCAGCAGATGGAAGATCACTACTTCGGTGCCATCCGCACGCGCGTCCTGGCGTTCATGCAGGACCTGGATGCCGCGCTGTGGCGCCTGGGCGTGCCGGCCAAGACACGCCACAACGAAGTCTGCCCGGCCCAGTTCGAGATCGCCCCGATCTTCGAGAACCTCAACCTGGCCATCGACCACAACATGCTCACGATGGAAATCCTGCGCAAGACGGCCGAAGAGCACGGGCTCGTGTGCCTGCTGCATGAGAAGCCGTATGCGGGCGTCAACGGCTCCGGCAAGCACAACAACTGGGCGGTCTGCGGTCCCGACGGCAAGAACTGGCTCTCGCCGGGCGACAATCCGCATGAGAACGCCAAGTTCATGACCATCATCTGCGCCCTGATGAAGGCCGTGGATACGCATGCCGACCTGCTGCGGGCCACGGTGGCCACCGCGGGCAACGATCACCGTCTCGGCGCCAACGAAGCGCCCCCGGCGATCGTGTCGATCTTCCTCGGCGATCAGCTTACGGATGTCATCGAACAGATCGAAAAGGGCGGGGCCAGCAGTTCCAAGCGCGGCGGGCACATCGAGCTCGGGTTGGATCTGTTGCCGAAGCTGCCGCGTGGGAACACCGACCGCAACCGGACGTCGCCGTTCGCGTTTACCGGCAACAAGTTCGAGTTCCGCGCCGTGGGTTCGAACCAGAACCCGGCCGGTTCCGATGTCGTCCTGAACACGATCGTGGCGGAAGCGCTCGACGAGATATCGACGGCGCTCGAAGGCGCGGTCGCCAAGGGCGAGGACTTCAATGTCGCGCTGCAAAGCCTCCTGGCGGGCATCATCCGGAAGCACAAGCGGATTCTGTTCAACGGGGACAACTACACGCAGGCGTGGCGCGACGAGGCCGCCCGGCGCGGCCTGCCGAACCTGCGCACGACTCCGGAAGCGCTCGACGCGTTCCGGACCGACAAGGCGAAGAAGCTGTTCACGAAGTACGGCGTCGTCACCGAACAGGAACTCGCCTCGCGTTACGAGGTCTACATGGAGACCTACGAGAAGACCGTGAACATCGAGGCCGCGGTGGCGGTGACCATCGCGCGAACACAGGTGGTGCCGGCGGCGATCGAGGCGGTACGCGCCCTCGCCGCCACCATCGCCGCGGTCGGCGACGCCGCCCCGGTCGAGCAAATCAGGAGCCTCTGCGGCCTGACGCAGGAATACGTCGAGAAGACATTGGCCGCCTGCACGAAGGTGGAAGCAGCCAAGCACTCGCCGGAGAAGCTGGCGACGATGCTGGAACTCCGCGGCGCGGTCGACACGCTGGAGACCGTGGTCCCTGCCGACCTCTGGCCGATGCCAACCTATGCCGAGATGCTGTTCCTCTACTGAGAACGGCGTTCCGATGCCGAACCTGGAAGGCCCCGCCCCGGCGGGGCCTTCTTTTTCCTTTTGGGGCGCGGTTCGCGCTTGCGGATTCGCGGCGGCTCGCCTACGCTTCCCGCCCTTACGTGGAGTAGATAAGGAGACCAACCGGTGAGCAAGACATACAACATCGCGGTGATCGGCGGCGACGGAACCGGGCCGGAAGTGCTCCGCGAGGGGCTGAAGGTTCTCAGCGCGGCGTCGGCGAAGTACGGCTTCAAGCTGGACCTGACACCCTACGACCTGGGCGGGGAGCGATATCTGCGAACGGGTGAAGCGATGCCGGATTCGGTGCTGGACGAACTGCGGAAGTTCGACGCCATCTATCTGGGCGCGATCGGGCATCCGGACGTGAAGCCGGGGGTCCTGGAAGTGGGCATCCTGCTGAAGACGCGCTTTGCGTTGGACCAGTACATCAATCTGCGACCCGTGAAGCTGTTCCCGGGCGTCGAGTGCCCGCTGAAGGATAAGGGGCCGGAGCATATCGATTTTGTGGTGGTTCGCGAAAATACCGGCGGAATCTACACGGGGGTGGGCGGTGTGGTCCAGAAGGGGACGCCGCTGGAAGTGGCCACGCAGGTCATGATCTATGCGCGGCCCGTGGTGGACCGCTGCTTGAAGTTCGCCTACGACTACACGCGGCGGCGTAACCGCAAGAAGCGCCTGACGCTGGTCCATAAGTGCAACGTACTGACCCATTGCGGGGACCTCTGGGTCCGCGCACACAAGGAGATGGGCGACGCGCACTACCGGGATATCGAGCAGGACTACAACCATGTGGACGCCTGCACGATGTGGTTTGTGAAGCAGCCGGAGTGGTATGACGTGGTGGTCACGGAGAACCTCTTCGGGGACATCATCACGGACCTGGCCGCGATCATCCAGGGCGGGCTGGGCATCGCCGCGGGCGGGAACATCAATCCGGAGGGCGTTTCCATGTTCGAGCCGATGGGCGGCTCGGCGCCGAAGTACATGGGCAAAAACGTGATCAATCCGCTGGCGGCGATCTGCGCGGGCGGGATGATGCTGGACAGCCTGGGCGAGACCCAGGCCGCGCAAGCCATCGAGGCGGCGGTTGCGGACGTTACGGCCACGAAGGTGAAGAGCCTGGCGGCGGGCCGCATGGGCTATTCGACCACCCAGGTCGGCGACCTGGTGGCCGAGCGAGTGTGAACGGGGACGCGAATCGAGGGAGACCGGGAGAATGAAGGCACATAACGTGTGCGTAGTGGGCATCGGCGCGGTCGGAACGGAGATGGTTCGTCTGTTGAAGGCGCGGAAGTTCCCGACGAAATCGCTGACGATTCTGGCTCGTACCGAACGTACGGAGACCATTGACGGCGTCGGTTACCCCGTGAAGGTCGCCGCTCCGGACGCGTTCGCGGGCATGGACTTCGCCTTTTTCGCGGGGACGGAGGGCGCGAAGGGCGCCTCGCAGACCCTGGGCTGGGAAGCGGTGAAGCGCGGCTGCGTCGTGGTGGACAACGGCGACGACTTCCGCATGGACCCGCGCGTGCCGCTGGTGGTGCCGGAGATCAACCCGGACGCGCTGAAGAACCACCAGGGCTTCATCGCCAATCCGAACTGCAGCACGATCATCGCGCTCATGCCGCTGGCGCCGCTGCACAAGGTCGCGAAGATCAAGCGAATCGTGGCGAGCACCTACCAGGCCGTGTCGGGTACCGGCGCGCCGGCGGTGCGGGAACTGGAGACGCAGGCGCGGGCCTGGGCCGCGGGACAGCCGCTGACGTGCGAGGTCTATCCGCACCAGATCCTGTTCAACGTGATTCCGTCGGTCGGCTCGTTCAAGGACGCGTCCGGCGAGACCACCGAGGAAATCAAGATGCGCAAGGAGGCGCACAAAATCCTGGGCGACTCCTCCATTCGCATCGGCAACACGTGCGTGCGCGTGCCGGTGCTCAACGGGCACAGCATTGCAATCAACGCGGAGTTCGAGCGACCGATCACGCCGGAGCAGGCGCGGGAGATTCTCAAGACCGCGCCTGGCGTCAAGCTCGTGGACGATCCTTCGAAGGCGCTCTATCCGATGCCGATTAACGCATCGGGCTGCTACGACGTCGAGGTCGGCCGCGTTCGCAAGGACCAGAGCGTGGACAACGGCCTGGTGCTTTGGTGCGCGGGCGACAACATCTGGAAGGGCGCGGCGCAGAACGCCATTCAGATTGCCGAAGAGATGATCCGGCGCGGCCTGGTGTAGACCGGGGCAACGGCTCGTCTACCCGCGCCGCGACAGACCATGCGCCGCGGCCAGCGTGTGTTCCTTCGCGTTCTTCAGGAATGGCTCGATGATGTGAACCGCGCGTACCAGCGCCGGCGAGATCCGAAGCACATCGCGATCCGCATACCCCGGCGCTGCCTCCACGAAGAACTCGGGGCCGTTGGCGAAACCGGTCAGCAATGCGTCGCTGAGGACCGGCTTGAACTGCCAGGGATAGAAGCAGGTGGTCTGGCTGACGAAGCAGTCCAGCGCCCGGCGTTTCAACCCGCTCTCCGCGCCGATGGTCGAGCGCCGCATGCGATTCTCCCTCACGTACTTGCGGATATCGCCGGCCGGCAGTAGGCGCCATTGGTGGTAGACGAAATACTGGAGCATCCGGAAGGCGACGCCATCGCCCCGCCCGATGGCCTCCACGGTGTGGCTGAGCGCGACGTGATCCGGATGCCGGTCGTAACGGAAGGGCGTCAGCACCCAGGCGGGCGCGAGTTCGCGGAAGAACGGCAGCAGCGCGGCCCGGAGCGCCGGCAGGGCCGCGGGCAACCCGCGCTCGGGGAACGACAGGAAATGCGCGTTCCCGGCGGGAACGCCCAACAGGTCGAGCGCACGGAGGGTCTCGGCCCGACGCACGGTGCCGATGTTCGCTTCGCCCGATACCAGCTTCGCCGCGCGCCGCGCGTTGTTGAGGATGCCGCGCCCGTCGGTGCAGTAGACCAGATGCACCCGACGCTTGTCCGGCAGTTTGAGAATCGTGCCGCCACAGGCCAACACCTCGTCGTCCATATGCGGCACGGTGATAAGAATAGTGCCCGTGCCGAAGTCCGCGGGGTCCAGGTCGCGTAGGCGGCCATCGGTGTCGCTGGTCGTCATGGCATGGCCTCGTTGTATGGGGTGGCGAACGCCGCGTCACAGCCTTCGGCGGGTGTTGTCGGCGTCCAGTGCAAGGTGTCGAAGGTGACGGTTCCGCGCGAACCTTCCGCGCGGGCCTCGATGCTGACGGGCGCGGGCCCCGCCCGGTGGCGCATGACGAATGCGGCGGCAAACGCGCCCGTGCCGTCGGGCGGCGCCTCCGCATCCAGCAGCGTCCGCGCGCCGTGCCGGACCACCAGTCGCGGACGGCACGGACCGTCGACCCGCCCCCGCACGCGGAGCAGCCGCGGTCCGTCGGCGCCGGCGGCGAACGGCCGGACGAGCGGCGTCAACGGCGCCGCCGCGACGTCCGTCGCCGCGGCATCGATGCCGGCGATCGTCACCGGCTCGAAGTCGGCGAACCGGTTCGAAAAACGCGTCAGCGGAAAGTCGACGCCGCTGCCGCACGCCAGGGTCCTGGCGTGGGTGCCGGGCATATTCGACCAGGCATGTTCGATCCAGGCGGGCTTCCACGGCACGGTGGAGGTATCGTGTCGCAGGTGCTGGTCGACGCCGAACGCGAGGAACGCCCCCAACAGCGGAAGGGCGAACCGTTTACGCACCCCCGCGAACAGCGTGAACAGAACGGTTACGACGAACAGGGCCAGCGGGAAAGGCTGGCGCGTGACGGCTTCCAGTCCATGGTAGGGATGTCCGATCAGAAGATCGGTGATCTCGTAGGGCGCGAAGAGGTCGCGCAGCAGCGGCAGGCAGTATTTCAGCGTATAGCGCGGCACGTGCAGGAAGTCGCGCGGCAGGCGCGCGAGATGCGCCATGGCGACCGCGAACCAGGCGGCCGAGTAGAGCCCCAGGAAGCACACCCAGTAACGGCCCCAGGCGCCGGCCCGGCCGAAGACATGGGCGGCCGCGGGCAGGGCGATGGGGATCAGGACGACCAGGTAACGCCCCGCCAGTGTCGGGCCGCCATCCCAGCAATCCGAAGCGCCGCTCGTCAGCAGCAGCGCCGCCAGCGTGAGCAGCGCCAGCACGTGGACGCCGCGGAAGGCCTTGTCGGTGACGGCGGCCCCGGCCACCGCCGCGACGAGGAACGCACCCAGCGGGAACGAATAGAAGAGGCCGCGGTTGCTGAACAGCGACAGCCAGATGCCTTCGGGGTAGGCGAACAGCACGTTCTGCGTCGGATAGAGCAACGCGCGTCGTGCCAGTTCCGGGCAGGCCGTCGTCACGAGGGCGATCGCGGCGAGAAGGCCGCCGGTCGCCATGACGGCGACGGCCGGCACGTTCCGGATCGCCCGGCACGCGCGCGCCGCCAGGCCGGTCTGGAGGACGAAATAGCCCGCGGCGAGGACGCTGCAGGGCGCGAACCGGATGTGCACGCAGGGCAGATAGGCGATCGAAAAGACCGCCAGCGCCAGCGCCCGGCGTGGCTGTGTAGCGAACCGGTGCGCGGCGTAGACGGCGCACACGAACAGCGTCGCCCCGAGGGTCTCCGGAAGGCACCGTGTCGAATACGTGCACCAGTAAGTCGACACGCCGACGAGGGTCGTGACCGGAAGGCTCGCCCGCGTCGTGTTGCCGCAGCGCCGGCACAGGAGATACGCCACCGCGCAACCCAGGGCGGAGAAGAGCCCCAGCCCGAGGTGTCGCATCACCGGCCCCGCCACGTAGAACGGCAGCAGGAGCAGCGGCAGCCCCCAGGGATGCCATGAGTACCAGCGGCCGCCCGGCGAATTCGGGCTGATGTGCAGGTCCGCCTTGATCTCGTCCACCAGCCGTGCCCGTTCCTCGTCCCGGCGTTCCGGCGGCGTCTTGTCCTCCTCCAGACGGCGGGCCAGGGTCGTTTCCAGATCGAACCCCAGGTTGTTGCGCAGGTCGAAATCGCCATCTTTGTGCAGGCTGGTCATCTGCACGATGTAGTGACCTTCGTCGACGTAGTGTTCGCCCACCCTCATAAAAATGCGGTAGCCCGCGATGCCGTAGGCCACCGTCAGGCCCCCCAAGAGAAACCAGAACCCGCGGCGCGCGGCGACACGGTCCAGCCCGGCGCCGCCGGCGTTCAGCGCCCGGATCAGAACCTGCGCGCCGATGACGAGCGGAAGGAAGAAGGCCACATTCGTGGCGATGGGTAGCGGGACGAGCACCGACAGGAAGCCGAGAAACGCGCAGGGCAGGAAGGCCAGCGGGAAGACGACATCCAGCAAGCGCGAGGCGGCCGCGGCTCGCCGCAAACGGCGCAGGGCCAGCAGGCAGGCGACGGGCACCAGCAGGCTGACCCCCGTCAGCAGCACGTTCAGCGCCGGGTAGGGAACGATGCAGACCCTGGCGCGATCCGGCATGATGACCGCGATACCCGGCAGGTACGGACTCAGCGAGAACAACAGGAAGATGCCGATGCCGGTCGCCAGCGCGGCGTGGAACACGACCTTCGCGATCGTTTCGGTCTTCATGTCCCCCGCCCTCCGCGATTGTCCGGCAGAAAGATGCGGCAGTAGACGGACCATGGCAGACGGGGCGCGAAATCATGCAACGCATAGGCCAGCCGCCACGCGCTCGCCTCGTCGGTCGCCAGAAACGTCACCGTATGACCGCCGCCGCTCGCATCGATCGGGTTGCGCCAGCTTCCGACGCGGATCAGGTGGGCCGGCAGGGCCTGATCGCCGCAAAACCACGGCAGGTAGACACAGACGTACTTCACGTCGTGCTGCGCAAGCACGGCGGCGATGGCCGCCGTGTCGTAGCGCCCCTGCCGCTTCATCCGGGCCACCTCGATGGAGCCCAGCCCCCAGAGATCGACGTTGGGCCGATCGGCGAAAAATGACACCGCGCCGAGATCGTTCACGGCCACCGCGCCGCCGTCGGGCAGCATCGCGGCGAAGAAACGGCCCATCTGATATTGCTGCTCGTAAACGTCGTGGCTGGCGGGCAGCAGATCCCGCCAGGCCTGCCGGCCCCGGGGCAGCAACAGACACAAGGCGGCTGGCACAAGCGCCAGCGCCAGTCCGGCCGCCACACGATCGCGGCGACCCGCGCCGTCGTGCCGTCGCACGGCGGTGGCGAGCCTGGACGGCAGTTCCAGGCACAGCAGGAAAATCGCGGCGGCCACCAGATAGGCCTCGTACCGGTAGAACCACCCGGTCCGCGCGAACTGCAGGTGTCCCACGATTGCCACGACCAGCGCCGCCTGCAGCCACGCCAGAGCAGGTCGGGGCGACCGCCTCAGGGCGAAGGCGCCGAGCAAAGCCACGGTCAGCGCCAGCAGGTGCGGCTCCCCGCGCAGACTCCGGATGCCGCGCATGCCGACAAAATCGAAGAAGGACGAAACATCGCGAACTCCCGCGAAGTTGCCCTTCAGCAGGAGCGAATTGGGCAGAAACTCGCTGCCGTGCGCCAGGGACACGATCCCGTAAAGGATGACCGGCGCGAGGGCGGAGGCGAGGGCCAGGATCGCGGGCCGGAATCGGCGGTGCGCCGCCATGACCAACGCCAGCGGGAAGATCAGGAACAGCGATTCGTAACGCGTGCCCGTCGCGAGGAAGGAAACCGCGCACAGCGCCGCCGTCCGACCGGCGCGCGGCGGCGCCGCGAGGGTATCGGCGGTCAGACCGAGCAGCAGCAGGACCCAGAGGATGTGAAGGCCGTGTTCGAGTCCGGTGGACACCAGTGTGCACAGGGGCGTCAGATAGACCAGCGCCAGACCGACGACGACGCGCGGCCATGGACCGAGACCGGCACGCGCGGCCAGCCGGTCGGCGGTCGTCACGCACAGAATCGCCGCGAGGCCGGCCAGGATGAACGGCGCGGCCTCGTGGACGCCGAAGACGGCGTAACTCAGCGCGATCAGCAGGGTCCAGAGCGGCGAGGACGTAGCCGACGTGAACGCGTGCGGCGTTGTGCCGAACTCCCCGTGCCGAACCAGGTTCTTGGCAATGGCCATGTGGATGTAGGCGTCGTCCAGCGTGTAGACGAGACGACCCTCGTTGAGGGCGGCGGAGCCGATCCCGAAGAAGGCGATGCCCATGAGCAGATGGAGCGAGACAAGCAGGGCGGGCAGGTACGCACGAACCTTGTTCATGGCGTCATGCGGCCCCGCGGGCGGAACCTCGCCGACGCGGGGCACCGGCGCCGTACGGGTACGGGCACGGATCGATCGCCGCGCGGATGAGGGTGCCTCGCCATGGTGGTCGGAGTATGCCAGAACGGGCCTGTCGCCGCAAGAAAGACGTTCGCGGCGGGCGGGATGAGTTACGGGGGAACCGACTCGGAAGTTGCGCGGGACGGGGTTCGAGCGTATGTTTCGGTATCCGCGGGGGTGGGCAGCGCGTGCGTGGGAGTCGGCGCAACGATGAGTCGCTTTTTGGAACTGCACAAATGGTTGATCGGCAGCCTGGTGGCGGCATCGGCCGCCATGTTTCTGGTCACCCTCATCGTCCTGCCGCTCGTGATTATCGCCGTGCGCCCTGACTACTTCTCGGCGCCGTACCGTGCCCCCGGCCCGTGGCGGCATCGCCATCCGGCCATCAGTCTGCTGTTGGCGGCGCTGAAGAACATGGCCGGGGCGTTGTTTGTCGTTTCAGGCCTGCTCATGTGCTTTGTTCCCGGACAGGGCCTGCTCAGCATGCTGGTGGGGCTGACCATGATGAACTACCCCGGCAAATACCGCCTGGAACGCTGGATCGTCACGCGCCGCCCCATCTGGCGGTCGCTGTGCTGGCTGCGTGCCCGCGCCCATGTGCCGCCGCTGGTTCATCCCCACTACCGCAAATCAACCAGATGCCGCACACGGTAGCGGCTCGGGTGCGTAGGCCGGGCTTCCCTGCCCGGCCGCAGTGGCGGAGAAACAAACTGGCCGGGCTGGGAAGCCCGGCCTACATCCCATGCCACACGCACAGATTGCGGCACATCTGAGTAGGCCGGGCTTCCCTGCCCGGCCGCCGGTGGCGGGGAACCGAGATGGCCGGGCTGGGAAGCCCGGCCTACGCCTCATGCCACACGCACAGATTGCGGCACATGTGAGTAGGCCGGGCTTCCCTGCCCGGCCGCCGGTGGCACGTCTGAGTAGGCCGGGCTTCCCTGCCCGGCCGCAGTGGCGG
>CAYYJS010000055.1:0-21304 GCA_964472315.1 uncultured Victivallales bacterium | reverse complement strand
GTATCGGCGAAGGGTTAGTCTTCTACGTCAACAACCCGGTGATGGGAAGCAATGCCTGGTGTACGGCGGCGGGCAGTGATGCAAACAACGGGGTGAGTCCGGCCACGCCGAAGGCGACCGTGCAAGCGATCTTGAGCGCGTACGACCTGGAGCCGGGAGACGTGGTGCGGATCGACACGGGGGACTACACGCTGGGCAGCGACATCACGGTGGGGACGCTGGACGGGGGATCGGCCGCTGCGCCGGTGATCTTCGAGGCGTCGCCCTACGGGGTGACGATGAACCGTAACAACACCTCATCGGGGCAGGCATGGGACATTGACGCCTCGTACGTGACGTTGCGCACGGCGCAGAGCACGAAGTATCCGGGTCTGGCGCAGCGGTGGATGCGAGTGACGGGGGCGAACTACGGGGTCGATGTGGGAGGTGGGTATTGCGGTCTGAGCCGGTTGGATGCGCACGGGAACAACACGGCTATCTACCTGGATGGCGGATACGGGGTCGTCGAGAACTGCCTTGCGCGAGGCAGCAGCAGTTACGGCATTTACAGAGGTAGTGGTGGTTACTCGATCGTCATCAGCAACTGCACGGTTTACGGAAGCGGAAACTATGGTGTGATTTGCAACTCAGGCGTGACGTTGCGGAACAACATCATCTGCGCGGACGGGTCGGGCGACTCAGCGATCCTGGGCACGCCGGCGGCCTCGGACTATAACTGCATCTACGCTGTGAACGGGGCGACAGTGGGCGGGGCGAGTTATCCGACGCTGGCGGAGTGGCGGGCGGGAACGGGGCTGGACAGCAACAGTCTGAGCCTCGATCCGTTGTTCGTGGACACGGCCGCAAGCGACTTCCACCTGCAAAGCACGGCGGGCAGTTACCACGGCGGCGCCTGGTCGAATGATCTGTCCTACAGTCCCTGCATTGATACGGGCGACCCAACGGCTGAGTCTTCTCTCGAACCCCAGGGTGAGGCGGACATCGCGATTGTGAATATGGGGTCTTACGGAAACACTGAGCAAGCGAGCAAGTCGAGAGACAGCGACGGTGACGGCGCTTCTGACAGTTTCGAGACATACCGAATGGGTACAGGGACGTCTGATGCCGACTCGGACAATGACGGCATGACGGATGGGGATGAATACATCTCCAATACAGACCCGCTGGATGAAGACTCACTTCTGGCCATCACGGGCATTGACACACGTCCAGACGGCGTTCGGATTGACTGGACCGGAGGAAGAGACGCGAGACAGTTCTTGCAACGCAGGACTGATCTCGTTTCCACATCGGAGGTGTGGGCGACCATTTTCATCAACGAACCACCGACTGCCTTGGACAACTGGGTCGTTGACTATGACGCCACAAACAAAGTCCAGTTCTACCGCATAGAAGTCGGCTGGTGATCAGCGGCAAATTGCCGCTTCGCCGGTGCGCCCCTCCGCGCCTGAGCCAGAGCTACGGCGCTTCCGGGGCGACACCGGCTTGCTTGCCGAGACCGTTGACCGAATCCCCGACCTCGTGAAATTCGCCGAGGCGGTGGACATCTCGGAAGCGGTCAAGTGGCTGAACCCTTCGACAGGCTCAGGGTAGGGGAGCGGGTGACCGGCGCCCTTCGACTGCACACAGGACAATGACCGGCACGGCAAGAAGTCAGCGCAGGTACATCTTGCGGTCTGTCAGTAAGAGGCATCGGTTGGCGATGCCGTGGCGCTCGATGTAGTCCAGCGCGACGGTGAGTTTCGCAAGGATATCCCTGCGGTTCGGTTGGGCTAAAGCGATGACGGAAGAAGATCATGCGAGAGCCGGTTCCGGCGCAACAACTTCAAACCGAGACAGTTCCCCTCCGAACTGAAGGGCGGCGAAGATATCTTCGCGCGTCAAACCGGGGTAGTCCGCAAGGACTTCCTCGACGGGTTCCCCACTGCCGAGCGATCCGAGGATGTTGGCAACCAGCACGCGAGTCCCCCTGATCGCAGGTTTCCCGTGACATACATCGGGTGAAATACAGATTCTGTCGATCATGTCGGCAACTCCCCTCTCGATATGCGGCCAGTAAGCACCATGAATTGCAGGAAATCAAGTTCCCAGTGGGGCGATCAAAGACCCGAACGCATTCTACGAGGAAGCCCAGCTTGCCCGCCGTCTTGTTTCTCCATAGCGCGAAACGCGACGGCGGACGCGGAGGTGGAGTAGTCTGCCCGCCGTAACGTCCCCATGCCTGTCCTGAGCGTGCCGAAGGGCTCGCGTGAGACCACGATCAGGACGACCATGACCAGGCGTCCGCATTACCGGCTGACGCGGTGTTGCTTCTCGAACCAGGTTCGGATATCGGTAAGGAGCCTCGACCATTTCGGATTTCCGGCGATTTCCGCCACGCCGGGCGACGAAAACGCCGGAAATGGTCGGGGCGGAGGGATTTGAACCCTCGACTTACAGCTCCCAAAGCTGTCGCGCTACCAGGCTGCGCTACGCCCCGATGACAGTGGGTCGTGGAGCGGGGACTATACCAAGTCGGTCGCGGAAGGCAAGCGGCGCTGTCGCTGCCGATTTGCATGACTGCTGTCGACGGTGACACACTTGTCGTGTCGGTGGTGGGCGTCGCCACAATTCTGTATCTTGTCTGGTGTCCTGTCCGTGAACCTTCTCTCGGCTTGCTCCGACCGTTTAAACCCATGCCAGTGGCCTTCGTGCGGGTTGGTCCGGCTCCGTCGCGTGGGACGAATCCATACATGGCATGCTTCGTGCGGTTTGTCACTCCACATGCATGTGTATGGCGATGTCCCGCGGTGCGTGTCGGGACGGAAAATGAAGGGGAGAGAACCATGGGCAAATGCGGGGCACGGGCTATGGCGTTCCTGGTTATGGCCGCGATTCCGGGCCGGGTGTTAGCGGCGGACGAGAGCGTCATCGACACCGGCGATACGGCATGGATGCTGGTCAGCACGGCGCTTGTGTTGTTGATGACACCCGGCCTGGCGTTCTTTTACGGCGGGCTTGTCCGCCGGAAGAACATGCTTTCCATCCTGATGCAGTGTTTCATGGCCATGTGCCTGCTGACGGTGTTGTGGGTGGTCGTCGGTTACAGTCTGGCGTTCAGCGGACACCATGTTCTGGGCGGGTTCATCGGCGGGCTGGACTACCTGTTCCTTCGGGGTGTCGGATTCGAGCCGAAGGGGACGATCCCGCATCAGCTCTTCATGATTTTCCAGGCCAAGTTCGCGATCATCACGCCGGCGTTGATCATCGGCGCCTTCGCGGAGCGGATGCGCTTTCGGGCGTACCTGTGGTTCATCGGCCTCTGGCTGATCCTGGTCTACTGTCCCGTCTGTCACTGGGTATGGGGTGGCGGGGACGGGTTCTTCGGTCTCGGCAAGGACGGCGCTTTGGACTTCGCGGGTGGCACCGTCGTGCATGTCAACGCGGGCATCGCCGCCCTGGTCGCGGTGTTGGTCATGCGCAAGCGCCAGGGCTACCCGGATAAGATCTCGCCGCCGCACAACCTGCCCTTCGCCGTGCTTGGCGCCGGACTGCTGTGGGTGGGCTGGTTCGGGTTCAATGCCGGCAGCGCATTGGCGGCCAACGCTTCCGGTGTCAATGCGTTCGTGGTCACGCACATCTCGTCGGCGACGGGTGGGCTGACGTGGGCGATCCTCGACAGCGTCGTGCACAGGCGCGCCACGGTCCTCGGCGTCATCACCGGCGCGGTCGCCGGGTTGGTGGCGATCACCCCGGCCGCGGGGTGCGTCAACGCGATCGGCGCTCTCTGCATCGGGGCGGGGGCGAGCGTCATCGGTTTCTGGGCCGTCACGGTCATGAAACCGAAGTTCGGCTACGACGACTCGCTGGATGTGTTCGGCGTCCACGGCATGGCGGGCATGTGGGGGGCCATCGCGGCGGGTGTATGGGCCACCAGCGCCGTGCCGGGTAATGGGACCGACGGGTTGCTCTATGGCAATCCCATGCAGGTCGTCATCCAGCTCAAGGCTGTCGCGTACACGGTTATCTGGTCGGGCGCCATGTCTTTCTGTCTGCTCAAGGCGATCGACAAGGCCATCGGCCTCTGTGCTTCGGAGCACGAGGAGCGCGTCGGTCTGGATCTGACCCAGCACTCCGAGGCCGCCTATACCCTGGTGGACTGAAATAGAGGAGCATTACGATGAAGTACGTTGTCGCCATCATCCAGCCGGACAAGCTGGACACCGTCATGGACGAGTTGGAGCGTCGGGGAATCAATCTGGTAACCGTGTCAAGCGTGATGGGGCGCGGCCGCCAGAAAGGGGTCGCCGAAATCTACCGCAGCCACAAGGAGGCCGGCAGCCTGTTGCGCAAGACGAAACTGGAGATTGCCGTCAACGACGACTTCCTCGATACCACGATCGATGCCATCGCATCGAGTGCCGGCACCGGCCAGACCGGTGACGGCAAGATTTTCGTCATGAACATGGAAGCCTGCGTCCGCATTCGTACCGGGGAGCGGGGCAACCTGGCCATCGGCTGACGCCGGACCTGACGCCCGACCTCCAAATCGCCTTGCCACAACCCTGGGCTTCGCCTATTTTCGCGATGCAACCAGGGGTGAGCCATGAGCGAAACGATCGATGACCGCCGCCCGCGCGGGTTGACCATCCAGTTCCAGTTGGTCCTGATGACGGGGGTCGTGCTGGCGGTCGCGGGCGCCGTCTTTGCGGTGGTCTGTCACGTACGTCTGAAGCAGTCATTGCTCGAGGGCATTGACGAGAAGCTCGTCGCCTCCACGCAGGTGGCGCGGGCGACGCCGTTGCCGGGGTACTTCGATCGGGTTCAGTCGGCCGAGAACCCCGTGACAGCGGAAGAGTATATCGAGATCGTCGACCGACATAACAAGTTCTGCCGGGAACTGGGACTGCAGTATCTATGGAGCTGCATGCGGATCGGCACGAACGTCGTTTTCACGACTGCGACATCGCCGAGCAAGGATGTCCGGAAGGGTGACCACGCCGCGTTCCTCGAAGTCCACCGCGATCCGCAGGCCTTCGATGCCGTTTTCGGCACGATGCGTCCCGACTTCAGTTCCTTCCGCAACGAATGGGGTCATGGGCGGATGGTGCTTGTGCCGTATCGCGACCGGCAGGGCCGGCCGTACTGTGTCGGCGCGAGCATTTCCATCGAGGATGTGCATATCCGGTTGCGGCAGACGATGTGGCGGTCTCTGACGATTGGCGCCGTCATCCTGCTCCTCGGCGTGGGCGTGGCGACCGCCATGTCGACGACGCTGGCGCGGCCGTTGATCCGGTTGACGGAGGTCGCCGATGCCATCGCTCACGGGAACATGCGCCGCGCGATCGCCTTGAACGGCAGTGTCGAGATGAAGCGTTTGGCGCGAAGTCTGGCCAGCATGCGCGACGCCATCGATGCGGCGATGCATGACTTGCGGGAGCACCGCGACCATCTTGAGGAGGTCGTCGCGCGACGGACCGCCGCGCTGGAACGATCGAACGAGGAACTCGAGCAGTTCGCCTACGTGGCCTCGCATGACCTCCGCGAGCCCCTGCGCAAGGTGAAGAGTTTTTCGCAGTTGTTCGCGCGGAAGTTCGACAAACTGGTCGATGACGAGGGGCGGCAGTACCTTCACTTCATGGTGGACGGCGCCGAACGCATGCAGTCGTTGATCGACGATCTGCTGACCTACTCCCGCGCCGGGCGCGCCGACGAGCCTCTCGCACCGGCGGATCTGACGGCTGTCGTCAAGACGGTCCTGGGGGACGTGGACGCCGCGATCGTCGGCGCCGGCGCGGAGGTGACCGTCGAGCCGCTGCCAACCTTGCACGTCAACGAACGGCTCATCGGCATGGTCTTCCAGAACTTGATCCTGAACGCCGTGAAGTTCAAGCGCGGGACGCCGCCGCGGGTGACCATTGGCGCCGAGCATGTCGGCGGGGAGTGGATCTTCTCGGTGGCGGACAACGGCATCGGGATCGCGGAGAGGTACTTCGATCGGATCTTCCAGATCTTCCAGCGGTTGCATGCGCGGGCCGAATATCCGGGCACGGGGATCGGTCTTGCGGTCTGCAAGAAGATCGTCGAGCGACACGGCGGCCGCATCTGGTTGAAGTCCGAGCCCGGGACGGGGTCGACGTTCTTCTTCAGTCTGCCCGAAACGGGCGGTTCCGGGGGTGGTGCGGGCTCATGACGCGCACTGGTCAGTCGATGGCGCCGTGGCTATCCCGGCGCATGCGTGTTTTGGCGGTGGTCGCCGTCATTGCGGCGGGCGCGATGATGACGCTGTGGACGGCACGCGGTGCCGATCGGCGCATGCGCGGGGATCTGTTGGCACGGGCGCGCCTGGCGGCCCACGGGATCGATCTCGGCGCGGTACGCGCGTTGACCGGCACGGCCGCGGACTTGGACCGTCCGGCCTACCTGAACCTCAAAGCGCATCTCGCCCGGCTTCGCCAAGCGGCGCCCGATTGTCGTTTTATCTACCTGATGGGGCAGCGGACGGACGGCGTCATTTTCTTCTTCGTCGATGCCGAACCGGTCGACGGCGCGGACGAGTCGCCGGCCGGTCAGGCGTACGAGGAGGCGTCGGAGGAGTTCCGGGCCGTGTTCGCGACGGGTAACGAAGGCACGGAAGGGCCGTTCGCCGACCGTTGGGGGCGGTGGGTCAGCGCCTCGATTCCCCTGCAGGACCCGGCGACCGGGGGTCTTCTGGCGGTTTTCGGCATGGACGTCGACGCCCGCGATTGGCGGTCGGCGATCGCCACCCGTTGTCTGGTGCCCGCGGGTTCCGTCGTCATCGCGTTGCTGGCCGCCTACCTTTCGGTCGTGCTGCTGTCCTCGAACCGCCATATCCGGGCGTCGCGCGCGGAAGTCGAGGAGCGCACCGAGTCGCTGCGTGCGGCGCTCGATCGCATTCGCGCCATCGAATCCGTCGTCGAGCGCGGTCCGAGCGTTCTGTTCCTCTGGCGAATCGGTGCCGGCGACTGGTCTCTCGATCTCGTGTCGCACAACGTCGAGCGGGTTTTCGGCTATCGTCAAGAGGCGTTGCTGACCGGACGCGTCACCTGGCGGTCCGTCATGCATCCGGACGACGCGCCGCGGATCGAAGGCGAGCTTGCCGATCATCTGGCCCAGGGCGGTGACGAATGGTCGCGGACCTATCGGGTGGTTGTCGGGCCGGGAGACGTGCGGTGGGTACGCGACTGGTGCCGTGTGCTTCGCGACCCGCGCGGACAGGCGACGCATCTGCAAGCGGTCGCGCTCGATATCACCGACCTCAAGCAGGCGGAAGCCGAGAAGGACAGACTCCAGGCGCAGGTCGTGCAGGCGCAAAAGATGGAGTCGGTCGGACGGTTGGCCGGCGGGGTGGCGCACGACTTCAACAATCTGCTGACGGCGATACTCGGCTATGTCGACATCTGCCGCGAACGTGTCGGAAAAGACCACGCGATCCGGCCCTACCTCGATGAGGTCGTCGCCGACGCGCAGCGGTCGGTGGCGTTGACGCGGCAGCTTCTGGCGTTTGCCCGCAAGCAGATCATCTCGCCGACCGTACTGAATCTCAACGACACCGTGGAAGGCATGCTCAAGCTGTTGCGGCGGTTGATCGGCGAGAACATCGACGTCGTCTGGGCGCCCGGGCATAACCTGTGGCTGGTCCGCATGGACCGGTCGCAGGTGGAACAGGTGCTGGCGAACCTGGCCGTGAATGCGCGGGATGCCATCACGGGCGCGGGCCGGATCACGGTGTCGACGGCCAACGTCGAGCTGGACGACGCCTTCCGCGCGACCCATCCCGGCGCCGTGCCCGGCGCGTACGTGCTGGTGACGGTCGCCGACAACGGGTGCGGCATGGACGCGGAGACCATGTCGCATCTCTTCGAGCCGTTCTACACAACCAAGGGCTCTGGGCACGGAACGGGTCTGGGCCTGGCGACCGTTTTCGGCATCGTCAAGCAGAACAATGGCTATGTCGATGCCGTCAGCGAAACGGGGCAGGGGGCCACGTTCAGCGTCTACGTGCCGCGCTATGCGGGACCGGTCGTCACGGATGCCGCTCCGGTGTCCGCCGAGCGACAGGCGACGGGCCGCAAGGCGACGATCCTGCTGGTCGAGGACGAGCGTTCGGTCCGGATTACGACGCGGTTCTTCCTCGAAGCCATGGGGCACGCGGTACTGGCGGCCGATGGCCCCGTCGAGGCACTGGCGCTGGCCGCGCGGTATGCCGGCGAAATCGACCTGCTGCTGACCGACGTGGTTATGCCGGACATGAATGGGCGCCAGTTGGCGGAGCGATTGCACGATCTCCGTCCGGGGATGAAATGCCTGTACATGTCGGGATACACCGAGGATGAGGTGCTGGGTCTCGGTGTGGCCAACGCCGGCGTGCATTTCCTGGGGAAACCGTTCACGCGCGACGATCTTGCACGCAAAGTGCGAGACGTTCTTGACCTGGCGTGACCCAGGGCGCCGCGAACTAGTGGTTGAATGTCCGCCGTGTTGAGGCTATCCTGTTGTCCCGTTTGGTTCTCCCTTTGCGAGTCCCTCCAGCAGAAGGCTGATTCATGACTACTGAACGTGACGACGGTCCCCGCGAATGGTGCGGCGTGTTTGGCGTATTCGGCGTTCCGGATGTGGCGGCAACCATCCATCAGGGGCTGTTCGCGCTCCAGCACCGCGGGCAGGAGGGGGCCGGCATCGTCGTCAGCGACGGCGAGAAGGTCCGTTCCACCAAAGGCTTGGGCTTGGTCAACGACGTGTTTACCGGCGATTTTGCCGCGGGGCTCCGCGGTCATCTCGGCGTGGGGCATGTGCGGTATTCGACGACGGGTTCGACGCGCATCCAGAACGTCCAGCCGCTCGTGGCGGAATGCGTCGACGGCCTGTGGGCCGTGGCGCACAACGGCAACCTCGTGAATGCCGCGCGGTTGCGGCGGATGTATCAGGAGGCCGGCGCGATCTTTCAGACCAGCACGGACAGCGAGGTGCTGATCCATTTGCTGGCCGATCCCATGTACCGGACCCGGCCGCGTCGCGTCGCGCGCGCGCTGAGCGAGTTGGATGGGTCGTTCTCGTTCCTGATCATGACACGCAACTGCGTCATGGCGGCGCGCGACCGGCACGGGTTCCGGCCGCTGTCCATCGGACGGCTGGGCGACGGCTATGTGGTGGCGAGCGAGACGTGCGCGCTGGTGCAGACCGGCGCCGAGTTCCTGCGCGATGTCGCCCCCGGCGAGTTGATTGTTTTCGACGAGACCGGCATGCACAGCAGCTTTTTCGCCGAGTCCAACCCCGACACCCAGGCGAGCTGCATTTTCGAGGTGATCTACTTCGCCCGTCCGGACAGTCAGGTCTTTGGTCGGAATGCGCATGAGGTGCGCGTCCGGTACGGCATGCAGCTTGCCAAGGAGCACCCCGTGGACGCCGACGTTGTCATATCCGTTCCGGACAGCGGCAATTCGGCCGCGCTGGGCTATTCGCGGCAGAGCGGCATCCCGATGGATCAGGGATTCATCCGCAACCACTATGTCGGGCGCACGTTCATCATGCCGCACCAGGCCGACCGCGTGCGTGGCGTGGACATGAAGCTGACGGTGCTCCCGGAAGTCGTGCGCGGCAAGCGGGTCGTGGTCGTCGACGACTCGATCGTGCGGGGGACGACGGCCCAGCGGCGGGTATTCCGCCTGCGCGAGGCCGGCGCCCGGGAGGTTCATGTGCGGATATCCTGTCCGCCGATCGCCCATCCCTGTTTTTATGGCATCGATTTTCCCACGCGCGAGGAGCTTGTCGCATCGTCCATGGATGTCGAAGCCGTGCGCCGGTATATCGACGCCGATAGCCTGGGCTATCTCAGCCTCGAAGGGCTGTTCCTGCCGTTCGAGTCCGGTAAGCGTTTCTGTTCGGCATGTTTCACCGGGACGTACCCGACCGACATTTCGCATATGCGGGGCAAGCAGGCGCTGGAGAGCGGGGCGCTCGAACTCCGGTTCGACCCGTGATCCCCCGTCGCACGGGGTGCGGCGAACATCGTTGACTCGTCTGCTCGAAGGAACGAATCTCCCCGCGTGGGAGGACAACCGGCGCGGTGTTTGCGCGACAGCCGACTGTGTGGTGAATACGATGAGCGATGGCGAGAAGACCCCGAAAAGCCTTGAGGAACAGCTCCAGGATTTGCTGCGCAAGGCCAACATCGGTTTTGTGATGCCCGGCATGCAGCCGCGCCCCGCGGCGACGGATGAGCCCGCGCCGGACCCGGCGCGCGATGCGCTCGCGCCGATCCGCGAGTTCAACCTGAAGCCGCGCGACATACGCGACTATCTGGACCGCTTCGTGATCCGGCAGGATGAGGCCAAGAAGGTGCTGTCCGTGGCGATCTGCGACCACTACAACCACGTTCGGGCATGCCTCGAGTCCGCGACCGTGCGCGAGAAGGAGTATGCCAAGCACAACACGATCCTGCTGGGACCGTCAGGCGTCGGCAAGACCTACCTGATGAAATGCATCGCCAAGCTGATCGGCGTTCCGTACGTCAAGGCCGATGCGACGAAGTTTTCCGAGACCGGCTACGTCGGGCACGATGTCGAGGATCTGGTCCGCGACCTCGTCAAGGCCGCGGACGGCGATACCGATCTGGCGCAGTACGGGATCGTGTATCTGGATGAGGTCGACAAGATCGCCTCGCAATCGTCGGTGGGCAAGGACGTGTCCGGCCGTGGCGTGCAGACCAATCTGCTCAAGCTGATGGAGGAAACCGATGTCAGCCTGTTCGGCCAGACGGACATCATCGGCCAGATGCAGGCCGTGATGGAGCTGCAGCGGGGCCGTGGGGCGGGCAAGCGGACGATCAATACGCGGCATATTCTGTTCATCGTTAGCGGCGCTTTCGACAAACTGCCTGACGTCGTGCGGCGGCGCATGCGCAGCGCCCAGATCGGGTTCGCGCACGAAACGAAAGCCGCGAACGATGCCGACTGTCTGCGCGAGGTGCGGACGCAGGACTTCGTCGAGTACGGGTTCGAGCCCGAATTCATCGGGCGGCTGCCGATCCGCGTCGTGTGCGATCCGCTGTCGGTGGATGACCTCGACAACATCCTGCTGCATTCCGAGGGCAGCGTGCTGGCGCAGTATCGCCTCGACTTCATGGGGTACGGGATCGACTTCGCCATGCGGCGCGAGGCGATCCGCGAAGTGGCCGAACGGGCGCATCGGGAGGGGACGGGCGCCCGCGGGCTGATGACGGTTCTGGAACGCGTCTTCCGCGATTTCAAGTTCGAACTGCCGTCGCTGGGGGTGAAACGTTTCGACGTGACCGTGGAAACCGTGAAGGACCCCGCGTCGACGCTGGCCGCGGTTCTGGCCGGTTGCGCGGATGAACGCATGGCCGTGTTTCAGACCGAGGTGACCGAGTTTGCCGCCGAGTTCGAACGGGTGAACGGGTTGAAGCTGAACTTCGATCCTGGCGCGATCGAAGAGCTCGTGGCGGCGAGCCGCGATAGCGGCCGCACGGTGCGTACGGTCTGTCGGGAGAAGTTCCACGACCTCGAGTACGGACTGCGGCTCATTTCGCGCAACACGGGACAGACCGCCTTTCGTATATCGCGCAAGTTCGTCGCCAACCCCGGCGAGGAACTGTCCGCCCGGCTGAAGCGCAGCTTCAAGACCAACGCGATCGAGGAGTAGCGCGTGGATGAGCCGGGGGCGCGGGCGCTGACGGGTGATTGGAAACGGGCGCCGTCGGCCGTGCTCAGACCAGTGCCGTCAGGACCGCCAACAGCAGCATGACGCCGCCGATGAGCACCTTGCCGGTCGCCACGTGTGCCGCGCTCCAGGCGGCCAGACGGGTGCTGCGCAGGCCGGCGCAGATCAGTGCGAAAACCGTGACCAGCGGCAGGATGAAGGCCGCGTTGTAAGCCAGCAGCAGGGCGAGCGCCCGCGGGGCCGCGCCGCCGCCGTCCGAGGCGTCGAGGACCAGCGCGAGCGTCGGCAGATAGAGTTGACCGGTGCAGACCGCATCCAGCGCCGTGACGGCGGCGCCCGCGAGAAGACCGCCCACGATCAGGTACGGAGCGCGGACACCGCGGCGCAGGACCGCCCGTACCGCGCCCTTGATCCGCGGCGGAAGCTGAAGGGTGACATCGCGCGGATCCCGGCTCGCCCGAAAACGCCGGGCGTCGCGGAACGAAAGCCACGCCGCGACGAGCAGGCCGCCGATCAACAGCGTCTCCACGGCCCACTGCACCATCGGGAATCCGTGGAAAAGGTGCAGCGCCTTGAGAAGTCCAAGTCCGATGGCGACGTAGGTTGCGAAGGAGGCGGCGCAGTAGGGGATGCCGAGCAGGAGCAGTCTGGCGCCGCGGATGTTTGACAGCGCGAGCAGACTCGTCAGGAAGACGAGGGCGGCGATGGCGCAGGGGTTGAGTCCGTCGCAAAGCCCCGCCACGACGATCGTCGCCGCCGTGAATGCGCGAACGCGCGCCGCCGCCTTCACGAGACCGGCTTCGCGCGTGGGGATCGCGATCGGGGCGGGCGGCGTCCAGTCGTCCGACAGCCGGGCGGCGATGGCCGCGTCGACGGCGGCCGGCAGGCCGGCCCGGATGGAGTCGACCCCGCAGAGCGCCGTCCGGTAATCGACCACCACCGAAACCGGCGCGTTCGCCTCCATCCCGAGCCGCTCCTGATAGGCGGCCAGCCGGATCGCATTCGATGCGATGCCGATATCCCATCGGCGCAGGGCAAAGAAGCCGGCGTAGCGCTCGTGGAGCGCCGGGAACACCTCATGTTCCACGCGGGCGCAGGCAGGACAGCCGGTTTCAAAAAAGTAATCGACGATTGCCGGCGGAACGTCCGCGGGGGGCGGAGCGCTCAGGCCGGTCGCGGCAGCGACCCATACCGCGGCAGCCAGGGACGGAAGGCGCGACGCGTTGCGTCGCACCCGGCCGGACCATTGCGAAACCATCATGTCTATCGTGTAACAGAAAGCGGGGGCGCCGTCAAAGGCAGCTCAAGGGTTGACCCCGGCGGGGGGAGACTGCGAGAATCCGGGCGGTCATGTTGCTCAAACTCCTGAAATTCGTTGTGGGGATATGCCTGTTGCCGGTTTGCGTTGTCGTGGCGCAGACGGTATGGGGATTGGCCTGTGCGTTGCAGAACGGCACCACACTGCTGCCGCCGGCGGGGATGGCGCTGGTCGGCGGCTTCCTGCTGTGGGTGGCGGTGTTCTTCCTGCTGCCGAAGCCGTTCCGTACGTATGTGCTGGCGCATGAACTGACGCACGCGCTGTGGGGGCTGCTGATGGGCGCGAGCATCTCGCGTATTCGCGTGGGCGAGGACCGCGGCAGCGTCGTGCTTTCGAAGACGAACTTCCTCATCACGCTCGCGCCCTACTTCTTTCCCCTGTACACGGTGCTCGCCGTGGCCGCCTACGGGGTTGCCTCGCTGTTTGTCGACCTGACGCCGTGGCACCTGTGGTGGCTCGGGGTTGTGGGGCTGACGTGGGGATTCCATGCCACGTTCACGGTAACGGTGCTCCTGCAGCGGCAGACCGATATCCAGGCGCAGGGGCATCTGTTCGCGTATGCCGTGATCGTCCTGCTGAACCTGCTCGGCATCGCCCTGTGGATCGTTTCGGTGTCGGCGCTGACGTTTCAGGATGCCGCCGATCTCGCACGGCGGCGCGCTGGAACGCTGTACCGCCATTGCCGGCCGTATGCCGAACGCGCCATCGAGGCGGCAGAAGCATTCGGGACGCGCACAATAAACGGCGGAACCGTGCGTTAATGGGATGGACCATCGCGGAAGGGAGCCATGGACGCATCGGATCAGGAGTTGCTGCAACGGTATCGAGAAGGCGATCCCTCCGCGCTGGGAATCCTGGTCGAGCGCTATCGCCGGCCGTTGTTCGGGTATATTCTGAACATGACCGGAGGGAAGGTCGACGCGGACGAAGTGTTTCAGGAGGTTTGGATGCGTGTGATTCACAAGATCGACGCTTACCGGCACGGCAATTTCCATGGGTGGCTGGTCCGCATCGCCCATAACCTGATGATCGACCGGGCGCGGCGGCGGCGGCCGGAGGTGAGTCTCGATGCCGACGCCGGCGAGGATGGGTCGTCGCTGATCGATGTGCTTCCCGCCGGCGGGCCCGGACCCGAAGCGGGACTGGCGAACCGGGATCTGCGCACGGCCCTCGGGGCGGCGGTCGGGCGGTTGCCCGACGAACAGCGAGAGGTGTTTCTCATGCGGGTGAAGCTGGAACTGCCGTTCAGGGAAATCGCGCGGATACAGGGCACGTCGATCAACACGGCGCTGGCGCGGATGCAGTATGCCCTGAGCAAGTTGCGCGGGTTGCTGCACGAGCGCTATGCCGAACTGGGGGCATCATGAAGACCGAGACGCGACGATGGCGGGACCGGGTGCTGCTGGACGCGAGCGGGGAGCTTGGCGAAGCCGACCGGGTGGCGTTGCGGCGGGCGATGGATGACCATGCCGAGTTGCGCGACTTCGCGCGGTCGGTAGCGGTCCTGTCGCGCGAGACTGGCGCGTGGTTGCCTGACGATGGGCCAAGTCCGGAAACGCTGGCACGGATTCAGGAAGCCGCGCGCAAGGCGTGCGGGCATCGGCGCGTGCTTCGTTTCCCGCGGGTGTCGCGTCCCGTTCTGGCGCTGGCGGCGTCGCTGCTGGTGGTGGCCGGCATCTGGGTGGCATCGTGGGGTCCGGGCGGCCGAGCAGGGGTGTTGTCCGACACCGGTATGGCGGCGCTGGACGACCTGTTGGCGCTGGTGGGCGAGGGCGATGCGGTTGTGGCGGGCGACGGGGATTCCGGAACGTACGGGACCGCGGTTCCCGTATCGATGGAAGGACTCGCGGCGCAACTCCTGCGGATGCAGGGTTTCGCGCTGGATGACGCGTCGGTCGGGGATGCCGCTACGATACCCGAGGCACCTGATCCCACAACGTCTCGAGGGCGTAGTATTCCCGCTGTTCCGGCAGGAAGACGTGTATGATCAGGTCGAAGTAGTCGAGGACCATCCAACCGCCCTCCGGCTCGCCGGACTTGCGGTAGCAGGTGACTCCCAGCGTTTTCTTCAGTTCAACCTGCAGGTCGCTGAAGATGGCCTTCAGGTGAGGCGCGCTGAGACCGGTTGTGATCAGATAGTAGTCCGTGACCGACGAGTGTTCGCGCACATCGAGGAGGACCGTATCGCGGGCCTTCTTGTCGTCGAGGAACGTGCGTGCCGCCTGGGCCAGTTCGAGTGTCTTGCTGGTCATGCCTTGCCGTTATCCCTGGTAAAGTCCGTGTTCACAAATATACATCTCGACCTCGGGCGGCACGAGATAGCGGATGCTCATGCCTTCCGCGATCCGGTGCCGGATGTCAGATGACGATACATCAACCCGGCGTCCCAATGCAACGTGCGAACGCAGATGCTCGGTGCATGCCGTATCGAGCTTCAGGATTTCGGGCGTTAGCGCCTCCAGATCGAAGCCCGGCCGCGCCAGCGCCAGGAACGTGCACCGCCGGAGCAGGTCGCCGATCTCGCGCCAGGCGTGCAGCTCGTGCAGGGTGTCGGCGCCGACGATAAAAAAAAGTTCGGCTTCGGGGTACAGGTTCTGCAGTTCCTTGACCGAATCGATGGCGTAGGAGACGCCGCCGCGCCGGATGTCGATGTCCAGCGCCTCGAATTGCAGGTTGTCGCCGATGGCCAGTTCAACCATGGACAGCCGGTGCCGGCTCTCCGCCAGCAACTCGGGTGCCTTATGGGGCTGAACATGGCAGGGCATGAACAGCACGCGCGAGAGCTCGAATTGCTCGAGTGCCGTCTGGGCCAGGATCAGATGCCCGATATGCACGGGGTTGAACGAGCCCCCGAGGATTCCGACGCGCGGTTTCTGGTGCGGTTCCATCATGTCATTACTACAGCTTCATGCCCGCGGCCAAGTCGACGAGCACATCCCGATTCCGAATCGTAATGGATCGGCCGCTCACGTCAATGATTTGACGCTCCTGCATCTTCTTCAGGATCCGGCTCAGCGTTTCCGGCACGGTGCCGAGACGGGCGGCGAGCACGGCCTTGGTCGTGCCGAGGCGGACGATCAAGCCGCCGGCGTGCGCGGCTTCGTCGAGCAGTACCTTGGCGACCCGCGCCGGCACTTCCTTCAGCGACAGGTCGTCGATCAGGTTGACAAAGTGGCGCAACCGAACCGACAGCGCGGCCAGCATCTCGAACAGGATGTCCGGATTGCGGCGGGATAGACGGCGAAAGGCATCGCCCGGCAGGTAGAGCGCGCGTGTCGGTTCGGTCGCGGCGGCCGACGCCGGAAACGTGGCGCCCTGGAAGACCGGCACCTCGCCGCAGACCTCGCCGGGCCCGAACACATGCAGAACCTGTTCGCGGCCGTCGACGCTGACGCGATGGACGCGGATGCGGCCTTCGACGACGATGTAGAAACCGAGCGCACGGGCATCCTGTTGAAACAGGTACGTCTCGGTATCGTAGGCGCGCAGTTCCGCGATGGTGGCCAGTTTGTCCAGCTCGCCGGACGAAAGATTGCCGAACAACGGACACGCTCCCAGCAATCGCGCACGCGCCTTCACGTTTTGTCCTTCGACAAACATGGCGGCAGTTTCGTGTGTCGGTGGCTGGGTGTCGAGTACGGATTCGGCGGCGGGCGCATCGGTGACGAATAGCAGAGCAGATTGACTCAAGTGACACCAGGATCGCCACCTATCGCCTGTGCTTGCGCCAATCAGGCCTCCCGCCCCTATTTTCGTCTTCTTGACCCAAGTCAAGGACGGCGGAACAGGAGTGCGCTAGGCTGTCCCCGACGATTGAGCTGGCAACCACGAGGAGGTCGGTATGGCGACACGCAAGATCATCGAAATCGACGAGGCGAAGTGCAACGGGTGCGGGGCGTGCATTACGGGCTGCGCGGAGGGTGCGCTGGCGCTCGTCGACGGCAAGGCACGTTTGGTCAAGGAGCAGTTCTGCGATGGCTTCGGCGACTGTATCGGAGCCTGCCCCACCGGCGCGTTGACCATCGCCGAGCGCGATGCCGACGGCTACGACATCGGCGCCACCCGTACGCATGTTCGCGCCACGCGCGGCGATTCCGGGTTGCGACAGTTCGATGCCGCCAACACCCGTCACGATGCCGGTGCGGCTTCGATGCCCGCCGCCACCGGCGCCGCGTCGTTTGCCGGTCTCCGTACGGACGTCCCGCCCGCCGGTGGCGGCTGTCCCGGTTCGCGCATGCGCATGGCCGTGGGCGGCGACGTGAAAACGCCCACCCCGAGCGACGGCGCGTTGCCCGGTCAGATGGTCCGCTCCGACCTTGAGCAGTGGCCCGTGCAGTTGCATCTCGTGCAGCCGGATGCGCCGTTCTTCAGGAATCGCGAACTGGTTGTGCTCAGTACGTGCTCGCCAATCGCCTCGGCCGACATACACTGGAGGTATCTGAGGGGGCGCGGTGTCCTGGTGGCTTGCCCGAAACTGGATCGTACAGAGCCGTATGCCGAAAAACTGGCCGGTATCTTCCGCGAATCCATGACACCGAAGGCGATCGTCGTGCGCATGGAAGTGCCGTGCTGCGGCGGGCTGACGGCTATCGCGCGGCAGGCGCTCGCGCTCAGCGGTCGGACGGACATGGTTCTGGATGAGGTCACCGTGGCGGTGAATGGGGATATCAAGGGAACGCAGCGGCTGGCGCCGTAGAAAGGGAAGCGACATGAAAGAGACAACCGAATGGCGGGGGAAGGCGATCCCTCTGGCGGGCACGGTCGCGTATGCCGACGATGCCGTGGTCAGCAAGACGTTGCTGGACAAGAAAGCGGGCACGCTCACGCTGTTCGCGTTCGACGCCGGGCAGGGCCTCAGCGAACACACGGCGCCGTACGATGCGACGGTTCAGGTGCTCGACGGCGAGGCCGCCGTCACGATCGGCGGCGTGGTGCATACCGTCAAGGCGGGCGAGCTGATCATCATGCCCGCCCACGTGCCGCATGCGCTCAAGGCCGAGCGGCGGTTCAAGATGCTGCTGATCATGATTCGCGAACGGGTGGAGACGGCGTGATGATGTTGGCGATCGACCATCGGTAGTCGATGCCGGGCAGAAGACAGAGTGGCGGACGAAGAAACAAGAAAGAGGAGTGTGGAGCGATGAGTATGTTTTGCTATCAGTGCGAGCAGGCGGCCAAGGGCACGGGGTGCACGACGTTCGGAGTGTGCGGCAAGGACCCGGAGGTCGCCGCGTTGCAGGACCTGCTGGTCCATGCGACGAAGGGCGTCGCGATGTACGCGACGCGGGCCAGGGCTCTGGGCGTACGGGACCGCGAGGCCGATGTGACCGTCGTCGAGAATCTCTTCACAACCGTGACCAACGTCAATTTCGACGCCGCGCGGCTGGAAGCGATCCTTCGGAAGACCGCCGCGGTGCGTGACAACGCCCGCAAGGCCTATGAGAAGGCCTGCTCCGCCGCGGGCAACCTGCCGGAGTCGCTATGCGGTCCCGCCTGCTGGCGGCCCGCCGTCGACCGCGCGGGGCTGGTGGCGGAAGGGCTCGCGATCGGTGTCCAGTCGCGGATGGCGAAAGGCGGGCCGGACATCACCGGACTGCAGGAACTGCTGACCTACGGGCTCAAGGGCACGGCGGCCTATGCCGATCACGCCCTGATCCTGGGCAAGGAGAGCGACGAGGTGTTCGCGTTCTTCCACGAGGCGCTGGACTTTCTGACCCGACCGACGCCGACCGTCGACGAACTTGTCGCGATGAACCTGCGCTGCGGCGCGGTGAACCTGACCGTCATGGGCCTGCTGGACGGGGCCAATACCGGCGCCTACCGGAACCCGGTGCCGACCGCGGTACGGGTGACGCCCGTGAAGGGCAAGGCCATCGTGGTGTCCGGGCACGATCTCAAGGATCTCGAGTTGCTGCTCCGGCAGACCGAGGGTAAAGGGATCAACATCTACACCCATGGCGAAATGCTGCCCGCGCACGGCTATCCGGAACTGAAGAAGTATCCGCACCTGGTGGGCAACTACGGCGGCGCATGGCAGGACCAGGCGAAGGAGTTCGATGCGTTTCCCGGCGCCATCCTGATGACGACCAACTGCATTCAACGGCCGCGCGAGACCTACAAGGCCCGCCTCTTCACGAGCGGCCTTGTCGCATGGCCCGGTGTCGAACACATCGCCGACGGCGACTTCGCGCCCGTGATTCAGGCGGCGCTGGATGCGCCGGGTTTCGCCGCCGATGCCGCGGCGAAGACGATCACGGTCGGGTTCGGCCACGAGGCCGTGATGGGCGTCGCCGGCAAGGTGATCGATGCCGTGAAGACGGGGGCGATCCGGCATTTCTTCCTGATCGGCGGTTGCGACGGCGCCAAGCCCGGCCGCAACTACTACACCGAGTTCGCGGAGAAAGTGCCCAAGGACTGCGTGATCCTGACGCTGGCGTGCGGGAAGTACCGCTTCAACAAGCTCGACTTCGGCGACATCGGCGGCATTCCGCGGTTGCTGGACGTGGGGCAGTGCAACGACGCCTACTCCGCGATCCAGATCGCGGTGGCGCTGGCCGAAGCGTTCGATACCGATGTCAACGGCCTGCCGCTATCGATGATCCTGTCGTGGTATGAGCAGAAGGCGGTCTGCATTCTGTTGACGTTGCTCCACCTCGGCGTGAAGAACATCCGGCTCGGACCGACGCTGCCCGCGTTCGTCACGCCGGCGGTGCTGAACGTGCTGGTCGAAAACTTCAACATCATGCCCATCGGCACGGCGGAAGGAGATCTCAAGGCGATCCTGGGATAACGGGAGGCCGATGACGGCGTCGACGACTCCGTGTCCGCCGACACTGAAGGGCGAATTCGTGGCGAGCCGGCCCTCCTGGGGTGGGGGGCCGGCTCTCAATCGAGCGTATGCACGATGAGGCCCGAGCGCAGTTTGGGTTCGAACCACGTGCTTTTCGGCGGCATGATGCGGCCGGCGTCGGCGATGGCCATCACCTGCGACACGGTAACGGGATACATGGAGAAGGCGACCGCGCCGCGACCGCCGTCGACGAGTCTCTCCAACTCGGCCGTGCCGCGAATGCCACCGACGAAATCGATGCGCGTCGACGTGCGCGGGTCGTCGATCCCCAGCAGCGGCTGGAGCAGATGGTTCTGCAGGTGACTGACGTCCAGACCGGCCACGGGGTCGTCGGTTGCGGGCTTGGGCCAACTCAGTCCATACCAGCGGCCGCCCAGGTACATGCTCGCCTGGCGTGTGCGGGATGGCTGCGGCGGCACATCCTCGGTCACGGTGAAGCGTTCGCGAACGGCGACGAGGAAGTCGGCTTCCCGCATCCCGTTGAGGTCGTGGACGCAGCGGTTGTAGGGCAGAATCTTGAGCTGGCCGGCGCCGAACAGCACGCCGAGAAACCAGTTGTACTCTTCGTCGCCGGTATGGGCCGGGTTGGCCTCGCGGCGCAAGCGTCCGGCGCGCGCGGCGGCGGCGGCGCGATGGTGTCCATCGGCGATGTAGGCGACCGGGACCGCCTCGAAGGCCTGCGCGAGGGCACGCCATTCGGGCGCGCGCCACACGGTGTGAACGATGCCGTCGACCGCCGTGAAGTGGAACAGCGGCGGCGTGCGTTGGATTGCCGTCAGGTGCGCCTCGATGGCGGGTTGATCGGCGTAGGTCAGGAACACCGGGCCGGCGTTGGCGTTGGTGGCGAGGACATGCCGGGTGCGGTCGTCTTCCTTGTCCTGGCGCGTCTTCTCGTGCTTGCGGATGAGGTTATTCTCGTAAGCGTCGACAGGGCAGCAAGTCATGACGCCGACCTGTACATGCTCGCCCATCTTCTGCCGGTACACGAAGATGGCCGGCTCGGACTCGCGCACGAGCACTCCGCGGTCCTGAAAGGCCTGGAAATTGGCGGCCGCCATGGCGTAGACGGCCTCGCTGTGAACATCGGTCCCCGGCGGGAGGTCGATCTCCGGGCGGGCCACATGGAGGAAGCTGTCCGGGTTGCCGAGGGCAAGCTCGCGGGCCTCGTCCGAGTCGACCGTGTCGTAGGGAACCGACGCCACCATCGCGGCGTGTTCGGGCAGGGGGCGCAGGGCGCGGAACGGATGAATCTGCATGACAACTCCCGGTACGGATTCAGGAAAGGGCAAACTGTACCGCGTCATCCGCCGGTATGACCAGCCCTATTGCAGCGCGCGTTCAACCCGGTCTTGACGGGTCGCCGCGGGCAATCTATAGTGCGCCACCGTTGCCACCAGCATGCGCCTGTAGCTCAATTGGATAGAGCGTCAGCCTCCGGAGCTGAAGGTTGTGAGTTC